>CAZSYD010000018.1:0-39868 GCA_964611355.1 uncultured Ignavibacteriales bacterium | reverse complement strand
AAATAGACTGTTATACAACTTTACTTAAAAAGCCCGCTTAAAAGGCGGGCTTTTTAATTTATGCAAGAATAGATTTTATACCGTTTTCCAGTGAAGTATTAATTCAAGCAGAAGCCTTGTGCCGAAGCCTGTAACGCCTTTGGGAATGTACGGTCGGCCGTTCGGCTCGAGGTCGCAGTAGGCGATGTCGATATGCGCCCACGGCCAGTCCTTGACGAACTTCTTCAAGAATAACGCCGCCGTTAGTGTCCCGGCCGGTTTGCCGCCGGAGTTTTTAAGATCGGCAATCGGGGATTTCATCAAATCGGCAAACTCAGTCCAAAGCGGTAATTCCCAGATACGTTCGCCTGTGCCGGCCGAAGCCGCTCTCAGGTTGTCGCTTAGTTTCCGGCTGGTGCCGACAAACGGCGCGCCTTCATAACCGAGAATATACAACGCCGCGCCGGTCAGAGTAGCAATATCAATGACAGCCTGAGGTTTGAAAGTATCGGCATAGTCGATGGCATCAGCCAGAACCAGCCTGCCTTCGGCGTCGGTGTTTATAATTTCAATCGTGTGTCCGGCGCGGGAGGTAACGATATCGCCCGGCCTGCTGGCGCCGCCCGACGGCATGTTCTCGGCCAGCGGCATCAATGCGACCAGATTTACTTTGGCTTTAAGTCGGGCCGCAGCGGCAATCACCGACAGAACAACCCCCGACCCCAGCATATCCCCTTTCATTTCGCCCATGTTGAGTCCCGGCTTGAGTGAAATACCTCCCGAATCGAATGTGATCCCTTTGCCGATCAACACCACCGGTTTGGATTTCGGTTTGCCGTTGTATTCGAGGATAACAAATCGAGGCGACCGTTCCGAACCCTTGCCGACCGACAGGAGCGCCCCCATCTTTTCCTTCCTGATTTCCGCCGGTCCTAGTACTCTGCATTTAAGACCGCAGGTTCGGGCGATCTTCTGTGCCCGCCGGGCGTACGACTCCGGATAGAGATCATTACCCGGCATACTTCCCAAGTTGCGGCACATGGTAACCGCCCACGTGATAACTTCCGCCCGGGCAAGACCGGCTTGTGCCTGCGGGAGTTTGCCGCGGCCGGGAACGACGACGGCAAGCGATTCGAGACCTTTTTTATTGGCATTATTATCCGATTTATAATCGTCATAGCGATAACTGCCCAGCACAAACCCTTCTACTAACGCCTGCGACGTCGAATTGGTCGCCTCGCCGTCGAAGTAGAGAGCGACCGATTTCAGTTTACGGGCAAGGGCCATTTTCCCGACCCGCCCTGCCGCGCGGCGAAACGCTTCGGCCTCAACCTCTTTTTTTCCACCCAAACCGGCCAGAATAATCCTGCCGGCGGCGGTTTCCGGTACACGGTGCAGCATCACTTCCGATCCGGCCGAACCGTCAAATTCGCCCGACTGATATATCTCACTTACCGCCCCGCCGGATAAAATATCGATCTTCTCCAGAAGTTCGCCTTTCGGCCTAACGTCTTTGCAGCAAAACAGCACCGCCGCATTTTCGGCGATATCAAGAAAGCTGGAAACATAACACGATAACTTCATACATCTCTCCGCGATTATTTTTCCTGTTTGAAAAGAATTAAGTGTCTTTTGTGGTCGAGGTCAATCCAATTCGTCCGAGAATAGCGCCGATTGTTTCGTACCGCCCGAATGACGGCATATAATAAATACCGGAAACGTATTCTCTGCACTGGATTGAAATCTCCGATGCGATTTCTATGCCTTCCTCGGCAGCTTTTTCTCCAGCCTTTTCAATTCTTTTTATGATCTTTTCGGGGATGTTTATGCCAGGGATTTCGTTATGCAAAAACAACGCATGCCGAAGCGATTGCAGCGGCAGCACGCCCATAACGATAGTCAGGTCAAGGGAAGCCGTCTTATCGATAAAACTCCTGAGCGTATCAAGGTCAAAAATCGGCTGAGTCATAAAATAGGCCGCGCCGCAGTCTATCTTTCTTTTCAGCCGGTCTATTTCCAGTTTTTCATCCGGAGGCGCCGGATTGACCGCCGCTCCGGCCAGAATATCGGTCGGATAGCCGATTTTGGCTCCGGTAATGCCCATTCCCTTGTTCAGCGAATTGATGATTTGCAACAGGCCGATGGAATCAACGTCATAAACCGCCGTAACGCTGGGGTAATCGCCGCTGGGCGGGTCCCCGGTAATCGCCAGGATATTCCGGATGCCGAGTGCACACGCCCCAAGTACGGTTGACTGGAGGCCCATTAGATTGAGATCGCGGCAGGTCAGATGCAGAATAACTTCAACTCCTGCCGTCTGCCTGACCAGTGAAGCGACCGCCAGCGCTCCCATGCGGGCCCGTCCCATCGGTGAGTCGGCCACGTTCAGGGCATCGACGCCCAATCCGGCCAGATAATCCGCTCCTTTAAGGATTTTTTGCGGGTTGGACCCTCGTGGAGGATCGATTTCAACCGAAACGACAAACTCTTTGCCCAACTTTTCGCGGAAACGATTCCTGAATTTAACAGGCGTTTCGATTCCTTCATCCGGCACGGATGAAAAATAAAGCGGCTGAAAATCGGATTTCTTCTCGGCCGGTTTGCCGGTGCGAATAGCATCAGCCAGTTTCCGGATATGTTCCGGCGTGGTGCCGCAACAGCCGCCGATCAGACGAACCCCATATTTGACGAATTCCGGGCCGCAGGAGCTGAAATAGTCGGGCGAAGCGTAGTACAGATATCGGCCGTTGATGTAACGTGGCAGTCCGGCGTTCGGCATTACCGAAAGGGGTTTGTTGGAATTTTCGGCGAACTGACTCATTACATCAAGAAGCGGCTGAGGACCGACCGAGCAGTTGGCGCCGATCAGATCAACATCATACTTATTCAATTCCTTCGCGATATGCGAGGCCGGTACGCCCTGATTGGTAACGCCGTCATAGGAAAAGGTCATCTGGGCGGAAATCGGTAACCGGGATAGCGACCGAACCGCATCGATGGCGATTTTTATCTCCTTGAGATTGGTAAAGGTTTCAATAACGAAAAGGTCGATTCCACCTTCCAGAAGACCCTCCACCTGTTCACAATAGGCGGCATAGATTTCATCATATGTCGGGCGATCGATCAACACCATTCCGCGGCCGGTCGGCCCGATGGCGCCGGCCACGAAAATATCGCGGCCCATTTCTTCGCGGGCCTGACGGGCAATACGAACCGCTTCTCGATTAATAAGACGGGTTTTCTTTTCCAGGCCGTAATTCTTCAGCCTGATGGAGTTGGCGCCGAAGCTGTTTGTCTCGATAAGATCAACCCCGGCGTTAATGTAATCGCGATGGACAGCCAGCACCATCTCACGATTGTCAAGGCAAAGCGCATCAAAACTAAGCTCAAAAGAAATACCCCTCTCATGGAGAAGGGTACCCATGCCACCGTCCGCGATTAAAACCGAATCGGCAATACGCTCAAGAAACGGAGACGTTAATCCCATCCCTTCTCCGTCCTGATTTCATTTACCGCCCGTACCATAACTTTGAGCTTGGCTTCAGTCTCGTCGAGGGTTCTTGTCTTAAGGCCGCAGTCGGGGTCGATATATATTTTCTCGGGCGGAAAAACATCCATCGCGCTGCGAATCCATTCTTTAACCTGCTCCACCGTTTCAACCTTGTGCGAATGAATATCGATCACTCCGACTGCAATCTCCTTCGTAAAGGGCGGGTCGCGGAAAATATCGAGATTGGCGAAATCGGAATTGGCAAACTCCAGGTCGAGTTGGTCAACCGGCAATTTGAGGATATCGGGATAGATGGTCTTGAAATCGCCGTAGCAGATGTGGCTGATCGTTTTTGCCTTCAAGCCTGAAGTGACCATACCCATTGCTTCAATTGCAAGGTTAATCTCCTCCGGCCGCGTCGAAATGGCCGGTTCATCGATTTGAATATATTGCGCGCCGGCCTTTTCCAGATCTTCGGCCTCAGCCGCAATCACCTCAGCCAAAGCCAGCGTCAACGACCGGCGGTCGGAGTAATGGGTATTAAATGACCAATCGCACATGGTGTACGGCCCGGTAAGCATTCCCTTGACCGGCTTTTGGGTCAGCGACTGAGCATATTCGAACATTTCGACGGTCATCGGCCCGTTTCGCACTATTGAACCGTTCACAATCGGTTTGCGATAATAACGATTGCCATACGATCTGACCGGACTTGAAATGGAAAAACCGGCCAGCTTTTTCGCGAAGTAGGTCGTCATATCGCCCCGTTCCATCTCGCCGTGAACCAGAATGTCGAGTCCGACCCGTTCCTGAAGTTCAATTATCTCGCGGGTAGCCTTTTTCTCCATTTCCGCCAGTTCATCATGAGATATTTTCTTTCCGGCATATTGGGCGCGGGCTTTGGTCAGATAAGACGGTTTGGGAAAGGACCCCACTGTAGTTGTCGGCAGCATCTTTTTCATTTCGTCTCCGCCGGGGTTAATTTTCGGGCCACGGCGCACATTCTTTTCATTTTCGCCACGGCATATTTTTGCGGCAGGAATTCAAGTCCGCTTGAAGGCGATAACATAATCCGGTCGATCGGGATCATTTTGGAAAGCCGGTCAATCTTCGACCGGATGCTTTTCTCATTTTCAAGCATGATATTACGCCCATCAAAAAGACCGGCGATCAGTTTGCAGTCCGGGTTAAACCCTTTGAGAAATTCAATATCGTCAGAATGGCTGACAAGGTCAAGCCCGATAAATCGAAGCGGTAGTTCAAACAACCTGTCGGCAATCGACTTGATGGAGTTAAAATAAATAAATATGCCGCATTCAGCGTCAACTCCGGCGAATATTTTTGAATACAGTTCGGACGCCAGCTCCATCCTGGCCGGCAGAAGCGGCAGGGATGGTTCATCGAACTGAATATGGCGGCATCCGGCGGCAACGAGCGACCTTACCTCGCCTGCCAGAACATCGGCCACGGAGTCGGCCAGCTTACCGAATGACTTGTAGTAATAATTATTGGAGAGGTTGCAAAAAGTAATCGGGCCGCAGAGAACCGCCTTGACCGGACGATCACTATGCTTCACAGCAAAACGGTATTCTTCGGTGACGATTTCCCTGTCGCGCGACATAAGGCCGGTTATCTGAGGCCGCCGGTAATAGATATTATTGTCGTAAAAGCGGCGCAGTCCGCCCGGATGAACCGATGTTAAAGCGGTCGCCATGGGGTAAGTCAGTTCCGTCCATCTGATCTGGCCGTCAGTAATAATATCCACTCCGGCTTCGACCTGGTCATTGATTGTGCGGATAATAGTTTTCCGGTAAATCTCTTCCAGCCGGTCTTTGTCTATTTTGCCCTTCTCCTCGTCATTTATCCCTTTTCGGAGATTGATACCATCTTTAATCGACGGAATCCTTGGATAATTCCCAACCACTGTTGTCAGCATAGCGTTTAGAACTCCCTCTTCAGGTAAGCCTCAAAGTTAGCCTTGATCTCAGCCCGCGAATCGCCGCCGAACTTATCGGTAAAAGCCGACGCCAGAACCATCGCCACCATCGCCTCGCCGACCACGGCGGCAGCCGGAATAATGCAAATATCGGATCTCTCCACCATGGCCGCGGTTTTTTGCCCTGTATTAATATCGACCGTATCGAGGGGTTGCATCAAGGTTGAAATCGGCTTGCAGGCCGCGCGAATCACCAGTTCACTCCCGTTGGATATGCCGCCTTCCACTCCGCCCGAGGCATTTGTGCGCCGCAAAAAACCTTTTTGCCGGTTGAGCTTCTCATTCCGGTTATAATATATGCGATCGTGCACCCTCGATCCCCTCTTTCCGCTGGAAGCAAAGCCGTCGCCTATTTCCACGCCTTTGACCGACTGAATCGACATCACCGCCGCCGCCAAAGTGGCGTCCAAGCGGGTAAACCATTGGGCGTTCGAACCCAGGCCGACGGGCAGATTGGCCGCCCTTACTTCAAATACGCCTCCAACGGTGTCTTTGTCCGTCATCGCTTCCTTGATTTCGGTTATCATCTTTTCGGAAACCTGGGCGTCAACGCATCTCACGGGAGATTTATCGGCCCTTATCTCTATGGATTCGACGCTTTGCCTTTTGCGGCCCAACCGCGCCGAACCGATGGCCACGACATGGGAGACTATCCGGATATCGAAATATTCCAGAAGCTGACGGGCGATTGAACCACAGACCACGCGAGCGACCGTTTCGCGGGCGGAAGCCCTTTCCAGAACGTTACGCAAATCATGAGTGTCATATTTTATGGCTCCGGCCAGGTCGGCATGCCCGGGACGCGGCGCAGTAACTTTAAGAGCCAATCGGTGCTGTTTGTCGTTTAAATTACGGGAGATCGGTTTGACCGGATCCATCAACTCTTTCCAGTTTGGCCAGTCTTTGTTTTCAATCAGGCAGACAACAGGTGAACCCAGCGTCCTGCCGTTACGGAGACCGGAAAGAATCCTAACCCGGTCTTTTTCAATCCGCATACGCTTGCCGCGACCGTACCCCTGCTGACGGCGGGCCAGATGCCGGTTAATCTCCTCGACCGAAATCTCAAAACCGGCAGGGAAAGATTCCGCCGTCGCTACCAATGCCCGACCGTGGGATTCTCCTGCGGTTAAAAACCGGAGCATATCTCCTCCAAATCAGGCCCTCAAAATAGGGAAGGTATAAAAGCAGAGCAATATATATTTATTATTCGGTATCCGGCAATACTATTATCTGGTCGGCTGTTTTTTCCATCTGTTTCATTCGTTCCATGATGCGATCATCAATGTTGATGGCCCTGGAATCGGAGTATTTCTCCATATCCTCAAGGCTGGTCAGATCACGCAATTCATAAAGCACCGCCAATATCTTTTTGACTGATTGTTCAATTACCTCAAGAATGGGGTTAAGCTCGTTCTTGTTGTCCCGGATAGCGCCGTTATCTACCATCATCTTGATTAATTGCGTGCGACCTGAAATGGCCATGGTGGCGTTATTAAGGTAATGCGAGAGGGTTGCCATAGCCACGTTTTTGGCTTCCATTGCGGCAGTTCGCCTTTCTTCGGCCAAAATGCGCCGGGACAGTTCCTGCCGCTCACGGAACAGGTTTTCAATAGTCATGTATGAATTAAAAAGTTCCTTATTGGCCCGGGTCAAAACATCGGTCGGATCACCGATATCCACACCTATATGCTCGGCCATCTTAATCGTCTCATTCAAAAGGGAAAACGAAATATCGTCTATTTTTTGGTGATCCATATTCATAAGATTCGATAAAAGGCTAACATCCTCCAAGCGTTTCTCCAGATGTTTGGGACGGTTGTCGATAGCTGACTTACTGATCAATTCTGATAGTTGGACGATATTGACTATACCGACTTCTCCGATTTTGTCGGGGATCTTGTGATGGTTCTCGATTGCTTCGCATAGCGCCGTCGGCAAGTTCCATTTTTCCGCCAGCATCCGGCCGATGGTGGCATGGTTAATGCCCAGAATATCCTCTTCCGCCTCGGTAAACCGCGGGTAATCATTAAGGTTATCGATTACCGTCCGGTAATCTTCCGGAAAATGATGAATAAAGAAGACTATGCCGATATCATGAAGAAGGCCCGCGATGAACGCTTCTTCAGTGAAGTCAGAACCGATCGCCTCGGCCAGCATCCTGCTACCCAGGGCCACCGAAATAAAATGACTGAATAAATCCTTTATGTCGAGATTGATTTTATCCTTGTAGTTTTCAATGACAAAAACCGAAGTCGATAAGGCCAGGCATTTCACCTGCATCATACCCAGCATTATTACTGCCTGTTGTATGGTTGATATTTCGGCCTGATGTCGGTAGAAGGCGGAATTGGCCATCGTTAGTATTCTGCTGGTCAGGCCGGGATCTTTCAATACGGCATCGCTCAAGTCCTCCATAGAAAAATCATCCGATCCAACCATGGAAAGTATCTGAGAAAGGCTCTGTGGCAATGACAGCAGCGAATATTCGCTTCTTATTTTTTCAATGTATTTCAGTTCTTTCACAGTACCCTCATGATAGTCGCATAGCTGTAAGTCATTGTATTTTATCTAAATATCGGCAGGAAACAAGAAAGGTTTAGACCGGTGGCTACGATGAGATTCGTTTTAGTCGGGCCTGATTGATTATTTCCGTAAGTTGCTCTATTCTAAATGGTTTAGCGAGAGTATAATCGACTCCGCCACGAGCCGTTTCTTCAGGGCTGAGTCTCATGCCCCAGCCGGTCATCATAATCACCGGCGTATCGGGAGAATATCGCTTTATCTCGCGTGCAATATCCCAGCCCGAAACCTCTCCCATGGCCAGGTCAACCATAACAATGTCATATTCCCCCCGCTTAAACATCTCCACCCCACGGGCGGGATTCTGCTCTGCTGTCAGGTCCAGTCCAAGCGAACCGCATATTCCGGAAAGCAGGTCAAGGATCATTTGCTGATCATCAATCGCAAGGAGTTTCAGCCCGGACATGCTCTTATCGGCAACATTTTCTGTCGGCGATACACCCTGAAGATCGGAAATGGGAAATCTAAACGAGATATAGGTGGGTCGGCGGCCAAAACGATCAAACGACACCCGGCCCCTGCTGCGAACAAGCGCCACCAGCAAATTCTCATCAATTATATCCCGGGGCATCACGTCCGGGTCGCCAAAATCAATCTGCGCGGGATCAAATTGCCGATACCGATCGCGCGACCCGCGAATCAGGTTGACGTATAAATTATCATTCCGGCATTCGCTCTTTATAAAAACCTCCTCGCCTTCTTCAACCACCGTGACGAACTTCCTCAAAACGGACTCAAGAAGAGGATAGAGATTTTCTTCGGCGGGAACAAATCGATCCAGTTGTTCGATTTCTTTCTGAAGCATCACCGGTCGATGGCCGTCAAACATATAAAGATTTTCGGTTACATGCCGGCTTTCAAGAAACGCCTCCAGCTTTTCCTTTACGCTCCGGTCGGCTCCGGACAGCGGTTTTTCACCCGGCCTGATTCCTTCCTGAAGACGCTTTATCGAATCGGCCGCCGACTCCGAGGCCTTAAGGATTTCATCGGAGGCGTACCTTGTCTTTCCGGATATATCCGGTTGTCTCGCCATAAGCTGGGCACGACCCATAATAGTAGCCAGATCGTTATTGATACGATTAAGGACGCTTCCTACTTTGTTCAGACTCTCACCGGAAAGATCCTCAAACATCCGGTCACCCATTCTGGCCATGGACAGTTTGATGGACAATAATTGCGCCGCGAGCTGAAGTATTCCCTTTTCCTTGTCGTTCAATCGGGATGAGCCGCCGTAGTCAAAGACGGCCACAACGGCGGCGACTTCGTCAAGAACCCTGACCGGGATATTGAACTGATAATTCGGATATCCTTTTTCGCCAAAGAGACGGCTGAAGAAATCCCGGTTGACCGACTCCACATCCTGCCAAGCTCTTTCTACCTGCGCTCGCCCGACAAACTGAAGAATCTCACCGGCGGCGGCCATCTTTCCAATCGGCCCCTCTCCCGGCAGGAACGTGCAATCCGACGGCGCCTCGCCGGACATATGGCACGCATCAAGAAGACGATAGCCATATTTTTGATCTTGAATAAACACCAATGCCGAGGTTGTCCTGCGAATCGTTTTGGACACCTCCTCGAGGAATTGATTAAGCATCGCCGTAACCGGAGCATCGTGTCTTATTCTGAGGATATTCAGGAGGCCGCGTACGAAAACCTGATTAAACGTGTCGGCTTCCTGTAATCCGGATATATTCAAACTAACGGTAATAAAGCCGGTTATCCCTTCAATATCCTCCAGAAATGATTCGTTTATAGCCAAACCGTCACCGGGAGCCTCGATCAGGAGGGCATATTCCCCCGGCATCCGCACCTGCACCGGACACAGCAGGGTGGACCGAGCAATATACGCGCTCCCGTCCTGAGCCCTCGCTTCCTGGTTGAGGATAACCATTTTTTTCTTCATAATGGCGTCGATGATGGCAGTCCGATACGATTCGCTCCGGTTATTCAAACCTGAGGCGGACTCAAAACGAGCTACTTCCTCAATCTCCCCATCGGCAAGCATGACCACGCGACAGCCGACCGCATTGTATCGCTCGGTCAGATAACGACAGACCGACGTCAATGCCTCTTTCCGCTCGTCTGATTTCGCCAGCAAACCGAGATTGCGACGCAAATTATCCAATCGCCCGGCGCCCTCCTCCAGCAGACGAGCGAGTTTTTGATTTTCGCGGCTCAGCCGGTTGTTTTCCACCACGCCGGCCAGAGCTTCGGCGGCGGCATTCAGAAGCATCCGGTCGCGCTTTTCGAACCGAAACGGCTTGTCTGAAAGAACAAGCAGCGATCCCAAAGAACGATCACGAGAATGAAGCGGCACAGCGGCGGCTGAAAGAGTAATATCCCGACCGGCCAGAATAAGCTTGCGGCTTGCGGCGTCGGAGGTAATAAGATCGCCGGAAATAAACGGCATTTGTTCCGTAGCCGATCGCGATACAATATCCTGCCCGATCGGGAACCGTTCCAGGCGACTCATTTCGTTCTTGTCCAGACCTATCTGAGCCACCAGATACATCTCTCGCCGGGAGGGATTTATCAGGAAAACCGCTCCCTTTCGGACGACCAGAAAACTGGCCAGCTCTCGCAAAACCAGGCCGAACGATTCGGTAATCGGATACGGCTGACCGGCTATCTGCCGGATATTCTCCAGCAGGGCTATCCGATCGGATCGGCCGTCGATCTCCCGGCGATTGTAATCCATATGAACGGGAAAAGCAACAACCGTGGTTATAAGCAGGAAAAAGCCGGTAAGAAACATGGCTAAAAAAGATATCTTCAGAACCGGATAAACGGTCGGCATGAACCAGTCGGCGTATCCCGGAAAACTCATAAAAACGGCCAGGATTGAAGTTAGAATCCAGATAATCAGGCCGACAAAGAATCGGCCCCGATTAGGAAAGCTGCCGCTGCCGACGCCTGACGTTCTGGTCAGGCCGAAAAGCAGGCCAAAAACCGTGAGTAAAAACAGAACTATTGCTGCGGCCAGTTCAAACGTCATTTACCGGCTCTCCATGTAAAGTCCGGCTGCCGGCTCCGACCACTCTAATCGGAACAATCCGGCCAAAAAGGTTTTCGTCACCGTCAAAAAGAATTGTCTTGTTCTGCGGCGTTTTTCCTTTCCGGACAGTGTTATCCCGTCGGCTGGTTCCATTGACAAGGACTTCCCTTACGCGACCGATCTCTCTTTGATTAACCCTGCCGGCAATCTCCTTTTGCAGGTCAATCAACCCCTTGAGCCTCTCCAGCTTTGCCGCTTCGGGAACGTCATCATCAAGATTTTTAGCCGCCCAGGTTTCTTCCCGTACCGAATAACGAAACATAAAAGCCGAGTCAAATTCAATCTCGTTGACGGCATCAAGCGTCATTCGATACTCCTGTTCCGTTTCGGTGGGAAATCCGACAATAAGATCGGTGGTAACGGCAATATCCGGGCTGCTCCGACGAAGCTTTTCAATTATGTTCAAATAATGGGCCAGCGTGTATTTTCGAAACATCATCTCCAGTATACGATCCGATCCGCTCTGCAGCGGCAGGTGCATATGCCCCATCAGCTTCGGCTCTTCAGCAAAAAGCCCGATGAGATCATCCGAGATATCCTTCGGATGGGACGTAATAAACCGTATCCGCTTGACGTCGGTTTCGTTGGCCACTTTTCGTATCAACCCGGGAAATCGCAATCCGTCACAATAGTAGGAATTAACATTCTGCCCGACCAGGGTAATCTCCACGATTCCTTTTTCAGTCAGGCGGTTGATATCCGCGATTATCGCCTCCAGTTTTCGATGCCGCTCCGGGCCTCGCAGATAAGGCACAACGCAATATGCGCAATAATTATTGCAACCGCGGGTAATAGTAATAAGGGCGGAATACGGATCGTTCGGCGCTGGAGCATATTCGGCCCAGTCAAGGGTATTCTCCATGGCCGTATCGACGATGGGACAACCGTTCCTCTGTGACAGAAGAGCAGGTAACCCAAACAGCCGTTCGGTGCCGAGGACAAAATCAATTCTCGGTATTTTCTCAAGCAGCCTGTTACCATATCTCTGGGCCATGCAGCCGACGACGCAGATACGGGTTTGCCCGTTTTTCTTCAGGCCAGCCAGTTCCCTGAGCCGTCCAAGGGCGCGTTCTTCGGCTTTCTTGCGCACCGAGCAGGTATTAATGATAATCACACCGGCTTCGGATGGGTCGGCCACGGGCCGATATCCCTCCGCCGCCATGGCGGCTGAAAGAATATCGGAATCGGCCAGGTTCATCTGGCACCCGTAACTATGCAAATAATAGGTTCTTCCAAGCATAACGCCCATTTGCTCGAACAAAAGTTGCAGTAACCGCGGCTCGTAACAATCTCGTTGACGCCTGAATATATCGCCGCTTTCGCGCAAATGTCAACTAAAAGGAATGACCTGCCCGGCAAAAAACCCCTGCTGTCGGGGCTCTTTGGGCGATGATAAAATAGAATTTGCGTCATTGACGGGGATAACGCGAGCTTATGACAAACAAAGCAGCGTCGGGCTTTTGCCTGCTTTCATGAATCCCAAAATAAAAAGGCCGCTCAATCAAGCTGATGAGCGGCCTGTTGTTTTTATTGGGTATCCATCATTTCGGATTGCCGAGCGGTTCGGGCCCATTGTAGAAGATGTAGTTGAGCAGGTACACTATATCGCCAACGTTGACAGCCTGGTCACCATTGCAGTCGCCGACAATATATTCCGGTATCGGCCCGGGCCCGTTATAATAAATAAAATTGGTCAGGTAAACTACATCGCCAATGTTGACGCTATTGGTCCAGTTAGCATCGCCGTGCAATCGCCAGACAAGCAGGTTCACGTCCACCCTGATCGGTGAATTTATCGCCGTAGGCGAATGAACAAAGAACGAATCCGGATAAGTTCCGTAAGTGTAACTGCCGATCTCCACCACCGCCTTAAGATTTTCCGGAGCCGAACCCAGCGTATCGATGATCTTAAGCCAGGGAATATCCTCTTCAACCCGGTAATCCATACAACCCGGGTGCAGGTTATATACCTCGGTAAGCGGAACCAGGGCTGCTCCGGCTCCGAATACCTCCTGAGCGGGAATATCCATTCCGGTTTCGGTAACGGCCAATTCAGGGTCTTGATCTCCAGGGATTATATCCAGCGTCACCAGAAGCGACTCGGGACTGTTGATCGCTTCGTTGGAATAAACCACAACCGTATCGACATACGTGCCAACGGGTATCTCATCCAGGTTAAGTACGTACACGGATACTATCTGGTTGTTAAACCCGGATGTCGGGTTCAAAATCAGCCAGTCCGAAGTATGCGTCAGCCACCAATGCATCGGATCCGAGCCCTGATTGAAAATTTGGAACATCTTGCCGGCAGGTATGTAATCAGGCCCCTGCCAGCATTCGTAATAAGTCATCTCGACCGAACTGGGGACAAGCGATATTTCGGCCGGATCGTCGGTCACGTGCAGATGAACGATCAAATCCTGCGGCGAATTGACCGCTTCGGGAGAAGTAAACGTTACCGGGCAATAGTAATCGCCCACGTGAAGCGGGTACGTCTTGAATGAAATAGATACGTCCTGCGGCGCCGTACCGGATTGTGGATTAATACCGGTTATCCAACTGCAGCCCTCACTTGCTTCAAAAGTCATCACGCCTTCGCCGGAATTATAAACCGTAACCACAGCGGGCGGTTCGCTGGTTTCGACGAGAACAACAACGTGGAGGGTATCGGGATCAAAAGCAAGCACCGGCAGATCGGAGACAATCTGCAGCGTTACGGGAACGTGCTGAGGACTATTGGTCGCTTCGGGATCGGTTATAACAATAGTATCGTAATAAACGCCATAGCCCAGGCCGCTGATATCAAATTCCAGTTTGGTGGAATCATGAGAAAGCCCGGTGGCGGGCCACAACGTCAGCCATGTCGATGAATTCGAAACGGTCCACTCAAGTTCGCTTCCCGGTACGTCGGACCAGATATGCAGATAGCGATCATCAGGATTGGCTCCCCCCTGTATGGCCGAAGCGGAGAATCCCGAAGGTTCGTACTCAATTTCGGGCGGCAGCGCGATAATAGTCAGCGTAACCGGCACCTTCTGCGGGCTGTTAATCGCCTCCGGCGACGAAACCACCACGGTGTCGTAATAGACTCCCTCGTCCAAACCGGTTATATCGAACACCAGATCGATAATGCCGTCATCCACGCCGCCCGGCGGATCGGGAGTCAGCCACGCCTCGCTGTTGGTCACCGACCAGTTCATAGTTCCTATTCCGCCGTTGGTGACGCTGATCTCCGCCGACGGCGTATAGGTGCCTATTATACCGGTGACGCCGATCTGGGGCGGATCAAGAATGATTACCGGTGGGCTTGCCGCACCTTCTTTCTTGACCGGATAGCAGCGGCCGCCTTCGGGCCAGAGAGCCGTCGGCGGAGAGGTCCGTCCGGCGATATCGATGAAAATAAAATCTCCCGCCTCGCCGACCTTGGCGCTATCGATACATATGGTCGAAATCAGGCCGGTGGTCGGTTCAGTCGCCACGAAATGCATTTGCATCTGCAATTCGAGTGGGCCGGGATAGAGACCGTGGTCTTTGCGGGTTCCGCCGAAAAGAATGGTATCATACGGGGGGCCATTGGTGTCGGCCAGGCTGATCTGGAAACCGCCTTGATCCCAAACCGCCGACGGGGGATACTGACGGGAACCTTCAATGGCCGTAACGACGGAATAAACGGAATCAAATTCGGGAGGCCAGGTTCCCGGGATGTACACAGCTTCAAGAAAATACTCTTCCCACCGCCAGTCGGCGCCGTCATCGGACCAGATAATAAATCCCGCTGAATAGCCGCCCAGTGTATCCGCGTTTTCGAAATAGATATCAAAGGTCGCGGCTTCATCCACCCAGACAGTATCGTTTTCCGTGATCTGGACACCATCAACTGTCGCGCCAATATCCATCCTATCGTCCAGGGCCATGGCTGCACCAAAAGTAAAAAGCAAAATGCCTGCTAATGCAATGGTGAGCTTCATTTCACACCTCCACATTACCGGTTTAAGAAATTCGTTTTTTCGATCTCTTCAAATTTAATCCGAGAACCGGCAAATATAACCAAATTGCCGAAGAATAAATTGCGGCGACCAAAAACAGCGACCACACCGGTACCGGTAACGTCCTGTTGAACAATGGGAACCTCCTGCCCTATCGATACGCTGTTTTTATACGATTCAAATGTAGAAATACCTAACGACGCGTAAGAAAACACGCACTCAAAACTTCACACTGTTATAATATAAAATGGAACGCGAAGTGTCAAGCGAAATTGCACACGACAGCTACTGGCGGCGGCAAATTCATATCAATCTCCTGATTTTTGTTTATCAGTCGATTTGACGACAGTTACCGATCCGGGTACAAATCGGGGCGGATATGAAGCCGAATTCGACCTGGTAAAAAGGAGCGAGGCCGGATGAATGGTTACGCTGTCGATTATAATCGGTTTATTTTCAAGAGAATCGGGAATATCGACATATAAGGTTGCCAATAGTCCGCGTCCGGGAGCGATATAATCTTCGGTCATACATATGGCCCCGAAGATGACCATTCTGCCCTGCCCCGTAATGGTTACCGGCCGGGTGGCCAGGTATTCCAGTCGGCTCCCGACAAATGATACCGAATCGAATTTTGCCCCTTCGCCTCTTATAATAAGCGGAATCGTTACCGCACCCAGATCCTCGCTATTTACGAACTCTATCCTGACAGCAATCCGGCCGCTTTTTTCAACCTCAATCTTCTCTATAAGTATTGAATCAGGAAGATTATGATCCTGACCTGTCATATCAGAAGCCAAACAGCTTCCGCCGATAAGACAAAGCAAGGCAATAAGGATGCGCATGGTTTTCTCCGGGATGCGGACTGCATTTAACGCAGGGTATTCCAACGTCAATCTATCTCCCTGTCAATCGGTTTCTGAACCGGGATTATTTGGATCTGACTCTCCCTTTTTTGGCAACTTTCCGGCCGGATTTGCGCTTACCGCGGTTTTTGTTTCGCTTTTTTGCATTTTCAATCTCGGCGGCAAAGATCTTCTCAAGGGTATAGGTCGACGGCGCAAAGCCAAGCAGGCCCTTTTCAAACAACTCATCAATCGACTCGATAAGAATAAAGTTGGTTTTGCGGACGATCTCTTTTGGCATATCCTTAATATCCTTCTCATTTTCCTTGGGGATAATAATATTCTTGATTCCGGCGCGGAAAGCAGCCGAAACCTTTTCCCTGATGCCGCCGACTGATAGCACCTTGCCCCGCAGGGTTACCTCGCCGGTCATGGCGATATCATTGCGAATCGGCCGTTCCGCCATAACCGAGGCAACCACCAGGGAGACGGTGACTCCGGCCGACGGGCCGTCTTTTGGTATAGCGCCCATAGGGAAATGTATATGAATATCGAAATTGACGAAATCGTTATGGTCGATCCCGAGTGTTTCGGCCCTTGCCCGGACAAAGCTGTGAGCCGCCTGAACCGATTCTTTCATCACTTCACCAAGCGAACCGGTATAAATAACCTGGCCGGTGCCTTTCATCTTCAGGCCTTCGATAAGCATCAGGTCGCCTCCGGCACCCGTCCACGCCAAACCGGTAGCAACGCCTATTTCCGGCTTGGTTGTAGCTTTTTCCGGTATATACTGCGCCGTTCCCAGAAACTCATCGGTGTTGGTTTCGATAACCGAATACCGGCACTTTACTCCTGAGGCTTTTTTGCGGGTAATTTTGCGAAAAATCTTTTCCAGTTGCTGTTGAAATCCGATTATTCCAGCTTCCATTGTATAGTAACGAACAATCCGGGACATTGCCTTTTCAGAGAATTTCAACTCAGTGCGGGTCAAGCCATGTCGCTTATACAGTTTGGGAAGTATATGCTTTTTGGCGATAGTAATTTTTTCCCGCTCGATGTAGCCGGGCATCTCAACCATTTCCAAACGGTGGAGGAACGGCTCCGGAAAATCATCAAAATAGGATAGACCCAGGACGAACAATATGCGCGAGAAATCAAGCGGCACCCCGACAAAGTTGTCAACAAAGAGACTATTATGACGGGGATCAATTGCCTCCAGGAGAGCCAGCAAGGCGTTATTATCGTCCGATTCGACAACATATTCCAAGTCCTCGATGAAAACGACCAGATCAAAGGAGCCGGCTCGTTTTACGGCTTTGACCAACTGACCCGGCCCGGCTCCAATGGCAGTCCTTTGGGTGCCCTTGATATCCTCCACCATGGTAAGGCTGGTACCGTTAATCCTTACCAACGGCCGGCCCACTGCTTTAGCCATCGCCTTGACGAGCGAAGCCTTGCCGGTACCAACAGCGCCGGTAAGACACAAGATAGAGAGACCCTGAAGGTCCGGGCTCATTTGCCTGACCGCCAGGTATTCCAGGATTTGTTCCTTAATCTTTGAGGACCCGTAATACTCCGCGTCTATCGTTTTTTCAACCTCAACCAGATCGTAACCATCCGCCGCCGGTTCACTCCACGGAAGCGACAAAAGGAGATCGAGATAGTTTTTTGTGGCGCCGTATTCATTGGACGAGGAAGAGAGATGCTTGACCCGATCAGCCTCAAAGAACAACCTTTCGGCCACTTCCCCGGGCAAATCGACTTTGTCTTTTATTCGATTGTGATATATCCTTGCGACATCTTCCTCAATAAATTCCTCGCCCAGTTCCCGTCGAATCTCCATTAATTGCTGACGGAGAAAAACCTCTCTCCTCTTTCGTTCCAGCGACTCGTTTGTGCGGCTTTTGATCTGAAGCGCCAGAGATATCTTTTCAATTTCCCGGTTCAAAAGCCTGATCAAAATTTCCAGCCGCTCGGTAACAACCACCGCCTCCAAAACCTCCTGTTTGTCGGCGAGATGAAGGTGGATCATCGAGGCCACGCGATCTGCAAACTGCCCCGGCACGGATATATTCATTTCCAGGGTATAGGCAATTTCGTTAGTATATCTATTGTCAATCTTTATCAGGTCGGTAACGAGGTACATTATTTTAGAAACATGCTCTTGTAGGCTGGATTTGGCGCCGGGGCTGTCATCAACTTCGGCGATCGAAGCTTCTATAAAGGGCTTTCTTTTTTTAATATCAACCAGGGCAACGCGACGTAAGCCTTCGAGGCTAACCATCCGGGAGTTCGACATGGCCGGCTTGACCGATTGTACTCGAGCCAGCACGCCAACCTGAGAAAGACCGACTTTACCGCGCTGTTTTGCCCGCTTGGGCGCAAAGGAAAGGACCAGTAGATTATCCTGCTCGGTAACTTTGTCGAATAGAGCAAGGTTCTCCCTGCGTCCGACCTGAATAGTATGTATTTCGCCGGGAAAGATCAGGCCCGACCTGATCGGCAGTACCGGCAGGACCGCCTTCATATCGGAGGTCAGCAATGGTAACTGTTTGCGAGACTTTATTATCATGGCCATCTATACAGTTCCTTATCGGCTTATACTCCTCTTGTCTCAAGGAAGTTCGCCATTACCGCCAGGATTTATCGATTCCCTTCAAAAGGTACAGACAGCCCCGCCGAATCCAAAGATCGGAGTTAGCTCGCCGGGAGCGGAACCAGATCCGACGCCATCTTCCTGATTTCATAATCGGGATTTTCTTTGAGGGCGTCAACATTTACCTTGATCTTTTCCCTATCGGCGATCAGCCGGTAATAACCGGACCGGTTATTCTCGTATAAAGGCCAGTCCGGCATAAAATCCCGCCCGACCTCCTTGCGAAGCCGGTACAGGTAACGGGCCTGATTAAAACCTTGCTCGAGGTCTTCTTTGTAAAGCCACCCGTTATCCTTGGTAAGGCGTGACCAGGCCAGGCTGAAAAGATATTTGAACGACTTGCCGGTCAGGCCGATCGGCCGGCCGTTGATGCGCACCAGGAACCGCTCGCGCACCGGGGTTCCGTCAATCTCAATTGATTGCGGAAAAGTAATCTGACCTAATAGTCGATTGGTATCGGCGTGCATTTTACCCTCCTTTATTATCTTAAGTTTTTGCATAAGCTTTTTTAGGCGCTCTTTGGAAGAGACGATTTCCCCCAAGAGTGCCGGGTCCGAGTCTATAAGCTGCATTAGCGTATTTACGCCTTCTTTATACAGGCTTATCAGTTCACTCCGGAAAAGATAGTCGCGCAGTCGGTCATGTATTTCCCTTAAGCTGTCCGGCAGCCCGGTTCCGGCCGAAAAAGCCAACCGTTCCAAACGAGCCGGCAAATCGGAAAAGCGATCATACGCCCGAATGACAAGGGCCGCCGAAGAAAACAGCCATCTCGTTTGATGCGCGATGTTTTCCATCATCCCCGGATGAAGATTGTAATTGCTTTCAATATCAAGCGTCGACATTCCCCTCATCCAGTCGGCCAGCAGAAAAGTCAATCTCAGGCGGCTCATTTCGTCCGGCGTCAACTCCCTCCGTAGAGCGGTTATCTCTCGAATAAGCGGATTATCCTCCGCCGATGGGGGGAAAAGATGATCTCCGAAGCTTATTGATTCCCTTCTCCGGCTGCGGGGCAGATAGATTTCCCGGCCTTCGGGTGAGTGAAGGATATTGTGGATAATCTGCATATCACATCCGGCCTGAAGGAGAGAATCATAAGCCTTAATCAGATAGTCCGCCCCCTCAACGCTGAGCCCGGTGACGGCCGCCGCCTTTCCCGGTGGAGCCGCAGAAAGTATGTTCCCCTGGCGGCAGAGAAAATTCTTTTCAAGCAGCTTACTATATATTTCATCCTTTACATTGAAAGAAAAACCGTTACAGAAAGCATGATACGAGCGGGAAAGGAGGCGTTCTACCTCTTCGCGCCGCTTGACCAGTTCCGAACTGAACAGATCGACGACGATATCAGCCATATTGCGGAGATGGAGTTTTGATTGCAGGGGAGCGGGCCGTTTATCTATGTAATAATCCCAAAGAATTGATTTTTCCAGTTCGCTTGAGGCAAAAAGAACGGCCCGGCCGGTTTCGTCGGCATCATCCGTTCGCATCCAGCCTACCCGCCCGGCGCGTCCCGACATGTTTTCGTACTCGGACCATGACAGCGGTTCCAATTCGGGCCGCCCGCCGTATCCATGCCGGCAATACTTCTGGGCCTCCATGAAAACGGTCGCGGCCGGAAGGTTGATTCCGGTTGATAAAGTCGTGGTGGCGAAAATAACCCGTACAAGTCCGGCCCGATACCCCTGCTCAACCGCCATCCGCTGCGAGACCGTCAGGTCGGCGTTATGGAAAGCAACCCCGCATGCCAGAAGGCTTTTCAGGTTTTCCAGAAGGGATGATTCCTCCTCGTCGGCCAGCCGCTCGTCGAAAAACTTCCTGTTTTCCGGCATCGATTCCAATCCGGCGTATTCGGCAAATCGCTGAGCCGCCCTTACCGTTTCATATCGCGATTTGAGAAAAATCAATACCTGTTTGCCAAGTTTGAATTCTTTACTATCGGTACGGATCGAATCAAAAGCTTTCTTTATGTTTTCGAAAAGCGAAAGGATACTATCCTCCGCTTCTTTGAAAGGTTCCTCGCCGATTTCACCCGAATTATGGCAACGAAAACAAAACCTGCCTTCAGACGCTATGCCCCGGCGCAGTTCCACCGGGCGGCTTTTCTCCAGAAGCAGACGGCAGCCCAGCCATTCCGCCAACCCGGCGGCTTCACCCAGGACAGCCGATAAAACGACAAGCTGTGGATTGTATTCCGAAAAAAGAAGTTTAGTAAGCGTCAGCTCCAGCCGGGGTCCCCGGGTATCGTCTCCCAGCATCTGCAGTTCATCAAGGACCAGCGTTCCCACCTGCGCCATCAGGTCGAAATTGATCAGCAGAAGAGAATTGAATTTCTCGTAAACCATGACGGCGATATCAAAACGGCCGTTCTCGATATCGGCGTCGTATTCCGGATGGTCGCGAGTACCGATAACGATACGAAGACCAATCTCGCCATAGCAGTCGGAGAACTGGCGGAATTTTTCTTCGGTGACCGCTTTGAGAGGGGTCAGAAAAATCGCCTTTTTGCGCTCTTGCACCGCCCGAACGATTGCCAACTCGCCGCAGAACGTTTTGCCGGATGAAGTGGGGGCCGAGATCAAAAGTGACTCCCCGTTCAAAAGTCCGTAATCCTCAATGGCCCGGTATTGCAGCGGCAGGAGCTTTCCGCTAAACCGTTCCTCCCACCCGGCCAAAATCGGCTCCGGGATATTGTATTTAATCAGTCGTTTTCGCATCGTTTCCTCCCCCTGCTAAAATTCCGATTAAATGATTGCCGATATATCAGCCGCACGCTCCCCAACCGCAAACCATGCAGCAAAAACAACCTCCCGTCCTGACCATCGGGCCGCCGCATTCCGGACAGACGGAACGGGAAATCTTTCGGGTAGTAACCGACGATTTGCCATAGGCTGTTTCCAATTCAAGAGATTGTTTTCCGATCAGGTCAACGTTCACACATTCTTGTTTTTTATCCGATAGCACCTTTCTGCCCGAATACATCGCGACTCCTTACTTGTATTATTATCGACTCAAAACCAATATACTGAACATTTGTGCAGGTGTCAAGGGAATTTATTGAATTTTTAGATAATTTTTTGACTTTACTATATGTTGGATAATAGCTTCCGGGTAGTACAATATATAGGGTAATATATTATTCAGAGAGATACGGATTATTGTATTGCCTTAAAATAATACCCACCGGAGGCGGTTGGGGGCCGTTCCCGACCCCCCTTGAGACCAATAAGGCGAAGTCGTCAACCTCGATCACTGCAAGACGAATTTTACCGTGTATGATATCCAGACGCCGACCGGTTCGTTGTTCTGAATAGCCGGACGATATTTGCTTTTATAAGCCGCTTCAATGGCAGCTTCTTCAAATCCTATACCGGGACGGTTGCATTTTACCACCTGAGCCATCTTAACATCGCCTTTCTTATCGATATAGACTTCGATAACAACCTTCCCCGGAAACCCGCCTTCGAGTGCCAGGCGAGGATACACCAACGGTTCCTGATGGATGATCACCGGCAGTTTTTCGACAGGGATAAAAGTATCCGGAGACGGGATATGGCCATCAACAGGCGGCACACCTGCAAAAGGTCCCTCTCCTCCTCCACCGCCGGAAGGCAGACCAGAAACGAGAGCAAACCGCTCACTTCGGTTCAAAAGCGATGTCTCTTCTTCGCCTTCGAGATCATCCGGGATTATGACCGGTTTGCCTACCTTTGCTTTTATATTTCCCCCGGGATATATCCCCGGTTTGGGACGGGGAATGGTAAAATCTGGTCGCGGCTGGAGGTTAATAATTATCGAATCAAGTATCTTCTCCCCGCCGCCGGTAATATCAACCTTGGCCGGGGATGAAAGGGGGTAAACCCACAGGAAAACCAACAACGCCGAGACCAGCATCACTACGGAAAGGTTTCCCAGCATCATATTCTTCTGGTATCGCTTTTTTAGTTCAAAAGCTCCGTATTCCAGGTTAATTGCCTTAGACATTTTTTGGCCCTCCTCATACTTGAGTTTGGCCGGGCCCACTGCAAATAGCCCGGCCTAAAAAAAGGCGGGGTTATGACGGCTTCATGGTTTCGTCCAATGGTAATTTACCGGGGTCTGCTTTTTTAATAAGCGCATAAGTTCTGCCGTTATAGTCTGTGCTTTCGGTTTCGGGCGTAGTGGGATAAACCGGCTTGCTGAATACGAGATAAATGGAAAGCGACATTAACAGGATCAAAAGCGCCAGAATCGAGGCCAGGCAGAAGTTCACAATCCATTCCTGCCGCCATTCGACAGCCGCTGTCTTGATTTCTTCCCGCCGCTGGTTTTTAGCGACCGGTTGGCGCCGATAGCTGAGTGTCGGATGCATACTTCCCTCCGGGTAAAGGTTTTTGTTCCCTTTCCTTTTTTCCCGGAAGATTCTTCCGCTGAATATCTGCAACACAGCGGAAAATACATCCTTAATGCGCTACTGACGTGAGGGATAAGAGAAAATCAGGGCCGGCGGAATGCCCTTGAGGGGTAATTCGGGGAGAGGCTATTTACTCTCCCCGGATGTCATCTTTACTCCAGTACGAACTCAACGGTGTACGATATCCAGACGCCGATCGGGTTGCCGTTCTGGATGGCGGGTCGATACCGACACTTGTAAGCGGCCTTGACGGCAGCCTCCTCAAAACCCATATTGGGCCGGTCGCACTTGATCGCCTGGGCCTTTTTTATTTCTCCGTTTTTATCAACGAAAGCCTGGACGATCACCTTACCCGTAAATCCGCCATCGCGGGCCAGCCGCGGATAGCCCGGCTCCTCCTCATATACCTGCACCGGCTGCACCTCGCAGGGAATAAACTCATCCGGCGAAGGCATGTAATCGGCCTCCGGGATGTCAATAATAAGTTCTGCTCCGGATTCACCATCGTTCGAGAAAACGGGAGCGTTGATTTCCTGCAGTTCTTCCCGCGAAGCGATGACCATATCCTCGTCAATAACCTCGTCGTCAGCCACCGGCGTGGGGACACCGACTCTCGGAGCCGCCACTTTCGGCTTGGCGATATCGATCTGCGGCGGTTTGGCCGCCAGCGACGGCGGCGCACCGAGTTCGGCTATGGTCTTAATCCTGATAACGTTTTTGGCCTCGCCGATTTCTTCGTAGGTTATGACTCTGTACAGCCAAACCGCAAAGATACAAAAGACGGTCAGGAGAATCGTCGAAAACGTCCCCATCAGCATATTTCTTTGATAGGTTCTTTTGAGTTCAAAGGCGCCGTATGGAATACTTATTGCCCTGGCCATAATTACTCACCACCTTGAAGTGAAAGCACTTTATCTATAATACGCGTATCACGGTCTTCCCAGGGCGCCATGGCATAGCGATAGGAAAATCTTCTGGCCTTGAATTCATCGTAACGATCATTGCTGGGATCGTTGAATTCCTTAATCGTCACTTCCAGTTCCCTGGCGGTCGCCGCGTTAAATGAACGTTCGATCAGGTCGATTTCATCGAGGATATCCACCATCGATTTATAACGGGCATCCTTATGAACAATCACCAGGGTATTCAGCTTGGCGTTGGCCTTATTCTGATCAACCAGCAGTTTCCGGAGTGAATCGGCTTTCATCAGCACCGGGAGTTCGCGCCCCATATTCCAGTAGAATTCATCGTTTTCATCCACATGAATAATCAGGACGTTTGATTCCTTGATCTTGAGTATCTGGTCTTCTTCGGTTTTCGGCGGCAGGTTTACTTCCATCGCCTGCGGCATGGAAAACACCGTGGTCACCATATAAAAGATCAACAGAAGAAAAGCGATATCGACCATCGGGGTCATATCTATACGGATGGCTATTCGCTGCTTGGGCCGCCTGATGCCCGCTTTTTTACCGCGGGCCGGCCTGTTTCCTCCTACGGGCGCTCCTGCCATATCTATTCACCACCTTTAATTAGATATCCTGCTCCATACTTGTAACAATCTGGAAACGGCTCAGGTTCTGCTCCTGAAGCGTTTTCATTATTCCTTCCATCGTCCCATAGCTGGACTTCTTATCCGCTTTTATTACCAGAAAGGCTCGCGGATTCCTGACCCGGGCGCCGTTGATATAATCGCCGACATTATGGACGGTCGCTTCATCGTAAATACGGGTCGGCATGGATACGTCTTTTCCGTCTATCGTAACCGTCCTTTTGATAATGTACTCAACGTAAATTGAGTCTTCCTTGGTGACGGTCACGTTGATCACATCCTTATCCGGCAACGATATCTGAGAATGGGACGACGGCAAATCGACCGATTTTTTCTCCGGCGGTTTGAACTGCGTGGTCGTCATATAAAAGATCAACAGAAGAAAGGCGATATCGACCATCGGAGTCATATCAATATGGACACCCATCCGTCTCTTCTTCTTAATCCTCATTTACTTCGAAGCCTCCCTGGCCTTCAACAACTGCAGTATCTCATAGGTGGCCTCGTCAGTGGTATAGTTGAAGGCATCGACCTTGTTTACAAAGAAATTATAGAAGAGAATGCCCAGAATGCCGGAGACCAGACCGCCGGCCGTATTAACCAACGCTTCGGAGATGCCACGCGCCAGTTCCTGAGCATCGATAACGCCGCCGGCCGTATGGCCGGTGGCCGCAAAAGCTCGAATCATGCCGATGGTAGTCCCCAGAAGACCGACCATGGTAGCTATGGAAGCAATTGTAGATAGGGCAATCAGGTTGCGTTCCAGAAGCGGTCCTTCGAGAGCATTAGCTTCTTCAATCGCCGTCTGTGTTTCGGATATTTTCTTTTCAACGTGCATTTCCGGATTATCCTTCACACGGATATACCGCTCAATGCCTGCTCGGAGAACATTGGCCGTTGTACCTCGCTGTTTGTCGCAAGCAGCCAGGGCCGATTCATAGTCGTTGGTTTGCAAATGAGTAATCAGATTCTTGAAGAAGACCTGGACCGAACTTTTGCCTTTGGCTACCCGAAGCGACAAGAAGCGTTCCACCACAAAAGCCAGAAGCATCAACAGAATAGATATCAGAATGATAACCAGCGGGCCGCCCTGGTGTAAGGTATAAAGAAGACTACTTCTGTCAGCCCCGCCAAAGATGACACTCCACAAAAACCAGCCGATACCAAATGAAATCAGCGTATTCAGGGTAACGAAAATTGTCTGTTTCACCGCTTCAATTCCTCCGCTCTATCGTTTTTTAACCTCTATTATCCTAAATCTCTTTTCCCTTCAGCGCTAAGATCAGAAAAGCGCCAAGAGTAATGTACATACCGAACGAAGCCAGGCCCAAAAAGGCGGCGGCCCCGTATGAATTACCCACCTGTTTTACCATACCTTCGTGGTTAAAACCGTATCCCGCGCCAATAAATGAAAGCACAAAAACAGCCAGCCAGATGAACACCGGAATCCAGTTGTAGCGCAGCATTTTCTTAAGGTAGAGAGCATACTCATCGGGGCTCGGCTTCTTTACGAAATACAGAACGTACAGGTTGAGAACCGCCATGATAATACAACCAAGAAAGAATACAATCATTAGAATCCCGGAGATGACCAAAATAAAACCGCTGGAAAAGACCATCGATCCGTATGTTCCCAACGCCAGAATGGCGCGGATCCCCGATAATGACCTGTTGTCATGGGTAACTTCGGTGACGGTCATCATTCTTTCAGCATTACCTTCAACCGTTCCCGTGACAGCGCCGGTATCAGTCGGCTGTTCCGTATCGGTGACTGCCGCCATCTCGCCCGTACCCTCGTTGGCTCCTCCGGCCGGCACATTTTCGGCCGATTCGGCGGTCGCGGCAGGATCAATCGCCGCCATCATGGCCGCCGAGTCAACAACCGGCGTCTCACCGGCCTCGGCCACTGCCGCAGTCACCCCCCCCCCTTCACTGGAGACCTGTCTTGTTGTCACAATTTCATAATAGCCGGAAAACCAGGGCAAAAAGAGCGAGACGATCAGCACCACGGCCGCCACTGCCAGGAACGCTTTCTCCAACGTTGAGACCCGCTCTTCCATCAGGGTACATTGATCGCGGACCTCACCCTGGCTCCGGGTGAATTTACGCATGACCCTTTCGATAAGCGACCTGCGCTCCTCTTCAGACTTGAAGATGTTTCCGGGTTTTCCCGGAAAAACATCAAAGCCGATATACTTAAACCGCTCATTCGAACTCTCAAAAGATTGCGATTTATTTTCTCCTTCAGCCATACGATCTCCTGTTGAACGTTCCGGATTAGAATTCAAACTCGGTATCCCGAACGCCTTTCTTGGCTTCGGCATTGCCGGGATCGCACTTCAAAACTCTATTGTACCAGTCAAAGGCGTTCTTGAAATATTTCTTGGACTCCTCTTTCTTATTGGCTTCGGCCAGATCAAAGGCATGAAGATGATAGGCCTTGGCCACATTTAACATGACGTCAGAATTCCCGCAGTTGTCCATTCCCCTGGCTTTGAAACATTTCAGCGTCTTCTTGAAATAATTGACGGCTCTCGGATAATCAGCCGGACAGGTGCCGCCGAAGTATGCGAAGCCCATGCTCTGATAGGCGTCGCAGTTGGTGGTATCCAGTTCAAGCCATCTCTTTGTCCACGTAACCGCGTTTCCGCAATCATGCAACTGATATAAATAAGTATTCGACAGAAGCACATGCGCTTTCTCATTGGTCGAATCAAGCTCAACTACTTTCTGCAAATACTCAACCGATTGCTCGAAATCTTCCATTTTGAGCGTGCAATACGCTGCGTTAAGATAGATATTCCACGAATCCGGGCCGATTTCGATTCGCTTCCGGTAATACTTCAACGCATCCGGGAAATTTTTCAACTGGTGATAGGCAAGCGCAGCTTCCACTGCGCAGCGTCCGTTGGTCGAATCAAGTTCGACCGCCCGGACATAGTTTTCGGCAGCGCCTGCAAAGTCCTCAATCGCCTTGTAGCCGTCTCCGATACGGCGGAAGATATCGGCATCGCACTGACCGGCTTCCCAATCGGGATCCGTCTCTTTCAACCAGTCAAGATGCTTCTTAAAGAATTCGATCCCTTCCTGATATCTCTCCTCACCGATATAACCCCGTCCGAGATACAGATAGATATTCTTGGGAACATCCCCCAGCGAAAGAACATATCCAAAGGCGGAATCAGCCTGTGCAAAGCCACTCAGGTTGAAGTAAGACCGCCCCAGATTGAAAAATGTTTCGCCATCGGTGGAATCGCTGGTCAGTTCCAGATACTTTCTATACGAGCCGATCGCTTCTTTGAATCGTTGTTCTTTGACTTCTTTATCTTTGGCGGAAAGACCGGCCATGGTATAAAGTCTTCCGGCTTCTTTCCATGCCTGCCCATAGGCACTGTCGCGGGTCAGCACAATACTTAGCTGACTCAGAGCCTCGTTGTACTGACCCTGGGCCACATAGGCGCGCGCAAGCCTGAAGTATATATCGAGATTGGTTGTATCCATCTCGATTACTTTATTGTATTCGCTGATCGCCAGGGCGTAAACTTCCGAAAAATAGTTGGCGTCGCCAAGGTTGGCGTGAAATTCAGCCCGGTCCGGACCAACCTGAGTTGCCTTGCGAAATTCCACATCGGCCTGGTCGTATTGTTCCATCTTGAGGTGAAGAAGACCTTTACCGTTATGGAAAAGCGCTTTATCGATTTTGGCTTTTTTCACGCCTTTGTTGAACGCCTTTTCGGCCTCTTTCAGATTGTCCTTCTCGAGCATGACCAGGCCTTTATAATAGAGCGCCTCATACAACTTTGATTTCTTTTTCAGGGCCAGTTCGAACTGTTCCAGAGCTTCGTCGGTTTGATTCCGCGCGAAAAATATCTGACCTTTCAATAAGTAAAGCGGAGCGTAATTGGGATCGAGTTTCAACTCCGAGTCGATCAAGGCCAGAACCTGGGCGGTGTCTTTACGGTTCAAGGCATCGACAATCTCCGGCTTGAAATCATATGCGGAAGCCGGCAGTGAAACAGCCATAACGGCAAGCAGGGCCAATCCCAGGGACCGTGCTATGGAACGAAATTCAATCATGTTACCAGCCAAAACCTTTCGAATATATTCAAAATCAATAAGGCGCATAATACAAAAAAACCTTTTGAAGTCAAGGGATTTTTGGTTCATCCATCTTCTCTTCGTTCTTATCAATCAAGTATTTAAAACCGTCCTTTTTACTCCGGCGGCTCTTCCGAACGGCAATCACAGTCTGCCCCACACGAATCAAAAAATAGAACGATACAAACACTCCGATAAGAACCCGGTAATGACGCTCCAGATGACCGGGATAGAAAAAGACTATCACCATTCCACCCACAAACACGATCAGGGCCGAGGTCATATTTACATACTGCTGAATCTTCATCATCTATCATTTATACAGATATGCGCTGCTTTTTCTTCCAGGCAAAATCCGGATATATTATTTGCCGACGAAGAGCAACAAAAAACATGCCGTCGAAGAATTTCCTTTCCGCCCGCAATATATTAATCGACAGTATGTTACGACGCTTGCGCCGAAATCGATGATTACCTCCAAGGATTAATCCGTAAAAACAGACGAGTTGCCTATTCTGCTCGTAAGTAGCCATAAATCATGGCCTTACAAGTCGCAATTTTTGCGTCATTTTTCGATCCATTCGGGGATATATACGACATTTCGGGTACGGTTAAACTCCAACCGGACATTGCCTGAGAATAATTTGGCCTTACCGCGCCAGTCTGCCGCGGGATACCATGTTGTCGTCATCAGAACCTCTCGAGCGGCGCTGGCTCGTTTGGTTTTCCGATGATGCACTGAGACAAAACTAACTCTTCCCTCGGTATTTATTCCGATCTCAGCTACCAGCCATCCGTGGACTCGGCGGCCATATTCCGGGGACAGTATCGTTCCCGAAGCGAATCTCCTCGGTAACGCCGGCACGGATATATCCCGGTGATTGAAATACCGCGTCATGAAATATTTTTCCGTAACCACCGGCGTTCGCATAGAATCATGCGGCTGGAAAGGCGAAAAGGGGTATCCGATGTTATCGAATATCCGGAAAGTCAGAAGGAAATTACAGGCAAACGGTTGACCATTGATTCGGGCCGGTTCGAATTCGGCGTTTATCAAAGCAACATGTATCCGGTGAGTCATCTGATCCTGGCCCGGAATGGGATAAGCAAGGTCAAGCAGTTCTCCGTTTTCATCAAGAGAAACCAGGGCCGTTATGGTAAGATAATCCGGCTCCCTTTTCGCACGGTCAACCTTGCAGTTTACCGGCGGCAGGTCGATCACCGCCGGAGGTTTGATATTATTGATATCGAAAAACTCCTCCAATAACGGTTTGTTGGAGACTATATCCTGTGATACGGGGAAATGAAGCCTGACCGATTTGTTTTGAGCCGGACCGTAATATTCCAACTGCACCGGCACTTTTAACGTATCTTTAAGTTTTCTGCCTTCCGAGAAACCAAACCGTATTTCTTCCCGTTTATTTACGAGAGGTTCAAACCAGTAGGCGGAATCCTCCGAGAAAACCAAATCGCGTACCTTTCCTTGTGCATCAACGACGATACGGGCAGTGCGGAAACCGTTGGTTATTCGCCGGTCCCCGGGAGGTTCGACGGTCAATTCGGGGATTGTTTCCGGATAAGGTACCGACAAGCCCATGTAGGGCGAAAAACCGGGGATTTTATCATCTTGGGCCGCCAATAGCGACGTCATGAGAAGCAACGCCGGAATTGATATCGCCAGAAAATTCCGCATTACGCATATTATACACTCAGGACAGCAACGACAAATTATTTTTTGCATCTATAAAAGAATAACTCCGACCGAACCGGCCGGGGCGGCAACCAAAGGCGTCATAGAATATAAACCGTGCATGACGCGAGGCGGCTAAGCCCCGGCCTTACCTGAGCCACGCCATCCCGAGTTTCGGCCTGTCGCCATTATTAAAAATATGATTTACCAGGTAAACTGCATCACCGATATTGATATTGCCGTCGGCGTTGGCATCAGCTCGCCAGGCCGGAAATACCGGTTTCGGGCCGGAATGGAAAATATGGTTGAACAGGTAAACGGCGTCGCCCAGATTGACGTTCCAGTCGCCGTTGGCGTCGCCGGGGATATAGCTAAAATCAAGATTGACCGGGCCGTCGCCCAGGCTATAAGCGTTAATCTCCGCCCCCGAACCGTCGTGGCGGGAAACTATATCGTTAAAAGTCAACACAAAGGCGGTCGAATCCTGGTAAACGGCCACCGAGGCGGCCCCTGAATCGACAAGAAGCGGGTCGGCCGCGTCGTGGTAGATTTCATGGGTGACGGCATTGTACATATAAACTTCGCCGTCGGCAACCCATCCGCCCGCCGCCAGCCAGGCGATGTCATTAGGGGCAATAGAGATATGGCCGGGCGTGCCGCCGACCTCGACAATATCAAAAGCGGCGTTGATGGCAGGATCTATTAAAAAGATAACTCCGGGCACATCCCAGTAATTGCCGGTACAAACCAAGTGGATTATTCCCTCGCGGTCAATATCAAGAAACTGCGGATTAGTCGAAGTTAAAATCTCCACGTCAACGACTTCATCGGTTTCGGTATCATAGACAACCACCTCACCCTGACCCCAGGTCCAGGTAACGAAATCGTAGGCAGTAATAGCAATATAAGCCTTGTAATTATATATGATGACTCCCTCCGGCGATTTACCCACCTCGGTAATTTTGACAATCTGATTAGTGCTCAAATCAACCTTGGCCAGGCTGTTGTCGGTCAGCAGAGTTACATAGAGATACTGATTATTGAGAAAAGCCATCCAGTACGGATTGCTGCCGGGATCAAAGTTGATCCAGCCGACGGTCGTCTCGTTGTTGATATCGATTATCTGTATTTCATCGGTGCCGGAATTGAGAACATAAGCCAGGGTATCACGGACAGCTATCTGGTTCGGGTAACAATCGATATCCGATCCAAGAGTAAGGACATCGTTGGTGACTACCTGCGAGTTAAGGTCGATCTTTGACAAGGTTTCGGCCGTGGTGTTAATCACCCAGGCTGTCGGGTCGGCAGCCGTAACAATCGCCGGAATTAACAGGACAGCCATAATTCCCGCGATAACTCTTCCAAACATCGTCGAACCTCCATTTATTTATTGAATATTCAAACCGGAACACGATTACTCCATTCGATACGAGAGAGAAACATCTATCCCCCATTCCCTGCCCGGCATCGGGTAATGCCCGATCAGGACATAATGCTCTCCGTGCAGATTCCTGACTCGATATGTTGTTTCAAACCTGAACTTCGAAATGCCGGTTTCAAATCCCAGGTTCATATCGTCAACACCATAAGCGTCGTACCACTTGGTATTTGCTTCGCGATTGTAACGGATGTCAACAAGCCGTACCGAATAGGAGCCTTTGAGTTTCCAGATACGCAGTGACGCGCCCAATCGCGTGATATAATGAGGCCGGTAAGTCAGGTATTTGTTGAAGCTGTTATGCCCCGGTTTCCTGTTTCTGGCGACGGTTATCGTGTTTTGATAATCAAGACGCAGACAATCATCAAACATTAGTATCCGCACGAAATCTTCGTGGCCGGTAATGCGTGCGCCGGCCAGATTGACCGGTTGCCAAACGCCCTGATAACCGGGCTGCCATTCGATTAAATCCCGGATGTAAGAATGAAAATAAGTGATTCCGCCTGATATTTTTGCCCACCAATCAAGATTGATTTCGCACCCGATATCGGAATGTTCCGACCTTTCCGGTTTAAGACCCGGATTGCCCAGACTGCGCGTGTCCCCTTTCCAGAAAAGTGAATTAATCGATGGGAGTCGGCAGGAGAGGCCGTAACTTCCGCGAATTACCAGCCCTATTTTGCCTTCCCGTGACAGCGAGGCGCCGACCCCGGGCGAAAAGTTTTCAATCCGGTTCGATTCGTCCCTATCCTGCCACGAGGTCGAATCCTTTTTGGTATTGGTGTTGTCCCATCTTGCCGAAATATCAAAGTTGGCGACATCAAAAATCGGCCACGCGGTCAACTCGACGGATTGATGATTGCTGATGAAAATACCGATATTGTCCCTAACGGTGCGGTCCATGCTCATATTAGTCCGGTGATAATCGTCGTGATACAGGATATCGCGCCGGGCGGCAATTCCGCCACGCAGTTCATTGCCGCGCCAGAGATTCCGGTTGCCTGTCGCCTGCAGATTAGAAATATCATTGGTATAGCGGATATCGTATCGCTGCGGCTCCCGGGGATGATCCATATTGTTGAAATACTGCATGAACCGGGAAAATCCCATTTCCAGTTCAAGACCATAGTCGTCAGACCCGCTGTGCCTGATACGAGCGCTAACAAGCGTGCGGTCGTCTTTTTTCCAGGCGGTCGAATCCGGACTGGAAACGCTGCCGGGCAAGCCGTTCTCCGACCGATAAACCTGACCGGATAAATTCAAAAAAGTCGTCCCGCCGAAATTGCGTGAAAGGGACCAGAAATAGTTATCGGAGCGGGATGCGGCATTTTGCCGGGCACCGGAATATTGACGGGTAACATTGGCGCGGGGAGTAACCCGGTAATCATAATGAAAGTCACCGGAAGTTCCACGATGGCTGTAAGCCAGTTTGCCGGTCATCCCGTCGAACGGAACCGGATTGATCAGCGTAAGATCATACAGATCCGTTTTCCATTTTCCCCAGTATTTTTTTGACGTGATTTTTGAAATATCGTCGCGTCCCGTAGTGTATGAAATGATATTTACCACGCCTCCAAGCGCATCGGGACCGAAACGAGCGGATTGCCCGCCCCGATAAATTTCGACCTTTTCCACCATCTCCAGCGGAACGGTTCCCAGGTCGGCCGTACCGTTCCCCGCCGCGTTAATCCGCTGACCGTCAAAAAGCACCAGAACATGCTTCGGATCGCATCCCCGGATGCTGACCTCCACCCGACCTCCCGCCGGGCCGGTCTCCTGGACATATACTCCTTCAACCTGCTCCAGAACTTCGGCCACAGTATTGACGCCAAGTTCCCGGATTTCTTTTCTATTGATGATTTTCAAATCGCCGGCGACAGCCGGGAGATATTGCCCGTACACGCGAGTGTCGCTGAGGCGATAGATTTTGCGCGCCATCCGTACGCTCACCCGGGAGGTTATCTCGGTCAGGACATCTATATTTTCAATTATCCGGGGCCGGTATCCTTCCGCTCTGACATGAATGATGTACCGGCCATCAGGCAGGTTTTCGAAATAGAAATAGCCGAGCTGATCGGTTAGCACAAAGTAGTTGGCGCCTGAAATTTCAACTGCAGCTTGAGGAAGGGGATGGCCGTCAACGTCATCATAAACATATCCGTCGATTTTTGCGGAAGACTGAGCCGCCGCGGGACAGTGGAAAATAACGGCCAGAAGCAGGCACAATATTGCAGCAGGGACAAACCAAACTCCTGCTCTGCCGGGAAAATATAACAAAAAAATCCCGGCAGCCATGTTGACGGGTCGGGATCGGTTCAACCTTCCCTCCCTCGAGGGCTGTCGAATTACAGGTTTCCGTTTCGGCAGGTCTCCTGGCTTGCGGCATCAAACCTACCGGGATCCCTTCCCCTTTCGGTTGACCCGAAAGAGTGGTTGCCGATCCTTTCGTAGCCGCTCACAGTAGCGGGGCTGCGACGGATTTTCACCGTCTTCCCTATTAACCGCTCTGGGACCGAAATGTATCTTCGTATAGCATAAAATGCGATAAACTATTTGTCAATAAAAAAACCCCGCTGAATTCGCGGGGTTTTGGCAAGCTTTATCAAGGAACGATGGGATAGCCCGGATTACTCGTCTTTGATATACATATCATAGAACGGATAGACTTCCTCCGGCGGCATCGTCAATTGAAGCTGCAGGCTATCTAAAGGAATTAAAGTACCACGGCCGTCATCAAGGTATAGAGAGGCCCGGCTGGTATCATTTGTTACATGATTGATAACCAGAACGCTGTCGTCAAAGATCAGGCTTTTGGCAGTATCGGGGAAAACGGCGTGAATGGTAGTATCGTAGTCATTCCATGCGCAAGAGTTGTATATGGCATCCTGAATATCAGGATAATCGGGGCAGTCGGCGTAATGGTAGATCGTATCGATGATGTAGGTAACATAACCGTTAAGATCCGCCCTCATGGTATCTATGACGATTTCAATCTGCTCCACGTACGTGGTTTCGGTACCTTCAATGATTGTATCTATGGCAATATCGCACCATTCCGATGAATCGGTCGCCAGGAAAAAGGAATCTATTCGATTCCAGAATCCCCAGAGTTGCGTGTCAACAACCGTTGAATCGGGAGGGAAATCTATAGTATCATCAGGGTTAACAACCGTGAAGGCAGTGTCAAACCAGTAACCATACAGGAGTTCCAGATCGTAGATCGAATCGGGCTGATTGCCAATAGTATCGTCCGGATCGTCTATAACGGCTACCGAATCGAGCACGGTTTTAAGCGCCCTGGCGGTATCACGAACTACGGATACTTCCAGCGTTTCGGCAGAGATAAGCATCCATGTGGAATCAATCGTCACCGCGTACACGGCCTTAAACGAATCAACCCAGGTAAATTCATTTTCCCTTTCGAAGGCGAAAGCATATTCCTGCGAAGGCGTAAAACCAAGGACAACGGAAGTAGTGTCGATAGTCGTGTCGGGAAGCTGTGTGTTGGGGTCTATTTCAATCGTGGTGTCGATATCGGTGATGTACGTCCCTGCGGCCATAGTGGCGATACATCCATTGACATCGGTAAAGACCGAATCCAGCCAGCCGATATCCGGATCGGCCGTAAGCAGAACGGAATCGACGCCATAGGTCCGATAACCGTTGTCGGTCTTAAGATGGAACACCGGAAAAACATTATGGTGCTTGGGCAGGGAATTAATGGTATTTTCATCGTTTTTATCACACCCGCTGTATCCAAACACCGCCAAAAGACCGATAATAACCAAAACCGAAACAACTCTTCTCATTTATCTAATCCTCCCAATGTCATCGCAACACGAAAACAAATAATAAATAGTTTCGCCCTTTTGGGCAAGCAAAAATATGGTTTTTTTTGCTCTTTCTGCCTCTGTAGACGAGACTATTTCCTGATTTGTGTAAATATAAATTGGCTTATTACCGGCTATGGCCCCGTGCGGCTTATTTTCCACCTGTTACGAAATGAGAGAAAACCGCCCAAAAGGAGCACAATCGCACCCCCCCAGAGCAGATTCATGGCCGGTTTTTTGGAGATTTCCAGAACAAGCTGGTCAGTCGGCAACTTTGGCGTTAATCCCTCAACTGACAACATGATAGCCCCCTCATCGGCAAAAACCCTCTCCAACCGAACCTGAAACGAATCGTAACCGCTCATTATCGGAACGTCGAAATGAATGAAATTCTTACCCGGCTCAAAGACAAGGGCCGGCGTTATTGTTTCCGTGCGGCCGGCGCCGTTAGTCACTTCCAATACCGCGGCGAACTTCATCGATGAATTCAAATCATGCTCAGCCTGATCGAAACCCGTAAAAGTTATATGAAATTCGCCAAGCCGGATAGTATCGCCGCGCACGATTTTCACCCCGTTCTCCGGCGAAAGGTCAATAAACTGCTCCGGGGCCAGGTAGATGTCATAAAACAAATACCGCTTAATATACGGTTTCTTCATGAAACCTCCCATTCGGCGAGACCGGAACATTTTCGGCCGGGCTTCGTACCCGCCGTTGCCGTCTTTGATATCAAGGAGAATCTCATTATCCGGCGTGGTAATTTCACCGGTCATTCCCTTATAGGTAATCTCAAAACCGTACGCCCAACCGGCACGGCCATGATCGATCACCAACATACGACTGGTGGAATAGGCCGAAGAAACGAGTATGCCGATAAGCATCATGGCCAATCCGAGATGTGCTACCTGGGGTCCGGACAGTTTTATTCTATCGGGGAGGTATCTCGCAAGCGTCAGTATGTTAGAGAAAAACGCGAAAGCGGCCGAGAAAATAAAAAGCAAGTAGGAAAAGGACTTTACTCCCATTAATACGGAGACTATTGTAATCGCCAAAGCCGCTATAATTGGTATAACCGCTTTCTTTATCAGCCGTCCCGACTCGCCTCCCCTCCAGAGCATAAACGGCGAAAAGCCGAGGAAAAGACAGATGACTATCGCAAGGGGGAAAATCAGCCGGGTGTACATATCCCTATCGGCTGCGCCCTGACTGCCAAAAAACGCGGTGATAAGCGGCCACGACGTTCCGGTCAGAACCACCACCGCAATTAAAAGCAACAGCCACACCGAAACAACAAGCGAGAATTCCTGAGAGGTAACGTCGAGATTTGCCGAGGGAACTTTGATTCTGCCGATGCGAAGAACATAGAGAACCAGCGACAGAAGCGCAAACCCGATCATGAAGCCAACCAGATAAACGTTGATTCCCAGATCAACAAAGCTGTGTACCGAAAATTTGACCAGGACGCCTGAGCGTGTCAGGAAAGTTCCGTAGATAACAAGCAAAAAGGTGAACAACGCCAAAAAAAGATTGGTCCTCCTGAGACTGCTGCTGCGCCGTTCAATGAGAAGGCCGTGAATCAACGCCAGCGAAGTCAGCCACGGGATAAGGGACGAATTTTCAACCGGGTCCCAGGACCAATAACCGCCCCACCCGAGCGTCTTGTAAGCCCAGAACGCTCCCATGATATTCCCGGCCCCCAATGCCAGCGCTGCGAACACAACCGGGCCGAATGATATTTTTGACCAGTTGTCATACTTGTTTCTTGCCAGAGCCGCCATGGCGATGACGCAGGGTATGGCAACCGCCGCATAACCTAAAAATATTACAGGCGGGTGGACGACCATCCAGGGGTCCTGCAACAATGGATTAAGACCGGCTCCCTCCGCCTGCGGCACAGGCAGTTTTTCAAACGGCGAAAGCGCCAGCAGGATCGTGCAGAAAAAAAGATTGATCAGTCCGTAAAAAAACATCGCATGGCTGGTATATTCCCGACCCCGGTTAATGATGAAATACCCCATCAGGGTCAGAAAAAACAACCAGAGGAGATAGGTACCTTCCTGCCCGACCCAGAATGCCGAAATCAGATAAAATAAAGGCAGGTCGGACGAGGAATGGTCAAAGACATATTTATAGGAATAATCGCCGGTGATGAAGAGGTAAAACAGAAGCAGACAGGCCAGGCTGACAAAAGCCGCAAAGCAAGCGTAGCTCCTGCGCGCCAGGGAGAAAAACCGGGAATACCCCAGTGCGGCCAATAAAAAACAGATCGTGCTTGTCAATATACCGGCAAAAGCCAGCGTTATCAGAAGCGCGCCCCAGTTCACCGATCAGGCCTCTCCGTCAAGAGTCTGGTGTTTGAACGGACATTTGACCGGAGGCTGATCAGCCGTAAAATACGCGGTTGATGCAGCACCGAACCGTTTGGCTAAATCTTTTACTTCAACAGCGGGCATAAAAACCGAATTGCCTAAGTCAAGTTATGGGGGAATAATTGAATTGAGGTCGTAGAAGTCAAGGGGAAACTGGAAATGTCCTGTAGTCAATCACATCCGACATAAGTAAAACGGTGACGGAAACTGTCAGTGCACGAATTGACAATTATTTCGTCATAAAATAGAGATATCGCTTGACATTTTCTTGTAAGATGTTTTATTTAATGTCGACATTGCCGGTTCTCTTCAACCCCTCAATTACCAGACCGGCGTATTCCGAGAAAAAGGTCAAAGATGGAGTGCCATAGGTATAAATAAAACAAAAGTTTATTGTAGTATATCGAAGGAGGCAATCATGAGTACAATCAGAAAACTGTTGGTAGGTTATTCTCTTGTTACTTTGGTTTTGGCAAAACCTTGTTTTGGACAGATATCAAGGGATGTTGGGCTCATTGGTCTATCGATAAATACTCCTCAGGGGCCGATAAATACTGGGTTGGTAGATTTAACATTTAGAATTAAATCATATTGGCAATGGGATAGTCTGAACATTACAGTATCTACAATTGGAAGGCTTAAATACGAAGGCAAGAAGTCCTGGGGGATACCCGTGAATTATGGCGACACTATAGACCATAAATTGGCTGTAATTATTTCGCCGGATGATACCTCCGGTATTATTATTGAGGTTCACCGAAAAAGCGATTTTGTTGGTAGGACTTATCTTTATTTCGTTACAACAGGTGATACCGTTAAGGTGTTTCGAGGAAAACCAAAGCCACCGTCACCACGTCCGCCGGATGTGGGGATACCCGATAGCCTTTTACCCGGCTATGGGAAGCCTGTCGTCTATACGACGGAACGCGGCTATGTTGATACGGTAGAGGGCGGTAAGACTCACACGCCCACTGACTTGCAGAAAAAACAAATACTGGAACGAAAACCGCTTACTCGATATCCCGGGCAATTAATCTTTGTTGATGGCGAACCATTGATACGTTTCAGAGGTGAACTCCTGTTCCAGCCCGCTGATAGTACAAATTATAACGATTCGGTCAAAATCATGAAAATCGGTTCTGTGACAGATCAGAAAAGAAAGGAGATAATGGAATGGGCGCCGTTGACGAAATATGACGCTCAGACGATTTATGTCGATGGCCAGACATGGTTCCGTTCCAAGGGCGAATACAAGTTTCATCGCACCGAGTCGATGACAATGGATGAAATCAGCGAGAGAGGAGGCGAGCAATGGGAGAAAATCAGGCATAAGGAAATTGAGATTGTCATGGATCTCCGTGACCCGGATGATTACGAATACGCAAAAAAACTCTTTGGCAGGCTTGTCCCGATGGAGAAGGATGGATTTTACCATACCACAATGACCCGGCAGCAAACCTTGCAGTTAAACCCACGCGGTATTAGAAATGCCCCATATCCGGATATCCCCGGGGAACCACGAAAGCGAAACGCCCGTCGATCTGCAAACCACTACTAGTTGGTTATAATTACCGACATATCTCTACTTTTACCCCATCCGGTAATCAATCACATCCGACAGTAATAAAACGGCGACGGAAATATAAACATTGGCGACACGGTCCATATTATCAATTATATCTTCAAAAGCGGCCCGCCGCCCGACCCGGCCGAAGCCGGCGATGCCAATTGCGACGGCAGCATCAATGTCGGCGATGTAGTCCGTATCAATAATTACGTTTTCTCCATTGGCCCGACGCCCTGCTGCCCGTAAGGAATACTTGCCGTAAGTTTTATATTGGCGAAACAAGAAAACGTACTACGTTATTTAATTCAAAATAAGACCAATTCCGTCTTGTATAATTAATAGATACAACTATC
>CAZSYD010000017.1:0-43546 GCA_964611355.1 uncultured Ignavibacteriales bacterium | reverse complement strand
TATCTAATTACAGCCGATAACGATTTGGCAGCGGTGGCACAAGAATATAAAATTAAAGTAAAAAATCTTAATGATTATGAATAACAAGGATAGTAATATAGCGGCGCGGTTTCCGCGCCTGCGAAAACTAACGTGATAAAAATGACGAAATCCGACGCAAAAGATATCTATATGAAAGGGTACGCCGCTTTTGATAAGGGCGATTATCAAGAAGCGGTTGATCTGGCGACAAAATGTATTGAACTATCGCCGCCTGATTCATACTGGCGTTATGGCGCGCTGGGTCTGAGATGCTGGGCGGCCAACTACTCCGGGGATGATGAGACTGTTGAAAAAGATGCCCGCGCCCTGCTGTCGAAAGAATCCAAAATTGATGAAGAATGGTTTAACGGCCTTGCGCTTTTTAATCTTGGTCTTCTCCGCCGACGCGCCGGCGAATGGAACGAAGCAATGATATTATTCGCCCGGGCATCAAAAGAATATGCCGCATACAAGTTGGATGATAAAGCGCCAATCGGATGGGTACTCGTAAATGAATTTTTCATCGCGGTGACGCATTGGGCCGCTTCGGGAAAGACGGACCTGCTGGATCGGTTGACCATCAGACTATCAGAGCAATCCGAAACGGATGAAGAGATTCAGCATCTGCAAAACGCCGTCGCTTTATACCGGCGTTTGGCTAAAGGTGAAGATGTCACCGAGGAAGCATCAGGGGCCGCCGCCAAAGGCGTAAGCCGGGCGTTTCTTTCCGCTATTTTACCTGGGAAGTAAATTTAGCTTTATATAAAAATGCGCAATTCTTTCTATCCCACCAGATTGGCGATAATCTCGTCGGCTATCAAAAATCCGGCATCGGTCAGGCGCAAAAAGCCTGACTCGTTGAGGAGATGCCCGGAATCAATCAGTCGCTCCGCCACTTTCCCTTCAAGAAGCCACAACGCCTTCTCTCCGAAGCGGAGCATAAGCTGCTCTTTATCTATACCATCGGCTGTGCGAAGCGAAAGCACAACGGTTTCGATCAGCCGCTGTTCTTCGGTCAATTCGTCGACAAACGCGAACGGCATAATTCCCGTTTCAACCGCTTCGATATAGTTTTCGATATCGGATATATTGCCATATCGGAAATTGTTGACAAAACCGTGCGCTGTCGGGCCAAGCCCAATGTACGGCGTGCGCCGCCAGCAGGCATAGTTGTGGCGGCTGCGCCAACCGTCACGGGCAAAATTGGAAACTTCGTAACGCTTATATCCCCGATCAATCAGCATATGCGAACCGATTCGGTACATGGCGGCGGCATCGTCCCTGCCGGGGAGGGTGATTTCGCCGGTCCTGGTATCATCCTTCAGCGGCATACTATCTTCAATCATCCGCCGATAAAACCAAATGTGGGTCGGTTCCAGGGCCGTCAGCCGTTCGATATCGGTTTTGACATGTTTAATTTTCTGGTTCGGTAGGGCGTAAAGCAAATCGGCGGCGATGTTTTCATACCCGGCCATGCGGGCATTGTAAAAAGCTCGATAGATATCTTTGGTTTGCTGCCGACGGGCGAGTCTGCGAATGAAGGACATATGAAACGACTGGACACCGATGACGATCCGGTTTATACCAAGTTTAAACGTCCGCCGGGCGAATTCATCGGTCAACCTTTCCGGATCGGCCTCAATAGTAAACTCATATCCGGGCAGAAACCGACCGTAACCGTGGACGCTGTCCAGCCACCTTTCCAGCATATCGATATCTGCCGACGATGGCGCCCCGCCCCCGATATATATCGAAGCGATATCGAGCGGCTCACGACCGAAAGAGGATAATATTAGTTCGGTTTCGTATTCCACCGCCCGGGCGAACCGTTCCACCGTCTTCCTGTCATACTTTTCATTGCGGAAATCACGGTAACGGCGCAACCCGGCATAAAAAGGAAAATGAAGATATACCGCCAGCGGCCCGTAGCAGGCTTGGAAGATATTCTCAGAGGGTTCCGAGGATCCGCTCGATTCTGAGCCGATTTGGGAAAGTTGTGAGATTATACCAGAGAATCTGGAAGAATTCAAAAATATATGGCGCTTTCCATTCGGGCGATTCGGCGTCGGGTTCATAAGAGAAATATATAAAAATCGCCCTGCCCTTGATATTGTTTTTATCAACACAGCCCCAGAACCGGCTGTCGCGGCTATCGTCGCGGTTGTCTCCCAGGACAAAACACTGTCCCGCCGGTACGACTAACGGCCCGAAATTATCCCGCGGCGATAGGGTCCCCTGCAGGATATTCTCGTCGATATTCTTTGAATGTTCTGGAATTGACGCCACATGCCCATCAACGTACAGCACCTTGTCCCAAAGCTCAACCGTCTGACCATCGACAGCAACAATGCGCTTGATATAATCCCGCCCCGGATCATACGGATTTTCGAAAACTATAATATCACCCAGCTTAGGCGGCGTAAATTCGTAGGCAAGTTTATTGACGAAGATATAATCGCCTTCAAGCAGGGCATCTTCCATCGAGCCGGACGAAACGCGATAGGCGGAAACGACAAAAACCCTCAGAACGACCGCCACCAACAAGGCGATAATTATCGTCTCGGCATATTCTTGGAAGACCGATTTGCCTTTTTTCTTTTTCTTGCCCGGTCTAGGTGGCGCGACATCCTGCCGCGCAATATAATTGTCGACATCGAATCCAGGCTGTACGGGTATTTGCTGATCCATACCCTCATATTATCGGCCTGTTATGGGAATTTTTGAGCCCTATGTGATATATTATGAATTGTAGCCCCGAAAGGCGATTACATATCCCTTTAAACTTCTGCTTATATTAAAAGTAAAATCATAAAACATCATCGCCAAAGGTCCTGTCGATTGCCGGGTGAAACCAAACAACCGAAGCAAAGCCCGACGCCGTAATCTCACTAATGCTCATATCAGCAACCTGACCCCCCTGAGGTGGAACTTTCCTTTTCTAATGATAAAAATTCGGCGGCTAATTCTCGGCGGTTTCGCTGGCGACCGGCTTGGAAACCTCGGCAACTTTCGGCTGACGTCGTTTAACAATAGCAAAAGCGATCAGGGCAACTATGAAGAATAACAAAAGCGCCCAGGCCAGACCGCCAAGAGTGGATATAATTGTCCTGAATATCTCAAAGGTCCAACGGTCGGTATCAAGGATTGGTATTTTCTCGTCCGGCCCGGTGGCCATAATAAATCTTTCCAACTTCCAGAGTTGCACGCCCGATGAAACGCCAACTACAAAAAGGGCAAAAATCAAAAACTTATGCCATGCCGCGGCGATATCTTCCCCGATGATCCGTATAAAAATGGACAGCGTGGGTTTGCGGAATAAGATAATAACGATCGTAGATACAATTATTGCGGTCACAAGGGTCGCCGCCAGCAAAACAAGAAACATAATTCCTCCTTACAACTTACACCTCAACAGTCGCCGCGCGACGGAACAATACATATCACAACAAAATCCTCGTTGCCTGAGTTGCAATACTGGTGCTCAACGCCGGGCGGCACGACGGCAAAATGCCCGGTTTCAATCTCCTGTTTTTCCCCTTCCACCTCAAGCGTCCCTTTGCCGCAGATGACGTAATTGATATGTTCCCATCCGTGACGGTGTTTGGGCGTATGACCTCCAGGTTGAACCGTAAAGACGCGAAGGATATAGTCTTTCCATCCCTGTTCCGGACCGATCGGAACCTGCTTGAAGACGCTTTTTATTCCGTTATCGGTAACCTGTTTTTTTTCTATCTCGCGTATATTTTTAGCGAACATTGTTTCCTCCGGGGTTGATTATTTGGTTATCCTACCGCACCATGTACGAAATGGCAGTTGGCTCGATACAATCCATACATTCTCGTTGTAATAAGAAAACCCTTGCAGATTCCAGACACTTGTTACTATGACTTCCTTTTTGGCGCTGATCTATTCCGTCAGGCGAAGCGGCATGACAAGGCAAAGAAAATCGTCCTTTGGTGTATCCGATGAATAGACAATACCGGCCGCAACCGGACTGGAAAGCTCGAAGACGACTTCATCGCTTTCCATCTTGCTTAGAATATCGTGGACATAGCCGGCGTTGTATCCTATCTCAATTGCCTCACCATTGTACTCGCACGGAAGCGTTTCCCTTGCCTCGCCACCGACGTCGGCATTTGTTGTAGACAGCACAAGGTTATTATTCTTGATAGTAAACTTAACCTGATGAGTTAGGGAATTTGAAAGAATTGACACTCGTCGAACCGATGAGGATAGATCATCACGTGAGATAATCATCTTCTTATCAGAACTGGCAGGTATAACCGTTTCATAGTTTGGATATGGACCTTCAATAAGGCGTCCGCTGATAACCAGATCTTCAAGGTTGAAGATAATCCGATTTTCCTCAAAAATAACCCCGATAGTATCGGTATTGTCACCGATGAACTTTGATACTATATCCAGCACCTTCGGCGGTATTATTATATCCTCATTAAGGCCCTTAAGCTTATTGTTATCCACCGCTGCTCGCGACAATCGGTGACCATCGGTGGCCACCATCACCATTCGTTCACCTCTCGTCTGCCAGAGGACCCCATTCAAAGCCGGTCTGGTTTCATCGTGCGAGCAGGCAAAGGTCGATCGCCTTATCATTTCCACTATCGATTCGGTTTTCACCGCCAACTGCTTTTTAATGTTTATAACCGGCAATTCGGGGAACTCCTCGGCGGATACACCGCCGATCTTGTAGATTCCGTTAGTCGTTTTCAACTCAATCCGATTTGCTGTTCCTTCGAAAGCGATGTCGGTTTCCGGCAGTTCTTTTATGATATCGAAGAGTATCCGCCCAGGGATCACAGCTGATCCCTTCCTGGTAACTTCAGCTTCACAAGTAGCGGTCACCGTAACATCCAGATCAGTGGCCGATATCTTTATTTTCTTGTCAAGACACTCTATTAGAATATTTGATAAAATGGGAAGAGTAGACTTACTTGGTATTACCGTCAGGATAGCCTGAAGATAGTGTGTTAATCTGGATTTGGGGAGTGAGAACTTCATTGAATACTCCTGTAAGGCAGGTTTTTCGCATTATGTTTTCTTATTACCTCTTTTTTAAATAAAAAGTATATTAGTAATAAGACCTGTTGATATGTTGGCTACCGCTTCTCTCATCGGTCAACCTTATATCCTGTGTGATATTGCTTCAAACAAAAAAGATACCTTATTGTTAAAATCGTTGTCAATATCTGTTTTCCCTGGAGTCGGAATACACATAATGAGCGTTCTTCATCTTTGCCAATATCTTTTTATACCGCTTATCAAAACCCTATCAACAAGAACTGGAGATCTTTTGAGATATCGCTTGGAGTCTTTGGTGGAAATCAGCATCTTTTTCTATCATCCCCTCAATCAGCTTGCAAGCATGGATAACCGTTGAATGATCCCGACCGCCAAAATTATCTCCAATAGTCTTAAGTGAGCTTTTCGTAATTGAGCGGGTTAGATACATGGCTGCCTGGCGGGCTAAGGCGATATTCTGGGTTTTTTTCTTGGCCGACAGCATATCCACAGTGATAGAGAAATCCTCAGCGACGTGCTTTTTGATAACTTCTACTGAAACATGCCGTTTCCTAACCCCAAATGTGCCGGAGAGGATATTACGAGCCATATTAACGTTGATCTCCTCACCGCGCAGGGAAGCATACGCCAGAAGGCGAATCAGTGATCCCTCGAGTTCGCGGATATTGCTGGTGACTGAGTCGGCTATATAGGATATTACATCTTCGCCAATAACTATATCTTCATTTTCAACCTTTCGTTGTAGGATAGCCATTCGGGTTTCCAGATCGGGGGGTTGTATATCCGTTACAAGGCCCCAGAAAAAACGGGAAAGCAGGCGCTCCTCCATACCCTTAACGTCCTTTGGCGCTCGGTCGGAAGAAAGAACAATCTGCTTCCCGATATTGTAGAGAGCATTAAAAGTATGAAAGAATTGCTCCTGTGTCGATTCCTTGCCGGAAAAAAACTGGGCGTCATCGATCATCAGTACATCTACGCTACGGTACATGTTCGTGAAATCTGATATAGTGTTGCTTGATATGGAGTTGATGAAATCGGAAGTGAATTTTTCGGATGTCGCGTAGATTACTTTCTTAGAGGGGTCGTGCTGTACGATGTGGTTCCCAATGGCCTGAAGAAGGTGAGTTTTCCCCAGCCCTACGCCCCCGTATATGTATAGGGGGTTATAGTTGGTTTTGCCGGGAGCCTCGGCCACCGCCATGGCGGCGGCATACGGAAACTGATTGAAATTGCCCACCACGAGACTTTCGAAGGTGTAGCGATTATTAAGCATGCCCCGTTGTGGTCGGGCCGCTATCCGTGGATTTACCGGCTCAATCGCGAAAGAATGCAGTTTTCCCAACTCAAGCTCAGTTTGCCGCCGATCCTGTTCATCAACATGAAATCGGAAAGGAATCAGCTTTCCGCATGATTGTATTATGGCGTCTTCGATAATGTTGGTGTAATGTTCTTTAATCCAGTCGGCTACAAAGGGATTGGGAACGGTAATTTGAATACCACCATTGCCGTCGGTGGCGCCATAGGTATGCCTCAACCAGGTGGCGTAAGATTGCTTTTTGATACGGCGGGAGATATATTCCAAGCAATCCTGCCATACTTTCCCGGGTTCATGTGTGGTCAACATAAAGCTTTCCCCCTAACCATGTTTTCCACAAACAGTGTTAATAAGATATGTCAAACTATTAACTGCTATTCAAAAGGTTACACGCAAACGGCAGTGACAAGTTAATGCTTATCCACATATTGGGTGGATTTTAGGCCAGCAAAAACTTGTTGTGGCATATCGTATTGGAGACCATGCCATAGTTGTCCACATCTTCCTAACATATTATCTTTCATTGAGTTCCGCCGTCAAAATAATTTATGGCTTCGTTAGTGTCAAGAGCTGATCCCTAAATTAATTTCAGAAATCCATAATCGATTTGGCTATCGTTGCTTAAGAGATCATTTTTGTCATATGATAGCGCGGTAAAGGCACGGCCTAAGTCGGCTTTCAAATAGCCGGATTTATAACCGTAATGCATTCAGACGGTAACCATTATGGCGCGATATCCTTCAACCTGGCCCGCATCGTCGTGGACAATCACTATATAGCGTCATTTTTGCGGATTTCTCGTTGATGTTGGGATTGACTTTTGGTAAAGGCAATTTTGGGAGATCTTCAAAGCGGTTTGAGACGCAGGGGAGCATAATAATTGACGTAAGGCCTCTCCGTTGGTTTTGCCGGTCTCCTTGATTTTGCCCCCGCGTAAGGCGGCGCTATTTTTTCTTTCTCTTTGACCGCAGATCCGATATCGTAACTTTGCCAAATTCGGCCTTAAGAGCTTCCTGGGCTTTTTTATAGACCTTCATTAGCTTGCAGTCGGGTTCGTGCATGCAGTCGATCGGTCCTTTCAGGCAGTCGTAAAGGAAGATATTTCCTTGGATCGCTTCCAGAATGTCCAATAGCCTGATCTTTTCCGGCGGGCACGATAGGCGCACTCCCCCACCGTATCCTCTGATAGAACGAACCAGTCCGGCGCGGGAGAGATCTGACAGAATTTGCGGGAGAAATTTGCCTGGAATCTCCTGTGCCTGGGCGATGGCTTCCGAAGTGGAGAAATAATCTTTTGACTCTGCCAACTGCCAAAGCGCCCTGATGGCATATTCTGTACGGTTGTTAATCACGGGAACTCCTCCATTTAAGGATTAATGCGATCGGTTAGTTGCGCCGTGCCGGACGCGGTCGATCAATAAACCGCCCGGATTGCGGCCGGCCGTAAGAGAGAACGGGAGAAATCTGTCTTAGTAATATAATTCGGTGAAGATCAGTTAACATTGCAAGGGAAAGTATTCGTTGCTGGCTCATATGTAAAGGGATTTTTTACAAATATGGAAGTATATAATCAATTTATGGCAGGTATTTGGATATAATGGGTAAACATGGCGTGTTTGGATTGGCGAATCAACTTGACAATTGATCGGGTTTCGATAAATTGGGGCACGGCCAGCGATCAAATAGCGCAGGGAATAACGGTGATCAAAATCGTTTGCGGACTGGGGAATCCGGGACCGCAGTACCGGTCTACCCGGCACAACCTTGGTTTTGAAATTATCGATTGTCTGGCCGGTCGATTGAAGACGGCTTCGACCGAAAGTGCCCCGCTCTTTGAGTCCCGAAAAGCGGCGCTTGATCGCGGGGATGTTTATCTGGTCAAGCCGGATGTATATGTTAACCTGTCCGGGCTGGCGGCCCGCGAAGCGATGCGTGACTTTGAAGCCGGACCGGATGAGTTCTTTGTCATCAGCGACGATTTCAATCTTCCGCTCGGCGCTTTACGGATCAGGAAATGGGGATCGGCGGGCGGGCACAAAGGCCTGATATCCATTATTGATGAAATCGGTAGCGACCGGTTTCCTCGAATGCGGGTCGGAACCGGGCCTCTGCCGGAGGAAGTTCTCGCCGATCGGGAAAGCGTGTCGGATTTTGTTCTGAGCCGTTTTCTGCCCGAGGAAGAAGAAATTGTCAAAGATATCGTATCACGGTCAGTCGAGGCGATACGGCTGGCTCTAGACCATGGCCTCGATCTGGCGATAAGTAAATATAACAGCGCCGGCCCTACTCCGGAGAATTAACTCCGGGGTCAACTTTAGTCCGAAGGGAGGTGAAGCAGTGCCACTCTACGATTGTACATTCATTCTTAACCCCCAGCTTGAAGAAACCGCTCTGGACGGTTGCATCAAAAATGCTAGGGATATGATAGACCACAGTGGCGGCAGGGTAGTGAGCGAAAACCGAATGGGAATGAGACGGTTCGCCTATGAAATTCAGAAATTAAGCCAGGGTTATTATATCAGCCTGGTTTTTGAGGGCGGCGGCCGTACGGTTGGCGAACTGGAGCATCAACTACGTTTGGACGAAGGCTGTCTCAGGTTCCTGACCTGTCTGGCGCCGAAAGTAACCGAGCGGGAAGATAAGTCGTTATCTCGATCTCAAGAGGCCAATTCGACTACGGTTTCCGGACCGCATCAGCACAATAAACCGTCACCGAAAAGCGAACCGCCGGAAGAAAAGGATGCGACTAAATGATTGGCTTGCAGTTTGCCGATCCGTTGATCTGGAGTTGCCCGTGGTGAACCGATTTGTACCGAGCTGTTTTCTCCGTGGGCAGGTTAGTATAAAATGTGAACGAGGTTGATTGGGATTATGCAGAGAAAAAGAAGACGGCTTTGCCGGTTTTGTGAGAATAAAATCGAATATATCGACTATCGCGATGAACGTTTCTTAAGACGATTTACAACCGAGCGGGGCAAAATAATACCCCGCCGGATTTCAGGTACCTGTGCCCGCCATCAGCGGATGCTGACCACGGCCATCAAACGGGCGCGGCACCTGGCGATTTTGCCGTACGTGGCGGAAACATTTAAGTAACGGGTTTTGTGTGGCGTGAACTCCCGGAAGATGATCGTTTCGGTCGGGGTTGTTGTGGCGGCAACGCTCCCTTATTGGGAGCTTATCCCTGCCGTTAGTTACCTGCTGGAGATAATTTTGGCCGCGCTGTTGATGATGGCCGTGATAGAAGGCGGAATCCGGATTGTTGTTTTTGCCCTGGCCGCCGGTTTTATAATCGGCGCATTCCCCGGTTTGGCGACAATGCCGTTGGCTTTCTTCCTGCCTATCTGGCTTAAGGCGACGGTTCCGGCCATTGTCCTCGGAGTTATGGTCGATCATGGCCGACATGCGGGTCGGTCGTTTACGGTTGCGTCGGCCCTGGCGGCCCTGTTTGTTTTATTTATATACGCTCAGGCGGCCGGGATGCTGGCCAAGCAGATTGGGATCATGAGCAAATCGGTCGGTAGCCTGATCACGACCACCATGGGAACGCAGGGATATAGCACGGAAATGATAAATGAACTGACCGACAGCCTGGCCAGATTCAAATACTGGATTATAAACCTGATGCCAGGCATCCTGATTATATCCGCCATCGCCCAGTTGTTTATCGCTTTTTTGATGATGGATTGGTACTATAGCCGGCGCGACAGCTACTTTCCCGGTTTTGGCCCGTTCATATATTGGAAAGTTCCGGAAAAACTGCTATATTTGCTGGGAGCGGCGCTGGCGATGGCTCTGATGGTACAAGGCGATATGGAAATCGCCGCGTACAACGTCGTATTCATATTATCTTTTTTCTACGCCGTTTGCGGTTTGGCGCTGATCGAGTATCTCCTGCGACGCCTCAGGTTGCCTTTGTTTATTAAGATCGTTTTTTACCTGGGGCTTTTTCTAATGCAGTTGCCAGGGCTGATTCTCGCATCTGTGGTCGGACTGATTGACAGTCACTTTGATTTTCGCAAGATCCGGGCGCACAGCCTGGGATAGGCCTCTTGGGTGAAAGGAAATGGAAACAATGAAGGTAATTCTAACCGAGGATATAACTGAACTGGGCCGGTGCGGCGAAACGGTTGAGGTCAAGTCGGGATACGCCCGTAATTACCTGATGCCGCGCAATCTCGCTATTCCGGCGACCAGGGGAAACCTGCGTGCAGTCGATAACCTCACCAAACAAAAAGAACTGCGCGACCGGAAAAACCTGCGCGGAGCCGAGAAACTGCGCGAGGAACTGGAGAAAATGAGCCTGATCGCCGAACTGCTGACCGGTGAAGGCGACAAGGTCTTCGGGTCGGTGACCAGCCATACCATTGCGGAATTAATCGAAAAAGAAGGGTCGGAGATTGATCGCCGGGCGATTACGCTTGACGAGCCGATCAAGGCGCTTGGCCTGTACACAATCAAAATTAAACTCGCCAAAGAAGTAACCGCCAGCGTGAAACTTCAGGTGGTAAAGAAAGAAAGCTGAATGGGTATGATAGAGGCAAAAATCGATGGGTTGGCCATGGATTTGGTCTCCAACTCGCCGGTGGTGGTGTTGGCCGCAAAAGAACTTGACAGGGTTCTTCCGATATGGATCGGCCATAACGAGGCTTGGGCAATCGCTATGGAGATTTCCGGCGTCGGCTCCAAAAGACCGTTGACGCATGATCTGTTCAAGACGGCTATTGAGGCAATGGGCGGTAAGCTGGACAAGGTTGAAATTACTGAACTGAAGGAACAAACATTTTTCGCGCGGCTGTATATTTCCGTCGACGGTAAAATAGTCGATATTGACGCCCGGCCATCCGACTCGATAGCGCTGGCTCTCAAAACAAAAAGCCCCATTTATGTCAGCGAGGATCTGTTTACGGTCAAGCAGGAAGATGTACCGGAAGATATGCCCACGTCAGGTGACCGGGAATCGCTGGCCGACCGACTCAAACGGATCGATCCGGAAGATTTCGGCAAGTACTCGCTATAGAGACTGGCTGATTTGGTTTTAGTGCGGGGCAGGTTCGGCGGCGTAAGTTTGGCGTTGCGCTGGAATTGATTTGGCCCTGACCTGAATCAAAAATTAAAGGCGGCCCGTTGAGAGCCGCCTTTTTGTGGTTCATATTTCGTAAGAATCGGTTACTTCAAAAGCATCATCTTTTTGGTCTCGACCCGTTCATCCGTTTTCAACTGGTAGAAGTAGATACCGGATGAGACTGCTCTTCCGAACTGGTCACGACCGTCCCACCGAACCGTGTGCGTTCCGGTATCCTGGTCAGTATTAACCAGCGTCCGGATATTCTGTCCCAGAAGGTTGAAAATTCTCAGGCTTACATAAGTTCGCCGTGGCAGGGTGTATTCGATAGTCGTGGCCGGATTGAACGGGTTGGGATAATTGCCTGAGAGCAGGAAGGTATTGGGTCTCGAGTCCAGTCCGTAATCATCGTCAGCCGCGGTCGGTAGGCCGGCGATATCGCGGTAGATGGAATCGGCCTTGTCGGCGTTGGCGATCAGTTCGGTAAAATTAAGACGGTCATAGTATGCCTGCGGATTTTGCGGGTCGAAATAGGTCTGGAAATCAGCCGCTTCGACGTGGACATTGTTGCCCATCACGATAGAGTAGAAGAAATGAACGGAATCTCCGGGGTTGAGGTTAAACGGCCCGAACGACAGGAGAACCCGCGTATCGTTTCCGTCGGAGATATCTTCGGCAAAACTTTGATTGTCCGGGGGGGGCAGGAACCCGTCACCGGCGTGCGAGATGGAAGTGAACATCTGGTCGTAGTCGGTTTCGGCGTGCCGGAGGATATAATATTTATTTCTGTCGCCGTTAGGCGTGCCGAGATGGTCGCCGAAAAACCTGAACGGATCTTCGGGCGTGTGTGCCAGGCGGGGGCCGAAATCATAAGCGCTGATATCATTTGATATCCACCAGTTAAGATTAAGGCGGCTCTGTTCGGGCTCCGAACCGTGGAATTTTACTCCCATCGCCGCGCGGGCGCTGGCCAGATTCCATATTCCACCAACCATCGGGTCGCCGTCGTTATCCATGATATAGGCCATATTTTCCGAGGGCAAAAAGCCGGTCAGGTCATCGCCATAGCCGGTTAGCTCGTTGACAGGGTGGTACACATCACCGTCAACGTAAATACCGATCCAGACTTCGCTCAGGGGAACGTCGCCGAAATTTTCAACCCAGCATTCGTAAAGAATGAAATCGTCAATCTCGCCGTTTTTCCAGGAATAACTGTTCTGCGTGAACCGGATATTCAACGGTATATGATTGCGGTTGTCGGTCGGGTCCACGGCGGTATAAGCCGGGTCGTCGAGTGTGTCGTTAAAAGTCGCAACGTAATCCAGGTTCGAAACGGCGTCGGGGGATTCGTACGGATGTCCGGCTTCGTTGGAGCGGATAATAATGCTGTCGTTGGGGGCTTCACCCGGATACATTTCATACACCCCTATCCAGCCGTCGCCGCCGACGGAGACCAGGGTGTCATTACCGACAACGGCGCCGATCCAGTAGGAACCACCAAAAAGATAATCGATGCCGGAACCCCAAGGATATTCGCAGGAAGGGCACGGCCCCCCAGCGCAGGCCGTATCGGAAATATTTACAAACCCTGTCCCGAAAACGCCCAGGTTGGTGATGGTCATGGCGACCTGGCCTATAAAATGGACGCCGAACTGGGCGTTGGGAGTACCTTTGGATGCCGACAACCGGTCGGCCGGTTCCGCCTCCGGCGCTATTCGCGCCGCAGCGAGGGACGGTAACAGGATTATTACCGCCAGCAGAAGTAACGCCGCCGTCGGCAAAAAAATGTTACTTTTTTTGCATGATTTATAGCTTCTATTCGGCATGGTTTCTCCCTTCAGCATATCAGGGCTGTTATAAAACCTGTTATTTTCATATCTAACAATGGCGTACTTATATTCGAAATATAATAAGCAAATAATATGCCCGCAACCCTTGCTGGCAAAAAAGCCCTGTTTTGTGTATTATTCTCCGAGGCGTTTCGCGAAACGCCCCTGGGATTTTTTATATGTCTAATTTCCGATTACTTATCCCACTTGGGGTTTACGATCCGGCCCATAAATAAAATCGCCCGCGACCCCCGTTCGCGAATAACGAATAGAAACGGTCGGTCGATAATCATCTGGGGCACCGGCTGGGGAGCCGAAGCCTTCATAATGCTTACCACGGTTACCGCTGCCGCCTCGGTTCCCTCTTCGTCAACCTGAATAAACGTTTTGTGTTTGACCTGGTCGATCCAGACGCCGCCTTCGGGAATCATGTTGGTGAAATCGGCCTTTCGCGAAAAAGGCAGTTTCATACCCAGCGCCTTCAGCGCGTCGTTCATGGTAAGGCCATACTCGATTTTGAACTTGGGCAGGCCCAGGTTAATTTTGGTTTCCGATAACCCGTACATCCACGATGTCCAGTTCTTGTCGTTGATTTTTCCGATCAACTCATCAACCGTGATTGACGGCCGCGGCAGAAAAACAATCATGTCGAATTTTTCCTCGCCGTAGGGCAGGCAGGTGGCTTGAAACAGATCGTTTTCGAGGTACTTGAATTCGGCTTTTTTGAACATCATCCGGCAGTCGGTTTCCGATTTATTCGGCAGATAAAACGTCCGGGTTCGGGTGAGGGCGGAATCAAACGGTTTGCTCCAATCGCCCTTGAAGTAAATGGCGTTGATCAGATACATAACCATCGCCGGATCAATTGGCGGTTTTATAATTTCTTTGATTTTGCCTTTGGTGTTGACATTTACCCAGTTGTTGATCGTATCGGCCGCCCACGCAGCGTCGAAATCGAGTTCCCGGACAAGAGCCTCAAAATAAGTTTTGTTCAAATCAACAAATTCCGGCCTTACTCTCAGGCCGAGCCGGTACCAGATCGAGTTGGCGATATCGAGTTTCACGGCCGGATCAAGCGCGGTCATGCGGGCGGTAAGCTTCCTGAAGGATTTATTGACTTCATTCAGTTGGTAATCGCTAAGTTCAAGAGCGCCCGCTATCTGGCGGCGGGTTTCGCCCACTGCGCCGTTTAGGGTCATAGTCAGAGCGTACGAGACCGACAGAGGTGAGATAAAGACGTTACTATCGGTTTTCTCATCGGCGGTAATTTGACGAAATAGCTTAAAGCCGAACCGATTCGACGATTCGATCAGGTTTTTCTCGGAGACTGCCGGTTCAACCGACCCGGGATTATGGTTGCCCTGAGCGGTTGCAATCGAAGATTGCAGGCAGAAAAGAGATACAAAAAACGTCAAAAGTAATTTTTGTGGCGTATTCATGATACCGCTCCTTCATTAATCGTTGTTTTTAATATTCTACAATATTGACGAGTTTTTCTTCCGGATAAATATAAGGATTTCTACGGCCGGAATAAGATAGATAAAAAGCCCCTCAGCCGAGGGGCTTTTTCCTGTTTCCCGAGCACAAGATAGAGATTGAGAGGTGTCAGTCCCGCCAGACCGGGTTGACTATTTTGCCCATAAAAAGGATCGTTCCCGACTCATGCTCGCGGATAACAAACAGGAAGGAGCGATTGACAATTATCCGCGGCAATGCTCGAATCATTTCAACTAAAGTCACGGCGGCCGCTTCGGTACCTTCTTCATCCACCTGAATGAAAGTTTTGTGCAGGACACTATCGATCCAGATACCACCGTCTTCTATCATGTTGGTAAAATCGGCTTTGCCCGGATCAAAGGCGATTTCCATTCCCAGCGTCTTTAAGACTTTATTGAGGGCAGCGTCATAGCTGAACTTGAATTTCGGCATGCCGAGTTGAACCCGCAGTCCGGCAAAGCCGTTTATCCAGCTTTCCCAGTTATCTTCGGTCAGCAGTTCGGCGATACTGTCAACGGTGTAAGGCGGCTTGGGGAGAAAAAGAGTCATACTGAAAGCTTGGTCTCCGTAAGGCAGATCGACAGCCTGGAAATAACCGTTTTCGCAGTAGTACAGGTTGGTATCCTTGTACATTATGGTGCAGTCGGTCTCGGAACCGTCCGGAAGATAAAATACGGTATCGAAGTTGTCTTCCGGGTCGAATGGCTCGGTCCAGTTTCCCTTGAAATATATGGCGTTGATCAGGTACATGACCGCTCCGCGGTCGATGGGCGGTTTTATTATCTCTTCAATTCTGCCGTTGGTTTTTTCATTAACCCAGGCATTGATAGTATCGACCGTCTCGGGCAGGTTGAAATTAATTTCTCTGATTAAGGCATCAAAATAAGTCTGGTTCAACGCGATAAATTCCGGTATGACCGCTTCGCCTTCTCGGTACCATATCGAATTGGCGATATTCATGGTTACCGACGGATCGAGGTGAATTAATATGTCGGTTAAGCCCTGATACGATTTATTTATTTCCTCAACCGACAGCCCGGCCAGTTCAAGCGTTTGCGCCATCGCTTCGCGCGTTTCACCGGCGGCGCCGTTGTAGGTCATGCCGAGTGCATACGAAACCGACAGGGGGGAAATAAAGATATTGCTGTCGGGGTCTTCGCCGAGGGCGATTTCCCGGAAGAGCTTAAAGCTGAATCGATTGGCAGATTCGACAAGGCTTTTTTCGGCGACCGTAAGGTCGGCCGGCATTCGATAAACCGGTGGGTCTTGTTCTTCCGGCTCGGTTGATTTGGAACATTGCAGGCATATCAAGCCGACCGAAAGAATAAGAATAATAAAAAATAACCTTCGCATAGTTTGCCACCTTTCGCTTTACAAAAGCATGCTATTCCGCCCAGACCGGGTTAGCGACTTTGCTCATAAACAAGATCGTTTTCGATTCGTGTTCATGGATGACAAAAAGAAACGGCCGATCAACGATCATGTTATCCGGCATTGAATCGAAGAAGATAATAATCGTAACCGCGGCCGCTTCCGTGCCGTTTTCGTCAACCTGAATAAAAGTCTTATGTTTAACCGTGTCGATCCAGCCGACACTGTCGGCAAACATGTTGTAGAATTCGGCGGCGTATGGAATGAAAGCCTTTTTAATCCCCATCGCTACCAGCATGCTGTCCAGACCGGTTTCGTACTCGAACTTGAATTTGGGAAGGCCGATTTGCATCTCCACGTCGGAAAAGCTCGCCAACCAGGCCGTCCAGTTCTCGTCGGTCATCTCGCCGATCAGATCATCGACGGTTACCGGTGGTTTGGGAAGCAGCACGGTCATACTGAATGACCCGTCGCCGTAAGGCAGATCGATTGCCTGAAGCAGTTCGTTTGAAAAATATTTAACCGTATCTTCGCGGGTCATCATTCGGCAGGCAGTTGTCGAGCCGTCGCGGAGCGTAAACGTGGCGTCGCAGGTTTCGGCGCTGTCGAACAGATGGCTCCAGGCTCCGTTGAAATAGATGGCGTTCATAAGGATCATAACCAGGTCGATTGGAATCGGCGGCTTGATAATCTCGTCGATTTTGCCGTTGGTATTTTGATAAACCCAATTGTTGATCGTATCGGCCGCCCAGGGAGCCTGAAAGTCGATCTCTCTGACAAGCGCATCGTAATAGGCTTGACTCGTTTCTATAAAAGACGGCACGATTTCTTTGGGCGGATATTTACGGTACCAGATAGAATTGGCGATGTTGAAGATTACGTTCGGGTCGAGGTAAGTCAGGATATCGGTCAGTCCGCGATACGATAGATTCAGTTCTTCGATTGACAAACCGTTTATTTCCATAGCGTCCGCCATCTGGTCGCGGGTTTCGCCGTCTGCTCCGTTATAGGCAATCGCTAAAGCGTAGGATACTGACAAGGGGGAAATAAAGATATTGCTGTCCGGATCTTCGCGATCGGTTATTTCGCGAAATAGTTTGAAGCTGAACTGATTGGAAGATTCGACCAGGTTTTTTTCAGCAGTTGTCAATTCGGCCGGTGTTCGATAAACCGGCGGGCCCGGTCCTTCCGGTTCGGTTGATTTGGAACATTGCAGGCATATAAGGCCAACCGCCGGAATGAGTATAAAGAATAAGAACCTGCGCATAATTTATTACCTTTCCTTTCTTTCAGACCCTCTATTTTTCCCAGACCGGATCGCCGACCTTACCCATGAAGAGTATTGTCCCCGATTCATGCTCGCCAATAACAAACACAAACGGCCGATTGATAATCATAATCGGGTCGGGATTGACCGAAGTTATGCCCATGCCGACACTGGTAACGGCCGCCGCCTCGGTTCCTTCCTCGTCAACCCGCACAAAGGTTTTGTGCATAACCTCACTGATGTAAAGATTTCCGATTAGTGAATCCATGAAAGCCATGTTACCGAAATCGGCCCCGTACGGATCAAAGGCGATTTCCATGCCAAGCGCCTGAAGGATTTCGTTTAAGCTTTTCTTGTATTTAAACTTGAACTTCGGCAGCGAAAGTCGGACGTTGCGTTCGGCAAAACTGCCCAGCCAGGCGGCCCAGTTTTCATCGGTCATTTCCATTATCAGATCATCCGCCGTAGTCGTCGTTTTTGGAAGAAAAATAGTCATGCTGAAATCTTTTTTACCGTACGGTATGTCAATGGCCTGGAAAAGATCGTTTTCGCAATATTCGAAGGTTGTGTCGGTGAGCATAAAGTCGCGCAATTTGGAACTCCCGTCCCTGAGGTAGAAAGGTGCCTGCATGGTCAGCCCTGTATCGAAAGGAATAGTCCACGCGCCTTTGAAATAGACGGCGTTAATCAGGTACATTACCATCTCCGGCGGAATCGGCGATTTGACGATTTTTTCGATTTTCCCGTTGGTGTTGACGTCCACCCAATGATTGATAGTATCGGCCGCCCAGTCGGCGCTGAAGTTAATCTCCCGCACCAGGGCGTCGAAATAGGTCCGGTTCAATTCGATGAAATCCGGTTTTACCGGGAGTCTGGTCTTGTACCAGATTGAGTTGGCGATCTTCATTGCCACGATCGGGTCAAGTTGGGTGAGGAGGTCAATCACATTTCGGTATGACCGGTTCGCTTCCTCAATCGTAAGACCGGACAATTCCAGAGTCCTCGCCATCGCTTCACGCGTCTCATTGGCCGAGCCGTTATAGGTCATCCCCAGCGCAAACGAAACCGACAGGGGAGAAATAAATATATTGCTGTCCGCATCCTCGCCCGCCGCGATTTGCCTGAATAATTTAAGGCCGAACCGGTTGGAAGATTCGATCAGACTCTTTTCCGCTCCGGTGAGATTGCCCGGTGACGGTTCAGGCGTTGGATTGGGTGGTGATGTTGATTTTGAGCATTGAAGCGACAAAAAGCCGAATGAGATTATAAGAAACGCTAAAAGAAATTTACGCATGCTCCCCTCCCTATAGGGTAATAGTCAGGATTAGGATGATAACCTTCTATGGCCTATCCATGGGCAAAGTCCTCCTGAGGATTATTGTCTCAAGAATCGTGCCGAATGACGGATTTCGCCACATGCCGCACAATGGCTTGTTTTACAATAGATTGCGGAATCTAAAAAAATCCCTTCTGTGTCTTTCATATGTACCATATCGGCCAGATGTACCTGAGCGGACAATGTCGGCTCAGGCAATAACTTCAATTGCCTTATTGATCGCTTCAAGCATCGGCGCGACTGAAATATCGGAATCAACGGCGTTTTTCATCCATAGTTGAGGAATTATGTTACCGGCGGAGCATACCCGTTCCATTTCAGCGCCGAGCTTTTTACCTTCAATATACTCTTTAACCTGAAACTCGATGATATGTCCAATCGGGTATTCCGCCAGATAGAGCGGATAGCCGACCATGTGCGAATAAATTGCCAGGATTACCTCGTCGCGGCTGCCGAATATTTCTGCAAAGTGTTTATTCCAGATTTCTCGAGAGATATCAATGACTGCCTTTTTCAGATCGGCCGTTCCGGCTTCCGGATACTTGTAAAGCCATCTCCAGACTTTCATATCAACCAGCGCCACACCCATAATCTCGCAAGTCCCCCAAAAACGATCCAGGGCGTTGAGATGGACTGCGTTGGGATCGTCGTTTTTTATTCCCAAAAGCTCAAGGTCGCTGCTCTGAAAAATAAAAGCAAACGCTTCGGAAAAAGCCGAAGAAGGAACGCCGCGAATCATGTGATAATCGACCTTGTGAAGCGAGAGGGTCTGTTCCACGTTGTGGCCGAATTCATGGATGGCGATATTATACCCTTTGTAATTCATGCCGTCTTTCGGCACTCTGGTGCGCAGGCGGGACCGCTCGGATTTCATTTCGGCTCCCCACGCGTGACCGGCCCCGCGAGACGGATCGACGATGATTTTAGGAGCGATAAACGAAGCCTGATCGGCGGAAAAACCAAGCTTTACCAGGATATTTTGCATATCATCGGCGAAGGCGTCAGCGCCCGGATACTTTTCCGATACGATCCGGTCAAGTTCCGATTCGTTTATTGAACCGCGTGGCCTAAAGCCGTCATACCAGATATCAAACGGCCGCAGACTCCGGCCAAGACGCTTTCTTATCAATGCGGCGACTTTTTTCATCTGCGCCGATAAAAGACATTTGACGAACAGACTTTCCACTTCGGCTTCGGTCATTTCCCGCTGAAGCTCGAATTTTCTTTTGATATATGTCGGATAGGCCGGAAAATATGGGTCAACCTTTTGCATTACGTGGAAGATATCGAGAATGTGCCGGTAACGGCTATCGGGTTCAGTCGTGACCGGTCTAACCGAAGCGGGGTTATATACGGTGTTGTCGAACGGATTCCATTTCGCCTTGGGATTGTTAATAATATCGGCCGGAATTTCCTGGGTGACGATCCGGCGCATGACTTCGTAGATTAGTTCCTGTCGGGCCAATCCGTTTTTTTGCCTGTAATGGCTTTTTAACTCATCGCGCAAGCCCCAGTGGCTGATAAGTCTGAGGCCTTTGGGGAAGAGAGGACGGTTTTGACGGTCGAGCAGGTTTTCCATGTAGATATTGTATTCCGCAATGTAGGTCTCGGCGGCGGTGATGACTTTTGTCAACTCCTGATTGATTGTCGCCGGCACGCGCGACCGGAAAATATCGCTCATTCTAACAAAAGCCCACTGGCGCGGTGACCAACCCGGACCCGATTTACGCTTTTCCTCAAGACTGTATTGTGGAAAATTCAACAAAACAACAAAGGCGATTTTATTTTCAAAGAGATCGTCGGTCAGGTGTGCCGACGGGTCGTATTCGCCCAGGGCCGTATCGATCGGCCTGAGTTGTCCGAGGTCAAGATCAATATTTTCCCGGAGATAATACAGCATGGCGTTAAAGTGACCGTCAACGCCTTCGAACACCCTGTCGAGCCGGTCAAAAGTTTCGTCAAGTTCCAGCTGATCGGCGATGAAATGTTTTTTGCAGAAGGCCGCAAAATCGTCAGCGGTTCCGTCTTTCTCCGTCCAGAGACCGGCGACCTGGCTAACGCCCCGTTCGATTCGGCTCCTCATGCCTTCGCCATGTTCCTTTATCAGGGTTTCCTTAACCCGGGATTGGTCTTTTACGTTTATATACATGATAGCTCCTTTTTGTCGTGACTTGATTGGCAGGCTTTTAGTTAGGTTAATGTAGAGAAGAAATAGAGACGAGACAAGCGGTTTTGCCCGGTATATCAGGCGGAATCGCGGGTGATTAAATCGGGTACTATGGCATTGAGAACCTTAAGAGAAATAGCATACAAATCGGCATCGGGCTGATTATTATAAAAGCAGGGGAGGTAATCTTTTTCAAATACGGTTGCCAGTTCATCAAGTCGGCGGTAGAAATCATCCGGCGAGTTGGGTGAGCGTTCCAGTGAATAAGTTTCGCCCCGTCCCGAGAATCTATCCGGTTGACAGCTGCGGTTATTGTTTTTGTCCAGAATCCGGGCCATTCTTCTGAAGCTGTAGCTGGTATTATACGGTGGATCGGCCCAGTGATGGCCGCAACTGGCATAGTTTAGAAAGACCCCCTGCGTCGGAAGCTTCAAAGACAGCGTCGTCTTAAAACCCGATAGGAGCGTGAGCATGCAGGCTACGCCCACTACCCCGACTGTGCCGTTTTGCCTGATAATATCCTCAAAGAATTTTTTCAAGTTTTCCGGTTCCAGAAAAATACCGGTGCGGTTATCGGCGAATCGTTCCATCGATTTGAAGACAAGACAATCGGGATTGCACTGCATACATTCCGGCGCATTGCCGGGATCATCTTTGGAGCAGGTCCAGCCGCCGTAGTTTTTAAGGCAATCGGGCAGGACGATAATGCAACTTTTCGTTTCCAGAAAAGCTCTTCGATTCAACTTACTTAGAACACCTACGGCCAGCATATTACGAAGGTAAATCTCCGGCGGTTTTCTCCGAAGGGCCGGGCTGCCATATTTGGGATGCTTTTCTGGATGCTCGACGAATTGACTTATTCCCGAAAGATAAGGAGCCAGTTTTTGCTGCCCCAGTTCTATAAACGGCTTGACGTTTATCATAGGTTCTTGATAAACCTAAACTAATCAAACAATGCTATATATATTTTCGGATAAAAGGATCAATAGCAATATGCGCAAAAATCAGCCGTGTTATTTAATATAAACCCCTAAATATGGCCCCGAATGGAGCGGAATGAAAAACTCGGAGCCTTGGCGTCCAACAAAAAAGCCCCTCAATAGGGGGCTTCAAGAGATTCTATCTTTGAGATATATCAGCTATTCGACCACCGAAACCTTGGTGCGGCTTTTGCCGACCCGTTCGTATTTAACTACGCCGGTGATTTTGGAAAAAATCGTCCAGTCCCTGCCGACGCCAACATTATCACCGGGAAGGATTTTGGAACCGCACTGGCGGACTATTATCGTTCCGGCCGGTATGGCCTGGCCGCCGTAAACCTTGATACCTCGCCTCTGGCCCTGGCTGTCGCGGCCGTTCTTTGAAGATCCAACACCTTTTTTATGAGCCATATCTTTATTTCCTGCCTTTCCTGCCTACACTGGTGCCATAGAAGCTATCGATTTTGAGGCTCAACTTTATATACTAATCATTATTCTCAAGAAAGCAAGCGGAAATTGAGGCCATTTAATTCATCTCAGATGGCAACGGCGCCCCATCCTGTTTCTCGTACGGGCTTGCCTGCGGCAGTGATATTATGAATTAACCTGCCCTGTCTCCTTGGTCGGTTCAGCCGCTTTTTCGCCCTGACGGAAATTGAATTTCAGGCCGTCTTCCTCTTCATTGGCGGTTATCTCCAGTTCGCAATCGCCGGCATATTGCCCGCGCAGTATTTCTTCGGCCAGCGGATCTTCCAGATATTTTTGAATAGCCCGCTTGAGCGGCCGGGCCCCGAATGCCGGTTCGAATCCTTTTTGCGCCAACCAGTGTTTACCTTCCTTGGTCAGGTTGAACGAAACGCCCTTTTCCGCCAGACGGTTGGCCAGATCAACCAGCAGAATGTCGATAATCTGCTTGATATGATCGAGCGTCAGCGCGCGGAAGATCACCGTTTCGTCGATTCGGTTGAGAAGTTCCGGATTAAAAAGCTTTTTTACCTCGTCTGTGATCTTCTTTTTCATGCTTTCATAGTCGGCCTGGACTTCAACTTTGTCGAATCCGACTGATTTCTGCTCGCCGATCTGACGGGTGCCGATATTGGAGGTCATAATGACCACGGTGTTTTTGAAATCAACTTTACGGCCAAAGCTGTCGGTCAGTTGGCCGTCGTCCATAAGCTGCAGAAGGATGTTGAATACTTCGGTGTGAGCCTTTTCGATTTCGTCGAGAAGAACTACCGAGTACGGCTTGCGACGCACCCTTTCGGTAAGCTGACCGCCTTCTTCATAGCCGACGTATCCCGGGGGGGCGCCGATCAGACGGGAGACGGCGAATTTTTCCATATACTCGGACATATCGATGCGGATGAGCGATTCAATATCCTCAAACAGGAACTGGGCCAGTTGGCGGGCCAGTTCGGTCTTGCCGACGCCTGTCGGCCCGAGGAATAAAAACGACCCGATTGGCCGTCGGGGATCGCCCAGACCGGCACGGGCGCGGCGGATGGCGCGTGTGATAACTGAAATCGCTTCACCCTGCCCGACGATGCGTTCCTTGAGGCTTTCTTCCATCCGTAATAGCCGTTTTGATTCTTTCTCTTCGAGCCGGAAAAGCGGGATGCCGGTTACGCTGGATACAACCTGGGCTATATCTTCCGCGTTCAGTTCAATCTGCTCCTTTTCGCGTTGCAGTTCCCATTCCTTTTGCATTTCGGCCAGCTTTTCCTTCTTGAATTTCACTTCGTCGCGGTAGCGGGCCGCCGTTTCAAAAGCCTGGCTTTTAACCGCCTCTTCCTTTTTAACGATCAGGTCGGCGATTTCGTTTTCCAGTTCGCCGAATTCTTTGGGCTTTGTATATGAAGCCAGATGCGCCCGGGAACCGGCTTCGTCCATTACGTCGATGGCATTATCCGGCTGGAACTTGCCGGAAATGTACCGAGTGGAGAGTTTAACCGCCGCCTCAATAGCCTCGTCGGAAATCTTTATCCGATGGTGTTCCTCGTATTTGGGTCGGAGACCTTCCAGAATCCTGGTAGTTTCTTCCTCGTTTGGCTGATCGACCATGACCATCTGGAAACGGCGTTCCAGGGCGCCGTCTTTTTCGATATATTTGCGGTACTCGTTGAGTGTCGTAGCTCCGACGCACTGGAGTTCGCCACGCGAAAGCGACGGTTTGAAAATATTGGAAGCGTCGAGCGACCCCTCGGCGCCGCCCGCTCCGACGATAGTGTGCAGCTCGTCAATAAAGATGATTACATCCTTGGAGTTCATGATTTCGGTCATGACCGATTTGAGCCGTTCCTCGAACTGCCCCCGGTATTTTGTCCCGGCCACCAGAGAAGCCATATCCAGAGTAACTACCCGCTTGTTTTCCAGCGTTTGGGGAACTTTGTTGGCTACGATCTGCTGAGCCAGACCTTCAACGATGGCGGTTTTTCCAACGCCCGGTTCGCCGATTAGAACAGGGTTGTTCTTTTTGCGGCGCGATAGAATCTGCGTTACCCGCTGGATCTCGTTTTGTCGGCCGATAATCGGGTCGAGGAGCGCCCGCCGGGCCATTTCCGTCAGGTCGCGGCCGAAGTGGTCGAGTGCCGGGGTTTTTGATTTGCGCCGTTTTCGTTTGAACGAGGACGGCTTGCCGGAGTCTATATTGCGAATCTCGTCGTAGACTTCCTTGTAGTCGATTTCGAACATCGAAAGTACTTGGGAGGCTACCCCTTCTTCATCCTTGAGGAGAGCCAGAAGAATATGCTCGGTATCAATGTCTTTGGACTTGAGGGCCCGGGCTTCCTGACCGGAGATTTCCAGTGTCTTCTTGGCCCGGGCCGTCAGGGGGAGCTGTCCCATTGTCATGGTGCCGCCGGATGGCTGGACGACCTCTTCGATGGCGGCCTTAAGGTCGTTGAGATCAAGACCCAGATTGGCAATAATCTCGGCAGCGTGGCCGTCGCCCAGGCGAATCAATCCCAGGAGAAGATGTTCGGTCCCGATATAATCATGGCGCAACCGTGCCGCTTCATCCCGGGCGTATTCGATAGATTTGCGGGCCAGCTCGGTAAACATCTCATTCATTTTATTGCTAAGCCTCCCGTGTTATTTTCCTATTTTAACTTTTCTCTGACTATTCGGGCGCGAAGAACATCCATCTCTTCAGGATTAATGTCTCCCCCGTAATGTTTAATCAGATGCGCCGGCTGGGAAAGAAGGAGAATTTCATTTATGGTTGATATCGACAGAAAATCAATAATCCCCATAGCGATTCCCAACCGTATGGCGGAAAGCAAATTCATAACTTCATCCGGCGTGAGAACCCTGGCATTTTTTAGTATGCCGTATGCCCGCCATATCTTGTCGCTTATCTGATTGCCGGCTTCCTCTTTCAGTCTTTCGCGGGCCGTGGCCTCGTCGCTTATAATGATCCGGGCCACCCGTTGGACATCTTCGACAATGTCGCTTTCCGATTTGCCCAGCGTCGTCTGGTTGGAGATCTGGAACAGGTTGCCCAGCACGTCGGTTCCTTCGCCGTAGAAACCGCGCACGGCCAGCCCCATCTTTGCGATTTTTTGAATAACGTTATCGATTTCGCGGATCAGGACCAGACCCGGCAGATGGATCAGGACGGAGGCGCGCAGGCCGGTGCCGACGTTGGTGGGGCAGGCGGTTAAAAATCCGAAATCGCTGTCGTAATCGTATTCCAAAAGGCGCCCGATCTCGTTATCGTATTGGGCGGCCAGCTCCATTGAGCGATCCATTTCGAGACCGGCGGTGATCGCCTGAATGCGCAGGTGGTCCTCCTCGTTGATCATAATCGAAACTTGGTCGCTGGAGCCGATATAAACGCCGGAACTTTCGAGATGGCCGATCATCGTCGGCGAAATCAAATGTCTTTCCACCAGAAAACTGCTGTCGTCACGCTCGATACCTTCGACGCGGTAGAACTTGCCCCGTCGCAGAAACTCCGATTTTTTAACGGCCGAATCGAAGTACTCCAGTACCTTTTCGCGGGTTTCGCGGTCGGCGGAGGTGGGAAACTTCGTCCCGGCGATATTACGGGCCATGCGGACGCGACTGGAAAGAACGACCAGCGACTCCTCGCCTTCCCCGTTCATCCAACTGACCGGAGCCTTGGCCAACTCTTCAAACATTTTCCTTTTCCCTGCTTTCCTGCATATTTTTATCTTTTTCGCTATTGGCGTTCAGCGACTTGATTTTGTCTCTCAAATCGGCCGCTCGCTCAAAATCCTCGGCGGCGATAGCCGCCTCCAACTCCCCCTGCAGTCGTTCCTGTTCCTTGATAGTGCTTCCTTCCTCCGAAAGAAGCGGGGGTAGTTTACCCCGATGAAGCGATGAACCGTGGATCTTGCGTAGAAGGCCCTGGAGCTTGTTTCTAAAGGTTTCATAACACTGACCGCATCCGAACCGACCCAGGCGGGAAAACTCTTCGAAAGTGAGGCCGCAATTGGGACAGACCAAGTCGGTGGGAACCACGTCGTTGCTGTCTTTTTTTGACTTTTCCTGACTCAGCAGACCGGAAAGGAAGCTTGACAGCGGGAAAGGAATGTTATCCAATGGGGAATGAAAACCTCTCTTGGCGGCGCATTCCTTGCATAAATTGAGGACGACCTTCTTGTTATTGATTATCTGGGTCAGGTGTACCGACGCTTCCCGGTCACAATAATCGCATTTCATTTTTTACCCGCGCTTTCCAATAACGGAATCCGATTCCCACGATTCCGATTATGTCCTGGCCTCGTTTTTGCCGTCGCGGAGCCGGACTACCCGATGAGCCATTTCCGCCAGCGGCTGGTTATGGGTGGCGATCAAAAAGGTCGTTTGCTTGCTCCGGTTGAGTTCAACCAGGAGCTTGTGAAGCTCACGACCCGTATCCGCATCAAGATTGCCGGAGGGTTCGTCGGCAATAACCAGTTCCGGTTCCCTTGCCAGCGCCCGGGCCACGGCGACTCTTTGCTTTTCACCACCCGACAATTCGGCCGGTCGATGACCGGTCCTATCTTTTAAACCGACTTCGTGGAGTAGAAGTTCCGCACGCTGCCGGGCTTCACTCTGCGGTCGTGATGCTATCAGAAGCGGTATCATGACATTTTCCAGGGCCGAGAACTCTTCCAGCAGGTAATGGAACTGAAAAACGAATCCCACATAACGGTTCCGGAAAACGGCCAGTTGGGCTTCCGACATTGCGGCGTACGATTTGTCCCCAAACGATATTTCGCCTTTGTCAGGGCGATCGAGTCCACCCAGAATATGAAGCAAAGTCGTTTTTCCGACGCCGGATGCCCCCAATACCGCCACCATTTCTCCCCGGTTCAGTTCCAAGTCTACTCCCTGCAAAACCTCAATTCTCCCTTCCGGGGTATCAAAACCACGGTGGATATCATACGATCTTAGAATGGGTTCTTTATCCCGCTGATCGCTGTTCATTACTTAAACACCGCAGCCTATCCATATAATCGCCAAATTTGCCAATTTCTTTACCTTGTAATTACTTACAAAGATAACTTCGGGATTATTTCTCGTTTATTCTTCCCCGAAGGCGGCCTGTGATTATTTCCATAATGGGTCATTTATTGGCGCAAAACCTCCACAACTGACAGCCGGGCTGCTCTTCCGGCCGGGTAAAGCGTTGCCAGAAAGCATAGTATAATCGTGGCCAATCCGACGATGATAAAATCAAAAGGCCGCATATCGATCGGCAGGCTGCTGATAAAATATATTTCGGGGGGAAGTGAGACAACCTCAAATCTAATCTGCAGTTCGCATAACAGGTATCCCAGCAACCATCCGAAAAGACAGCCAATCGTACCGACCACCAGCCCGATCAGTATAAATATCCGCGAAACAGACGCCGGCGCCGATCCCATCGTCTTCAAAATACCGATTTCGTGCCTTTTTTCCATCACAATCATGACCAGGGTTGATATGATGTTAAATGCGGCCACGGCTATAATCAGCGACAGCGCGATGAACATTCCTATCTTTTCCAGTTCCATCCAGGAAAACAGGTTCTTGTGCATCTTTTTCCAGTCAACGGCATCATACTTTTCGGCGTATTTTCGGTTGATTTTTTCGGCCACGATATCGGCCTTGAAAATATCTATTGTCTTGAGATGTATGCCCGTAACGCCGCCGGTTTTGAACAGGTCGTCAGCGTCGGGAATCGATATATAGGCCATTGAGGCATCGTATTCGTACATGCCGGTTTCGAAGATGGCGGCGACCCGGAACTTCTTTGCTTTCGGCTGAGCGCCGGCGCGAAGATTTTCTCCCTTTATCGAAAAAAGCACCAGCGGGTCGCCCGGCATAACGTTAAGGCTGGTGGCCAGCGTCGTGCCGATAAAAATTCCACCTTCTCCTTTTTCATTGTGCGAAAGATCATAGCTGCCGGTCAGGATTTTTGACTGCAAATCGGTTATCTTATCTTCCTGAGCCGGATCGATTCCCCGCACCACGATGCCGTCGCCGGTTTCTTTGGAAGCCACCGCCGCCTTATAATAGATAAACGGCGCCGCCGCCGCCACGCCGTCGATTTCCAGCAGATCCCGCATAACCGGTTCCGGGTTGGCGAAGCTGTCTTCGAAGCGGGGAAAAACCGTAATGTGCGAGGTCACACCGAGGATACGGGTGCGCATTTCGGATTCAAAACCGTTCATCATCGACATCACAAAAATCAGGGCCGCCACGCCGACCACGACGCCGCCGATGGAGAAGACGCTGTTAAGCGAAATAAACGAACCTCTCCGCCGTGACATCAGGTAGCGGCGGGCGATGAACCATTCATAATTCAATATGGTCGTCTTTCAACTTTACTGCCCTTGGAATAGCAGACGCGCACATCTGCTGCTCACAATAATTTTATTCTTTGTCCGATTTTTCTCCATATGTGGTTTTCCCGCTTTCCGGCCGCATCTGGGGGAAGAAAATCACATCGCGAATCGAGTGTGAATCGGTCAGAACCATTACCAGTCGGTCGATACCGACGCCAAGCCCGCCGGTCGGCGGCATGCCGAATTTCAGGGCGGTTATGAAATCCCGGTCAAGCTGATGGGCTTCTTCGTCGCCCGCATCGGCGACTTTTCCCTGGTCGATAAAACGCTTTTCCTGGTCGATCGGGTCGTTAAGTTCCGAGAAGGCGTTGCCGCATTCCATACCGGCGATAAAAAGCTCGAACCGTTCGGCCAGGTTGGGGTTGTCGCGGTGCGCCTTGGCCAGAGGTGAAATATCGCGCGGGAAGTCGACGACAAAGATCGGCGATATCAGGGTCGGTTCGACCAGATTTTCAAAGAACGCCGCCACAACTTTGCCGTGATTGATTATCTTTGTTGTATCCATACCTGCTTCACGAGCGAGTTTCAGGCCGCGCTCGAAGTTGAAATCGGACAGGTCCGGGCCGCCCTTTTCCCTGATCGCTTCCAGCATGGCGATCCGTTTGAACGGCGGACCGAAATCTATCTTTTTGCCTTCGTATTCGATCATCGTCGTTCCCCGAACGGTTTTGACCGTATGGCGCAGCAGATCTTCAAGAAGCTCCATGATGTCGTTATAGTCGGCGTACGCCTGGTACAGTTCGATCATGGAAAATTCCGGGTTATGCAGGCGGTCCATTCCTTCGTTGCGGAAATCTTTGCAGAATTCCCACACTTTTTCGAAGCCGCCGATAATCAGCCTCTTGAGATAAAGCTCATCGGCGATGCGGAGGTACAGTTTCATGTCCAGCTTATTATGATAGGTCTCGAACGGCACCGCAGCGCCGCCGCCGTAGAGCGGTTGCAAAATAGGCGTTTCCACCTCGATAAAACCGCGATCATTCAGGAAATCCCTGATGGCCGCGATAGTCTTCGAGCGCAGCTTAAACGTTTCGCGCACGTCCGGATTGGCGATCAGGTCGGCGTATCGGCGGCGGTAACGGGTCTCCTTGTCGGTTAAGCCGTGGAATTTTTCCGGCAGCGGATGAAGCGATTTGGTCAAGAGATCAAACTTTTGTACCCTTATCGTTTTTTCGCCGGTCTTGGTGGTGAACATTGAACCGGTCAGACCGATAATATCGCCGATATCGAACAGTCCGAAAAGTTCCCACAACTCATCTCCCACGACGTTTTTTTTGACGTACGCCTGCAGACGTCCGAACTCATCCTGGAGATGGAAAAAGAGCGCCTTGCCCATCCTGCGGATCGACATGATGCGCCCGGCCATTTTGATTTCGGTTTCGTTGTCGGCCAGTATGTCGTACTGCTTGAGAGCCTGGTGCGTTGTATGAGTCCGCTCAAACCGGTACGGGAAAGGATTTACTCCCGCCTTCCGAATATTTTCCAATTTGCTTATCCGCCCCGCAATAACCTGTTCGATCGGTTGCTGAGTATCCTGCTGCTCGGGCCTGTCACTCATGGCGTATCCTTGTTAGTCAATCCTTATTTGCGTTCCTTCTATGGCCGCATATCGTTATGCCGCCGGTATCCGATAGCGATACCATATATATTATTTCGAGACCCGGATGTAAACAGGTAATGTCGGTTTTTTGCCGGGGAAACAAACGAAGTTATTGACCAAAATAAGAAATCGACTATATTTATTAAGGATAAGCGTAAAATAGAAGAGGCTCACATATATGAAACAGGCATTATTACTTTTTGTGGTTTTGATCTTAATCGGCTGCGGCGGCAACGATGAGACCGCCGGGGATATCCCCGGTACCGAAGGGGAGAAAAGCTTTTCCCAAGAGGGTCTGGACACCACGGTCATTATGCCTCTGACCATCGGAAATATATGGGTTTATGAGATCAGCGGTCTGGATACGATCGATAACATAATGAAGCCGGTCCGGATAGATACCTTTGAAGTCACGGGGGATACGATTATCGACAGCGAAAGATGGTTTGTCGTGAAAGACATGACTCCTCCAGGAGGCCGTGTGATAAACCGCGAGGACGGGTTCTGGCAGTGTCGCCGGAACCAGGAGCCATTTTTGTTTTTGAAATATCCGGCCTCGCCGGGAGATGAGTACAACTGGAATATTGGAGATATTACGGTGGAAAACCGGGTGATCGCTGCCGATACCGAAGTTACCGTTCCCGCAGGGACCTTTACGTGCTACAGATATACTCAGCTCACCAACATCCAAAACATTATAGTTGATTATTATTTTGCGCCCGGCGTGGGCGGGATCAGGATGGAGGTTTTTGATAAAGCGGGGTTGCGCCCGCTATCAATGCATGACCTTATTGAGATTAGGTTGGAATAATCTCTCCGTTCAGGGAAGGCGGTATGAGACCTTTTCTTGCGATCATATTCCTGTTGTTGATACTTGGCTGTTCCGAGGATGACAAGCTGATCGAACCGGAACCCGACACCACCCGGCCCGGTGTGGTATCAACCAGTCCCGACAGCTATGCTTGCAACATTCCGGTTAACGCTAAAATATCAATTACCTTTTCGGAAAAAATGAAGGCGACCAGCATTAACCCCGAGACCTTTTTCATAAGCGACAACACTACCGGCTCGATCAATTGCGAGGACAGTACTGCGACATTTAATCCGTCGGGTATTCTGACGTATGATCAGGCTTATTTTGTTTATATATATCCGGCGGTTGAGGATGAGGCCGGTAATCAACTGGGCGATTATTATATCTGGACGTTTTCGACGATGCCCCGGCCCGATACCACCGGCAACCGGGATTGATGAGTTTATTCTTTGAATCTTGCTGTGATTAGCGAAGCCTGCAGGAACGCCTGAATAATCCCGGCCGGGGCGGGTTTATTGAACGCCGGTTCACGACGGCATATAAACTTCATTGATTTAACCTAAGGGGGCCGGTTTATTTGTACTTACCGCTTAAATTTCCTAATCAGCATCTCGGCTACCGGTTCGGGAACCAGGCCCTTGATGTCGCCGCCGTGTTTGGCCACTTCCTTGACGATGGTTGACGACAGGTACACCCAAGATAGCGCCGGCATCAAAAAGACCGTCTCGATATTATGCTCCAGTCGCCTGTTCATCAGAGCCATCTGGAATTCGTACTCAAAGTCGGACACCGCCCGAAGTCCCCGGATAATGGCCGAGGCGCCGATTGAACGGGCATAGTCAGCCAGCAGGCTGTCAAATATCTCCGTTCGGACCCGCTTGTTTCCGGCCAGCGTTTTTTGAATCATCTCCAGCCGTTCCTCGGCCGTAAACAGGGTTTCTTTAGTGGTGCTGCGAGCTACCGCAACGATAAGCTCGTCGAAAAGCCCCAGGGCGCGGTCGATCAGCGAGGTATGACCATTGGTTATCGGGTCGAATGTCCCGGGATAGAGGGCGATTATTTTCCTTTTCTTATTCATATTTATAAATCGTGACGGCGGAATCTCCGAATCTGCGCGTTTTGATAATGTCTCCTCCTTCCGGTGACAGGCTTCCCGAATGCTCCATTATAAGAAATCCGTTCGGTTTGACCAAAGGATAATTAGCCAGAAGATCAAACATCTCGTTGGGGCGGATCAGCTCGTATGGCGGATCGGCAAAAACAAGATCGAATTTTTTCTCTTCGGTGGACAGTATTTCTAGGGCGGTGCGATAGTGAGTTGCGATCAATCGCAGATCGAGATGGCATTTTTCAAGGTTTTTCCTGATAACGGCGGCTGCCTTTTGGTTTTTTTCAATCAGGACCGCCGAGGCGGCCCCACGCGAGATCGCCTCGATCGCCAGTGCGCCGGAACCGGCGAAAATATCGAGCACTTCCGACCCCGTGATTTCATGCTGCAGGATAGAAAAGATCGCCTCGCGGACCCGTCCGGTTGTGGGACGCATTTGATGGCCCGGCAGGGTCTTTATCGGATAACCCTTGAGGTATCCGCCCATAATACGCACACTCATTCTATGGCTAGCCCCAGCGGTATAAGAAACCGTTCCGGCCGGTAACGGTCGATTGTTTCCGACGCCGGTTGAAAAAAGCCTTCATTGAAGTGAGGACGCGTGATATTCGTGGTGAAGTGCCCGGAGAGCGATTTGATAAGGATTTCGTCGTCGTCGTGACATCCCGACAGGATGATACTTGAAGGCGGCACGGTGATTCCCTCTCGAAACAGTTCGGCCAGATGATAACTCAGCGTCATCCGGAGTTCGGCCGCCAGACGCTCGGCTCCTGTTGCGGTTATTTTTTCGCCCGTCGGCGTCTTCAGGCAGTCAACGGCTCGAAGCTTTTGTTTATACAAGATGGCCAATACGGCGTAGTCAGCGTCGATATCAACCAGCGCCTGCAGATCGCCGGGTTCGGTTCGGCAGAAGGTCAGGTATCCGGCCGCCAGGGCCACGGCGTCGAGCTTGAAGCCGGATGGTTTTCGTAGCTGGTTGGCGTATTCGTCCGCCTGTCTGTCAACCTCGGCCTTGTGGCAAGCAATTGACAGGAACCGGCGGTATTCATTGCGCTCGTCAATCGGCAGGAAATCAAAATAAAAGCTCTCTGGCGGTTCGAGAAGAGATTGAGACATTTCAAAGCGAACCAGCCGGGCCGCTTCAATCGGGGAACTTTTCTTTACTTCGATTTTTTTAATCACCGACAGCCGCTTATCGACGCTGAAGAAAAGACGTCCGCCGTCGAGCGTGTCGCTGCGGGGGTTGTCGTCGGAGGTGAGAAACGATGTTATCTTTAGCCGGACGCCGTCGTTTTCGACCCGGGCGACCAGCAACTTGCCTCCCCGGCGGGCGGCTCCGTATGATTCCCACACGTTTTTCACCGTTGTATTACCCGGAAGTACTTGCGCAATTGCTTCAGCTTGGCGGGGCCGATGCCCGGCACGTTGGCCAGTGAATCAACGGCCGTAAAAGGCCCGTGCGCTTTTCTGTAATCGTCGATTCGTTGTGAGAGTACCGGCCCGATACCCGGCACCAGTTCCAGAGAATCAACAGGCGCGAAGTTAAGATCCAGAATCAGCGTCGGTTGATAGTCGTCCATCGCTTCCACTCGCCAGATGTGTGGCGCAGCCTGCGGATGCAGGTAATAATCGCGGATAAACTTGTAGCTTCCGCCTAGGAGTACGAGAACGGCCAGAATGGTCAGCGTTTTTATCTGCGCCCCGGAAAATTCAAAGAATCGGTTCATTGGTGTTATCGTTTAATACAACTACAAATATAAGACTCGCATACGCCAAAAGGCAAGCGCCATGCAGAAATAAAAAATCCGTCCGGCCGAATTTGCCCCGGAGAGCAAAACCTGCCTCAATTACCGTATTTGGTGATAAACACCCTTTACCTTGTATATTTCACACAGCCGGGAATCGAGCAGGTCAACAAAAGCCTGCGCCGATTCTTTATGTTGCGAAGAAACGGTTACCGCGGCGCAAAGTGTCAGGTTTTCGGCCGTTTCGCGATCAAGCCGATCCAAAATAACGTATCCGGACAGGTTTTGAAGCGAACTTTCCAACACGATGGCGGCATCCGCTTCGGCGGTTTCCAGATAGCTTAATAAATGCTCCGTCGAACCGGCCATGATTAGTTTGGGCAGCAGCCCCTTCCAGAGATGCCTGCACTTCAGGATTTCGGCGGCCAGTCGTCCCTCATAGGTTGTCTCCGGATCATTGATAACCACTCGCTGGAAACATTCGTCTTTCAGTCGGCCGAGGTTGCCGTCAAACGGCTTGACCGCCGCGTCTTCATTTCCGGCGCGGGTGGCGATAACTAAAGATATCCTGAACGGGCAGGAATAGATGCCCCGATGCATCAGCGATTGGCGCAGCCGCCGTGTAAATTTTCCGGGGTTAGCGGTCAGAAAGATATCGATGGCGGAATCGGAGGCAACCCGGGCAGGAATATTCTCCGGTTTTTCGTAAATGACCTTTACCGGAATCTGATTTTCCTCATAGAACTGATTGGTCGCTTTCTCCAGGATGCCTTCCAGGTAATCCGGAGCCAGCAGAGTCAAACCGACGTCTCTTTCCGTCGGCGGACCCGCGCAACTCCAGACCCAAAGCGATACTGCAAGTATCACCAAAATCAATCGGCTCAATCGTTTCATAACTCCGGTTAAGCTAAAGCCGACGCGATGCTCAGGCAACCAAAAACGGGCGGAAAGTGTTGGCCTGCCGCCCCAGGCGATTAAAATTTTAATTACTGCGATTTGGTTCCAGCCGATAATGACGGCTGATTGGAAGCGTTATTTTTTTTCTTCCAGTTTTACCTTGCCGCGAAGTTTTGGGAATTTCTTATATATCGTCTCGATTTCCTGTTTATGTGCTTGGGTGAGGGAGTCGAGTCTTTCCGGCGTTAAATTAATGCGATTTTGTTCAGCATCGGTCAGGTTGTTCAATCGCGTAACCTCGGCCACCAGGTCCTCGAGTCGGATCGAATCGGCCGCAAAGTTGCCCTCCTTGCGCTGATTGGTGTTGAGATCGCAGATAAGCTGATCGATCTTTACTGTTGCCCCGGTCATGGAGATATATTTTATGCCTTCCTGGGAGAAAAGCTCCCATATAACGCCTCGTTTCCCCAATCGAGGTATTACGCCAAAATAGACCAGTCGGACCGAGTCCTGCTCCAGCCGGAATCGTCTAAAGCCGATATTCGTGATCGAATCGGCGTTGAAATATTTATCGCTGAAGGTTCCGTCGGGCGGTTCATGATAGGGGGGCGACATTATTCCGATAGCCAGTATGGTCGGTTCGCCGTTTTTTTTGTCCACTTCCATCTCTACCTGGAACTGATTGTCCTTGAGGAAATAAAGCAGGTAGAAGTCGTTTTTCCAAGTTGTCTTGGAATGAACCGGCAGGGCGATGATGTCGTTATATTCGACCTTGTAATGATATGACTCGTCAATAAGCTTCTGGAAATTCTTTTTGCCGATCTTGATCGCTTTTTTTTGGGAAACATCGGCCTGCGCCGAAACTGAAAACGCCAAAACGGCAAATAGAAGCAGCATAAAAAGATTTCTACTCGTCTTCATTTTTGATCTTTTCCGTATCTGTCAGCGCGCCGCTGACTTGTTTTTTGAAGGTTATATCGTTAAGTCCGGCATCGGTGACCATGCCGTAGCTGGTCAGGGTATCGCCGTCCCGGATAACGGTGACAAAGCTGTCGGTTTCAACCTGCTCGCCGGCGGCATCCCATTCCAGGTATTCGGTTTCCACGCGTACCGAATCTTTGCCGATGACAACCACCGATCCGTATACCGCCAGAAAGTTGTCTTTTCCCCGTATATAACCCTCGTCGGCGGTAAGGGTTGATACGCGGGCGCCGGTTGAATCGAAGAACTCGCTTTCAATTCTGATGCCGGCGGTGGAATCGAGACCGGTGAATTGTCTTAGCTCATCGGCGCGCAGGTCGGTCGTTTTGTGTCCGCCGGAATACAGGTATATCCGTGCTTTCGACGTTACCTGATCGGGAGTTATGGTATCGACCGGCAGAGTGGCCGAACCGTTCTGCGATATGCTTTCATCGCTGCATCCCGAAACCAGCACAAGGATTAGCAAAACCAGAGGATAAATCAGGTTTGTTGTGTTAACGGTTTTCATCTTCGCGTGCCCTGTCATATTATATCGGAAATTTTCATATCCCTCAAACGCCGGCTGTCTTGCAGGCGGAAGTTCATGTCATTTTACAATGCCTAATGACGTAAGATACAAGATTTTTCCAAAATGGCAAGGGGTGGAAAGCCACGGATACCGATAAATAATAGAGCTGGAGCGCTGGGGGCGCAGGAAAATTGAGCTCGTTGATACGGAGGGGAAATGGAAGGCATTGTCTTTTTCGTTTCGGTTGGAGTATTTATTCTAATAATCGTTTCCGTCGTCAAAAAGGCTCGAGCCGAACGGGCAGGAGAAATCCGTCTGCTTCTGGAATATGGCTTTTTCGAGATTTCTCGGCCTGAGCAGGTTTTTATTGATCTTGTTGCCGAACTGCGTCGCCATGAACGCGGGCGGATAAGGATTAAAGATGTTTTTTGCCGGAGCCGCGCCGACAGCCGGATATACTTGTTTACTGTTATGGCCAGTGGTAGTTCAAATACGGCGGCTCCCAAAACGGCCGCGGTAGTATCGCCGTATCTTGACCTGCCGCGCTTTTTCCTGTGCCCTAAATTGAATTTTGGCGGCCTGATCGGTACAGCCTTGAATAAGATTATTGAAAAATATGCCGGGCAAAGACTTTCGCAGGTCTCCTTTGACGGCGAGTATGATTTTGACAAGAAATATCTTCTCTTCGGAGAGGATGAATCGACTGTGCGCCGGTTGTTTTCCGATTCCCTCAGACGTCGTTTGATCGAAAAGCATGGCTTGTTCCAGATCGAAGGCGTAAGAGACACATTTATATTTGCCGAATACGATTTCAAAAACTACAAGTCGAACAGGAGACTTAATCGCGAGAAGCTGCACGTGATAATTGATGACGCCGGAACACTGCTGCGTCTTTTCAGGGAAGTCACTTTTGCCGCCGACGGGCAAAGAGTTGAGGAGAAAATACGCTAATTGATTTCTTACCACTCGTACTTGATAACTTCTACGCCGACCGACTTTGGTGGCGGAGTCGGCGGTTCTTCCACCGTGGGTCGTTCCACCAGCGGCCGGACAAGATCTTCCTTTAACGTGAATAAGGGCAGTTCCAGGTTTGACCGGCCGGTTCCGAAAGTTATGCGGCCGGAAGCGCCTTCGTATCCGTCAAGCAATCGAAGATAACCGGCGATGTCGCCGGGCCCATGGCGTCCTTCGCGCAGGGCATCGGCCAGCATGTTGACGGCATCGTAACCGATGGCGGCCAGCCGATCCGGCTCGGTACCGTATTTGACGTCGTAAGCGGTGGCGAATTTTTCATATTTGGTCGAATGGTGCATGGCCGCCCGGCTGGAGTAAAAAACGGCGTCTCGCAGGACCTTTTCGCCCAGCTTGAGGACTTTCTCGGTATTCCATTCATCGGTACCCAGATATGAAGCGTTGACGCGGTAGAAATTAAGCTGGGGAAGTATAAGAAAAAGCTGCTTCTCCGTGGCCGGAATAAAGATGCCGTCGAAGGTAACCGGCATTTCACCCGGCTTCAGGGTATCGCCTTCGAGAGTCACGTAGAAGGTCGAATCGTCGGCTGGCCCCAGGATAGCTTCTTTGATATCCTTAATATACGGTCCAAAGTCGGTTTCGCCCGGACGGAACTTTTCGACTGCAATGATGTTAACCCCCAGACGCCTGGCCTCGGCGACAAATGATTCGGCGATTGTCGTTTCGTCGATAGTTGTCGGTGTGATAACCGCCATGGTGGTCATGCGCCGGTGGCGGGCGGCGTACTGGGCCATACCGCGGCCTATGGTGACGGTATTCGGCGACATTTGAAAACAAAGCGGCGACAGGTCGGTAAAGCCGGCCTGGCTTGCGGCCGGCACCAGAAGCGGAATATGATGCGCACTCAAAACGGCCGCAGCGGTGGCGGCGATGCTGGAAAGAAGCGGCCCGATAATCAGGTCGACCTCCTCTTCGGCCAGAGCCTGCGCTTCTCGCGCGGCCGTGATATGATCGGCCCTGGTATCGTAAACCAGCATGTTGAAGTGGAACTTTTCTCTTTTCAGCATTTCCGCGGCCAGCATGGCGCCGTCAAGTATGGCCTTGCCGTATTTGGCGAACGGCCCTGATAACGGCAGCATAACGCCGACCATCGCACTGCTCGATTTCGGGAAAGGCGGTTTCTCCTCAGTCGGCGATTCTTCCGGGCAGTTGACCATAAAACTGTCAACCTGTTCCCGGCTCCAGTAGCTGGCCATCAGAAAGGCCATGCGCGCTCTGATGGGACATTCGAGATCGGGCGGCGCTTCGGATAGTACCGAATCGGGCGGAAAATACCCGGCCTCAACGGCGGCCAGAAGCGAACGCCCGCTCAGATTCCTCAAGCGATTATCGTCGGCGTTTCGGTACGCCCGGGCGTAGAGCCGGAAAGCCGACTCAAGCTGTCCACTCCGATAGGCGCAGTTGGCCATGAGATGATAAGCATATGGCGTTAGCGAAGAATTGGGGAAAAGGGAATGGTAATTGGACAAAACCGTGACGGCTTGCCGGTAATCGCCGGACAGATAGTAAGCGCGCGCCAGGGCATAATTGTAGATATCACGATACTGCGAGTATTTGAATCCCTTGACGAGTTCCTCGTAAGCGTCGACGGCGGCCGGATAATCCTTTTCCCGCATAAGTCTCTGGGCCTTTGCGAAAAGTGACTGAGCGCGGGGAAATTCGTCGGGCGGGACCTGTTGTGCCGTAGTCTGCTCTCCCGTAATCAGCAAACAGGAAATAAAAAATATAACGATCGCTGTAATCGTTCTTATCATGTTGCCTAATTTAGACGGTTTACAGGTCGAGGCAATGAAAAAATTGCCGTGCTTACCTGACAAAAGGTTGAAATTGGGCCAAAAAACAGCGCTCACGCCGATAATTTCCGGTGAAAATCTGTCGATTTTGTGTATAATAGAACAATACCTGCAACGCAGATTCGGAGGAGCCAATAGTGAGAACTTTCAATGTCAAATTTGTTTTGATTTTTCTGCTTATGGCCATGTTGGTTTGGCCTGCCGTCATGGCCACGGAAAAAAAAGAAGAATCGCCCCGACCGACGGATTCTCTTGAGGACTTATCCCGGATCAGGGAGTCTGCGGTAGCTGAATGGCCGAAAGAGGATGAGTTTCAGTCGGGGTTTGTTCATACCGATTCGGTCAGGCACGTGGAGATATTTTACCCCAAAGGGCAATCCACATATAATTGGAAAGAGATGGGCTGGGTGGAGTATTTTAAGACCGGTAATCAGGCTGTCAATTTGGTTGCAACCGCCCGGTCGAAATATCTGGAAGCCCGCAAAGGATGCCCCGATGCGACGTGGGATATTATTGAAAAACCTTCCGCCAAGCAGAAGCATCAGTATATTATTTTCCAGATAATATGTCCCGATTATCTCGCCGACGAACCGGGAGACATCCAACTTTGGAAAATGATTTCCGGCAAGACCGGTATTTTCGTCGTCCAGTATTCCTACCGGGGCGAGGAAATGCCAAAAAAGAAAAGAAAGCAGATATTGGAGGTTCTCAAGGAAGCTCATATTGTAACCGAACCGATCAAGGGCGAGAGAAAATAAGCTGGCGTTGGAACTTAAATAGATAAGGTAATAATTCCGGTTACCCGACTCTTTCGCCGGTTTTAGGATCGAACAGAAACACCTTCCTGGAATTGATATTTAAGCCAAGTTTTCGGCCGATCATTTGATCGGCCGTTTTACTCTTGATATTTTCGGCATCTGGATTACCGCTGTCATCGGTGACGGTCAGTGTCGCGCCGCTAATACGGAGCTGCAGGTGAGTAACCGAACCGATATATTCCAGTGATTCGACCTTGCCGGTAAACGGGCCGTCAGGATTAATTTTTATATTATCGGGGCGGATTCCGACGATGTATTTGCCGTCTTTTGCGCCTGAACCGAACTGAATCGGCAGTAGCTTGCCCCGGCCGCCGGATATCTCGTCGTCGATTAAATTTATCATCGGTGTACCGATAAACGAGGCGACAAAAGTATCCCGGGGGTCATCATATATTTCGGCCGGGGTTCCTTCCTGCCTGATCAGACCATCTTTCAGGACGACCATTCGGTCGGCCATGGTAAGCGCCTCGGTCTGGTCGTGGGTAACATAAATTGTCGTAATGCCGAGCCGTTTCTGCAGGGAGACGATCTCCCGGCGCATCTTTGTTCTCAGGGCGGCGTCGAGGTTGGAGAGCGGCTCATCGAGAAGGAAAATCGACGGTTGGCGCACCAGGCCGCGTCCCAGCGCCACCCGCTGACGCTGGCCGCCGGATAACTGCGCCGGGCGTCGGTCGAGTAGCTTATCGAGTTCCAGAAGCCTGGCCGTTTCATAGACGTTCTTTTTGATTTCACTTTTGGGCATCCGGGACACCTTGAGGGGGAAGGCGATATTTTCGAAGACGGTCATGTGCGGGTAAAGGGCGTAATTTTGAAAAACCATGGCGGTTTTTCGTTTTTGCGGTTCCAGACTTGTGATATCCTGACCGTCCAGAATTATCCTGCCGCAATCGGCCGTCTCCAATCCCGATATAAGACGCAGCAACGTGGATTTGCCGCACCCGGAAGGCCCCAGTACCACCGTCAGGTCGCCTTCGCTGACCTCGGTATTAATATCATCAAGGACCACCTGTCCGTCGAATGACTTGGTCAAATTTTCGATAATCAGCCCGGACATATTAAGTCTCGATCACCTTTCCTTCGCGGACATGATACAGTCGGCCCCGGTCAAGCAGTTTCTTTGGCGGATCAGCCGCGGTGGTCAAAAAGATCTGCTCGAAGTGGTCGAACAGCACGGTCATGTTTTCGCGGCGGGTATTATCGAACTCGGAAAAGACTTCATCCAAAAGTAAAATCGGTTTTTCACCCCGGCGGCTCTCGAGAAAATTGGCCGCCGCCATCATAACGGCTACGGCGGCGCTGCGCAGTTCCCCTTGTGAACCGTACCCTCGGACCGGAAAACCTGCGATTTGGAAATCGATATCGTCGCGATGCGGGCCGATTATCGATGTTTCCAGAACCGCTTCTTTCTGTCGGTACTGCTTGAGCTTTTTTTCAAAGTTTACCGCGATTTCGTCTTTGCCCGCAAACGGGATATTGGGCCTGTAATCGAAAACAAACGCCGGTTTATCGTCGGATATCTCGCCGTCGGATATCTGGTGATAATAGCCGGGGGCCAGCGCGTGGAGGAAATGAATAAAACTATGCCTCGCGGCGATGATGCGACTGCCATGTTGCACCAGCAAAGGATCAAACGGGCACGCTTCGCCGGTGCAGCTTTTGAGGAAGGAATTTTTCTGTGCCAGCGCTTTATTGTAGTCGGTCAGGTCGGCCAGATAGCCGGGCGAGGCCTGTGACAGGTGAAGATCCATGAAATGCCGCCGCGCCGAAGGCGGCCCGGAAAAAATCGCTGCGTCTTCGGGAGCCATTGATATCAGCGAAAAAACCTGGAAAAGCTGCGAAATTCGGGCGGCATTGCCGTCGATTGTGATCCTTTTGCGGCCGCCTTTCTGAAAGGCGCAGGTAAGGCGTACCTCGCCGCCGGAAGTTTGGCCGACCCCTTCCAGGCGATAGAAATCGCCCCCGCCCTCGCCGACCATCATCGCATCGCGGGCGCCGCGCTGGCTTCTTCCCAGGCAGAGGGTAAAGATCGCCTCAAGCAGGTTGGTTTTTCCCGCGGCGTTGTCGCCGGCGAAAATATTTACCCCCGGATCGGGCCGGATCAAAGCCGTTTTGATATTGCGGAAGTTGGTCACTTCCAGCACGTCAAGCCTCATGATGGGAAATTACAAAAAGCCGGGGAGAGATGAAAGATAATTGATGTTCCGGCTGGTAAGAAAACCTTTGGCCTGTTTTTTTGCGTCAAACATGACGCAATTGGACGATATGTTTACTTGACCTGTATCTTGGGCTTCTGTAGCTTTTCATGGATGATCGACTTTACTGAGATTGGCCAGTGGGAGCGGCCTATTATCATTGCCCACCGGGGAGCCGGCCACCGGCGGATCAGGCATCGAAGTTCAAGACTTCGCGATCTGAAAAACCTCGTCCATGAAAACAGCATCAGGGCTTTTGAGGCCGCCGTCAAGGCCGGGGCCGATGCCGTTGAATTCGACCTGCGTCGAACAACCGACGGCATAATCGTAGTCCATCATAACAAATGGCTGAAACGATCGAGCCTGCCAATCAGGGATATGACCTTTTCCGGCGTGCAAAGGTTGACCGAGAAATACGGTTTCGAAATACCAACGCTGAAAGAAGCGCTGGAGACCTGCTCCGGTCGAATATCTCTCGATATTGAATTGAAGGAAACCGGCTACGAAGAAGCCGTTGTTGAGACAGTGCGGCCGTATTACGATTTAAGAAATGTCGTTTTCACTTCCTTTACGGATTCGACCGTATTAAAACTAAAATTGCTGACTCCCGATGCCAAAGCAGGACTCCTTCTTGGGCTTCGTCCTTCGGCTTCGGTAATGAGCAAAGGATTAAAAGGTACTCTTACTATTAATCGTATCCGTGCGTGCAGGGCCGATTTTGTGGCCCCTCACTGGCGGCTGTTGAAGATGCCTTTTTTCAATGGTACAAGTAAGCCCGGACTACCTGTATTTGCCTGGACGGTGAACCGCCTGTCGATTGCGGAAAAGCTAATATCAGGAAAACCGGCTGCGATCATTACCGATTTCCCGGAAAAGCTCCTGCCGTTAGTGAAGTCGTAGACGCGCGGTTTCCGCGCCCCTTACCTTACTCAATCGGAACGCACAATTCCGTCCGCCACTTCTCTTCGATTACTTCGTCCGGGTTGTTGATGTATATCTCCAGGCAGGGAGCGTTTCCCATTTTTTGGCCGCTTTGCGGAATCAATTCCCCGATCAAATGCCGGAAAGCCCCTTTAATATCCCCGTAATTCGCGACATGTGTTGTCTTTGCGTATTCCCTGCCGCCAATTTCCATGACCTTAATCTCGCCCTCCGATTCAACGTCGTCGCCGACGGTTATGAGGGCATCGTAACGGATATTTTCAGGCGAAAATGTATATCACATATTTTTATTACTCTGAATCAAACCGTTTGGAACCAAAACCGCATATGGTGAAGAGAAGCGGGGAAACCTTTCGGCTTCCCCGCTTTGAATACCATATCGATCAGGC
>CAZSYD010000016.1:5601-45123 GCA_964611355.1 uncultured Ignavibacteriales bacterium | reverse complement strand
GGGTATGTAGCCCACAAAATTAATTGTTTTTTTTCTTCCGCCTTTTTATTATCGGTTCATGCAGGACACGCCTGAACAGGTCTATACAGTCACCGCCGTCAATCGGATGGCGCGGTATACGCTGGAGGAATCGTTTGCTTCCCTCTGGGTGGAAGGGGAGATTTCTAATTATCATCATCACGGTTCGGGACATCGATATTTTTCTCTCAAAGATGACGAATGCCAGCTAAGCTGCGCCATGTGGCGGTCATATGCGGTGGGGTTGAGATTCGAGCCGAAAGACGGCCTCAAAGTCATAGCCAGTGGAACGCTGACTATCTATGAACGCGGCGGACGGTATCAACTTTCGGTAAAACGGTTGTTGCCGGCAGGTATGGGCGAACTGGAGCTGGCTTTTCGGCAACTTAAAGAGAAATTGGAAAAGGAAGGTCTGTTCGATCCGGCGCATAAAAAAGAACTGCCGGCCTATCCGATGCGAATCGGTATTGTCACTTCTCCGACCGGAGCGGTGATTCATGATATTATTCGGATTGTCAAGCGGCGAAATCCCAGACTGGATATTATTCTATGGCCGTCGGAGGTTCAGGGAGATATCGCTGCGCCGCAACTGGTCGAAGGAATCAGAAGGCTTAATGAGTACGCAGAAGTTGACCTGATAATCATCGGTCGCGGCGGCGGGTCGCTGGAAGACCTCTGGGCTTTCAACGATGAGCGGGTAGTACGGGCGGTTTATGATTCAGCAATTCCGGTTATCTCGGCGGTCGGTCACGAAGTCGATATTACTTTGACTGATCTGGCGGCCGATTATTCGGCGGCGACGCCGTCGATGGCGGCCGAAATGGCGGCCTGGCTGTTGGATGATTTTCAGGCCGGTATATATGGCTGCCTGCGAGATATCGAAAAAGCTGCGCACATAAATTTCCGGGATAATAGACAGCAACTTCTCGGTCTGGTCCGTTCGCCGGTTCTGGCCAGACCGGAAGCGATGCTTGAAAACCGCTATCAATATCTTGATAATCAGGTGCGACTTTTGCACTTGCTATCGGAGAGGCGGTTTGATACCTTCCGAAAGGCGGCGGCCTTGAACTTTTCCCGGCTGGAGGCGCTTTCTCCTCTGGCGGTTCTGGCCCGGGGGTATTCGGTAAGCCGAAGTCTGCCGCAACGCAGGGTTTTAAAATCGGTAAATGAAATCAAAGCTGGTGGGAAGATTGAAACGGTTCTTAAAGACGGTTCTTTTATTTCAACGGTTGACCGGTTTGATGAGAAAAAGAAGTGAATAATGGCGGAGAAAAAAGAGTATAAGGATTTTGAAAGCGCCATAAAGCGGCTGGAAGAGATCGTCGGGATTCTTGAATCGGGCGAGTCATCGCTGGAAGAGTCAATTGCCCTTTATACCGAAGGCGTCACAATCGCCGATATCTGCAACCGGAAACTGACCGAAGCGGAGGGACAGATAGCTAAGCTGTCAAAGATGGCCGATAAGTTCAAACTGGAAAAAATCGCCGGAGACGAAGAGAATGAATAAGTCTGTCCGAATAGCGACTCCGGCCTATGTGGTTGAAAAACGGCAGGTAACTGATCGTTATATAGATTCTTATCTCCCTTCTCCGGACCAGTGTCCGGAAAAGCTGCATGCCGCTGTCCGTTATTCGGTCATGGCCGGAGGGAAACGGTTGCGGCCGATTCTAACTCTGGCCGCCTTTGAGACCTGCGGTGGGGAGGGTGATGTGATTTATCCGGCGGCGGTGGCTCTGGAATTGATTCATACTTATTCGCTTATTCATGACGATCTTCCCTGCATGGACGATGACGATCTTCGACGCGGCAAGCCGACCTGTCACAAAAAGTTCGGCGAAGCGATCGCTCTTCTGGCCGGAGACGCTCTTCATGACCTCGCCTTTAATCTTATGGCCCGTACCGGCAGTTCGAAGGCGGTTCTGGAACTGACCGAAGCTATCGGAACGAAAGGTATGCTGGCCGGTCAGATGGCCGATATGGAGGCTGAAGGGCGGGAAATATCGCTCGATGAAGTTGTTTTCATTCACAAGCATAAAACCGGCAGGCTTATCTGTGCGTCGGTCAGGATCGGAGCGATTTTAGCCGGTGCTCCTGATGACGAATTCAAGATTATTTCCGGTTACGGCGAAAAAATTGGCCTGGCCTTTCAGATAATCGACGATATTCTGGATATTGAAGGGGACGTCGAGACCCTGGGAAAACCGATTGGTTCCGACTCAAAAAACCGGAAGGCTACTTTTCCTGCTGTAATCGGATTGGAACTTTCCCGGGAAATGGCTGATAAGCTGATTTCGGAAGCTATCGAAGTAATCGGGCAAATCATACCGCAGCCTGAAAACCTTATTCAGATAGCACGGTATATAGGCAACCGACAAAATTGAGGATGAGGTATGGGTATATGATTCTGGACAAAATAGACACCTCCGCCGACCTGAAAGAATTGACGATGGAAGAATTGTCCCGGCTGGCCGACGAACTGCGAGTTGAGGTAATTTCAATGGTCAGTAAATCCGGCGGGCACCTGGCTTCAAATCTCGGCGTCGTGGAACTGACGCTGGCCCTGCATTATCTATATGACTGCCCTAAAGACCAGATTGTCTGGGACGTCGCGCACCAATCGTATGTTCACAAGATGCTGACGGGCCGTAAAGACAGGTTTAACACCCTCAGGCAGTACGGGGGGCTTTCCGGATTTACAAAAAGAAGCGAATCAGAGTCCGATGTGTTTGGAGCCGGGCATGCTTCCACCTCTATTTCGGCGGCGCTTGGCCTGGCCGAAGCCCGTGATCTACAGGGAAAGAAAAATCATATCATTGCCATAATCGGCGATGGCGCGCTGACCGGAGGGCTGTCTTTTGAAGGTCTGAACAACGCAGGGGGGCGTAAAAGGGATTTGCTGGTAATCCTTAATGACAATTCTATGTCAATTTCACCCAATGTCGGCGCCATGTCGAAATATCTGACTAACATCCTGACCGACCAGTCATATAATAAACTGCGCGCCGACGTTTGGCGATTCCTCGGCCGTCTTAAGAGGGCCGAAAAAATCAGGGCCACAGTTGCCCATTTTGAGAAACAGCTCAAGGGATTGCTGGTACCGGGTATTATTTTCGAGAAACTCGGGTTTCGATATTTTGGGCCGATTGACGGCCACAACCTGCCGCTTTTGATTAAGACTCTGGGCCAGATAAAAGAGCTGACCGGACCTATCCTGTTGCATGTAATTACCCGGAAGGGGAAAGGTTACCTGCCGGCGGAAAAGGATGCGACCAGGTTCCATGGTATTTCGGCATTCAACAAGGTGACCGGCGAATCGAATAAGTCGAGCGGCCTCCCATCATATACCTCTATCTTTGGAGATAAAATTTTGGAACTGGCTGAGCGTGAGCCGAAATTAGTCGCGATAACGGCGGCCATGGCGCCGGGGACGGGATTAACCAAATTCGCCGAGAAATTCCCGGGTCGTTTTTATGACGTCGGCATAGCGGAACAGCATGCCGTTTGTTTCGCCGCTGGGATGGCGGCCGGCGGGGCGCGGCCGGTCTGCGCCATCTATTCGACGTTTTTGCAACGGGCTTTCGACCAGATAATCCATGACGTTGCCCTTCAAAAGCTGCCGGTTCTTTTCTGTATTGATCGGGGCGGTCTGGTCGGGGAAGACGGGCCGACCCATCATGGAGCCTTCGATATTAGTTATCTTCGCCTGATACCAAATATGACCGTGGCCGCCCCTCGCGACGGCGATGAACTGGAACTGATGATGGAATTTGCCGTCGCGCACCGGATAGGACCGGTTACGATTCGTTACCCGCGAGGGCCGATTCCGTATGAAAAAGGTCGTTACCGGAACAATTTTGAATGGGGCCGTTGGGATGTTGTTATTGGCGGGGAAGACCTGGCGATTATAGCCACCGGCTCCATGGTCGTTCCCTGTTGCAAGGTGGTTGAGCGTCTCAAAGAAGAGGGTATAAACGCCTCGGTGATCAATGGCCGCTTTATCAAGCCGCTCGATGGGGAAGCTCTTTCCGAAATCGCGGAACGGTTTGACCGGGTGGTTGTCGTTGAAGAAAACAGCGTCAACGGCGGTCTTGGAGACGGCGTCCAGAGGTACCTGGATGACGTCGATTACCGGGGCAGGGTGCTACGGTTGGGGGTGCCCGATCGTTTTGTTCCGCACGGCAATCGTCAGTTGCTTTTGAAGGAAATTGGCCTTGACGAGGATGGCATTTATCGTTCCATAAGCACGATCCTCAAATCGAAACGGTCTCTTCTGAAAGTTCTTCATCTAAGGCGAAACGGCAGGAGACAATCTGAACAAAGTCAGGATCCAAGTCATGAGGAGACAATGATTTTATCAAAAGGCGGGAAATCCGACCACGAGAGATAAGAGATAAATGCGGCTGGGAATATTTGCCAATATGGATCGGCCCGACGCCGATAAAGTTATTCAACGAATTATTAACTGGGCCGAACAAAACGATGTTACGCTTTGCTTTTCGGAGAGTATCTCTGAGAAGGTTGGCGGTCAACAATCGTTTCTTCCACCAGGCGAAATACCGAAAAAAACTGATGTCGTTGTTTCGCTTGGCGGCGACGGTACTCTTCTGGCCACCGCCCGTGCGGTTGGCCGCCACGGCAAGCCGATTCTTGGAATAAATGTCGGCTCCCTAGGTTTTCTTACGCAGCAAACGCCGAACCTCGTCGAGGAAACGCTTACCGCCGTATTGGAAAAGAACTACAAGATCGAAAAACGGATGGTGGCTGAAGTCCAAGTCGAAGGCGCCGCCAAAATGGATTATCCGTACGCCTTAAACGATGTAGTGGTCGACCGTGGTTCGGTTTCACGTATGATCTATCTTGACCTCTTCGCCGACGACTATTTTATCTGTTCCTACGCCGCCGACGGCCTGATTATTTCCACGCCAACCGGTTCGACCGCCTATTCTCTGGCGGTGGGCGGGCCGATTCTCCATCCGCTGATGCCGGCTTTTGTCGTCTCGCCGATTTCCCCCTTTGCTCTTACTACGCGGCCCATTGTCTTTTCCGAGAATGTCAGGCTGCGCGTTTTTGTCCATTCCAGCAACAGCGATCCGGTGTTGACGATTGACGGCCAGGTGGCCTGTAACCTGACCCGGGAGTCAAGCGTAATTGTCCGCAAGGCTGATTACTATATTGATTTTATTGTCTTCAAGAAAAATTCATTCTACGACGTCTTGCGTACCAAACTCCACTGGGGCCGTCTTCCCGAGGGCCAGCCGGGTCGGCCGAGCTTCAATTAATAAATTAGCCGGGTTTTCAGCCAAAAGCGTCAATTTCTTCCGGTCGGAACCTGCCGGGCCGGTCTGTATTTTCTGGTAATGTAAGTCTTGATGGTTTGGCGGAGAAAAGACTTGCCAACCGGAAGCCGCCGGATTTATATTGTTTTCCAAAGAATGCGGGAGTAACTCAGTTGGCTAGAGTAACAGCCTTCCAAGCTGTTGGTCGCGGGTTCGAATCCCGTCTCCCGCTCCAAAATGCGGGCGGGTGGTGATTGTTGTTTTTTATGGCGAAAGCGATATGGATGAAATTACGGGAAATTACCCTGTGAAATGGAGGTTTCGGCCTGACCATTGAGCCTGAAGCGATTTTCCGGCCGGTTTTCATAAATAAGCTGATTTTGTGTAGATTTTGCGCATTTTTTTATTAAATTGGGATTTGATTTGCCGATAAGTTTTACGATAGGCCGATTTAGCGGCACGCCGGCAGGACCAAATGACGAACTACCGCAAAAGGCGGGAGAAATTCCACTAAGACAGTTTATAATAAAAAACTGTTGACAAGAGGAATATAGGTATTAAATTGGTACGTTTTAGATTAGGCGATTATGCCTATTTTTGTGATGGGAAAAGATTAAAGCCCAGATAGCTCAGACGGTAGAGCACGTCCTTGGTAAGGACGAGGTCACCAGTTCGATCCTGGTTCTGGGCTTTGTGGGGATTTTCAATATTCGGAGGAATTGGCGATGGCCAAGGAAAGATATGAGCGGACGAAGCCTCATGTGAACGTGGGGACGATAGGTCATGTGGATCACGGGAAGACGACTTTGACGGCTGCGATGACGATGTTGCTGGCTCGTAAGAATCAGGCGGAGGTGCGTTCATTTGATTCGATTGACAATGCTCCGGAGGAGAAGGAGCGAGGTATAACGATAGCGACTGCGCACGTGGAGTATGAGACGGACAAGCGTCATTATGCGCATGTGGATTGTCCCGGTCACGCGGATTATGTAAAGAACATGATAACGGGTGCGGCACAGATGGACGGTGCGATATTGGTGGTATCGGCGAATGATGGTCCGATGCCTCAGACGCGAGAGCATATACTTTTGGCTCGTCAGGTGGGTGTGCCGTATATAGTGGTTTACATGAACAAGGTTGACATGGTGGATGATCCCGAGCTTTTGGATTTGGTGGAGTTGGAGGTTCGGGATTTATTGAGCAAGTATGATTTTCCGGGTGATGACATACCGGTGATACGCGGGAGCGCGTTGGAGGCGATGACGAAGGCGGCTGATATGTCGATAGCGGATGATCCGTCGTTCAAGTCGGTGTATGAGCTTTTGGATGCGATAGACAATTACATACCGACGCCTGAGCGTGACACCGACAAGCCGTTTTTGATGCCCGTTGAGGACGTATTTTCGATCACCGGTCGTGGTACGGTGGGGACGGGTCGAGTAGAGCGAGGTACGATCAGGACCGGTAATGACGTTGAGGTAGTTGGTATCAGGGAGACGCGGAAGACGGTATGCACGGGTGTTGAGATGTTTCGGAAGATATTGGATTTTGCTCAGGCCGGAGACAATGTGGGCTTGCTTTTGCGCGGTGTTGACAAGGAGGATTTGGAGCGAGGCATGGTATTGGCCAAGCCGGGTTCGATCACTCCTCATACGAAGTTCAAGGGCGAGGTTTACGTGTTGACGAAGGAGGAGGGTGGTCGTCACACGCCGTTTTTCGATGGATATCGTCCTCAGTTTTATTTTCGGACGACGGACGTAACGGGTACGGTGAAACTTCCCGAGGGTACGGAGATGGTGATGCCCGGTGATAACGTGACGATTGATGCGGAGTTGATAACGCCGATAGCGATGGAGAAGGAGCTTCGTTTTGCCATTCGCGAGGGCGGCCGGACCATCGGCGCCGGCGTCATCTCCGATGTAGTGGAATAACTTTTAATTGTTGGGATGTGAAAATGCCGCGAGATATCGTAACGCTGGCGTGTACCGAATGCAAACAGCGGAATTACACGACAACCAAGAACAAGAAGAAACATCCTGAGCGGCTGGAATATCGCAAATATTGCCCGTTTTGCAATAAACATACTCCTCATAAGGAAATCAGGTAAGCTCACAGGCCAGTAACTCAACTGGGAGAGTTCCGGTCTCCAAAACCGGCGGTTGGGGGTTCGAGTCCCTCCTGGCCTGCAAAAGAAGGTTAGAAAGTTAGTTGTGCAAAAGATAGTCAAATTCCTAAAAGAAGTCAGAACGGAACTGAATAAGGTGACGTGGCCGTCCAAAAGCGAGATTATCGGTTCCACTATCGTAACTGTGATCGTTTCGATAATTCTTTCGATTTTTATCGGGGTGGTCGATTTTGTGCTCGACAAAGGTGTGCGAGCCATTTTCTGAAACCAAAACTGGGGAAACAATAGTGCTTCGGTGGTACGCGGTACATACCTATTCCGGTCATGAACAGAAGGCCAAAAGGTACCTGGAATCGGCCGTTGAATCAAACGGCCTGCAGGACAAGTTTGGCCAGGTTCTGATCCCGACCGAACAGGTAACTGAAATGAGGGATGGTAAACGGTCGACATCGACCAAGAAGTTCCTGCCCAGCTATATCCTGGTGGAGATGGATATCGACAAGATCACCCAGAATCTTGTCATTTCTACGCCCGGTATCACCAATTTCGTCGGTGCCAGGGGGAAGCCTCAGCCTCTCAAACAGGAAGAGGTTGACCGCATCATGGGTCAGGTGGACAGGAAACGAGATGCGAAGCTGACCGATATTCCATTCATGGCCGGCGATCAGGTAAAGGTGACCGACGGTCCCTTTGCCGATTTTTCGGGGTTTGTTTCCGAAGTTAACATGGAGCGCAAGAAGGTCAAGGTTATGGTTTCGATTTTTGGCCGCCCTACACCGGTGGAACTCGATTTCCTTCAGGTGGAACTGAGCAGGAAGGCCAGTTAGCAGGAGTTGTCGTCGTGGCGAAAAAAGTTGATGCTTTTATAAAACTTCAGATTGTGGCCGGGAACGCGAATCCGGCTCCGCCGGTGGGCCCCGCATTAGGTCAGCGCGGCGTTAACATTATGGAGTTCTGCAAGGCTTTCAATACACGTACCCAGAAGGATGCCGGACTGATTATTCCGGTAGTCATCACCGTGTATAAGGATAAATCGTTTTCGTTTGTTACCAAGACCCCTCCGGCAGCGGTTTTGATCAAGAAGGCGATTGGTTTGGGCAAGGGTTCCGGCGAGCCGAATCGAAACAAGGTTGGCATCATTACCCGGGCCCAACTTGAAGAAATCGCCAAGCTTAAGGACCCCGATCTTAACGCTTCCGATCTTGATGCGGCGGTGCGCATCATCGAAGGCACATGCCGATCAATGGGCGTTAACGTGGCGCAGTAGCGACATATTCGCAAATACCTATTCATTAAAGATGTATAGGGAGAATGAAGACTAATGAAACGTTCAAAAAACTACCGTCAGGTAAAAGAAAAAACCGATCGGCTGAAACGGTACTCACTTGAGGAGTCGATTCGGTTCATTAAGGATAATCGGTTAGCGAAGTTTGACGAGTCCGTTGATGTCAACCTTAGACTCGGCGTCGATCCACGTCATGCCGATCAAATCGTACGCGGCACGGTTACGCTTCCGAACGGCACCGGTAAATCGGTCAGGGTCCTTGCCTTTTCGCAGGGCGAGAAGGAAAAAGAGGCTGCCGAGGCCGGAGCCGATTACGTCGGCGCCGACAATATGGTGCAGAAGATTCAAGAAGGGTGGCTTGATTTTGACGTTGTTGTGGCGACGCCGGATATGATGGGCAAAGTCGGACGGCTTGGCAAAATCCTTGGTCCGCGCGGTCTGATGCCTAATCCGAAATCGGGAACGGTCACGATGGATGTTGGCAGGGCGATCAGGGAATTAAAGGCCGGCAAGATCGAATTTCGCGTGGATAAACAAGGCGGTCTTTCAGCGTCGATCGGCAAGGTGTCATTTGATGCCGAAAAGCTGGTCGAAAATGCCATGGCTTTTGTAGGTGCGATTATTCGCGCTAAACCGGTGGCGGCGAAGGGAACTTATATCAGAGGAGCCGCCATCAGTTCCACCATGGGAGTGGGACTCAGGCTTGACCATAATGCCATTCTAACGGAACTAAAGAAGTAGAAGGGAAGATGCCATGCCGACGCAAACTAAGATAGACAAGGTGGCCGGCCTGAAAGAGCGCTTTTCCCGAGCGGATAATATTTTTGTGACCGATTACGTCGGTTTGAATGTCGAGCAGATAACCCGATTGCGAAAGGACCTGCGAGAAAACGGTATAAAATATATTGTGGCCAAGAATACCCTGATGCAAATTGCCGCCAGGGAGGCCGGGTACGATGATGTTGTTCAGCATCTCAGCGGGCCGACGGCGATTGCCTTTTCCAACGCCGATCCCAACGTGCCGGCTAAAATTTTTTATGACGCCGGTAAGGAATTCAGCGAAATAGGCAAGCCGGCGGTGAAGGTGTTTTATATCGACAGGCAGTCTTTTCCGGCTGCCGATGTCGAACGTATCGCCAATCTGCCGTCAAGGGCGGGGCTTTTATCGAGACTGGTTGCCGCGGTGGAAAGTCCGATGGTTGGCCTGGTCGGCACGCTCGAAGGAATCCTTCGAGAGCTAATTGGCACGGTTGAGGCCCTGGCAAAGAATAGAGGAGAAGGATAAAATACTTTTTAATAGTTTACCGGCCGTGACTGTATCGGCGCGGGGTAGTTTCTGCCGGGTCGGGCGTCTGATTGAACCGGCTCGTTAGGGGAACATAAGAAAACAGGAATTGTCTAAAGAAAGGAAACAACTGTGGCCGAAGAGAACAAAACCATTATGGAAATAGTCGAGAAAATTGAGAAGCTGACGGTCCTCGAACTGGCCGATCTCTCTAAGACTCTCCAGGATAAATTTGGCGTAACGGCCGCGGCGCCAGTGGCTGTCGCCGCGGCGCCCGCTGCCGGCGGCGAAGCTGCCGCCGAGGAAAAGACCGAGTTTACGGTCGAGCTCCAGGCTTCCGGTGATAAGAAGATACAGGTTATCAAGGTGGTGCGCGAAATCACCAATCTTGGCCTTAAGGAGGCCAAGGCCCTGGTCGACGGTATCCCCGGAGTTGTTAAGGAGGGAATTCCAAAGGAGGAGGCGGAGGCTATTCGCGATAAGCTGCAGGAAGTCGGCGCACAGGTAGAAATCAAATGACAACGTCTTATCTATTCGCGTGAGACACTTACTCCGTTTTTACCCTGTCGTATCAAGGGGGGAGTACCGTATTACTGTGGTTGTGTTTTAATACCTGAGGTTATGAGAAGCTCTAATATTTTGAGAGATAGAGTAAACAAAGATTTGCCTTTCAGGTATTCGAATATGAATGTTTCAGCCACCTGCGCGGCATAATTATTTTGGCTGGCAAGGGTGGTTTATTGTCTTAATTCGGAGGAAATACGCTTTGGCAAGGAAAATACCCATTAAGCGCAAAAATTTCGGCAGCATTCCCAGCGGGATGGAGATGCCTAACCTGCTTGATGTGCAATTAAAAGCGTACGACGATTTTCTCCAGGCTGGCATAGAACCCGGAAAACGAAAGCACCAGGGCCTCCAACAGATTTTTAGCGAAATTTTTCCGATCTCGGATATCCGTGAGAACCACTCTCTGGAATTTGTCCGGTATTCGCTCGGCACCAAGCGATATTCTATCGAGGAATGTCGAGAGCGTAATATGACCTATGCTGCGCCGCTTAAGGCGACCCTGCGCCTGGTTACGCGCGAGGGAGAGGGCAAGGAGAAACAGGTAAAAGATATTATTGAGCAGGACGTTTACTTCGGCGAGCTGCCTATAATCAATGAGCGGGGGACATTTATTATAAACGGCTCGGAGCGGGTAATTGTCTCGCAATTGCATCGCTCGCCCGGTGTCTTCTTCAATGAGGTTATCCATCCCAACGGCAAACAGATATTTTCGGCCCGCATCATACCGTATCGAGGAAGCTGGGTGGAGTTTGACGTCGACGTAAGCGACGTCATGCACGTTCATATCGATTCCCGTCGCAAGTTGCACGCGACGGTGCTGCTGCGAGCCATCGGTTATTCCAGTGATGAGGAAATCCTCGACCTATTTTACGACGTCGCCGAGATTACATTGACTCCGAAAAAAACCAAAAATCTGGCCGGTAATTTTGCGGCTCAAACGGTGGTTGATACTGAAACGGGTGAAATAATTATCAAGGCCGGTGAGACTATAAGCGAAGCGCATCTTGAGAAACTGGCCGCCTTGAAGATAAAAAAGCTCAAAGTTATCCATATCGATGAACATCGGGAGGCCTATGTTATCATCAATACCCTGGCCAAGGACGTTACTTCCAACAGGGAAGAGGCACTGAATAAAATCTATTCGCTGCTTCGCCCCGGTGAGCCGCCCACACTGGAAATGGCCGAATCGCTTCTGGATCGTCTGTTTTTCAATGCCAAAAGGTACGATCTCGGCGAGGTGGGGCGGTATATGATCAATCAGCGATTGAAATTGGATATTCCCCTGGAACAAACCACGCTCGACACCAGGGATTTTTGCCAGATAATGAAATACCTGGTTGATCTTCGCAATAGCCATGGATACACCGACGATATCGACCATCTTGGAAACCGCCGGGCGCGGACGGTCGGCGAACTGCTTTCCAACCTGTTCTCCGTCGGGCTCTCCCGTGTGGCAAGGAACATCCGCGAACGAATGAGCCTCAAGAGCGAGGATCAAATCACGCCGCAATCGCTTATTAATGCTCGGACGGTTTCCTCGGTTATCGATACCTTCTTTGGGTCTTCCCAATTGTCACAGTTTATGGATCAGACCAATCCGCTCTCCGAACTGACCCATAAAAGGCGTTTGTCGGCTCTGGGGCCGGGTGGCTTAACGCGCGAGCGTGCCGGGTTTGAGGTGCGCGACGTGCACCATACTCATTATGGCCGTCTATGCCCGGTGGAAACGCCGGAGGGGCCCAATATCGGCCTTATTGCTTCTCTGGCCACTTATGCGCGAGTAAACCGTTACGGGTTTATTGAGACGCCGTACCGCAAAATTAAAAACAGCCGATTCACGGGCGAAATTGAATATTTGACTGCCGATGAGGAAGACCGCCATATTATCGCCCAGGCAAATGAACCTCTGGACAGTAAGGGGCATTTTGTCAACTCAATGATCACCGCCCGGCACCGGGATGATTATCCGGTGGTGGTGGCTGAAGATGTCGAATATATGGACGTTTCCCCCAGGCAGTTGGTCTCGGTGGCGGCCTCGTTGATTCCCTTTTTGGAACACGATGACGCCAACCGGGCACTGATGGGGTCCAATATGCAGCGTCAGGCCCTGCCGCTTATGAAAACGGAGTCGCCTTTTGTCGGTACCGGCATGGAGGAAAAAACCGCTTCCGACGCAGGCGTAACCGTAATCGCCAGGCGTGCCGGCACCGTGGTTCAGGTTGACGCTCAGAAGATAGTCATCCGTCCTCATCTCAAGGCCCGACCCGACGAACTGGGTTTTTACGAAGATGACGTTTATAAACTGATGAAATTCAAACGGTCCAATCAGGATACCTGTTTTAACCAGCGTCCGACCGTGGAAGTGGGCGACAAGATAAACGCCGCCAATATTATTGCTGACGGCCCTGCGACCGATTGCGGCGAGCTGGCGTTGGGAGCCAATGTATTGGTCGCTTTTATGCCCTGGTTAGGCTACAATTTCGAGGATGCTATTATTCTCTCCGAGAGGCTTTTGACGGAAGATATATACACTTCGATTCATATCGAGGAATTTGAGCTTCAGGTGCGTGACACCAAGAGAGGTTCGGAGGAGATCACTCGCGAGATACCTAATGTTTCCGAAGAAGCGCTGTTGAATCTGGATGAAAACGGTATCATCCGCGTCGGCGCCGAGGTAGAGGCGGGTGATATCCTGGTCGGCAAGGTTACGCCGAAAGGGGAAACTGAGCTTTCCCCCGAGGAAAGACTGCTTCGGGCTATTTTCGGGGAAAAAGCCGGCGATGTACGCGATGCCTCTCTTAAAGCTCCGCCGGGAATGAAAGGTATCGTTATTGATACCAAGGTATTTTCCAGAAAGGAGAGATCCGAGGAGGCCAAAAAATACGAAAGGCAGAATATCGCCGGAATTAAGAAAACATACAATAAGCTGTTCCATGATATTACCGTTCATCGCAACCGACGGCTGGGTGAAATTCTTGACGGTAAGAAGGCTAATACGGTACGGTCAATTATTGATAATTCGGTAACGATTCGGGCCGGACATAAGTACGAACGTGAGAATCTGGTTGATTTCGACTTTGATATGGTGGTTGCTCCCGATGGATTTACCGACGACGACAAGATCAGCAAGCGAGTGGACAAGATTATCGCCGAGGCGTCATCTCTTCTATCCGATAAGCGTGCAGAGATGGAGGTCGAAATTGATAAGGTCGAGCGCGGTGCGGAACTTCATCCCGGCGTCAAGCAGTTGGTCAAAGTCCATGTGGCCATTAGGCGTAAGGTTTCGGTCGGCGATAAAATGGCCGGACGCCATGGCAACAAAGGAGTGGTTTCAAGGATTGTGCCGGTTGAGGATATGCCCTACCTGGAGGATGGCACCCCGGTGGACATTATCCTCAATCCTCTGGGTGTCCCGTCCAGAATGAATGTTGGTCAGCTTCTGGAGACTCACCTTGGTCTGGCGGCCAAAAAACTTGGTATCCATTACGCTTCTCCGGTTTTTGACGGCGCCAGTCTGGAGGAGATACGAGCGGAGATAAAAAAGGCCGGAGTCGACAAAGACGGGAAAGCCTGGCTGCGCGATGGCCGAACCGGCGAACGATTCGATAACCGGATAACAGTGGGATACATTTACATGTTGAAGCTTTCCCATCTGGTTGATGACAAAATCCATGCCCGCTCAATCGGGCCGTATTCGCTGGTCACCCAGCAGCCGCTTGGCGGCAAAGCTCAGTTTGGCGGCCAGCGCTTTGGTGAAATGGAGGTCTGGGCAATGGAAGCGTACGGCGCCGCCTATGCCCTGCAGGAGATGTTGACGGTCAAATCTGATGACGTGGCCGGGCGTTCCAAGATATACGAAGCGATCGTCAAAGGAGAAAACCCGCCTGAGCCGGGCATACCGGAGTCTTTTAATGTCCTGGTCAAGGAACTCCAGGCACTCGGTCTGGATGTTAACCTGATGGAAAAGAACTGACCCGCGTGGTCCAAGAAAAGGAGTCAATCTGGTGCCGAATTTAGCGGGGAAAATGCAAAGAATGCAGAAAAAGGTTCCCTCCTTTCAAGCCATACAAATCAGGCTGGCCTCACCCGAAGTAATTCTTTCCTGGTCGTACGGGGAGGTTACAAAGCCGGAAACCATCAATTATCGTTCCTTCAAGCCGGAGCGCGACGGTCTGTTTTGCGAGCGGATTTTTGGCCCGGTTAAAGATTGGGAATGTAACTGCGGCAAATATAAACGGATCCGGTTCCGCGGTATCGTTTGCGACCGCTGCGGGGTGGAAGTGACTCAGGCCAAGGTGCGCCGCGAGAGGATGGGACATATCGAACTGGCCGTGCCGGTTTCGCATATCTGGTACTTCAAATCACTGCCTTCCCGTATTGGGAATTTGATCGGCCTGTCGGCTCGTAATCTGGAAAAGATTCTTTACTATGAGTCATATATCATAATTGATCCCGGTAATACGGCCTATAAGGAAGGCGATATTATCTCGGAGGAAGAATATCTGGATTTGGAGGAAGCCGGAAAGGAATTCGAAGGCGGTATGGGCGCTCCGGCTATTAAAAAAATACTCGAAAAGCTTGATCTGGAGGAATTATCTATTCAGCTTCGCGCCAAGGTTAAGGTGGAAACTTCGGTCCAGCGTAAAAAGGATATTTTCAAGCGACTCCGGGTCATAGAGGGGTTCCGACAGTCGGGCAACCGCCCTGAGTGGATGATCATGACGGTTATTCCGGTTATCCCGCCCGATCTGCGCCCACTGGTGCCGCTGGAGGGGGGGCGTTTTGCCACTTCCGATTTGAACGACCTGTATCGCAGGGTAATTAACCGCAATAATCGTCTTAAAAAACTGATCGATATCCAGGCTCCTGAGGTTATCCTCCGTAATGAAAAACGGATGCTTCAAGAAGCGGTTGATGCTCTTTTTGACAATGGACGCCGTACCCATTCCGTGCGCGGCGATTCCAAGCGCCCGTTGAAGTCGCTCTCCGACCTGCTGAAGGGGAAACAGGGTCGTTTCCGTCAAAATCTGCTGGGTAAACGGGTCGATTATTCCGGGCGTTCGGTGATTGTCGTCGGCCCTGAGTTGAAATTGTACGAATGCGGTCTGCCCAAGAATATGGCCCTGGAACTGTTCAAGCCGTTTATCATCATGAAGCTGGAAGAGAAGGGATATGTTCAGTCGGTCAAGTCGGCCAAACGACTTGTAGAACGGGCAAGGCCGGAAGTCTGGGACATTCTCGAAGAGATTATCGAAGACCATCCGATCCTGCTCAACCGTGCTCCCACCCTGCACCGCCTCGGGATTCAGGCTTTTTATCCCAGGCTGGTGGAAGGCAAGGCGATTAAATTGCATCCGCTGGTTTGCGCGGCTTTTAATGCTGACTTCGACGGCGACCAGATGGCGGTTCATGTTCCCTTGTCGTTTGAAGCTCAACTGGAAGCCCGCATTCTTATGCTGTCAACCAATAATATACTGGTGCCTTCGTCAGGTCGTCCGATTGCCATTCCTTCGCAGGATATCGTTCTGGGTTGTTATTATCTGACCAAGGCCCGTCCCGGTGTCAAGGGCGAGGGTATGGTTTTCCACGATGAGAATGAAGCCCTGATGGCCCATTCTGAGGGGTATATTGATACCCATGCCCGGATCAAGGTCCGGAGGGACGGGAAGCTGGTCAATACCACCGTTGGCCGCGTTATTTTTAACGATATTCTGCCCCGGGAATTGGGCTATTTCAACGATGTTGTCACCAAAGGCAGAGTCGAGGAATTGGTCTCTCGGTGTTTCGAGAGACTGGGCCAGACGGTGACGGTATTTTTCCTCGACAAGTTGAAAAATCTTGGCTTTTCCTGGGTCACCAAGGCCGGCATTACAGTATCCATCGACGATCTTATTATACCCAGGGAAAAGAATGAGCTTATCAAGAGCGCCGAAAAGGAAGTATCCAGAATACAGAAACGATACATGAAGGGCATTATCACTAATGGTGAGAGGTACAATCAGATTATTGATACTTGGACCAGGACCACTTCCAACGTGGCTGAGGTGATGTTCAATAATCTGGCGGCCGATCAGGATGGCTTTAATCCGGTATTCATGATGGCTGATTCGGGGGCCCGCGGCTCGAAGGAGCAGATCAGACAGTTGGCCGGTATGCGCGGTCTCATGGCCAAGCCGCAGAAGAAGATCACGGGAGGCATCGGCGAAATTATTGAAAACCCGATTACGGCGAATTTTCGCGAGGGTTTATCGGTAATGGAATACTTTATTTCGACGCACGGATCGCGCAAGGGGCTCGCTGACACCGCACTAAAGACGGCTGACGCCGGTTATCTGACTCGCCGCCTGGTGGACGTAGCCCAGGATGTTATTATCAGCCAGAAGGATTGCGGAACGATTCTTGGCCTGAACGTCTCGGCCCTGAAGGAAGGGGAGGAGGTTGTCGAATCTCTGGCTGACCGCGTTCTGGGTCGGGTCGCCCTTGAGGATATTTATGATCCCATCACCGATAAGCTTATCATAGAAGCCGGCCGGGAAATTGACGAAAATGTTGCTCATGCGATTGAGGATGCCGGTATTGAATCGGCGCCTATCCGGTCAGTGCTTACGTGCGAATCGCCCCACGGCGTCTGTGCGTGCTGTTATGGCCGCAATCTGGCCAACGGGGAACTGGTCGATATCGGTGAGGCGGTCGGCGTTATCGCGGCGCAGTCAATTGGCGAACCGGGCACGCAGCTTACCCTGCGAACCTTCCATATCGGCGGCACCGCCGAGCAGATTGTGGGTCAATCGCAGGTCAAAGTCAAGCACGATGGAACTATTAAATTCAAAAAGGTGGAGACGATTACCCGTGGTGACGGCGTAAAGGTGGTCAAAAATCGTAATGCGCAGATCCATATTATTGACGGGAATAACCGGGTTAGAGCCCGTTATAATGTTCCCTATGGCGCCGAACTGATGAAAAAGAATGGTGATGAGATATCCAGGGATGAAATTCTCTTTGGATGGGATCCTTATTCCAATGTAATCATCAGCGAAAAAGCGGGCACGACCAAATTCACCGATATTATCCCTGACGTTTCGTTGAAGGAGGAGATTGATGAAACCACGGGTCAGATTCAGCCGATTATCATAGACACCAAGGGGAAAACGCTCTTTCCAACCATCCTGATAATTGACGACAACGGCAAAACCAAGGCCAGTTACCGCATTCCGACCGGGGCTCATCTCAAGATTACCGAGGGGCAAAAAGTCTCGACCGGTGAAGCTCTGGTGAAAATTCCTCGCGAAATTTCTAAAACACGAGACATTACCGGCGGTCTTCCGCGCGTGGCCGAGCTGTTTGAAGCTCGTCGGCCGCATGACCCCGCAGTAATTTCCGAGGTTGACGGTATTGTCAAGTTCGGCAAAATCATTCGGGGTCAGCAGCAGATATATGTTGAAGGTGAAGCGGGCGAGGTTCGGGAATATATTGTTCCCCACGGCAAACACCTTCATGTCCATGAAAATGATCGCGTGGACGCCGGCGACAGGCTCTGCGAGGGTTCGATTGATCCTCATGACATCCTGAGAATCAAAGGCGTGGGAGCGGTTCAGGAGTACCTGCTTAATGAGATTCAGGAGGTTTATCGTTTACAGGGCGTGAAGATCAACGATAAGCATATTGAGGTAATCGTTCGCCAGATGTTACAGAAGGTGCATGTTGAAGAGGTCGGCGATACCACTTTCCTCGAAGGAGAACAGGTCGATCGGCATAAATTCCTGAGTGAAAATAACCGCGTTATTGCCGAAGGTGGCGAACCGGCTACCTTTGAACCGCTTCTTCTGGGAATAACGAAGGCTTCGCTGTCCACGGAGAGCTTTATTTCTGCGGCTTCATTCCAGGAAACAACCAAGGTTTTAACCGAAGCGGCCATATGCGGCAAGGTAGATTATCTTAAAGGATTGAAGGAAAACGTCATCATCGGTCAGTTGATCCCGGCGGGAACGGGTATGGAGCGGTACCGGGGCGTCCAAATCGAAACCGATGACGAACTGATCGAGGACGCTGTGAAAAGTGACGAATCGGTGGCTGATATTTTTCAGGAAAATGCTTGACATGCCGATAGGAGTCAATATATTAAAAGGTTTTGTTAAATATAGGTTTGGCTATGGCTTGTAAGTTGAGGAGTGGTTGTGCCCACGATTAATCAGTTGATACGAAAGGGCCGCAGAGAGATTAAAGCAAAGATCGGTACGCCGGCCCTGAAGTCTTGTCCGCAAAAGCGTGGAGTATGTACGCGAGTGTATACCTCGACTCCAAAGAAGCCGAATTCGGCACTGCGCAAGGTGGCCCGTGTCCGGCTGACAAATCAGATGGAGGTAACCGCGTATATTCCCGGGGAAGGGCACAATCTTCAGGAACACTCGATTGTTCTGATCAGGGGCGGCCGGGTAAAGGATCTCCCCGGCGTCCGGTATCACATCATCCGTGGCGCCATGGATACGTCAGGAGTGGCTGATCGGACCAAAAGTCGCTCCAAGTACGGTACCAAACGGCCCAAGAAAACCACTATCAGCTAAGAAAGGTGATTAGGTTTCTATGCCACGAAGAAAAGCGGCGGAAAAAAGGAAAAGAACACCGGATTCGAAATACAACGACTACATTATCAGCCAGTTTGTCGGAAGCCTGATGAAGAAGGGCAAGAAGTCGATCGCGGAAGAAATACTGTACTCGGCTCTGGATATCTGCGAAGACGAATCCGGCGCGCCGGGATTGGAACTTTTTCATAAAGCGTTAAATAACGTTAGACCGATCCTTGAAGTAAAGTCGCGCCGGGTCGGGGGTGCCACTTACCAGGTTCCTGTTGAAGTGCGGGCCAATCGAAGGACCGCCCTGGCGATACGATGGATTATCCAATACGCCGACGGTCGGGCGGAAGGAACCATGGCCCGTAAACTTGCGTCTGAACTCCTGGCCGCGGCCAGGAATGAAGGAGCATCAATAAAAAAGAAGGAAGATACGCATAAGATGGCCGAAGCCAATAAGGCATTCGCGCACTTCAGATGGTAGTTTGCTGATTCCCGGCCGGTTTAAAGAGGGCCGGCGAAGTTGCCCGGGATCAGCCCGCAACCGACACACACCCTGGCTTGCCGACTAGTTCTGCTGTAAAGTCGCGCGAGTAAAGGAACGGTATCTGATGGCGCGATGCGGCAGGGTTTGTTATGACAAGCAACACAGCATTAAAACAAATACGTAATATTGGCATTATGGCCCATATTGATGCCGGCAAAACGACTACGACCGAGCGGATACTTTTTTATACCGGAAAAACATACCGCATTGGTGAAGTTGACGACGGCGCGGCGACCATGGACTGGATGGAGCAGGAGAAGGAAAGAGGTATTACGATAACCTCAGCGGCGACGACAACCTATTGGCGGGATACTGTTATCAATATTATTGATACTCCCGGTCACGTTGATTTCACGGTGGAGGTCGAGCGTTCCCTGCGGATTCTCGACGGTGCGGTGGCGATATTTTGTGCCGTAGGGGGCGTTGAGCCCCAGTCCGAAACGGTCTGGAATCAGGCCGACCGGTACAACGTGCCGCGGATAGCCTATGTGAACAAAATGGACCGCATCGGAGCCGACTTTATGGGTACGATCCGGCAAATGCGCGAAAAGCTTGAGGCTAACGCCGTGCCCGTACAGATTCCGGCAGGTGAAGGCGACCTTTTTACCGGTATTGTTGATCTGATATCGATGACATATCGGATTTACACTAAAGAGACCAACGGAACCGAATACCGGGATCTGCCGGTTCCCGATGATTTGATCGAAGAGGCAACCCGGGCCCGTGAGTATATGCTGGAGGTGCTATCAAATTACGATGATAACCTGCTGGAGAAAATTCTGAACGACAAACCTATCAGAGAAAAGGAAATAATTGCGGCCATACGCCGGGCTTGCCTTGCCGTCGATATTGTACCGGTTTTATGCGGGTCTTCTTATCGAAATCAGGGTGTCCAGAAATTATTAGATGCTATTATCGACTTTATGCCTTCCCCGCTTGACAAACCTCCTATAAAAGGACATATTCCCGGCTTATCAAAAATGGCGGAACGTAAACCGGACGTTGATGAACCGATGTGTGCTTTGGCTTTCAAAATCGTATCTGATCCCCACGTGGGACGCCTAACCTATTTCAGGATTTATTCCGGCACGGTCAGAGCCGGTTCATATATTTATAACGCTAATGAAGGGATGAAGGAGCGAGTCGCACGAATACTGCGGATGCACGCAAACAAGCGGGAGGATCTTCAGGAAGCCAAGGCGGGCGATATCGTGGCCGCGGTAGGTTTCCGTAAGACGGCCACAGGCCATACCCTATGCGACCGCAAGGCGCCCATCCTTCTGGAATTGATGAAATTCCCGGAACCGGTTCTCAGCGTTTCCATCGAACCCAAGACGCGCTCCGATCAGGATAAGCTTCTCGAATCTCTGGCCCGGTTGGCGGAAGAAGATCCGACTTTTAAGATTACCGCCAACGAGGAAACGGGACAGACGATCATTTCGGGAATGGGTGAGTTGCATCTCGATATTCTAACCGATCGTCTGTTGCGTGAATTTCAGGTTCAGGCCAATATCGGTGATCCGTGGGTGGCTTATAAAGAGACTATTACAAGCAGACAAACCGCTGAAGGAAAATTTATTCGACAATCGGGCGGTCATGGCCAGTATGGTCATGTTATCCTTTCCGTGGAACCCCTGGAGAACGGAACACGTTTCGCCTTTGAAAACAAACTTGTCGGCGGCAGCATTCCCCGGCAGTTTATTCCGGCCATTGAAAGAGGGGTCAAAGAGGCGATGCATACGGGGGTGCTGGGCGGCAATTTAATGATCGGTATCAAGGTTGTTCTTTTGGACGGTTCGAGCCATGAAGTCGATTCCAGCGAACTGGCCTTTAAAATCGCTGCGTCGATGGCTTTCCGCAAGGCGGCCGAAAAGGCCGGGCCCATTATGCTGGAACCGGTCATGAATGTGGAAATTACCGTTCCGGAGAATTACGCCGGAAATATCATGAATGATCTTAATAGCCGAAGGGCCAAAATTTCCAATATCTCACCCCGAGATCATTCCCAAGTGATTTCAGCCACGATTCCATTGGCCGAGATGTTTGGATATGCCACCAAATTGCGCAATTTGTCCCAGGGACGGGCGGTTTTTAATATGGAGTTTTCGTCCTTCCGGCCGGTTCCCGGCGAAATAACCGACCGGATGAGCATAGGTATTCGGAATTGAAATATAAGCGAGAGGAACTGACCGATGGCCAAGGAAAGATATGAGCGGACGAAGCCTCATGTGAACGTGGGGACGATAGGTCATGTGGATCACGGGAAGACGACTTTGACGGCTGCGATGACGATGTTGCTGGCTCGTAAGAATCAGGCGGAGGTGCGTTCATTTGATTCGATTGACAATGCTCCGGAGGAGAAGGAGCGAGGTATAACGATAGCGACTGCGCACGTGGAGTATGAGACGGACAAGCGTCATTATGCGCATGTGGATTGTCCCGGTCACGCGGATTATGTAAAGAACATGATAACGGGTGCGGCACAGATGGACGGTGCGATATTGGTGGTATCGGCGAATGATGGTCCGATGCCTCAGACGCGAGAGCATATACTTTTGGCTCGTCAGGTGGGTGTGCCGTATATAGTGGTTTACATGAACAAGGTTGACATGGTGGATGATCCCGAGCTTTTGGATTTGGTGGAGTTGGAGGTTCGGGATTTATTGAGCAAGTATGATTTTCCGGGTGATGACATACCGGTGATACGCGGGAGCGCGTTGGAGGCGATGACGAAGGCGGCTGATATGTCGATAGCGGATGATCCGTCGTTCAAGTCGGTGTATGAGCTTTTGGATGCGATAGACAATTACATACCGACGCCTGAGCGTGACACCGACAAGCCGTTTTTGATGCCCGTTGAGGACGTATTTTCGATCACCGGTCGTGGTACGGTGGGGACGGGTCGAGTAGAGCGAGGTACGATCAGGACCGGTAATGACGTTGAGGTAGTTGGTATCAGGGAGACGCGGAAGACGGTATGCACGGGTGTTGAGATGTTTCGGAAGATATTGGATTTTGCTCAGGCCGGAGACAATGTGGGCTTGCTTTTGCGCGGTGTTGACAAGGAGGATTTGGAGCGAGGCATGGTATTGGCCAAGCCGGGTTCGATCACTCCTCATACGAAGTTCAAGGGCGAGGTTTACGTGTTGACGAAGGAGGAGGGTGGTCGTCACACGCCGTTTTTCGATGGATATCGTCCTCAGTTTTATTTTCGGACGACGGACGTAACGGGTACGGTGAAACTTCCCGAGGGTACGGAGATGGTGATGCCCGGTGATAACGTGACGATTGATGCGGAGTTGATAACGCCGATAGCGATGGAGAAGGAGCTTCGTTTTGCCATTCGCGAGGGCGGCCGGACCATCGGCGCCGGCGTCATCTCCGATGTAGTGGAATAGGAACAATCCTGACAGGGAAAAATGGAAATGGAACCGCAAAAAATTAGGATCAGACTGAAGGCCTACGATCACTATTCCCTTGACCGGTCGACGAGGGAAATTGCCCGCACGGCCTTAAGGACCGGCGCGCGGATCATAGGGCCGATACCGCTGCCGACCAAGCGGACGGTATATACGGTTCTGCGGTCTCCTCATGTTGATAAAAAGTCGCGGGAGCAGTTTGAAACGAGAATCCATAAACGTCTTATCGAAATTTACGATTCGACGCCCCAGACGGTGGATGCGCTGATGAAGCTTGATTTGCCGGCAGGCGTTGACGTGGAGATTAAAACCTGACGGTTGTGACATGAAAACACTATTGGGCAAAAAGCTGGGAATGACCCGGATATTCCAGGAAGACGGTACAGCCGTGACGGTTACGGTGATTGAAGCCGGGCCGTGTCCGGTGGTAGCCGTACGCAACAGAGAGAAGCATGGTTATAATGCCTATCAAATCGGTTATGGCAAGCGCCGGGCTAACCTGTTCAATAAGCCGGAGCAGGGCCATTTCAAGGCCGCCAATATAGAGCCAACCCGCTGTCTGAAAGAAGCTCGCGTTGATGAATTAGGCGATATTAAAGTCGGCGATGTCATTGCCGTCGATATATTTCATGAAGGTGAAAAGGTCGACGTAACCGGCCTTTCCCGTGGAAAGGGATTTGCCGGTGTTATGAAACGACACGGTTTCTCCGGTGGCCAGGCGACCCACGGTCAATCTGACCGTCTGCGGGCGCCCGGTTCAATAGGTCAAAGCTCTTATCCATCGCGAGTTTTCAAAGGTATGCGAATGCCCGGACGGATGGGCGGCGGTAATGCTGTATCCATTGGCCTGCGCGTGATACGGGTTATTCCGAAAGAAAACCTGATTCTGGTCAAAGGGGCCGTTCCCGGAAAAGCGAACGGCTTGTTAACGATAAAGGCCTCGACTCGCAGGTGAGGTAGAAAATGACGGTAATGCCAATAAGAATAGACGATGGTCAGGGCGGGGCGGTTAATCTGCCGGAAAGCGTCTTCGGTCAGGAACCGAACGAAGCGGTGGTGCATAGTTACGTGGTTCAATATTTGGCAAATCAGCGTCAGGGAAACGCCTCGACTAAAAGCCGCAGCGAAGTATCCGGCGGCGGCGGCAAGCTGTACCGTCAAAAAGGAACCGGTCGTTCCCGGGCTGGAACCACACGCTCGCCTGTCAGGGTTGGCGGTGGTGCCGCCTTTGGACCCAAACCGCGCAGTTATTACGTCCGAATCCCGAAGAGACAAAAAAGATTGGCCATAAAATCGGTTTTATCCGATAAGGCTCGTGCCGATCGGATAAAAGTTCTGGAGAGACTGGATCTTCCGGATTATAAAACCAAAAACCTTGTTGCGGTTTTGGATAAACTCGAACTGCAGGGTAAAAAAGTCCTTTTCCTCGATGAGGGGGGAAATAAAAATCCGTATCTGGCTTCTCGGAATATACCCGGGGTCAAGGTTTGCCGGGCCCGAATGGCCAATGCGTACGATGTCCTGAACGCCGATTATCTCGTAATCACTACGGCCGGTTTGAAGGAAATCGAGGAGGTATTTGGTTGATGGAGCCTCGCAAGATCATCAAGCAGTATATGACGACCGAAAAATCGACGATTCTTAAAGAGAACGAAGCTAAATATACATTCTCGGTCGATATCCGGGCCAATAAGCGCCAGATTAAAGAAGCGGTTGAGGAGTTGTTCAAAATTGAGGTGGATTCGGTCAGGACCGTGATTATGCCGGGTAAACTCAGGACGCTCGGCCGTTATAAGGGGAAAACGCCAAGGTGGAAAAAGGCGATCGTTAAGGTGAAAGGCGACGAAAGAATTCCGGAGTTTGAAAACTTATAAGGCAATCACTGGAATAGACCATGGCTATGAAAAAATACAGACCGACCACGCCGTCGCTGCGTTTCAGGACCACTCCGTCTTTTGACGAGATAACCTCGATTATACCTGAAAAGTCGTTGATTCAGATTCTGGCGAAAAAAGGTGGTCGCAATAACAAGGGTCGCGTTACCGCACGGCACCGGGGCGGCGGCCATAAGAGGTATTATAGGGTAATCGACTTCAGACGTAACAAGCATGACATTCCCGCCCGCGTTGCCTCGATTGAATATGACCCCAATCGCTCGGCTCGCATCGCCCTGTTGCATTATGCGGACGGCGAGAAAAGATATATTCTTGCTCCTGACGGCTTGAAAATAAACCAATACGTTATGTCGGGAGACAAGGCCGAGATACGCGTCGGCAATGCCACCCGTTTAGGCAGGATTCCACCGGGAACGTTTGTGCATAATGTTGAAATGCGTCCCGGCAAGGGCGGCCAGGTTGCTCGCAGCGCCGGGGCGTTGGTGCAGCTTATGGCCCGGGAAGATAAATACGCGCACCTGAAAATGCCGTCGAACGAAGTTCGGCTGGTGCCGATTGACTGCCTAGCTACCATTGGGCAGGTCGGCAATATTGACCATGAAAAAGTGGTTTTAGGCAAAGCGGGCGCCAGCCGTTGGCGCGGTCGCCGACCGCACGTACGCGGTGTGGCCATGAATCCGGTTGACCATCCCATGGGAGGCGGCGAGGGCCGCAGCTCGGGTGGCCGTCATCCCTGCACCCCGTGGGGTAAGCCGACTAAAGGTAAAAAGACAAGACGCAAAAAAGTTACCGATAGACTTATTGTCAAGCGTCGCAGGTAGAATTTAGCGGAGGAAAGATGCCCCGGTCATTGAAAAAAGGCCCATATATTGCCCCCAAGTTATTGAAGAAGATAAACGAATTCAATGAGCATGGGGAAAGAAAAGTGATTAAGACCTGGTCGCGTCGATCGACCATATCGCCGGAATTTGTCGGTCATACTCTGGCTGTTCATACCGGGAATAAATTTATTCCGATCTATATCACCGAGAATATGGTCGGGCACAAGCTCGGGGAATTCGCTCCCACGCGCACCTTCCGCGGGCATGGCGGCAAATTGGCCGAACGTTCTTCGTCGGTCAGGAAAGCATAAGCGGGATTGAAAAGATGCAGGGTATAGCAAAGCTGAAATATTTGATGATGTCACCGCGTAAGATTCGCCGGGTAGCAAGCCTTATTAAAGATAAATCGGTCGAAGAGGCATTGGCCATTCTAAAGTTTACCAATAAGGCGGCCGCCGAACCGCTGGCTAAAACCATTCAGTCGGCAACCGCTAATGTGCTGGCCATTGAAGGGACCTCGCGACTTAAGGCCGAGGATTTATCAATCGCGCGTGTCAATGTCGATGAGGGTCCTCGAGCCAAGAGAATCGAATTTCGCGCCATGGGTCGGGCCAATCGCTATAAGCACCGTTTTGCCCATCTGACAGTGGTGGTAGAGGGTGTGCCCGGTGAAGAAGCTCCGACCGGAAAACGGGCCGGTGGCAGAAAAACTGCCAAAGTCGCCAGGGTTGATTCCGGGACTGCTGTAAAAAAAAGCTCAAAGAAGTCAGCCGCCAAAAAGACCGGTCTTGCAGCAAAGGCCAAGAGAAAAGCGGCCGGGAAAAAGACAGCCAAAAAAGAGAAAGAATAGACCAGGGGCAATTGGAGGATAGATTTTGGGTCAGAAAACGCACCCGATAGGCTTCAGGTTGGGAGTAAACAAATCGTGGAATTCCAAATGGTTCGCGTCCAAAGGAGTCGCTGAACTTATCCACGAAGATATAATGATAAAAAAATATATAAATGCTCGTCTGGATAACGCAGGACTGGCCAGGATCGAGATTACCCGCTCGCCGAAAAAGGTAACAATCGATATTCATACCTCGCGCCCGGGCATTGTTATCGGCCGCCGGGGAGCCGAAGTGGACAAACTCCGCGAAGAATTGCAGCTTCTGACAAAGCAGAATATATCTCTAAATATTATTGAGGTCAAAAGGCCTGAACTCTCGGCCAGGCTGGTGGCCGATTCTATCGCCAAACAGCTTGAAGGGCGGGTTTCCTTCCGGCGGGCCATGAAACGATCGCTGGCTGCAACTATGAAAATGGGCGCCGAAGGAGTGAAAATTCACTGTAAAGGTCGCCTTAATGGCGCTGAAATCGCCCGGGCAGAGAAATATATGGATGGCCGGGTACCGCTGCACACTCTGCGGGCCAATATCGATTATTCGACGGCGACCGCGCATACCACCTACGGTTGCATAGGCGTTAAGGTATGGATTTGCCTCGGAACTATCCTTGACCGGGGTGACTTTACTCCCGAAGGCAGGGAAGAAAGCAGATTTACAGGTGCTCCCGAAACCTCGCTGGGACGCCGAACGGGTGAACGGCCCGGCAAAAGGAAACCAAAGGGACGGGTTCGTCGAGATGAAATGACGCATGCATCCAGAAATCGATCGAGAAAGGAAACCGGTAATGCCCGCGACAGGTCACGGTCATAAATCGGAGAAGCTGCCATGTTAATGCCGAAACGGACCAAGTTCAGGAAAGCTCAGCGCGGCCGGCGCCGCGGGATGGCCTACCGGGGGTCAAATATTGATTTCGGGCAGTTTGCCTTAAAGGCGATGGAACCGTGCTGGTTGAGCAGCCGGCAGATTGAGGCGGCCCGGGTGGCTTTGACTCGTCATATCAAGCGGGGCGGAAAAATCTGGATTCGGATTTTCCCGGACAAACCGGTCACCAAAAAACCGGCGGAAACGAGAATGGGCAAAGGAAAAGGAGCCCCGGAAGGATGGGTGGCGGTGATTAAGCCGGGGCGCGTATTGTTTGAGATTGAGGGCGTCAGCGAGAATCTGGCCCGTGAGGCGTTTCGCCTGGCGGCCAATAAACTGCCGATAAAAACAAGGTTTGTCACGCGGGCTGAATTGGAAGGTATTTGATAATGCGTATGGATACTTTGCGGGATTTAACCAAAGACGAACTGCTCCAGAAGCGTGATGAGCTTATGCAGGAGTTGTTCAATCTGCGGATGCGCAAGGGAATCCGTGAACTGGATAATCCTCTCAAGTTGCGTACGCTTCGGCGCGATTTAGCGCGCGTTGAGACGATTTTAACCGAGGACCGTGAAGGTATTCGTCGGATTGTCGATCAGGCCGGATTGCTGGACAGGACCGGAAATAAAAAGAATAGCGACAAATAACGTTTATGGGAGATACGGCGGAAATGGCTGAAAGAAACCGGAGAAAAGTGCGAACCGGAAAGGTTGTCTCCAGCAAAATGGACAAGACAATCGTGGTCGAGATTGTCAGAACCATGAAGCATCCACTCTACGAGCGTATTATTCGGAGAAAATCGAAGCTGTACGCTCATGATCAGAACAGCGAGGCCTCCGAGGGCGATAAAGTTCGAGTCATGGAGTGCCGTCCCCTGTCCAAAATGAAACGTTGGCGGCTGATCGAAGTGATGGAAAAGGCCAAGTGATAGGAACCGGATTCGGGAGAAGCAAAGATGATTCAGGAATATTCCAGGCTGAATGTGGCTGATAATTCGGGCGCCAAGAAGGTTATGTGTTTCAAGGTGCTGGGTGGTTCCAGGAAAAGGTATGCCCGGGTAGGAGACATCATTGTTTGTACCGTTAAGGATGCTATCCCGGGCGGCACGGTTAAGAAATCGGAAGTATGCAAGGCGGTAATCGTGAGAACAACCAAAGATATCCACCGCAGGGATGGCTCGCTGATTCGCTTCTCCGACAATGCCGCCGTGATAATCAACGAACAGAAGGAGCCGCGCGGAACCCGTATTTTTGGGCCCGTAGCCAGAGAATTACGGGAAAAGCATTTCATGAAAATTGTTTCTCTGGCCCCGGAAGTGCTCTGAAGGTAGCGAAGAATGAATATAAAAAAGGGTGACACGGTTTCTGTTATTAGCGGCAACTACAAGGGCAAGGTTGCCAAGGTCCTGTATGTTAATCCCTCGGGGAATCGCCTGATCGTGGAAGGGGTCAACATGATTAAAAGACATACTCGCCCGACCCAAAGGAACGCGAAGGGTGGTATCATAACCAAGGAAGCCCCGATTCATAGTTCAAATGTCAAAATTTTTTGCAATTCCTGTAATTCTCCGACCAGGGTTGCTTACAAAATTATAGACATAAAGGGTTCCAAAGTAACGAAAATCCGCCACTGTCGCCTTTGCGGGGCGGAATTGTAAGGGAGTCGCACCAACGATGGCACGACTGAAAAAGAAATATTTTGAGGAAGCGGTTCCTCGACTGATAAAAGAAAACGGTTATTCCGGGATCATGGCGGTACCGAGGCTGGAAAAGATAACCGTCAATATCGGTGTCGGCGAGGCAATCACCAACGCCAAGGCGCTCGATGCGGCCGTGGAAGATCTTCGGACTATTACCGGTCAGCAGCCTGTAATTACCCGTGCCCGCAAGTCGATTTCAAATTTCAAATTAAGGCAGGGAATGGCCATCGGTTGTCGGGTTACTTTGCGGCGGGAGCGAATGTATGAATTTCTGGACCGGCTGGTTAACGTTGCCATTCCCCGGATCCGTGATTTTCGCGGCATTTCGACCAAATCGTGCGACGGGCGAGGGAATTTCAGCCTTGGTATCAGGGAGCAACTTATATTCCCCGAGATAGATTATGATAAAATCGACAAAGTCCGCGGAATGTCGGTGACGATAACCACCACGGCCGGGACTGATGCGGAATGTATCCAGCTTCTGCGGATAATGGGCATGCCGTTCAGGAAAGAGGAGTAGTTGTGGCCAAGAAATGTTTGATCGAAAAGCAAAAACGTCCGCCAAAGTATAAGGTGCGGGCCTACAATAGATGCCACCGATGCGGACGACCGCGGGCATATATAAGGAAGTTTGGCCTTTGTCGAATCTGTTTTCGTGAATTAGCCCTGGCCGGTGAATTGCCGGGGGTGAGGAAAGCCAGCTGGTAGACCAATGAAAGAATGGGCCGAGTGATAAGGAGTTTATTCTATGTCGATGACTGATCCGATAGCTGACATGCTGACAAGGATTAGAAACGCTTCAAAGGCAAAGCATAACGCGACGGATATCCCTGCCTCCAGCCTGAAAAAGGAAATCGCCCGCATTTTGAAGGAATACAGTTATATCAGAGACTACCTTGTTCTACCCGATAACAAACAGGGGATTATTCGAGTCTATTTGAAATACAGCCGTGATGACAAACCGATTATTCATGGGTTGCGCCGCCTTTCGCGGCCCGCTCTGCGGCGATATGTTTCGGCCCGGGAAATCTTTCGGTATCCCTATGGCCGGCAGGGTATTATGATCGTTTCGACATCATCGGGCGTAATGACTGATCAGGAGGCGACTCAAAAGAAAATCGGTGGCGAAGCTGTTTGCGCCGTCTGGTGAGGAGAGTAGGCATGTCGCGCATTGGGAAAAAACCGGTTCAGATACCATCAGGCGTAAGCATAAACCTTGATGGTCGGGAATTGACCGTCAAGGGCCCCAGGGGAACGCTGACGCGGAAATTTCACCCGGAAATCGCTATCAACGTCGGTAGCGACGCTGTTACGGTTACCCGATCTTCCAATAATGCTTTTCACCGATCCCTGCATGGCATGACACGGGCTCTTATCCAGAATATGGTTACCGGGGTCACCGAGGGATATATCAAGGAATTGGAAATAATAGGTGTAGGCTATCGGGGTGAGATAAAAAATAACCGCCTGATTTTATACGTCGGATATTCTCACCCTGTTGTGATATTGCCGCCTGAAGGAGTTATCCTGGAATTTAACGCCAAGGCCGGCGAGATCAAGGTTTCGGGTATTGATAAAGAGTTGGTTGGATTGACTGCCGATAAGATTCGCAGCGTCCGGAAACCGGAACCTTATAAAGGTAAAGGTATCAGGTATAAGGGCGAATATGTTCGTCGAAAAGCCGGAAAGACTGCTGCCTAACGAGTGGAGTTGATAGAAGATGGCTTCCAAAAAGAAAGAAAAGGCCGCTCGAGCGGTGAAACGGCGCCGCCGTGTCCGAGGCAAAATCTTTGGCACCGCCGAAACCCCGCGCCTGACCGTGGCCAAATCGCTCAGGCATATATACGCCCAGATTATTGACGACGCAAAACAGGTTACCGTAATCGGTCTGGGGAGCGGTTCGGGGGCGATGGCCGGGAAAATCGAGGAAAAGGATACTAAAATCAACGCGGCTCGAAAGGTCGGCCAAACCATCGCCGATCTGGCTCTGGAAAAGGGCATCAGGAAAGTGGTTTTTGACCGCAATCGGTTCCCTTATCACGGGCGCATCAAGGCTATGGCCGAAGGCGCACGCGAGAAAGGATTGGAATTTTAACGATAAACGAGGTGAGTATTGGCCCGATTTGAAGTAGATAACCTGGAGTTTCAGGAAAAGGTAATTCATATTAACCGCGTGGCCAAAGTGGTCAAGGGGGGCCGGCGCTTTTCCTTTACCGCCCTTGTTGCCGTGGGTGACCGTAATGGTATGGTCGGTGTCGGCCTGGGAAAATCCAAGGAGGTTGCCGGAGCTATTCATAAGGGAACTGATGCGGCTCGCAAGGCGATGGTCAAAATTTCCCTGGCAGACGGAACGATTCCTCATCAGGTTATGGGTATATTCGGAGCCACCAGAGTAATGCTGAAACCGGCCTCTCCCGGTACCGGAGTGATAGCCGGCGGCGGTGTCAGGGCCGTGCTGGAGTCGGTCGGTATACAGGATGTGCTTACCAAGGTGTTGGGATCGCGCAACCCTAATAACATTGTCAAGGCGACTATGAACGGCCTTTTAAGTTTGCGGACCCGCGACGAAGAAAAAGAATACCTGGAGAACGGTTAAGAGGTTCTGTAATGGGGAAAATCAAGGTTACGCAGCTAAAGTCAATCATAGGTCGCAAGCCGAGGCACCGGCGTACTATCGAGGCTCTCGGCCTGGGCCGGATAAGTAAAACGGCTATTCATAATGATACGCCCCAGATAAGGGGAATGATAAAGACGGTTGAGTACCTTGTAGAGGTGGAAGAGATAGAATAGCTGACTTCGCAGCAGTGAGGATATAAGGATAAACTATGGATTTGTCGAGCTTGAAACCGCCGACCGGATCAAAGAAGCAAAGGAAACGAGTGGGGCGTGGGCCCGGTTCGGGGCACGGAAAGACATCGACCCGCGGACACAAAGGACAAAGATCTCGTTCCGGTGGTCGGAGATCAATCCAGCCCTGGATGCAGGGAGGACAAATGCCGCTGCATCTGTTGATCCCGAAGCGGGGATTTAGAAATATATTCAAACAAAAGTACCAGATCATTAATCTGTTCTCGCTTAATGGTTGTCCGGCGGAGCAGCCGGTTACGCCGGAGGTGCTGAGGAAGTACGGCAGGATAAAGTCGATAGATGTTCCGGTTAAGCTTCTGGGTCAGGGTCAGGTGGAAGCGGCCTATACGGTAGCGGTCGCCGCCTGCAGTAAAAAGGCCCGCGAGAAGATAGAAGCGGCCGGGGGAAAGGTCGAGGAGGCTCCGTGTTAGGGACGTTTCAGTCGATTTTCAAAATTGAGGAGCTGAGAAAAAGGATATTCTTTACTCTCGGCCTGTTGATTGTCTATCGTATCGGGGGCCACATCCCGACGCCTGGGATAGATGCCGGCGTGTTGCAGAGCTTTTTCTCCGGCTCATCCGGTACCCTGCTGGGGATGTTCGACATGTTTGCCGGCGGCGCCTTCAAGAAAGCCACTATCTTCGCCCTGGGAATAATGCCGTACATTTCCGCTTCGATTATTATGCAGCTACTTGGGGCGGTTATTCCGTACATTCAAAAACTGCAGAAAGAAGGCGAGGAAGGCCGCCGCAAGATTACCCAGTACACTCGCTACGGAACAGTCGTGATTTCAGCATTGCAGGCTTATGGCACGGCAATCTACTTGAAATCTATTATCGGTCCCACCGGCGCTCCCGCCGTGACAATGAATGCCATGACTTTTATCCCATTAACCGTGCTGACCTTCACTTGCGGGACCATATTTATCATGTGGCTTGGCGAGCAAATAACCGAGCGGGGCATCGGCAACGGAATTTCGCTGATAATTTTTATCGGTATTATCGCCCGCTTTCCTCAGGCCGTCGTCGAAGAGGCTCAAAAGGTTTTCGCCGGCACCCGTCCCATATTTGCCGAAGTACTTATGATTGCCCTGATGCTGGCGGTTATCGCCGCCGTGATTGTCGTCACCCGGGGGCAGCGGCGGATTCCTGTGCAATACCCGAAAAAGGTGATCGGTCGGAGGGTTTATGGCGGGCAGACTACTCACCTGCCGCTGTCGGTCAACTCGGCCGGTATTATTCCGATCATTTTTGCGCAGTCGATCATGTTTGCCCCGGCAACGGTGGCGCAACTGTTCCCCAATGTCGAATGGATCAACAATATCATCGCCTACTCGCTAAGACCCGGAAGCGGTCCCTACTCGGTAATTTATGGCTTGATTATCGTATTTTTCGCTTACTTCTACACGGCGTTGGTATTCAATCCGATCGATCTGGCCGACAACATGCGCAAAAACGGCGGTTTTATTCCCGGCATCCGTCCAGGAAAAAGAACGGCCGATTACATCGAAAAAATTCTGGTGCGTATCACGCTCCCCGGCGCTATTTTCTTTGCGCTGATTGCAATACTACCGTGGGTGCTGATTGCCAGATTCGACGTGCAGTATTTCTTCGGCGGCACCGGCCTTTTGATTGTGGTTGGTGTGGCGCTTGATACTCTTCAGCAGATTGAATCGCACCTGCTCATGAGACATTACGACGGCTTTATGAAGAAAGGGCGCATCAGGGGGAGATCATTTTGATGAATCTGATCTTTCTGGGAGCCCCCGGATCGGGCAAAGGAACTCAAGCGGCTCGTCTGGCGGAAAAGATTTCGGTTCTGCATTTGTCCACCGGTGATCTGCTGCGCGAAGCGGTTAAGGATAGCACTGAACTTGGTAAAAAGGCCAAAGGGTATATGGAAGCCGGCGAGTTGGTACCTGATAGTATTATCATAGAGCTTATTGAAGAGAAGCAGAAATCAGGCGTGCTGGGTAAGGGGTTTATTCTCGATGGTTTTCCTCGGACTGTCCCTCAGGCCGAGGCTCTGGAGGCCATGTTTAATCAGGCGGGGTCAAAGATAGATTACGCCATTCTGCTCGATGTTGATGATGAGGAGATAATCAAGCGCCTTTCGGGCAGAATGTATTGCTCAGACTGTCAGGAGCCTTATAATTATCCTATTAACATGCCCGGGCAGGAAGGCGTCTGTGATAAATGCGGAGGCAGACTTGTCCGTCGGCCGGATGATGAACCGGAAGTGATTAAAAACCGTCTTGAAGTTTACAGGGAACAGACGCAGCCGATTGAGGATTATTATCGTAAACAGTCGCTGCTTGTGGCGATTCCGGGGACGGGAAGGCCGGATGAAATCTTTGACCGAATTGTCAAAAAGCTGGGGATAAACTGAAATATGTTTGAGTTGAAGTCGGACAGAGAGATCGAAATTATGCGGGAGGCGGGACTGATCGTGGCCGAGGTACTGGGGTTAATGAAAAAGCATATCGGCCCCGGAGTCACCACCGGAGAACTTGACCGACTGGCCGAGGAACATATCCGCAGCCGGGGCGCTACCCCGGCCTTTAAGGGTTACCGTGTGGGTGGTCGTGTCTTCCCGGCTTCGATTTGCGCCTCGATTGATGACGTCGTGGTTCACGGTATTCCCGGCGACCGCAAACTGATCGAAGGCGAGATAATCTCGATCGATGTGGGTTCTTGCAAGGATGGCTATTACGGCGATGGTGCCAAGACATTTCCCGTCGGTGATATATCCGAGGAAAAGAAGAAATTACTGAAGGTTACGTTAATGGCGCTTGAGGCGGGGATCAGCAAGGCCCGGGTCGGTAATCGACTCGGCGACATTTCGGCGGCAGTACAGGATGTGGCGGAACAAAACGGGTTCTCCGTTGTTCGTGATATGGTTGGGCATGGAATCGGCCGCCGGATGCACGAGGATCCCCAGGTTCATAATTTCGGCACGCCCGGCACCGGGCCGGTACTGAAAAAGGGTCTGGTCCTTGCTATTGAGCCGATGGTTAACGTCGGCGGGTATAAAATAAATTTTAAGCCGGATGGATGGACTACGGTTACTGCTGACGGGTCTTCGTCTGCGCATTTCGAGCATTCGGTGGCGATAACGGACAACGGTCCCGATATTTTGACTCTGGTATAGAGGTTTATGGCGAAAGAGGATGTCATTCAGGTAGAAGGCAAAGTACTGGAACCTTTGCCCAATGCGATGTTTAAGGTGGCGCTCGAAAACGGGCATGTTGTGCTGGCGCATATTTCGGGCAAAATGCGAATGCATTTTATAAAAATTCTTCCCGGCGACCGCGTTAGCTTGGAATTGTCCCCCTATGATTTGACCCGGGGCAGGATAACCTACCGGCATAAATAGGGATTGGGCTTTCTACTGAGGTTAGTGTCATGAAAGTAAGGACGTCTTTGAAAAAACGATGCGACAAATGTAAAATCATTCGGCGAAAAGGCGTGTTACGAGTGATTTGCGTCAATCCCAGACATAAACAAAGGCAGGGTTGACGGCGTGATATTGAGTATTAGGAGGATCAATTGGCTCGTATAGCTGGTGTTGAGTTGCCGCGCGATAAACGGATCGAAATCGCGTTGACCTATATTTTCGGCATCGGGTTGACGTCGGCAAGAAAGATTCTGACTGATACCGGCGTGAGTCCCGATACCCGGGTTAATAAACTCACCGAGGAAGATGTCATCAAGCTGCGTAATACCATTGAGAACGACTACAAGGTTGAGGGTAGTCTGCGCGGCGAAATCGCCATGAATATCAAACGGTTGATGGATATCGGCTCATACCGCGGCCTGCGGCACCGCCGCGGCCTGCCGGTGCGAGGGCAGAGGACCAAAACCAATGCCCGGACGCGCAAAGGACCCCGTCGGACGGTGGCTGGCAGGAAAAGGGTGCCCGGGCCGAAATGATCCGGCTTATAAATCAATTTGAGGAGTTACCGTGGCTGAAGTAAAAAAGAAAAAAACCAAAAAAAGACACCGCCGGGTTGAAACCGTCGGGGTGGCCCATATCAAGGCGACTTTTAACAACACCGTGATATCGATCACCGACGCCAAAGGCCACGTGATTTCCTGGGGTTCGGCGGGCCGGGTAGGTTTCAAGGGCTCCAAGAAATCGACCCCGTTTGCGGCTCAGCAAGCCGCGGCAGCCTCAGCCAAGGAGGCCCTTGATATGGGCATGCGCAAGGTGGATATTATGGTCAAAGGCCCGGGTGGCGGACGTGAAGCGGCTATTCGCTCCATCTCGGCGGCAGGTCTGGAGGTTATGAGCATAAGAGACGTTACCCCCATTCCGCACAACGGCTGTCGGCCGCCAAAACGGCGCCGGGTGTGACCCAATGGTAAGCGTGGAGACTTCTATCTTAAGATAAAAGGATAACTGAATGGCAAGATATACAGGCCCTAATTGCAAGCTCTGCCGGCGCGAAGGTCAAAAACTGTTTTTGAAGGGGAGCCGTTGCTACGGTGAGAAATGTTCCTTTGAAAGACGGTCATACGCACCGGGTCAGCACGGGCAGAATCTACGGCGGAAAGTTTCCGAGTACGGCCTGCAATTACGGGAGAAACAAAAAGTCCGACGGATATACGGGCTTTTGGAACAGCAGTTCCGGAATTACTTCAAAAAGGCGGATCGGAAAAAAGGAATAACAGGCGAAAACCTGTTGCAGATGCTGGAATGCCGTCTGGATAATATTGTCTATCGTTTGGGGTTTGCTCCTTCTCGTAAATCGGCTCGTCAGCTTGTCCGTCACCGGCATTTCATGGTTAATAACCGGATCGTTGATATTCCTTCATATCAGGTGAAAGTAAATGATGTCATCCGGGTCAAGGATAAATCCAAAAGCTTTGACGTTATCCACATGGCTCTCAAGGAAACGCGCGGGGAAGAGATCGCCTGGCTGAGGCTTAACAAGGCCGGTCTTGAGGGAGAGCTTCTGGAAATTCCCAAGCGGGCGGATATTCCGATTCCGGCCCAGGAACAGTTGATTGTAGAATTATATTCCAAATAAGGATTTCCCGATTTGAGGGAGATACCTAATTTTTGGGGGATGTGCGAATGAAATGGAAAAGCCTGACGATGCCCAGGGAAATCGTAACCGATCAATCCAATGCAAATGAGGGGTATGCCAGGTTTGCGATTGAACCCCTCGAGAGAGGCTTCGGCGCTACTCTTGGTCATACGTTGCGGCGAGTCCTTCTTTCTTCAATCCAGGGAGGCGCGCCGGTAGCCGTCAGAATCGACGGCGTTCTGCATGAGTTTGGCGTCATAGAAGGAGTCTATGAGGACATCACCGACATAATTCTCAATATCAAGAAACTCCGGGTGAAGTTCAACGCCGATGAAAGACGGACCCTCATCCTGAAAACCAACGGCAAAGGGAAAGTGACGGCCGGTCAGTTTGAACAAAACCCGGATGTCGAAATCCTCAATCCCGACCTGCATCTGGCTGAACTTACCGAAGATAGGGAACTGTCGATGGAGGTAGATTTCGATTATGGACGCGGCTACGTTCTGGCTGAACATAACAAACGAGAGGACGCCCCGGTCGGCACGATTCTCCTCGATTCGTTTTTCTCTCCTGTGGTAAAAGTCAACTACGAAATTGAAAACACCCGGGTCGGTCAGAAGACCGATTACGACCGTCTCCTTCTGGATATCTGGACGGATAAATCAATCACGCCCGAAGATGCCCTAAGTTATGCCGCCAGGATTTTAAGAGATCATATGCAGTTGTTTATCCATATTGACGAGAGCTTTGAAATCGCCGAAGAGGAAGAAGAAGACGAGGAAATCGTCAAGATTCGCCAACTTCTTAAAACTCGTGTCGATGAACTGGAGCTTTCGGTCCGATCATCCAACTGCCTGCGAGCGGCCAACATACAGACTTTGGATGAGCTGGTTTCCAAGACTGAATCAGAGATGCTGAAATACCGTAATTTCGGGCGCAAATCATTGAACGAGCTAACCACTATCCTGGAAGATATGGGATTATTCTTTGGTATGGATGTAACATCATATGAGGAAAGGAAATCGTAACCGGCAAGGTATCAAATGAAGCATCTGGTAAAAACCAAGAAACTGTCGCGAACCAAGCCGCATCGTGAAGCGATGCTGGCTAACATGGCCAATTCGCTCTTTATGCATCGGACTATTCGAACTACCGACGCCAAGGCCAAGGAATTACGCAGATATACCGACCGTCTAATCTCTAAAGCCAGGACCGACAGCATAGCTATGCGGCGGCAGATATTTTCCGAACTGCGCAACGAAACGGTCGTAAAAAAACTATTCGATGAAATCGCGCCGCATTTCAGAGATCGGCCTTCAGGGTTCAGCCGGGTTTTGAAAATTGACCGGCGCAAAGGTGACGGCGCCGCGATTTCGCTGGTTGAACTATTGACGCCCCCGCCGGAGGTTTCTACGGAAAAGGATAAGGACAAAAAAGGCAAAAAGAAGGCCGGTAAATAGCGGCCTTGAATCTGCCATAAGAATATGTGTTTCAGGCGGTTCTTTAAGGGCCGCCTTTTTTTCGGCGATTATTTGTAGAAAATGGTTGCTCGCTGCCGAGTAGGTTATTATCTTCTTTCAAGAAGCTCATCAGGTTATCCGGCCAATATACGTGCTGGACACGGCTTAGAGGGGTAAGGGAATTTATACTTTAACTATCGGTTTAATTGCATGGAGGAGTTATGGCATTGTCAAGAGGTTGGACTATTGGACTTATTATCCTGGCAATAGTTGTCTTTGTAGTTATCGTTGGCGTCATTCTTGTCTGGGTTTACAAAGATAAAATCATCGAAGCCGGAACCGAATATATGGTCGATATGACGGAAAAAGAAATTGTCAACGATCTCCCCGAAGGATACACGGCGGAAATGGTGCATCGAATTATGGTGGACCTCAAGACCGGCATTAAATCCGGTGAAATCGACGATACCGAAAAACAAAAACTGGCGCGTGCCTTCCAGACTGCAATGGCTGATAAAAAGATTGACAGAGAAGAAGGTGAAAGCGTGCTGATAATAATTCAGCGAGCTTTAGGCCGGGAACCGATAGTACCGGAAGAAATGCCCGGTGAGGCCATGCCGGATACGCTGGAGCCCGTCCCAGATACCATGTAATGTCTTCCGGACAGGAACAACTTATTTCGCAGGAAATTACGGTTGTCCGTGACGAAAACCGGGGACAACCGGTCTCTTTTGAATGGAATAAAAAAGAATACGCTGTTCGTGAGGTAATAGCCGTTTGGCCCGACTGGGGTTTTTCATCCGGATCGCCGAGTCGGAAAAACTGGCGGATGCGCCGACATCGTAATTACTATCGAGTCGAAACCACGGATGGCGATGTTTTCGAACTCTATCACGATCGCGGCCTGAAGATATCCGGGGGGAAATGGATA
>CAZSYD010000016.1:0-5501 GCA_964611355.1 uncultured Ignavibacteriales bacterium | reverse complement strand
TGTTTTCGAACTCTATCACGATCGCGGCCTGAAGATATCCGGGGGGAAATGGATATTACATACACGTCTTAAATAGCAGTCTCTAAGACATTGGTCATGACTTTTTATATCTACCTGATATTTGCTTTTTTGCTTGGCGGTATTCCTTTCGGCCTTTTGCTTGGGTATATATTCGGTCAGGGAGATATCCGAAAAAAAGGTTCCGGTAATATCGGAGCCGCCAACGTCTGGCGGGTGGCCGGCCCACCGCCGGCGATTCTCGCTTTAATCGGGGATATTGGCAAGGGAGCAACAGCTGTTCTATTATGCGGTCGCTTTTATGACCCCGCCTGGCCGGTATCGCCGACTACAGCGTGTTTGATGGCCGGGGTTGTCGTCGTTCTTGGGCATGTTTTTTCGCCTTATCTGGCTTTTCGGGGCGGAAAGGGCGTCAATACGGCGCTGGGAGTTTTTATCAGCCTTTTGCCCATGGAAACGCTGATTGCCCTTGGGGGTTTCCTGATAGTCGTTTTTCTTTTTCGATATATATCGCTCGGTTCAATAGCCGCCGCGATAGCCTTTATGATCGTAATCTGGATTGAACGTTTTGCCCTGCATGAGCCGATCGCAGATATATACCTGACCGTTTCTATGCTGTTGGCCGGTTTTATTATTTATACTCACAGGCAGAATATCAGGAGGCTTCTGGCGGGCACAGAGAACCGTTTTCAACTTAAAAAGGTATCCGATTGAATAAAAAAATAGCCATACTGGGCGCCGGTTCCTGGGCAATTGCCATAGCCAATCTCCTCGCTTCAAATGGCTTTCGCGCGACTATGTGGGAATTTGATCCGGAGGAACTGAGACTCCTGAAGCGTGAACGGGAACATCCCCGGAAGCTTCCTGGAATAAAGATAGATGATTCCATTGCGCTTACAAACGATATAAGCAAGGCTATGGAAAATTCCCGTGCTGTTGTGAATGCCGTGCCGACGCAAAAAGTGGCTGGAGTTTGCCACCGGCTTTTGCCCGTCTTTGGGAAGCCGGATGTGGTTGTAAGTCTCAGCAAGGGGATCGAAGAGGGGACGCTGCGAAGGGTTTCACAGGTAATTGCCGATGAATGGGCTGGTATAGATAAAAAATCGATTGTTGCTTTGTCAGGCCCGTCGCACGCGGAGGAAGTGGCCCGGCAGTTGCCTACTTCTGTTGTTGTGGCCGGCAACGAAGACAGATGCCGGCAGGCGCAGGAAATTTTCAGCAATCCGGTGTTCCGCGTTTATCGCAGCTCCGATCTGGTCGGCGTTGAGCTTGGCGGGTCGTTAAAAAACGTTATTGCAATTGCCGCCGGTATCACCCAGGGGTTGGGGTTTGGAGACAACACCCGCAGCGCTTTGATTACCAGGGGCCTGGTTGAAATCAATCGCCTGGCGATAATGATGGGGGCCGAATCGGAAACCCTGGCGGGCCTTTCCGGCGTAGGCGATCTTATTGCCACCTGCACTTCGAAACATTCCCGAAATCATTACGTCGGATACCATATAGGTCGTGGCCAAACACTGGAACAGGTTCTGGCTGGAATGGTCATGGTAGCCGAAGGGGTGACTACCTGCCGGTCGATGCGAGAACTGGCCCGCCGGCATGACGTGGAAATGCCGATTTCGGAGGCGGTTTATTCGGTTCTGTTTGAAGGCCTGTCGCCGGGGGAGGCCGTGACGAATTTAATGACCCGACCGCTCAAGGCGGAAGAGTGGCGTTAAGGAAATATCGGTTATTATAATTTTATGGAGATACAGTAATGGCTAAACTGAAAACGGCGACCCGGGAAAAACTGTATTATTCGATAAGCGAAGTGGCTCGGATTACCGGCCTTCAGGCATATGTGCTGCGCTTTTGGGAAAAGGAATTTCCAATGCTCCGGCCCAAAAAAAATAAAGGGGGAAACCGGCATTATCAGAAGCGGGATATTGAACTGATAAACCAGATAAAGCAGTTGTTGTACGAAGAAAACTATACGATTGCCGGAGCCGGGAAAAGACTTCGCAGGATCGGTTCGAGCCCGGAAAAGAAAAAGCTGATTCTGAAGGCCAAATCCAAAACCCTGCTGGGGGAGATCAGGAAAGAACTGGAGGATATACTTAAACTTTTCCCTTGCCTTTTGTGACTGATTTGCCATCTTTTTTGTATGTGTCGGGGCGTGGCGCAGTCTGGTTAGCGCACTCGCTTGGGGTGCGAGAGGTCGGCCGTTCAAATCGGCTCGCCCCGACCATTAGCTATCCTCGTGGTATTAATGAGTCCGAAAATCCTGATTATTATCCCGGCTTACAACGCCGCCGGCTATTTGCCGGAACTGGTCAGACGGACAGGTCAGTATTCTTCTGTCCGGGATATCCTGATCGTCAACGATGGCTCGACCGATGATTCGGCTGATATACTTGCCGATCTTGACTGTCGGAAGATTACGTTCTTTGTCAATCGGGGAAAGGGAGCCGCCCTGAAAGCCGGATTCGATTTTGCCGTTTCCAATGATTATGACGCCGTTGTTACCATCGACGCCGACTTGCAGCATCCGCCGGAGCATTTGCAGGCATTCCGTGAAGAATACGGTCAGGCGGATATTTTAATCGGGACCCGGACAATTAATCCAAGATTGATGCCGTTTGATCGACTGTTGACTAATAACCTGACGTCTCTTATAATTTCATGTTTCGCCTCGATGCGGATCAGGGATTCGCAGTCGGGATACCGGCTGATAAAAACCACCGTGCTGCGGGAACTGAGACTGACCAGCGAGCGATATGATACCGAGAGCGAGATGTTGTTTCAGACCGGATATCTTGGCTTCTCCGTTGCAGAGGTGCCGATAGAGACCGTTTACCGGGGATCACGATCGTTTATCAATCCGTTCAAGGATACTATGCGGTTTATCCGGCAGATATGGAAACGGCTGTGGTATTAATCAGGTCGCGATAACAATCCGGAGGTAACGGCAACAGCAATGAACATTTTAATTACCAATGACGACGGTGTCCGGGCCAAGGGCATAAATATCCTTTATAAAGAGTTAATGAAATATCACGACGTGCTTGTCCTTGCGCCTGACCGCGAGCAGTCGGCGTCGAGTCATTCGCTGACACTGACCCGGCCGCTTCGTTTGCACCGGTACGCGCATGATTATTATTCCTGCGACGGCACTCCGACCGATTCGGTTATGCTTGGAGTTCTCAAGCTGATGAAAAACAAGGGGCCGGATATGGTGATATCGGGAATCAACCACGGCCCCAACATGGGGGAGGATATTATCTATTCCGGAACCGTCGCAGCCGCCATTGAAGGCTCGCTGTTCGGCATACCTTCGCTGGCCGTTTCCATGGTTAACTCCGAAGGAGCCGATTTCAAAGCCGCCGCCCGTTTCATCCGCCGTTTCATTAAAATTCATATTGATTTTGAGACAAAGCCATCGACTATATTCAATATTAATTTCCCCGGCAAGATCAGGGGCGGGTTCAAAAAGTACCGTTTTACCTTTTTGGGAAGCCGCAAATATGATGATATTATAATCGAGAAAACCGACCCTCGCGGGCTTGATTATTACTGGATTGCCGGCAGCCCGATCTGGAAAAAGCAAAGCGGTTCCGACATAAACTCCATTCGCAAAGGCGAAGTATCGATAACACCGATGCATCTGCATTTTACCGACAGCGACGTTCTTCATAACCTGCTGTCGGCCAACATAAAACTTCCGCGATAAATACCGATATATTGAATGCTTGACAATTTTTACAATCGGCTTATTTTGATGGGGCTGAATCGGGGCGTAGCGCAGGTTGGTAGCGCGCTTGGTTCGGGACTAAGAAGTCGCTGGTTCAAATCCAGTCGCCCCGATTTTATATCCATCGCCTGATAGCCGGAAGCCTTTTCAATGGGGGCTATAAAGAGGGGTTTTATGGCTAATAAGGATTCCATTTTTATCGGGGTCATCGGCGCAGGTAAATGTTCCAAAAAACTTAAGGATCAGGCTTTTGCCGTTGGTATGGCTATCGCCGAGGAAAACGCCGTTCTTGTCTGCGGTGGACTGAAAGGCATTATGGAAGCGGCCGCTCAGGGCGCCAAACAGGCCGGAGGTACTACCATAGGAATTATCCCGGGAAACAATCGCACAAGCGCCAACCCGTATTGCGATATTGTAATCCCGACCGGGATGGGCGAAGCTCGCAACGTTCTTGTAGTTCAAACTTCCGATGCTATTGTCGCGCTTCATGGAAAATACGGGACGATTTCCGAAATGTCGTTTGCCATGAAGTTCAATAAGCCGCTGGTTTCTCTGGTGGAATGGTCGGTATTCCCGGAGGTGATTCACATTCCCGATCCGGTAAAAGCGGTAAAAGAGGCGGTCAAACTTGCCAGAAACAACCGTTAGCACAGTTCGTATTATCGTCAGCGGGTTCGTGCAGGGTGTTGGTTTCCGCTATTATGTCTATCGCGAAGCAAGCAGCCTGGGGCTGAATGGGTATGTAAAGAACCTTCCTACCGGGCAGGTGGAAGTCGTTGCCCTGGGCGATAAGGGTTTGATTGACGAACTGGTCAAAACGTTGCGTGTCGGGCCCGGTTATGCTTCGATTGCGGGCGTGCAACTTGAAGAAATTGAAATTGAAGAAGAGTTTAAAAATTTCAGCATACGGTGATCATATGAAAATAGACCTAAAAGAAACTATCAGATCAATTCCAGATTTTCCCAAGCCGGGGATAATTTTTCGAGATATTACCACGATTCTGGCCGACCCGGAAACGTTTCGTCACTCGTTGGATGAGTTTGAAAAGTTTTTCAGGGAAAATAGCGTTACGCGAATCGCCGCCATCGACTCGCGCGGTTTCATCTTTGGCGGAGCGTTGGCTGATCGTATGCGTATTCCGCTGATTCCGATCAGAAAAAAGGGAAAGCTCCCGTATACGACTATTACCGAAGAGTATGCTCTCGAATATGGCACCGACTGCCTTGAGATGCACACGGACGCCGTGGAGAAAGGCGACAGGGTCGCCATTATCGACGATCTCCTGGCGACAGGCGGTACGCTGGAGGCCTCCTGCCGATTAGTGGAAAAACTGGGCGGAAAGGTGGTCGCCATCGGCGTCCTGGTGGAATTGTCCTTCCTGAATGGCCGCGATAAAATTCCCGGTTATGAAATCAAAGCTCTGGTTGATTACGGCAGCGAGTGAGCATTCACGAATTTCTTTATGTAAAGTGGATGTCCGCATCCGCCGCACAGCAATTGTACCGCATCAAGGCGAGGAACTTAACCCCGCAGGTCGTTCGGTGTCATTGCGAGGTCGCCCGCCAGATGGCGGGGCGACCGTGGCAATCTCATAAGTTTGCTTCATCGTCCACGGCGTCATAGACTTTATTCCTTGCATTTATCCTGATAATCGGCTATTGTTTTTGTTGAGTGTTTTGCCCCCGTAGCTCATGTGGATAGAGCATCGGTTTCCTAAACCGAGGGTAGCAGGTTCGAGTCCTGCCGGGGGTA
>CAZSYD010000015.1:13273-46199 GCA_964611355.1 uncultured Ignavibacteriales bacterium | reverse complement strand
CGGATTAAACGGATTGGGATAATTCTGATCGAGCGTAAATTTCCCTGGAAGTTGACGGTCGGCGAAATCGTCAACAGAAGTCGGGAAATCGTCATATTTCTGTTTGGCCCGGTCGGCGGCGGTCAGGAATTGATTCCAGTTGTTTTCACCTATTATTGCGAAGGCCACCGTATCAGACTGCCCATCGGCCATATCAAACGGCCCGGCTGATGTTATGTGCGCGATGTTATTGGAAAATGTGTAGGCAGGCCGGGAATTATCCGACAGCCCCTGGTATTTTCTTCCTTCGTGGAAATTGCTGCCGTAGATTTCATCCGAATTGATATAGACCCAATGGTTGGTTGTCCCTTCCGGATTGAGTATTCTCACTCCCCGAAACTCAGATGAATCGATACCATCAGACCAGTAGAGGTAGCCGAGGTCTCTGTCCGGCAGGAAGGTTCCCCTGTTGTTAATATATTCGGTTATGTTCCAGTCAAGAAAAAGCCCGACGCTGAGGCCGTTGATCGCTTCACCGGAATTATTGGTGATTATATATTCAAGGATGATATACATATCATCCGGCGCGGATAACCAGCTGTAACTTTTCTGCCTGATGGTCAGCCCGAGCGGATTTTCTGCGTTTCGGTCGTCAAACGACGAAGCCGTTTCCTGATCTGCCAGCGGGCCGGGTGTAAAGAAGCTGATCGACCCGCCGGGAATGACGGCGAAATCATTGTCCGGTTCCTGCGCGATATTGCGGGCGCAGTCGGAGACATGAGCCGAATCGATGCCGATCATAAGCGATGCTTCGTACAGGTCATTGGTGTCGCGGTCGAGTTGGAAGCCGTGGAAGCCGAGAGGAATATACGAACCGTACGCGCTTTTCGACAGATTGGTCCCGCCAAAGCCGAAGGCGCCGTAATTGGAAATCGTGAATTTTAACCGGCCGGTCTCATGATTGAAATAATTTCTCTCCCCCCGTTCACCGACAAGGAAACTCAACCGTTGCTGTTTATAAAATCCCTCGTCGATGTAAATATCCATATCGAGAGATAAGAATTTACCCGTTTCAACCGTTTCGTCGAATTTCAAATCAAGCGTCGTGTCACCGGCTGATATGGAATCGCGACTAATATCGCCGTAGCTAATCTGACCAGTGTGTATAGTCAGCCCATAATCGGGGTTGGAAAACTGCGCGGTAACATTGTTTGCCGATGCGCCGATATTTTTTAGAGCCAATTCCACCGAAACGGAATCGCCGGGATTTATAACCGGATATTCAAGCCGCGCCACTTCCAGCGATTGTTCGGTTATCGGTTCAATCTGCCGTAGAGCTTCCATGATATCAATCAATCCCCAGCCGAAATCATTGTCGGGACCGACGGTTTCGCCGAGGTCATGGGCTGAATTCAAAAGGGCGGTTTTAATATCGTCAACAGTCGCGTCAGGATTCTTTTGCCGCAGTATAGCCACCGCTCCGGCCACATGCGGCGCGGCCATCGACGTCCCGCTGTAGGGAGCGTAGAACGGGTCCTCAGGTATTGATGACCTGATATTTACTCCGGGCGCTACCACGTTCGGTTTGACAGCCCCAATGTTGCACTCGGACGGCCCTCGCGACGAACGATAATATATCGTGGTATCTTCAGAATCGACGGCTCCCACGGCAAAGCAGGTGAGAGAATCGTCGGCCCGGTTGGCAGGATTTACGATCGACATGGTATCCGGCCCTTCATTGCCGGCGGCAAAGATATTTACCACGCCCAGCGCCTCGATATTGTCAATCACCTCCCAGAAAATATCGCTGCAGCCGATTTCGACTACTCCCCAACTGTGATTGATGACGTCGGGTAGATCGCTAACCGTGTTGGGGTCGCCGTCCGGGTCGGCCGCCCACTGGAAAGCTTCAAATATCGATGAACCGGCCACGTTGACCGCCACGGCGGCGATCCAGTCGGCTCCCGGGGCGACGCCGATGGTGTCGCCTGTGGCGTCGTCATGCCCGACCATGATTCCCATGGTATGCGTTCCGTGCGATTCGGTACTCGGCAGGTGGGGAATCTCAAATGTATGCGGAAATGTGGAACTGTCGGTCGGAGAAAACCAGCACTGCGATGCCGGGTAACCTTTGCTGCCGCGATAATTATCGATCAGGGCGGGATGATCGCCTTCAACGCCGGTATCAAAATTACAGACAATCCGGCCACGGCCGTCGTATCCGGCCGTCCAGGCGGAGTCGGCTTTGACAAACTGCAGGTTTGATTCTACACCCTGCAAGCTTTCCGAGGTACTAACGCTTCCATAAGAGGAAATTGGAATTATTTCCGGGTACAAATCAATTCTCTCGATTGACGGGTCTGAAACCAGAACCTTTATGGAAGGGGCTGTCAGTTCGGCCTCGATCAGGTTGGCTATCCAGAATGATTTCACCCGCCGGGCCTGTTTATTCCGTTCAGCGTCAAGCAAAGAGTTGACGACCGGCTGTTGAGATATTTCGGCGATGGTCTTCAGTCGGTCTATTCCAGCCCTGTGCCGATCCGCTCTGGTTTTATATAAAGCGGTCAGCGAGGCTTTCATGGCCGCCGGGTTATGGATCGAGACCGGTTTTACTATAATACGGATGAATTCGTTCCCATCCGCTGTCGCCATTCTTTCTTCAAGCCGCGGCGTGATAATTCCGGCTGATAAAGAAATTGAAAAAAGAAGTATAAACAGAATTGCGAGAATGGGAATGAACCTGAATCCGGGTATATGTTCTGTCGATGAACTCATGGTTGTCCATAAACAAAGCGAAGAACGTGCCGGTATATCGGCCCTCGGTCGATTTTTATCCATTAGCATTCAGGCAGTTACGCCTATCAGGACATAAGGGTGACAGGGATGTGCAAAAAGATGACAAAAAGTTACAGGTTGCCTGCGGCAGGCCGCTTTTTTTAACCCAACCTGACTGCCGTCCCCGAAACCGCCACCATCAGCATCCCTGCGCGAATTACCTCGTAATCGAGATCGACGCCGACCACCGCGTCCCCGCCTTTTGACCGGGTTTCATCGACCATTTCGTCGATGGCGATATGACGGGCTTTCCGGAGTTCCTTTTCATAGGCGGCTGAACGACCGCCGACGATATCGGTAATGGAGGCAAAAAGGTCCTTAATAACATTGGCACCCATGATAGCCTCGCCGGTTACGACTCCGAGGTATTCCCGAATCTCTTTTCCCTGTATGGTCGGCGTAGTGCTGACGATCATGATTTCTCCTTCGTGTTCTCGATTATTCCCCGGCCGGATAGAAATCCGGCCACTGCTCCTATGATAATATATATCAGGAAATCAGCCGCGATTTCCAGAAGCAGCCAGTTCGACAAATTAAATATTATCTGCCTTTTAATAATAAACACCGGCGATGAGGCGACCCAGACAATCATCCCGGCCCTGATTCCCGCTATCCAATCGACGCCTTTCCAAACCGATTTCAAGTAATAGGCCAGATAGGAGATGACCAACCCGACAATCAGGCTAAGCGCCAGGTAATAGAAACCGACCAACCGACTGGAATCGCGAATCAGGTCGGGATTTTCCAGATAGAATCGGTCGAAGAAAAGATAAGCCGCCGCTCCCTGGAAGATGTGGCATAATACCCCGGCCGCCAGCCCGGCTACGATTACTTTTTTGTGAATCATAGCATAATGGTACGCAGTTTTTCTGTGTAAGGCAAGCGTCAAGAGTCATCGCAATTATTCCGGTTGGCAACCGTTTAGCTTTTTGCGCGGTCAAATATAATTAGACTGCAACAAATTCATTTGCCGACTGTCCGACGAGGTAGGTAATCAAATCGGTTACGAAACAATATCGTCCTCGGTTCGTAGAGAATATTGCAGGACGGCAAGTATTAGAGAGTATCGTAAAAGACGGAGATAACTATGCTCAAGAAAATCATAATTATTTTTTCCCTGGTGGTAATCGTCGGGGCGGTTTTGTTTTTTGCTATCAGCGGCTCGGCCTCGAAGGAAGACGAGTTTAAAACGGTTGCCTGCGAGAAAGGGGAGATAATCGACAAGGCGCTCGCTGTCGGTACAATTGTGCCAAGGCACGAGATTGCCGTCAAATCGAAGATATCCGGTATTGTCAGGAAGCTGTACGTCGATATCGGCGACAAAGTCAAAATAGGCGATCCTCTCCTCGATATTGCTCCCGACCCGACGCCGCTCGAATACGCCGAGGCCAAGAGACAGGTCGAAATCAGCCAGGTTACTTATGAAAACACCGAAAGGGAATTAGACAGGTCAAAAGCTCTTAAGGCAAAGAAACTGATCTCGGATCAGGAATTTGAAATCGTCAAGGCTCGATGTGATGAAGCGAAACTGAGGCTCAGTCTGGCCGAAGAAAAGCTGGCCCTGATCGAAAAAGGGCAGACCAAAATCGCCAACCGGGTGGTCGAAAACGTTATCAAATCAACTGTTGACGGAACCATACTGGTACGCAACGTTAATGTCGGCGATCCGGTGGTGCCGCTGACCAGTTTCCAGGCCGGTACCGAACTTATGGCTCTGGCCGATATGGCGGACTTGATCTTCAGGGGTACCGTTGATGAAATCGACGTCGGTAAGCTCAAACTGGGATTGCCGGTCGAGATCAAAATCGGCGCACTGCCCAAGGATAAGGTTGAGGGCGTTCTGGAAAAAATATCCCCCAAGGCGCACAAGGATGAAGGTTCGACCGTATTTGACGTCGAAATCAGGTTGACTGAAGTGGGTGATGTTCTACTACGTGCCGGTTATTCGGCCAACGCCGATATTTTTATTACCAGGAAAGAAGATATTCTGCTTATACCGGAGCGCCTGATTGAGTTTGTCGGCGATACCGCCTACGTGGAGATTCAGGACAGCCTTGGCGTGATAACAAAGATTACGGTTGAAACCGGCCTTTCGGACGGCATTAACATTGAAGTTGCCGACGGTCTTTCCGAGGGTGATCTGGTGGTGGAGCGTCCTCCTAAGGAAATTACCGGGATTTTTTAAACATGGTGTCGTTTCTTTCGATCAAGCAGTTTTTCCGTGATATGCGTAACCAGAAACTGCGCACGCTGATGACGATGTTCGGCATCATGTGGGGCACGGTCTCGGTAGTGCTTCTGATGGCTTTTGGAACCGGCCTGAGCGAATATTCGGTCCGGCAATTCAAGGGGATGGGAGATCATATAACTATAATATGGCCGGGGATGACCTCCAAACCGTGGAACGGCCTTCCCCGCGGACGGCGCATCCGCATGACCGAGGATGACGTCGTTAAAATTAAGGAGACTATACCGGGTATCAATCGGATATCGCCTGAGTTTACCGGGTACAACGTCATGCTCAAGTCGCACCGCAACAACATGGTGGCGCATGTCTCGGGAGTCTGGCCGGAATTCCACGAAATGCGCAACATTATTCCCCAATGGGGCGGACGCTTTATTCATGATCTCGACATGGCCGAAAAGCGGCGTGTCATTTTCATCGGCGATGAACTGGCCGAAAAACTTTTCCCGGGCGAGGATCCGGTAGGGCAGACGCTCCAGGTGCGGGGTGTGCCGTTTGTTGTCGTTGGCGTCATGCAACCGAAAGATCAGAACTCCAGCTATGGTGGCCGCGATACGCGCCAGGCCTGGATACCTTCAACCACTTTCCACAGCATGTATTCGCGGCGCTATCCCAGCAATACCGTAATCCAGGCATCGGATGCTTCTTCAATGAAAAAGGCCAAAAACGAAATCTATCGTTATATGGCGGCCAAATATAATTTCAACCCCGATGATACCGAGGCGCTATCGATATGGGATACCACGGAAATTCTCAAGTTTTTCAATACTTTCTTTTTGGCTTTGCGAATGTTTCTGGTCGGTGTCGGCTGCCTGACCCTTATTACCGGTGGTATCGGGGTAACCAACATCATGAACGTGGTTCTTGAAGAACGCTCCAAGGAAATCGGAATCAAGATGGCACTGGGAGCCAAAAAGGCGACCATCATGCTGCAGTTTATACTGGAAACCATTGTATTGACGGGCATCGGCGGTTTGATCGGTTTCTTAATTGCCCTGACCATAGTAAAGGTGTACCCGATGCTTAACTTAACCGAATATATCGGTACGCCGACGATGCACACAACCGAGGTTGTTGCCGCCGTGTCGATTCTGGGTATAATTGGCCTTCTGGCCGGCTTTTTCCCGGCCCGTCGGGCAGCCAATCTGGAACCGGTGAAAGCTCTGAAACTGTTTTAGGCATTATATGAACCCGTCAATTATATACAACGTATTTGTCCGCGACTTCCAAAACCAGAAGAAACGGATGTTTTTGACCCTGTTGGCCATTCTCTGGGGAACCCTGTCGATAATGATACTGCTGGCCTTTGGAGAAGGTTTGAGAAAGCAGATGCTCATGAATACCAAGGGCCTGGGGGAAGGAATTGTCATCGTTTGGGGCGGCCAGACTTCGGTACCTTTTCAGGGGTTCGGCAAAGGACGCCGGATTCATCTTCATCCCGAGGACGTCGATTATCTCAAACGCCGCATGCCGGAGCTTGAAATTGTCGTGGGCGAATATACCCGCTGGGGTGCGGAAATACGCTACGGCAAAAAGCTGCTTAGCGAACGTGTCGACGGCGTTTATCCCGAATTCGAAACGATCCGCAACTTCCGGGCGCAAATGGGCGGGCGGATGATCAACAAGCTCGACATGGAGCAAAAACGACGGGTTGCGTACGTCGGCGATAAACTGAAAGAACGCCTGTTTGGCGAGGAAATGCCCGTCGAAGAAGTCGTCGGCAAAACAATCTATATCAATTCCACGCCCTATACTGTTATAGGCGTGATGGCGCATAAAATGCAGGACAGCTCCTACGGCGGAATGGACCAGGACGTAATCGCCATTCCGGCTACCACCTTCAAGGCGATCTTTGGCGATCAGTGGCTGGATGATCTGATTTACAAACCGCGCGATTTGGATAATATGGCCGCGGTGGAGAAACGCCTTTTTGAAGTCATGGGCGCCAAGTACAAGTTTGATCCAGACGATGATCGCGCTTTATCGACCTGGGACATTGTCGAGCAAAGCCGGGTAACGAACAGTATTCTCTTCGGGATCGAGATTTTTCTCGGCATCATCGGCGGTTTGACGCTACTTATTGCCGCCGTCGGCGTGACCAACATTATGTATGTTTCGATTAAGGAACGGACGCGGGAGATCGGGGTCAAGATGGCTCTGGGCGCTCGCCGCATTTATATTCTAATGCAGTTTATCATCGAGGCGCTGGGAATAACGTTTCTGGGCGGATTCATTGGTATGGCTATTGCCTATATCGTCACCGAACTTTTCAAGAGAGCGCCAATCGAATCGGAGGTCCTCGAAATGATGGGCAGGCCGACGGTCTCGCTGGAGATCGGTATTACGGTGACGATTATTCTCGGCCTCATGGGATTTTTTGCCGGGCTTTTTCCGGCCATGAAAGCGGCTTCGGTCAATCCGACGGAGGCTTTGCGATACGAGTAACCGATTAATAGCAGGTTGAGCATGATCAGGATGAAAGAAATTAAAAAAGTTTATAACACCGGCAAGGTGACTTTTGAAGCTTTGCGAAATATCGATCTTGATATTCAAGATAATGAGTTTATTGCCATTGTCGGCCCCTCGGGTTCCGGGAAATCAACCCTTATGAACCTGATGGGTTGCCTTGATACGCCGAGTGGTGGTGAGTATCAGCTCGAAGGCCGACGCGTCGATACGCTTCACCCTAATCAACTGGCGGAAATTCGCAACAAAAAGGTCGGATTTGTCTTCCAGGCCTTCAACCTCCTGCCGTACGCATCGACTTATGAGAACGTCGAGCTGCCGCTTATTTTTGCCGGCGTCAAAGGCCGCGATCGTAAACGCCGGGTGATTGACGTTTTAACCCAGGTTGGGCTGAGCGACAAAATGGCCAATAAGCCGACAGAACTGTCCGGCGGCGAAATGCAACGGGTAGCTATCGCCCGGGCTCTAGCCAACAATCCCAAACTGATACTGGCCGATGAACCGACAGGAAATCTGGATACCAAATCCGGCGCCGAGATTGTTGGCATTTTCGAGAAACTCTGGAATGACGGGCATACCGTTATTATGATTACTCATAATATAAATTTGGCTAATCGTTGCCGGCGAATCATAAAGCTCAAAGACGGCATGATAGATAACGGGAACGGTAACGGCCCGCCGCAAACCCGGCTTTAACGGATATCACCACCCTCCCTCGAGGCCACCCATATCACACCCGATGGGCGGCCGTTCTATTTCTATCTGATATTTGCCTGAGATTGATTGAAACGTATTAAAGATTATGGGAAGCGATACGGATTATCCGGTTGTTTCATTTTCCTCAGTATCGGTTTTTCCCCCCCGCGAATGATAATAAATAAGGATTATAGTAGTTATAATACCGCAGGAGACGGCCATATCGGCCACATTGAAAATAGGCCACCGCTCCATGTGATACGAACCGATATGGATGTCAAAAAACTCGCAATCGATAAAATCGATCACCCGCCCGAAACGGAACCGATCGATGATATTCCCTGCCGCGCCGCCCGCGACAATCGAGAGCGGTATGGCGATATGCGCCATTTGCCGTCGGTGATAAGCATAGTAAATCAGGATGAAGAAAATGATAAGGGACGTTATCAGGTAGTAAGTGGAGTTGCCCAGCCGCATACTGAAGGCGCCGCCGGGATTGAAGACTAATGTGAAACGGAGGAAATCTCCCAGAACCGGAATCGATATGCCTGCTTTCAAGCTCGATAAAGCGATATACTTGGTCGCCTGATCCAGCATCAAAACCGTAATGAATAAGAGGGGGAGTATCCTTTGGGCTTTGCTGGTCACCGTCGGCGCGCCTTCTCTTTTTCCTCCTTTGATTTGCAATCGATACACATTCGCGCGTGAGGAACCGCCTGCAGGCGAGCCGCACTTATCTCTTTGCCGCAGACGTGGCATTTGCCGTAAGTGCCGTCTTTTATCCGTCGCAGGGCTTCGTCGATATGGTAAACCAGTCTTCCGGATTTGGAGGCCAGCATGAATTTCTTTTCCCGCTCCTGGGCATCGGTACCCAGATCTGCCATATGGTAGGTGTAATGAGACAGTTCACCGGTCGATTCTTTGATCGTCTTGATCGACTCCTTGCGCAGGTCCTTGATATCCTCGAGGATTTCCTTCCGTCTGGCAAGAAGCAGTTGTTCGTATTTTTTTAAATCCGATTTTTTCACCGCGAACCTCCCGCTCGCTATACTCGTATAACCGAAATTACTGCCTTTTCACCGTTGATGGACCACTCTTTATCATCACCGTTGGCGCGGCTCAATTCCTCTCGTTCCAGGGAATCAGCCAGCGTCTCGGAACAAATATATTCCCCATATCTTCCTATTGCTCCGGCCAGCAGTTCGTCGGCATAAAGCGTAATCCGGATCCTGTCGGTAACCTCAAACCCGGAAGTCTTACGGAGATTCTGGATCTTATTGACCAACTCCCGCGCGAATCCCTCGTCGATCAGTCCCGGCGTCAGGGTGGTATCCAGAGCGATGGTTATGCCGCCATCGGACTCGACCGCAAACCCCTCCTTTTCCTCCCGGACGATTTCAACTTCATCGCCGGTAAGCTCCGTTCGACTGCCGTCAATGTCAATTGTAAAATGTCCCTCTACCTCGGCCCGTTTGATCTGGTCTTCCCGAAGCGACTTGATAATATCGGCTACTTTTCCCATCTCTCTGCCGAATTTTGGGCCCAGTCTCGCAAAAACCGGCCTGGCATTATACGAAATATAGCTGTCAAGGCCATCGGTCAATTCTATCTGCTTGATATTGAGCTCAGTCAGGATGATTTCCTTGAGGCCTTCCGACGGGGTCGGGCCGTTGTCGGCATGAATCAGGATTTGCGCCAACGGCTGCCGGACTTTCAGGCTTTTCCGTTTCCGAGCCGCCAGGGCCAGCGATACGACCTTTTTTGCAAACGCCATTTCGTATTCGAGCCGGGAATCGATGCAGGAATCATCGGCCGCAGGAAACCGCGTCAGGTGGATCGATTCAGGCTGTCCGCCCGCATTTGCCCCAAGGAGTTGACGATAAACGAAGTCGCTGAAAAAAGGCATTATCGGAGCCGTCAAGGCGCAGACGCCGATCAGGAGATCGTGAAGCAGCGAATAGACCAGTATCTTGTCCGGTTCCTCGCCGCTGCCGTAGAAACGGGAACGATTAAGGCGGATATACCAGTTGGACAGATCTTCGATAACAAAATCCTGAATCAGTCGGGCGGCGCGTGTAATGTTATACCCGTTCATCGCTTCGTTTGCCCGGGCGACGACGGAGTTGTATCGTGATAACACCCAGCGATCGATCAGTTTTTGTTCGCCTTTTCGGTCGCGGAGATATTTGCCGACCGAAACGCCCTCACCGGCGGCTTTGTCGGCGATATCGTCAATATTGGCATATAAAGCCCAGAAAGCATAACAGTTCTTGAATGTGTCAAAGAACTTCCTCCGGGTGATGCCCACTCCTTCGGGATCGAACTTCAACGCAATCCAGGGATGCGAGGCGGAAATCATGTACCAGCGCACGGCGTCGGCCCCGTATCTGTTGACCATTTCGAACGGGTCGATGACGTTGCCGATATGCTTGGACATCTTCTTGCCCTCTTTATCGACCACGAACTCGATGACGATGCAATTCTTGAAACAGGGCCGGTCGTAATAGATTGTCGAGATGGCCAGAAGGACGTAGAACCATCCGCGCGTCTGGTCAACTGCCTCGGAGATAAACTCGGCCGGAAAGAGCCGGTCGAACCGCTCTTTGTTTTCGAACGGGTAATGCCACTGGGCAAACGGCATCGACCCCGAATCGAACCAGACGTCGATTACCTCCGGCACCCGTTTCATCCTCCCGGAGCAGACCGGGCAATCGAGTTCGACCTCGTCAATAAACGGTTTGTGCAGGTCGATATTTTCGGGAACGTTTTTCCCTTTTTCATACAGTTGCTTAATCGAACCGATTGCCTTTTTATGATTGCATTTTTCGCATACCCAGATAGGGAGCGGCGTGCCCCAGAATCGTTCCCGCGACAATGCCCAGTCAACATTGCCCTCAAGCCATTCGCCGAAGCGGCCGGCGCCGATCTCCGGCGGATACCAGTTGATTTGTTTGTTATATTCCAGCAACTTGTCGCGGAACAAGGTCGTTTTGATATACCACGATTTACGCGCGATATAAATCAAAGGCGTATTGCAGCGCCAGCAGAACGGATAGTTGTGGGTGTATGTCTCCTGACGGAGTAAAAGGCCGCGCTTTTTCAAGTCTTTGATGATTTCCAGATCGGCGTCTTTAATATATTTGCCCGATAACCAGCCGGTGTCTTCCTTGAAGATTCCGGTTTCGTAGATCGCCTGCAAAACCGGCAGGCCATACTTCTGGCCTATTTCATAATCGTCGGCGCCGAATCCGGGGGCGATATGTACGATACCGGTGCCGTCCTCCATGGTTACGAATTCCGCGTTGATGGCAAAAAAGGCTTTATCGGCCTTATCGGCGAAGGTGTCAAAAAGCGGCTGATAATGCCGGTTGACATATTCCGAACCTTTTTTCCGATCGAGGATTTCAAATTCGTCTCCCAGCACCTTGTTGGCCAGGGCTTCGGCCAGAACCAGTTCTTCACCGTTGTATTTAACTCGTACGTAATATTCGTCCGGATGCAAGCAGATGGCGGCGTTTGACGGCAGAGTCCACGGCGTCGTCGTCCAGACCAGGTATGAGAAATCACCGTCTGCGGCTTTCATTCGAACGAAGACCGACGGATCGTCAACGTCTTCATACGCCTGCGAAACCTCGTGCGACGAAAGGGTCGTCTCGCACCGAGGACAGAATGGTACCGTTTTATACCCCAGGTAGATCAGGTCGCGATCAAAGAAATCGGCCAGAATATGCCAGACCGTTTCAATATAATGGTTGTCGAGGGTTATATATGCCTGGTCAAGATCGAGCCAGTACCCGATGCGGCGGGTAATCTCGTCCCAATCTTTTTTGTATCTGAAAACCGATTCCCTGCATTTCTCGTTGAACTCGGCGACGCCGTAGGCCTCCACATCCTGCTTGGAATGGAGATTGAGAGCCTTTTCGACTTCAACTTCGACGGGAAGGCCGTGAGTATCCCAGCCTGCTTTGCGATCGACGCGGAAACCCTGCATTGTTTTGTACCGGCAAATCAGGTCTTTGATTGTCCGGCTGATAATATGATGGATGCCGGGCCGGCCGTTGGCCGTCGGGGGGCCTTCAAAGAAAATAAATCGCTCGCTGCCTTTTGTCTGTTCGATGGACTTTTCGAAAATGCGGTTTTCTTCCCAGAACTTCAGAATCTTTTCTTCAATCCCGGTCCAACTGAAATTATCTTTTAGTTGATCAAATTTCATAAGTCAATGGCCTTCGAATCGAATCAAGCCAAATAATTTACCCTATTTTTCGGTTGAAGTAAAGATTTTTTTGAGCAATGTTATCGGTTGAAGAGGTTAATATGCGGTACGGGCCGGTTTCGTGACCTGATTTGGCAGCATTTCCCAGATCAACTTACTTTATGGCGGGAGACGTTGGGATAGCCACCGGCATCGCGAGATCGCAACGATGACAATTCTTCTGTCCACAGCCATGAAAAACCCCCCGCCGCGGCGGGGGGTTTTTCGTCGCCATTGTTTATCAACCGGCATCAATCGAATTTATACAGCAAGGAAACCCTGCTGGCCAGACCATTGTACATGTCATCGCTTGGTTCGCCGGAGATAAAATACGGACCATTGGTCACGAAATCCGGATCGATAATAGCATCAAGGTGGAAATTCCCCCAATGAACGCCGGCACCGAGATAAGACCAGGTGTAAGCATCGCTGTAAGTCCTTTTCAGCGATTCACTGGGTTCGTAGGTATTTCTCGCCCATTCGCTGATAATACCTGCGCGCAGATCGAGCCATTTCACGATATAAGCGTCGATACCGACCTTGAAGTACGGCAGGATAAGGTAATTGTCCTTGTATTCCGTCGCGTCCGCGCCCACGGGTTCATACTTGATTTTGAAATTGTCCATGACTATACCAAAATCGGTAACAACCAGAACGTCCTCGTCGGCCTCACAGTTCAGGCCCATACCGAAATCAATTACCATCGAATTGTAAGTAGTGGTAATCTGATGTTCCCAGGCCGTGCCACTCCAGCCATAGAGTTCCATCCCTTGCTTGCCATACACAAACGAAACGTGGGGTATGGTAACAAACTTCCCCATCGGATCCATCCAGTAACGGGCCCTGAGACTAAGGTCCATATTGCCGGAAGGCTTGGTAATATCGACAACTTCGGCTGCACTTCCGTAGTAATCCTTGTCCGTCCAGGTAGTGAAAGCAACGCCAAACGAAACATCCGCCTTTCCTTCCATAGGCGAAATACCAAACAGGAATTCATACCTGCTTAACGATTCTTCATAGTTGTTGTTGATTAAAGTATCTTCATTCTTGTCGCCGTCGCTGTAATAGCCTAAGCTGAACCCAAAAGGCGTGTTGCCAAGATTGCGTCCGTAGAACAGGTTTATCCGCTGGTCGGCAGTAATTTCAGACTTATCCCAATCCAGTACTTCGTGGTAATACGGCTGGGTTGAGAAGTAGGCGCCCAGTACCCACGGAGATTCCGAATCCTGGCCGAACTGGAGATGCGTGCCGGCTTTCCAGAGCCCACTGGAGCCGTTCTTGGTCCCCATACTCCCGCTGATATCAGCGCGAAAAAGGTTGGGATAGTAGTTGATTGTCGAAGGATAAAGCCAGATGTTAGCACCATCCTTGACGATATTATTCACCTCACCCATCGATATAACACGGGTGCCGGTGGCGTAAGCCATGCCGCCCAGCAGAAAGGCGGCCAGCACGGAAAGAATCAGCATCCTTTTCATTACTTGATCCTTTGTTTAGAGTTTACTCTACCTACAAGTCTTTAATATTTCTTTTGAACGTATTTTCAAAAACTCGCGTCTGACAAACAAAAAGGTTAAACGTTAACGCTTACTCCATACAAAACCCTCCATGTTTACGGACCGCCGCAAACGGCGGTATTCACTGACATCTTTATTTATATCAAAGAACTAATCTGCCTTTCCGCATTCAGGTTGAATGCGTATTTAACTTATTAATACGTATAACGCAACAAAAAAATATCATTTTTGCCGGTCAATCTTAAAATGAAAAAAACCTCGACCTTGCCAGCGTTTTATTTTTTGTGGATAAGTAAGCCGCATCGTTTTATACTGACGGCGTCACCGGCATATTGGAGACAAAATTATGCGGCGATTAATTATTTGCGGAATGTTTCTGCTCGGTCTGTCGGCGACCGGGCCGGCGGAAGATAATATCGATCAAAACGGTGTTAACCTGCTTCAGGCAGCGCTCGATTCGATTGGATACACATATTCCGACCTCGGTTACCGGCCCAAAGGATACTGGAACAGGTTCCCGACCGGAATACCATATAAATTGAAATCATTTGACGATCTTTACGCCGAGCCGATTAGCCTTTATAATTACGCCCGCTCGTTTGGCGGCGCAGTGCGCCGGTATTGCAATCCGGCCGGGCTCGACAGCGCCGATAACAATCTTTACAATCTGGTTTACCATCTGGGCATTGAGCGGAAAACGGGCGGTTTTCGTTCATACGGGGCCAATCTGGTTGACGCTCCGGGCGGCGAGCGGCCGTTTATTCGTGCCGTCGAAAATCTCTACATCATGGCCGGCGGAAAAATGCAATACGTTACTTTTAATCAAAAGGCCGACTGGCCTGATTTGAAAAAAGAATTATCGGAAAAAATCGCAACCCTTCGGCGTCCGGTTCGCCTTGCCCTGGCCGGGTTGATGGAAAATTTGCGTGAGGCGATTTACTGGCGAAATCTTGGCGTACGAAATATACCGAGCGAAATCATTAACCGGGTTTTCTACATTCGCGATCTGGCCGAAACGCAGGGCGACGGCATGAAATATTATCCCGAAATCGACGATGCCGCCCAGGCCGTCGATTTTGAATCTGTCTGTTATGCGACCTTGAAAGTCGCCGCCGCCGCTGAACGCGCAGAAAAGGAACTGACGCCTTTGCTGAAGGATGTTCCCCGCGATTTCGCGCTCGATTTTATCACGCCGTACGGCCGGGTGGTAATAAACGGTCGCGGCGACAATCAGGTAAACGGCGACTATTGTCTTTTGATAATAGATTTTGGCGGTGATGACAGCTACACCGGTTCGGCTGGAGCGACATCGCGCCCCGGGCACGGCGTCTCGGTTCTGATTGATCTCGAAGGAAACGACATCTATAAATCCGAAAACATGACGCCCTCGTTCGGCGCGGGTATCCTGGGCGTTGGACTCTTATATGACGCCGCCGGTTCGGACCGATATGAGGGGAAAGTGTTTTCTCAGGGGGCCGGATTTCTGGGACTGGGGATGCTTTTTGATAAAAGCGGAAGCGACGACTATAAATCCGAAACGTCGTCGCAGGGAGCCGGATACTTTGGAATAGGTCTGGCCATCGATTGCGCCGGTGATGACAGCTACTACCTTTACGGCGACGGCCAGGGTATGGGCGGCGTTGGCGGCGGAGTCGGCTGCCTGGCCAATTATTCGGGAGATGATAAATACATGGCGGAACCGTCGCCGGAGATTGTCAACCGGGCCGATTACCACAGTCAATTCAAAATAAACGCCAACAGCGCCCAGGGATGTGGGTTCGGCCGGCGCGGCGACGGCTCCGACGGACATAGCTGGGCGGGCGGTTTGGGCGTAATTGTCGATATCTGCGGAAACGACGTTTACGAATCAGGAAACTGGTCGCTGGGATGCGGGTACTGGTTCGGCACCGGCATCTGCTATGACGAAGCCGGCGACGATGTCTACCGTTCGGTCTATTTCACCCAGGCATCCGGTGCGCATTTCTGCAACGGGGCTTTAATTGATGAATCCGGCGACGACAAACATATTTTGTATGAAACCGCCGGGGCGGCCTTTGCTTTTGGCTGGGACTTTACCAATGCCCTTTTCGTCGACCGCGGCGGCAACGACGAATATGAAGCGAAGATGATATCGTATGGACTTGCCCAGATAAGGTCGTTTGCGTTTTTCTTCGAGATGGGCGGGGCCGACAGCTATACATACGCAAAAGGCCAGCAGGGATTCGGCGCGGCTTCGTTTCGCGACATTTACACCAAACCGAGCGAACTCCGCACTTATGACTATTACACCAAATCGGCCGGGATTTTTATCGACGCTTCCGGTACCGATAATTATCTTATAAAGGAAGAAGCTAAAACTGCCGCATCGGAAAAAATGAAAGACAACACAATCTGGTTTACTCCCGAAAAATCGGATTCAAATTACGGACATAACAATTTCGGCATAGGCATTGACGCCGACGGTGGGAAAATTCCGGAACTGGGAATATTCGACTGAACAGGAGGTTGAACCAAACGTCATGAAGACCCTGAAAAGAAGCATATGGCAGCGAATCTTCGGCATTTGCGCCACTCAAAAACTGCAGGATGAAGAATGCTGGACTTATTCCGAGGGCCTTTTGACAATTGACCTGAGTCGCGTTCCGGAATTGACTCAGCCGGCAGGAGCCATACGTCTCGAAGACAATAAATTGCCGGAGAGGGTCTTAATCGTGCACGGGGATGACGGCCGGTATTATGCGTTCAAAAACAGGTGTCAGCATATGGGACGCCGTCTTGACCCGGCACCCGATACGGAAACTGTGCAATGTTGCAGTATCAGCAGGTCCACTTATGAATACGACGGCAAGGTCATATCCGGCCCGGCCAAAGAGCCATTGACGATATATCCGGTTGATATTGATAACGGGAAATTATTCGTTAATCTGGAGAAATGACACAGCGCCCTGAAAATCGAACGAAATCGTTTGCCCTATACGACACGGGAGAAGAAATGGCTAAATCATACAAGTTTTACCTGGCGGGGAAGTGGGTTGGTTCCAAAAAGAAAATCAGAGTCGAATCGCCGTACGATGACCGCCTTGTTGGCCTTGTTTCGGCAGCCGGTGAAGAAGATTACACCAAAGCCATAGACGCCGCCGAAAAAACGTTCGAGATTACGCGTAATCTCCCTTGCTACGTACGCGAACGAATCTGTCGCCGGATTGCCGACGGTTTGGAAAAAAATTCAGAAAAATTCGCCCGGATGATGTCGCTCGAAGTGGGCAAAGCAATAAAAGATGCTCGTGTGGAAGTTTCTCGGGCTATAAACTGTTTCCGTATCGCCGCCGAAGAAGCTAAACGGGTTGCGGGCGAAATTACCGATCTTGACTGGACGGCCGGTTCCGAAGAACGCCTCGGCCTGATTCGCCGTTTTCCGATAGGAGTCGTCGCAGGAATATCGCCGTTTAACTTTCCGCTAAACCTGGTGGTTCACAAAGTTGCTCCGGCGATTGCGTCGGGTTGTTCGATTGTGCTCAAGCCTGCTTCCAAGACGCCGATTGTCGCGCTGATGCTGGCGGAGCTAATTGACAAAACCGAACTTCCCAAAGGGGCCGTATCGATTCTTCCCGGATCGTCGAAAGATACTACGCCTTTAATCAAGGATGAACGGGTAAAATTGATCACTTTTACCGGTTCATCGCCGGTGGGGTGGTGGATAAAGGCCAACAGCGGCACCAAAAAGACCGTCCTCGAACTGGGCGGCAACGCCGCCGCGGCCGTGGCCGACGACACCGATATCGACTTCGCCGTATCGAGAATGGTCTCCGGCGCATTCGGCCAGGCAGGACAAAGCTGTATTTCCGTCCAGCGGATTTTTGTTCACGCTGATGTTTATGATCGCTTTGTAAGAAAATTTCTCGCCGCTATCAAAAAGATCAAAATCGGCGACCCGCTCAATGACAAAACCGACCTCGGCCCTATGGTCGATACCGAATCGGCCAAACGGACTGAAAACTGGATCAAAGAAGCTGTCCGGGGCGGGGCGAAAATTCTGGCCGGAGGAAAACGCAAAGGCAGAATAGTCCAACCGACGCTGCTTGGAAATATCAAGCCATCGATGAAAGTCTGTTCGGAAGAGGTTTTCGCCCCGGTAGCCGTACTTTCCAGGTATAAAGATTTCAAACGCATGGTCGGCGAGATCAACAATTCCCGCTATGGTCTGCAGGCCGGTATTTTTACTAATCGTGTTAAGGACATCTTTTACGCTTTCAAATACGTCGAAACCGGCGGCGTGATGATAAATGACGTCCCGACTTACAGGGCCGATCATATGCCTTATGGCGGCGTCAAGATGTCCGGCATGGGGCGCGAAGGTATCAAATACGGTATCGAAGACATGACTGAAATCAAGATACTGGGATTGAATTTGAAATAGAGCAACGTAAAATATTCAATACGCCGCAAGCTCAGCAATTATCAAAGCGGGATTTAATAAAAAGAATATCACTTAGAACTTTTGTTCCCAGTTACAAAGATTGCGAGCGTTCGATATATGGTTTTACTTCAACAGGTTTGGCGGAAGTCGCCCCAAAATTCTTCTAATTTGTTCTTTTTTCGGGCCGTCCGGCGCGGTCTCGACGTATCGTTTGAAATACTCCACCGATTTTGGCCTGTCTCCCATATTATAGGATGAAAAGGCCATGGTATAGAGAGCGTCGCTCGACGAATCCAGGTCATATATCTTCCGGCCGTAAACCATCGCCGGATTCTTATATTACCCAAAAAACTTGACCACCCATATGCAATTTGATAATATACCATCGCAAATGGTTAATCAACTCGAAAAGGAAATCCGGGACGCTTATCCGGACGGTCTCACCTGGCAGAAGACCATTCCGACGTTTCACCCTGAGTCAGCCGAGGAAGCATCTGATATTTTTCGCCGCGCTGCCGATCACGGGCAGAAACTTTTCATATCCGGCTACGGCAACAATATCGATCCGGTCGGCCAGCAGTTCAACGATCTGCTGGTAATCCAAACCGACCGGCTAAACAGAATTATCGCTATCGAAGCAAAAGATTTCCGTGTTACGGTCGGAGCCGGATATCCGTTAAAAGAAATCAATAGAGTAATCGCCAAAGACAAGCTCTGGTTTGGGTTCGGCGACACCAACTATCCCGGCTCGTCTGGCGGAGCTCTGGCCGCCGGGCTGACCGGATCGGACGGCAGGCAAGATGTACCATTAAGCCGTTATCTTCTTTCGGTGGAGGTTGTTCTGCCCGACGGCGCGGTCGTGAAACCGGGCGCGATTACTTTCAAATCCGTCTCCGGGTACGATATCTCGCGGATTTTTTTCAACAGCTGGGGCACGCTGGGACTGGTTACGGAATTATCGTTTCGCGTCCTGCCGCTTTCGAAAAAAGACGGGTCGGGGCGGATTACTTTGCGGCCGACCGACCGGCAAAGATTCATTGACGAACTGAAGGGCAATACTTCGCTCTCCGATATGTGCCGAAAGATTAAAGCCGAATATGACCCCGGCGGAATTTTCCCCTTGCTATGATTCCAAATCATTTTTGACAATCTTCCGACAAAACTGTATATAGCCTGAGAAATTACAGGTTTTAGCGTCGTTTACCGGCATATAAGACGGTGAGGTTTTGGATTACAAGATGCTCTTTACTTTCAACTCATATCAACGGATACTGGATATTATCGCCGACAACGGCTTTACTATCTACGGCATAGAAAAAATTCTCGCTTCGCGGCTGGAAGGTTTTGTACCGGAAGGCAAATTTATCGCCCTTCGGCACGACGTCGATTATTTCCCGAAAAGAGCGCTGGCTATGGCATCCATTGAAGCGAAGCGAAAGATCGCGGCGACATATTATATTCGCCGCCGTTTTTTCGACCGTGATCCCGGTCTGATTCGCGAAATCGCCGACCTGGGACACCAGATCGGGTACCATTACGAAGAAATCGACACCCATCAAAAAGCTCCCAACCTGCAGGTGGAACGCGACGCCGTCGGGTTTTTCATAGGCTCGCTTCTTGATATCGACAGTCTTGGATTTCCGGTTCGGTCGGTCTGCGCGCATGGCAATCCCCTCACTGACGTCGATAACCGCCAGGTGGTTCATCTCCTGCGGGATGAAAAATATCTTGATAATCTTGCTTTCACATACGACCGGGCCGTGGTCAAAGAAAAGATATCCGACCGTTTGATCGGCGACGCTTCCATTGACGTTACCGGCAAAGATTTCGACCTGTATATCCCCGATACCGGAAGGTTTAATCCGAAATATAATCTGAAAGACCGCATCGACGATTGTCCCATTGCCGGTATCTCGAATATGAAAGGCCTGGAAAAGATTTTGCGTGACGACCGATACGGGCGGGTATATATGAGCCTCCATCCCGATCGATGGTCGGGCAATGCCGCCGTCTGGCTTTTTGATTTCGCTTTTGACACGGCCAAAAACATGGCCAAGAAATTTATGGGAAAGACCCGTTACCGGGGCAGAATAATCGGTGAGAAAGCCGGAAAACATCGTCGCTCGACGATAGAACCTGTCGGGGAAAAGCCGGATGAAAGCCCGAATTCTCGTTCTTAACTGTTTTATTAAAGGCTGGAATATTCTCAAGTCGCTGGCTGACGACGGCTTTGAGGTCAACGGCGGCGATTACCGTCCGAACGCTCCAGGGCTTTTTTCAAACCGTATCAGGGACAGGTCAAAAAACCTGATTTATCCCGATCCCAAGACCGGCGAACGGAAATTCATTGAATCGGTCATTGCTCATATTTCGCGGGGGAAATTTGATATACTCCTTCCGGTAAACGCCGCCGAAATGATGGCTCTGGCGCGACATCGAGACGAGATATTAAAGCACGCCCTGTTCCCATTCGAGAGTTACTACAAGCTCCTTTTACTGCACGACAAAAAGTACTTTTATGAACTTCTGACCGCCAACGTTGACATTGAATATCTGCCGCGAAGCTGGTCGGTCGGCAACCAGACCCCTCCCGTCACTGACGTCATGGAACAGGCCGACTTCCAGTCGTCGCCTTGCTTTCAACCGATGGAAGATTACCCCACCGTAGATCATTTCCTCAATGCCAATCCGGGAATGGTCTATCCCCTGATGGTTAAAACGCGTCGGGCTACTTCCGCTGTCGGGGTTTATCGTGCGCGGAATGAGAATGAATTGCGCCTCGCCTGCAACAATCTGGGTGGCGTCGATATTATAATTCAGGAAAATATCACCGGCCGAGGAGTGGGGATATCATCGATCCGCTGGAACAACCCGAATATAATGCATCATTTCGGACATAAACGGGTGCGCGAATACCCGATTTCAGGCGGGGCTTCCACCAGCCGGGAGCCGTGGGATATTGACGATCATCCGCTGGCTTACACTATTGCCGATCTGCTCGAAAAACTCGACTGGCGCGGGGTGGTAATGTTTGAATTCAAGGAAGTCGAAGCGGAAAACGGTCAATATAAGTACAAGTTCCTCGAAGCCAATCCGCGCTTCTGGGGATCGGTTCCGCTGGCGATCGCCAACGGCGTCAATTTCCCGGTCCTTCTCTGCCGGGCGGCAACGAGCATGGAAATACCGCGAGTGGTTAACCGCAAGAATATCCGGGCCAGAATACTGTTTTCGGATACCCTGTCATTGGTTCTCAACATTTTCAAAGGCCGCCGGATTGCGGCTAATCTGCTGGATTACTTCAATTTCAGGAATCTATACCTCGATGATATTGATCTGAAGGACTTCCCTGCTACATTAAGGGTATTTGGACGTATGTTATCCGAGTTTTTCCTGAGATTGGCTAAAAAACGTAATTTATCCCAAAGCCCGTAATTACCTCTCAAGGGCGGGATAGTAAGTTATTATTCCTAAAAGTCTGACGTCTTTCCTTAGCAGGATCGCCAAATTCAAAGATTTCCTGCTCAAAAATTAATCAGGTCAAACCGATTCTACCCCGGATTAACCCCGGTTGCCTTATAATCATCCGACACGAGCCGATAAACTGACCAGTGGGGAGTTAATTGCAAAAATAGGGGAAAACCGTCCTATGCGCAGATTTATATATTTGCTTATAATTGGTTCTTTAGTCGCCGGATGCGGAAGTAAAACCACGACTATCAAGACGAATCCGGCGGATGAAGCGTCTCTGGCTTTTGTCCAGAGCCAGGCGGTCGCGGCGAATAATCATCTTGAACAGGGCAAGGCCTTGTATTTTAAGGGGAAGCATAACCAGGCGATCAAGCACCTGGTCCGGGCAATATCCAATGATTTTAAGAATTGGGAGGCTCACTACTTCCTGGGACTTTGCCAGCAGAAGACACGACGTTATGACCGGTCTATCGGATCATTTAACAACAGTCTGAAATTCTGTCCATCGGACAACGTGACTCTCGCCTGTTTAAGCTATGTTCTGGGTGTAAGCTGGGAAAAGGAAGGGTATCTTCACAAGGCCGGCGAAAAATATGCCTGCGCTCTGAAAATGAATCCAGGTCTTTCCGAGGCCAGGGCCGGAATCGAACGTATTAGAGTTAAAACAATCAAGGCGGAAGCACGCAAAGACGAGCGTGACAAAAAGGCTTTTTAGTTTTTTGGCGAAGCTGCAAGGCCGGATAAAACTTCCGTTTTACCCGGCTTTTTTTGCGCCTTGTTCTCAAACCCGACTTCGTGGGAGAGGTATTTCTTAAGATGCATATCGCATAGCCAGAGAATCTTGCCGCCCGGCATAGAGACTTTGGTCAGGCGATCATTCCATGAGTTTCGCTTATCAACCTCACCGATAAGAGAAGATATCGCTTTAATGGTTATATCCTCCGATTCCAACATATCATCCTGCCTGGCGGTTTCGGTTTTGCGGGGATCGAGCGTCGGCAAGTCGATCTCATCAAGCCACCCGTTCATGACCTCGAATTCGCCTTTTGTGCGTCGCCATAACCGCCCCGGCAGGTAGCTGGGAAGCATCTGCCCGGTAGGGCCGCCGACTACCCGGAGTATAGGCTGCAGGTGAATCAAATAAGGATATATCCTTTGCCACCATTCCAGGGATCTTTTGAATTCGTATATTTCGCCGACCGGGTGGATGCCGTCCTCCGCCTGGCAACAAAGGCTGAGTTGGTATATTCGATCTGCCCAGTGAGCCGGTTTGACGCGGTGGGTGCTGGTTGGCATAATTGTTATAAGGGTTGGAAATTGCTCGAAAATCTCTTTATCCGTACGCCACATCCAATCCATAAAAACCCGTTGCTGATGTTCGTACATTTCAATCAGCTTTCTACTGGTAGCGATTACGGAATCTTTGACGGGACGCGTCTCCTCCAGAGTCTTGTTGGCGCTGTCTTCGATCGACTTAAGAACATCCAAGTGAGTGGTAAACTCCTTTAAGCCGCAGACGAGGTCAAGGGCGTCAACCTGGTTTTTGTCGGAATCGCTCAGACTTCTATCAACCCCTCCCGGCATGGCGTCTTCCGATTTTTCTCCGGCATTGCCGGGCGAGCCCGGCGCCAGGACCGTTACCTCGCCGATGGTGCCCAGCAGTTTCTGGTACTTAAGCCCCTTATACTTATCAAGGATGGCCTCAAGATATTCGCCAAGCCTTTCGAGAAGATTCAACGGGTAAACCGAACGCACCTCGATTACTATTTCATGTCTTTCGGGGCACAGTTCGCAGAGCCCCTCGGCCTGACCCTTTCTCAGGAAAACGCCGTTTTTCCAGAATATACCGGTAGCCATCCGGCGGGTCCTGGCTGTGAACCGGGGCATGATATCCGGAGGAATACGGGAAAAACGATAAGTCAAACGGCGAGTTATTGAGCCGGGTTGCTCGGTCCATTCTATTTTCTCCGGTCTGGCGGCCGGTAAATGCAACGGCACCAAGCTTAAGCCGGGATAATCCATGAGCGGAAAACACAATTCCAGTTCCGCAAGACAGCGCATAAGAAGATCGTGTTGGTCGGGATAATCTTTTGACCAGATCTCCGTCAGGCCTTGATGATTCAGGCGGCCGTTTTCCGCGGGCAACTCTTCCCGGTCAAAAACAAGGCTGAGCGCGCGAATCAACCACTGCAGGTTTATAATAATCAGATCGCCAAGATCGAAACTGTTTGGAAAATGAATAATTTTGCCAATGCCGGCCAGGACGCTGGTCAGCATTTCCCGGTTGCGTAAACCATCCAGACCCGCGTTGCCTATTATCTGGTAAAGCTTATTTCGTTCTATGCAGGTCTCGCCCTTCGCCGTGCGGCGTTCAATCTCTTTTACGACGTCAGCGAAAGATTTCGGCCATTTACGTCCCATTATCTCCAGGTTCCAGATATATTTGCCGATATCCCTGTTCAACTGATCGATACCCGTATTAGTATCCGCATCGACGCGGTAAAAATCATCCCCGATGATGATATCCTTATAGTGTTCCGTGAGCCGCTCAAAATCAAGTTTTGGGCAGTGATCCCGGCATTGTGTGGCGACAAGCAGAACCCGGGCTTTGGGTGCCCGTGACCTTATCATATCAAGCCATGAAAACAGGTGATCGGGGTCGGTTTCCAGGCGAGCGTTAAAGACAAGAAGGTAAAGCGCCCGCCGCGTAAAGAATCGCTGAAGAAACGGACGGCTGCTTTCGCGGCCGCTGAAATCCCAGATATTGATTGACAGCACCTCTTCGGGATTTTCCGGATGTTTTTCGGAACGTGTTTTGATCTCTACACCGCAGGTCGGTTGCTGCTCCCTGAACGGTTCCCCGCAGAGCGCTCCGGTAAGGCAGGTTTTTCCAACGCCCTCGTCCCCGACTATTATCAGTTGTCCCTCATATCTGTTTGCCCGGCCCAGCTTCAACTCGCGATAATATTCCAAAACGGCCTCGCCGCCTTCGGCAACAACATCCGGCGACAGGCCGTCCAACGGGTTGTTGTTCAACCGGAATCCCCTGAGTTTTTTTAGCTTTCCGATCGATTCCGGCAGGGAGGCAAGCTTATTATTACTCAGATCAAGAGTAACCAGGTTGACCAGCCTGCCGATGTTTTCCGGAAGAGACTTCAGTTGATTTCCGGACAGGTACAGTCCGGTCAAGCCCGTTCGCTTCTCAATGTTGTCGGGCAGAGCGGTCAGCCGATTGCTATCGGCTGACAGGGTGGTCAGGCTTACCATCCTTCCTATACTATCGGGCAGGGAGGTAAGCTGATTACTGCGCAGACCAAGATGGCTCAAGCTGGTTAAAAAGCCTATACTTTCCGGAAGAGAAACGAGCCGGTTGTTATCTAAACCAAGCTGAATCAGGCCGGTTAATTTGCCGATGCTGTCCGGAAGAGACTCAAGATGATTTTCGTTCAGGCTGAGCCGGGACAGATTCCCCAGATTCCCGATAGAATACGGCAGCAAGGCCAGATAGTTTTTCTCCGCCGAGAGGTGTGTCAGATATATCAGGTTGCCTATTGAATCGGGCAGGCAATCCAGGTGATTATTATTCAGGTTGAGATGGTTTAGGTTTACCAGGTTTCCGATACTGTCAGGAATTGATTCGAGATTATTGTTATCCAGAATAAGCTGGGTGAGCGTAGTTAGGCCGCCGATCTCATCAGGCAGAGATTCCAATCCTTCACCGGACAGATCAAGAGTCTTCCACTCGAACTCCTTTGCCCGCTGGATAATCCTGTATAGTTCCTGTTCAGTCAATCCGTGTCCCTGCCCCCGCCATAAAAAACACGACCTGTTCGCGACCCTGTAATCCCCACCGACAATGATGATTTCTTCGTATTAGATACCCGATTCATAGTATTCAACCCCAATCCAGCTTGCCCCCCTTACAACTCATCGGAACTTTTGCGGTCTTGTTTACGCCGATTTTTAGAAAGTTGATACTTGATTGCCACATCCGCCTTATAATATCTTTGCAGAGAATCAATGACGGTAAAGGCGGCCAATGGAGATTGAATCTTTCAGAATCAATGAGTACGATCAGATGCTGTCCCTCTGGGAACGAACCGGCCTTTCTTATGACCGGGCTGATCGGGATAGCCGTGAATCGATCGAAAGACAGATATTCGACGACCATGTGGCGATTTTGACTCTCAAGGATAAAGGCCGGATAATCGGGTCGATTGTCGCCAGTTCCGATGGCCGTAAAGGATGGATCAACCGGCTGGCCGTTGACCCGGATTATCGCGGGCGGCGTCTGGCCGCCCGGCTCGTGGAAAAGGCGGAAGAGGCGCTGTCGGAGATGGGTGTCAAGGTTATCGCGGCTCTGGTTGAGGAAAATAATTTTCCATCGATGGCGGCCTTTCGCCATTGCGGTTACGAGGCATGGTCGGAAATCGTTTACTTTAGAAAAGTGTTTAAGTAAAAGCCCTTGAATTCACGAAGGGGAACATGATCTATCCTGTTTTGGAGCCGTTTATGGGCAACAGCAACCTGATCGCTATCATGGCCATATTGCACGTCTTCGTGTCACACTTTGCCATCGGCGGCGGGCTTTATCTTGTCCTATCCGAAATCCGGGCTCGCCGTAAAAACGACCAGGACCACCTGGCCTGTATTGAAAAGCATTGCCGGTTTTTTATCCTGGTTACGCTGGTCTCTGGCGCCGTAACCGCCATCGGTACCTGGATGACCGCTTATTTGATCCACCCGACTGGCGTCAAGTTGTTGATTAATGGCTTCATCTGGGGTTGGATTGCTCTGTGGCTTTTCTTCTTCGTCGCTATTGTCGCCGCCATTATTTATTGTTATGGCTGGAGACGGATGTCGCCCAAAACGCATCTGGCCGTCGGCTGGATTTTATTTGCCGCCGCCTTGTTGTTACTGGCAATTATCAACGGCATTCTGACTTTCACACTCACAGCGGGCGGATGGATTGAAAGCGGCGGTTTTTGGGAAGGCTTTTTCAAGCCGGTTTACTGGCCGTCGCTGATATTCAGAATATTTATCTGTCTTATCCTTGCCGGTCTCTTTGCCAATTTAATTATCGCCAAAGAAAAGAAACTCGATCTCAAGATTCGGATTATGCGAATAAACGGAATCCTGATACTGGCGTCGCTTATTCTGGCGATTCCGGCCGGATTGTGGTATTTCAATTCTCTGCCCGAAGATGTCGCCGCCGGCTTTATCCCCGGCTCGACGCCTGCGACCGCCCTGCAGGTGATGCTCTTTTCCTCGGCCATTCTTTTTCTTCTGACCCTGCTGGGGACGATAATCTTCCCGCGCCGTTCCGGATATATCTCGGCCGCTATCCTGCTTTTATGCGCTTTGCTGGCAATCGGCGGTTTTGAATGGGCTCGCGAATCGGTCAGAAAACCTTGTGTAATCTATAGCTTCCTTTGCAGTAACAACAACCTCCCGGCCGATGATGCCGCCGCCGCACCGGCAGGATATCTCAGGTCAATCGCCGACCCCGACCCTCTTGCAACAAAAGCGTTATTATCCAGGGATGAAAAGGAAACCCGAATTGAAAACCGGTCCGCAAGCCGGTTCAATATTCGCAATAAAGCTAATAATTCCTGTTCAGGAACCGAATAATTTCTCTACCTCTTTATAGAAAACCTGCGGCGGCTGGGCGCCGACGATGCGGCCTGTCTCGTTCCCCTCGGCGTCAAAGAAAATAGTCATCGGTATTCCCTGCCCCAGCTTGAGCTTCCTGGGCGCGTTATTATCAGTATAAAGAATCACGTACGGTATCTTAAATTGCTCCACAAACGGGGCAACCCTGTTCCGCTGATGATCGATGGAAATACCTATAATTTCGAGTCCCTGCGGATGGTACTCTTCGTAAATCTTTTTCAGCAGCGGCATCTCGCTGCGACAGGGGCCGCACCAGGTTGCCCAGAAGTTTATAATAAACGGCCGGCCGATAAATTCCGACCACTTCCGCTGATTGCCGCGGATATCATAAAGGATAAATTTATCTCTCGTCCGGGCGGTTGCAACTTTTCCCGTTTGGCTGGCCGATTCAGTCTCGGATGAACTATCCCCGCCGCAGTTGGAAAGAAGCAGAATAACTGCCGTTACGAGTATAATACCGTTTATTGACGACCGGAATTTTTTCATTTTACTACTCCCGTATTACAAATTCCCGGAAAGCATTGACGAAATCAATAACCGCTTGAAGCCCGGCTTATTTCCCTTTCTTTTTTTGCTTAAGAAAATCCTTGTAACGGACCGTTTTGTAGAGGTCATCCTTGAGATAGTCGAGAATATTATACAATTCGTCCTTGTTCCGATAACCGAGCACCGGAGTCAGCTTTTCGCCTTCGGGAGTTAAAAACCATAATGTCGGATAACCGGTAATTCTATATTCTCTGACCAGCTTTCGCCCGCTGGTTATCCAGCCGTCGATACTGATAGTATCTCGCGATTCGCCGTTAATACTGGCGCTTATGTAATACTTGTCCAGCATAGCGATGATATCGGGATCCTTAAAGCTGGTGGTGCGCATTTTTTTGCAATAGAAACACGATTTAGACATGAATTCGACAAAAAGCTTTTTACCCTCTTTTTTGGCCAGTTTCAAACCTTTATCATACCGGCGCCAGGCGATTTCTCCCGGATTTTCCCCGGCCTTTTGCGAGGTATCAGGCTTCTCTCCAGCTGATTCTTTTTTGGAAACGGTCGGGTCGGCCTGGACAATTCCGCAGATAAGAAATGCGGCCAAAAGTAGCAGACAGGTATAAAGTTTCCTCATGTCTCAACAACGCCCTAAAATCCCGGCGGCTGCTACGCCGCGCTTCAGATTATATGTATCACAGGCTTTATAGTTTAATCAAATTTCGGGAAAAATCAAGACTGCTTTAGTCATTCAGGCCGGGGCCAGATACGCGCCGGTCTCACCCAGTATCTCCTTGAGATCATCAACGAACTCTCCGGCCAGATTTACGCGCAGGTTTCGAGGTCTTATCTGCAACTCCTCGCCGTTGTTGCGGGTTAAAATCACCAACTCCTTATCCCCTTGATGGGACTTCAGGATCGGCATCAACTGCGATATCCGGTCATAGTTTTTCCTCTCAATACTCAGAACCAGTCGGCAATTATAAAAGTCGCTCAGCCGATTCAACGGCACAATGCTCGATACGATCAGCTTTGGAGCCTGTCCTTCACGGGTTGACACCCGCCCTGACGTTAGGATTATACCATCGACCGCCAAAAAACTCTTCGCCTTTTCATAGCAATCGGAAAATACTATCAGTTCCAGGCTGCCGGCAAAATCCTCGATGGTCACGAAAGCCATCTGGTTGCCCTTTTTATCAAGCATTACCTTAATGTTCTGAATGATCCCGCCCAGTCGCATCTCCCGACCGTCATCGGCGGAACCGATTTTTCGAGTGGTAACGGTGGCGAAATGACCCAGCTCGCGGCGGTAGTGAGCCAGCGGATGCCCGGAAACATAAAAACCCAACATTTCCTTTTCGCCGTTGAGTTTTGTCGAAAGCGGCCAGTCTTCAATGTCGCTCATTTCGGGGGGACGGCGAGTCTGGTCGGATTTTCGGTCGCCGAACATATCGACGGTAGGCGAGTCCTGTTGAACGGCCTGGCCGAATGAGATCATCTGCTCAACGGATTGGTGCATCGCCTTGCGATTGGAGTATATCGAATCAAAAGCGCCGGTCATGATCATCGATTCCAGCGCCCTCTTGTTGAGGGCGTGCAGATCGACGCGGGAAACGAAATCAGCCAGCGAGTTGAACCTTCCGCCCTCTTCACGAGCCTTGATTATCTGTTCTATCGGCCCGGTGCCGACATTTTTAATTGCCAGAAGCCCGAAACGGATTTCATCGCCGACAACGGTAAATGAACCCGGCGATTCATTCACATCAGGCGGCAAAACCTCGATCCCCATTCGGCGGCATTCCTCCATTAACACAAACACCCGATCGGAATCGCCAATCTCCGAAGTCAGCAATGCCGCCATGAATTCGTGCGGATAATGCACCTTGAGCCACGCCGTCTGGTACGCCAGAAGAGCATAACAGGTCGAATGAGCCCGGTTGAATCCGTAACGGGCGAAAGTCTCAATCAAATCGAAAATCCGTTCCGCCGTTTTTTCTTGGACTTTTTGTCTGACCGCCCCTTCGATAAACCCTTTCTTTTGTTCGGCCATAATCCTGGCGTCTTTTTTGCCCATCGCTTTGCGCAGAAGATCGGCCTGGCCAAGAGAATATCCGGCCAGTTTATTGGCTATTTTGAGCACTTGCTCCTGGAAAACGATTACGCCGTAGGTATCCTTGAGAATCTTTTCCAGCATCGGATGCTCATAGGCGACCTTTTCTTTGCCGTGTTTGCGGTTGATGTAGATATCAATCATGCCGGAATCAAGCGGCCCCGGCCGGTACAGGGCGTTCATTGCCACCAGGTCGGTCAGACAGGTCGGTTTCAATTTGCGCAGGTATTCGCGCATACCCCCCGATTCAAACTGGAAAACCCCGATCGTCTGACCGGCGCCGAAAATCTTATAGACTTCCTCATCCTTAAGATCAAGATTATCAGGCTCGATCTCCGCTCCCTTACCGGTTTTGATCATCTTGACGGCGTCGTCGATAACCGTCAGAGTCCGCAGTCCCAAAAAATCCATTTTCAAAAGGCCGATGGCCTCCACCTGTTTCATATCGTACTGGGTGGTAACTTCATCGCGGGTGCTCTGGAAAAGCGGAACGAAATCGGTCAGGTTGGCGGGCGCTATTACCACACCGGCGGCATGCGTTGAGGCGTGGCGAGTGAGACCCTCGAGCGTTCGGGATAATTGGATCAGCTTATTGACCCGTTCGTCGGATTCGACCAGACTTTTCAATTCGGGACTGTGCCTGAGAGCCCTATCCAGAGTCATATCGGGCACGGCGGGAATCATCTTGGCGATTTTATCGACCTCGGCGTACGGCATTGCCAGAACCCGGCCGACATCGCGCACCACCCCCCGCGCGGCCATGGTTCCGAATGTTATGATCTGGGTAACATTCTCACGGCCATACTTATTGACCACGTAATCGATGATTCTGTCCCGGCCACGGTCGGAAAAATCGATGTCGATATCCGGCATCGAGATTCGTTCCGGGTTGAGAAACCGTTCGAATAGCAACTCATACCTGATAGGATCGACTTTTGTTATACCGAGACAGTAAGACACAATCGATCCCGCGGCGGAGCCGCGGCCCGGCCCGACGGGGATATCGTTGGCGCGAGCATATTCGATGAAGTCCATCACAATCAAGAAGTACCCGGCATATCCGAGCTGTCGAATAATGTCCAATTCATAGTTAAGTCTGTTTTCGATCTCCGACGTAATTTTTGGATACTGCTCTTGAAGCCCTTTACGAGCCAGTTCGGCAAGGTATTCATCTGGGGTTTTGGTCTTGTCCGGTATGGGAAAAGCGGGCAGAAGCAGTTTGCCCATTTCGATTTCGAGATTACATTTTTCGGCAATTTTTACGGTGTTTTCAATTGCCGAGGGGAAATCGGCGAAAATCTTTTCCATCTCCTCGGGCGACTTGAAATAAATCTGGTCGGTTTCATACTTCATCCGGTCGGTGTCGGAAATCAACTTGCCGGTCTGGATACAGAGGAGAGCATCATGCGCCTCGGCATCTTCGCGGTTGATATAATGACAGTCGTTGGTTGCCACCAGCGGCAGGTCGTATTTTTCGGCAACAGCGACCAACTGCGATATCATCTCCTTTTCAAACGGCATGCCGTGATCCTGAAGCTCGACGTAGAAATCGTCCTGAAAAAGCTCGCTGTAAAACCGAACCGCTTCTTCCGCCTTATCATGTTCTCCCCTGGCAAGCCGATATTGCAACTCACCCTTGCGGCACGCCGACAGGGCCACCAGTCCCGAGCGGTATTGCTTTAATATTTCCCTGTCGATCCGCGGCCGATGGTAGAATCCTTCCAGGTAGGCGGCCGAAGAGAGTTTCATTAGGTTTTTATAGCCAGTCTGGTTTTTAACCAGAAGGACCAGGTGAAAGCCGCCGTCGGGGTAGCCGGGGACCCGCTTATGATCAAACCGGGAGGTTCCGGCGACATAGGCTTCCATGCCGATAATCGGCTTAATGCCGGCCGCGGTCGTTTTCCTGTAAAACTCAATCGCCCCGAACATGTTGCCATGGTCGGTGATCCCCATGGCCGGCATATTGAACTTTTTGGCCGTCACCACCAGATCGTCAATCCTGCTGGCGCCGTCAAGCAACGAATACTGGGTGTGATTATGGAGATGAACGAAACCGCTTCTTTTCATGGTTGCATCCTGATTCTTCCCAAAGCCAAACGTTATGTTAACAGGTAACCGGCGACCGTCAAGGTTTTAATTCGGCGGCAGACTATCCGATTATATTTCAACCATTTCTTTACCGTTTTTGCAATATTAGCAGGCAGGAAAGTCATACTTGCTTTTTCCGTTACAGGGCGTCGATAATAAATTTCACGCCAATGTAAATAAGAAACACGGCGCAGAGTGAAATAAGAATATAATACGGCCGCCCGGCCAAAAGTTTTTTACCGATTGAAATAAGAAACGAGACAAAACCGTACCAGACAAGATCCGACATGATATGCCCGAAATAGAAAATCACCGGCCCGATTGCACCGTGTACCAGCGATTTGGACAAAAAAGCCGACCCGATTGTCGCCCACCAGACAAACCAGTACGGGTTGGAAAGCGAAGCGGTGATACCTTTGCCGACCAAAAGCCCGGAACCCGAACCGGGTTGATCGGGGTCGAACGTAATCTTTTTCCGAATAATATCGTAGGTCATCGCCGCGCCCATAAGAATCAGGGCGATGCCGCCTGCAATGCCTATGACCTGGAAAACTTTCTCCGACGCAAGAAGTTCGGACAATCCAAACGCCAGCGCAACAACCACCCCCAATTCGGCGACGGCGTGCCCGCCGGTCAGGATCGGCCCGGCCCAAAAACCTTTACGGGTCGCTTCGGCGATATTGACCGTCAAAAGCGG
>CAZSYD010000015.1:0-13173 GCA_964611355.1 uncultured Ignavibacteriales bacterium | reverse complement strand
GCAAGCGCCCGGCGGATATTTCCATCCGCCGGGCAGTATTGTAATACTACTCATGCCTGAAAACGGGCTGGCGTTTTTCCAGGAACGCTTTCAAGCCTTCTTTGGAGTCTTTGTAACCGAAGCAGATACCGAACGCGTTGCGTTCAAGGTTCAAACCGGCGGAAAGGGGGACATCGGCGGCGCGGTTGATCAGTTCCTTGGCCAGCCTCATTATCGGTGCGCTTTTGGAAGCTATCTTTTTAGCTAATTTCATCGCTTTCGGCATCAACTCTTCGGGAGGATAGACTTCATCAACCAGGCCGATCCGATGCGCTTCGGCGGCGTCGAACATATCACCGGTGAAAACCATCTGCTTGGCTTTGCCCCGGCCGACCAGGCGGATCAGGCGCTGAGTCCCGCCGTAACCGGGAATTATACCGAGGCTAATTTCCGGCTGACCGATTCTGGCCTTTTCCGACGCCAGCCGGATATCACAGGCCATAGCCAGTTCACATCCGCCGCCGAGGGCGAAACCGTTGACGGCGGCAATTACCGGGCAGGGGAAATCCTCAATCGTTTTTGTCAGGCGCTGACCGATTTCGGCTGAGCGGGCGGCGCCGGCGGCGTCGAGTTCCGCAAGTTCGCCGATGTCGGCCCCGGCCACGAAAGCTTTGCCCGCTCCGGTAAGAACCACGCAGCGGAAATCACGTTTCAGCCGATTTTCGGAAAGGAAATCTTCCAGTTCAGCGACTAATTCGGCGTTGAGAGCATTGAGCGCTTTTTCGCGATTTATTGTCATCACCGCGATGCCGTCTTCGATTTTTACTTCAATATGTTTATAACCCATCTTTACCCTCGCATTATTTCTTGGTGTAATCGTAGAAGCCGCGTCCCGATTTTCTGCCCAAATATCCGGCGTTGACCATCCGGCGAAGTAGCGGCGGGGCGGCGTAGTGTTTGTCTTTGAACTCCTCGAACATGATATCGGCGATATGCAGCATGGTATCGAGGCCGATAAAATCGTTCAGCGTCAACGGTCCCATCGGATGGCCGCATCCCAGCATCATGCCGTTGTCAATATCGTCGCGCGAGGCCACGCAGTCTTCCAGCATCCTGATGGCATCGAGCAGGTACGGTATCAACAGGCCGTTGACGATAAAGCCGGGTCGATCTTTGGCCGAAACGACGGTCTTGCCGCACGCCTCGGCAAATCCCCGGGCTGCAGCGATGGTTTCGTCGGAGGTGTCAATCGTGCGCACCAGCTCGCAAAGTTTCATGATATGAACCGGGTTGAAAAAGTGCAGGCCGCAGAACTTATCGGGGCGGCCCGTGGCGGCGGCCATATCACCGACCGGAAGCGACGAAGTGTTGGTGGCCAGGATCGTTTCCGGTTTGCATATCTTATCCAGCTCCTTAAAAGTTTTTATCTTGGCGTCCATATTTTCAATAATCGCCTCGACCACAAGATCGCAGTCGGCAAGATCGGAAAGACTCGTCGTGCCGGTCAGGTTGCCCATTGTTTTTTCCTTAAAGGCCGAATCGGCTTTCCCTTTTTCTATGGCTTTGTTCAGGTTTTTTTCTATCCGGGCAAAACCTTTCTTCCATAACTCTTCGGATACCTCACAGGCGATCACCGGTGCCCCTGCCTGAGCGACCACCTGAGCGATACCGCTTCCCATCTGGCCGCAGCCGACAATTCCCAGTTTTTTTATCATAACCGACTCCTTACCCTTGTATTGACGTTAACTTGCAACCGTTTTGACCACGTCCTTGAAAGAAAAATCAAATTAATACATAGGCACGGCAAGTCAATAGCCGCGAGTCAGAATATAACTGTCAGCTATTGAATACCGGATTGGTTTCGATTTCGCGGCAGGATGGTTACAATTACTGGAAAATTAAATGACTTATCGAATACGCCGGCAGTACGAGCATAATAATAGTGTCCACTGATAATGTGAGCGGCACCCGGCAGGGAAGATATTAATCCTTTTTTTGTTTCGACCGGTAATCCTCTATCGCTTCCCGGAGAGCGTCAAGGGCCAGGTTGGAGCAGTGCATCTTAATCGGCGGCAGCCCTCCCAGACCATTGGAGACATTCCTGCGGGTGAACTTGAGAACCTCGTCGATCTTTTTTCCTTTCACCAGTTCGGTGGTGTAGGAGCTGGAGGCAATCGCCGCACCGCACCCGAACGTTTTGAATTTTATATCGGAAATTACGTCGTCTTTGACCTTTATATATATGGTCATTATGTCTCCACAGGAAGGATTGCCGACGGTTCCGACGCCGTCGGCGTCTTCCAGTTCGCCGACATTGCGGGGATTTTGGAAATGATCCATTATCTTTTCGTTATACATCACTGCTCCGAATGCTGCTATCTGCTCTTCCTTAAGAAGGCAATTACACCATTTATCAAATAAGGCGCCTAAACCCGATCTGTTTTACCTCATGATTAAAGTCCCGTATGATTTGGGATCGTGATCGATCTCCTGCCAGTCACCGGCGGTACCGAGACGCTTTTGTTTGCGCCGGAAATTGATGCCGCACTTTTTCCCGGCTTCGCCGGCGGTTTCGAACTGATCCAGCGGTACGGCCGCCTCGACCGTCCAGTAATCGTCACCGCGCCCGATTTTTATTTTATACTTGCCGTTCCACTCTATGTTTCCATCAACAAATCCATCCTGATTGATAGTCAGCTTCTGATCAAAAACCGCTCCCAAAGCATTGATATAGATTTGATACGCAATTTCTTTATCTATATCAGGCTGGAAAAAATAGCCGACACAATCTTCAGCCCAAACGGTGCCGTCCTGCTTTTTCACTTTGGCGACCAGCGAGTCCATCACGGTTTCGGTGCATCGGGCGGCCAGGTAGAGATTTTTATCGTCATAGGCGAAATAAAATTCAACCGGGTCAATCTCCATCGGCCCGCCGTCAGGCGAAAAAAGCCGCGTGGTCGGGTTTTGCCATACTTTTTCTCTGAGTTTTCCGTCAATCTTCGGGCGTTTGGCGGCTTTCGGACAATCGACTTCACGGGAAATTAACAGAGGGATATTTATGGTCGTCTTTTTGCTTTCTCTGTAGGTAAAATCAACCGTTGCGCCCGGTAAAGGATAAAGCGACGCGGCGCATGAGGCCGTGAATTCAAACCTGCCCGTCTCACCCGGGGCAATATCTACCGGGGAATACTCCGGTTGTATCGTCCACCCTTCCGGCAACTTCCACTTCAAAGTATCCTGGAAGGGTTGTTCCGGCGAAAGATTGTTTACCGTTAGAGTAAATTTTCGGTCCGAAACGGTTAAGTCGCTTTCCACCGATACTTTTTCGCAGGCAAGGCCGAATTTCTGCATTCTGGTGACAATGCGAAGCTCATCGGCGGTGACTTCATCCCACGGCAGAACCGCTCCCATTTTAATCGGAGCAATAGCGATATCGTCTCCGGAAAGGGTAACCCAGCAGAAATGATACATCAGGCCGCTTGGGCCGGGTTCGGTGCCTCCGCCGGAACTTCCGACGCCGGTATAGATAATATCATCATATTCACCCGAGAAATACTGGTGATAATGGCCGGTGAAAACGGCATCGACGCCATATTTTACGAAAAGCGTATGAAGCGTATCCGGTTTGCCGACGGCTGTGGTCTTATACCAGAACGGTCGGTGCATAAAGACTATGGTATACCCGGCCTTTTTAGATTTTTCCAGGTCATCAATCAGCCATTCAATCTGCTCACCGGCGATATCGTTGCTCGTCTCGTAGCGGCCGTTGTCTATGAAAATAAAATGGATGTGTTCGTAATCAAAAGAGTAGTAAGGCGAGCCCATATACTGGCGGTAAATACTTTCCTGGGTTTCGTTCATGGCGTCATGGTTTCCGCAGGTATGGTAGGCCTTCATGGTTAGCGGCTCGACCAGCGACATGTATTCCTGCCACTGGGCGTGAAGCCGGGTGGTGTCATCGGTGTATCCTTCTATCATATCGCCGACGCTTATGACAAACTCCGGCCGCAGGCGCTGGATTTCCCCAACTGCCTGCCCGTATATACCCGGGACATGGCTGCCGGTACGGTCTCCGATAACCGCAAACCTGACGGTCGGAAGCTCGCTTTCCCCGGCGTTTACTGCCTGATTGAATCCGGGCAAGGCAACCAAAACCGTAAGTACCAATATTGATACGGCGGCTTTTTTCCACTCTTTCATGATAACCTCCTGTTATCCGAAACAACCAAACGTCATGGAACCTCCCCGGTGCCGTACTTAATTGAAAAAGGAATATATACGGTTTTTCGAAAAATTCAACAGATTTGATGGATATTTACCCCCGGCCGGGTTGAGACCGGGGGCAGGAAAATCTGATTAGGCCCGGGGATCGCCCGGAGCAGGGTCTGACCTTTCTCCGGAACCGCTTTTGCCTCCACTGTTACCGGAAGCTATGGCTTCAATGGCCGCCCCCAGGGAACCCAATATGCCGGAAGCCTCGATCGGCAGGAATATCTTGGAAGCCTTGCCGTCGGCGATCTTGGCCAGCGCTTCGAGGTACTTGATGGTAATCACATCTTCGGTGGCGCGGCCTTCGTGAATCGAATTAAAGACATTGATAATGGCTTGAGCTTCGCCTTCGGCGACGGTGATATTCTTATACTTATCCGCCTCGGCCACCCGCTTAATCGCTTCGGCCTCGCCCTCGGCTTCGAGGATTCTGGCTCGTTTATCGCCTTCGGCCTTGAGGATTTCGGCCTGTTTGATACCTTCCGCTTCAAGAATATTTGCCCGTTTGACGCGCTCGGCTTTCATCTGCTGGCTCATCGCCTCGGTAATATCCACAGGCGGGTCGATACGCTGAAGTTCAACCCGGTTGACGCGGATGCCCCATTTGTCGGTGGCGGTGTCGAGCACATCCCGCAACTGGGTGTTGATAACGTCGCGCGACGTCAGCGATTGATCCAGTTCCATTTCACCGATGATATTACGGAGGTTGGTCTGGGCAAGCTTGGTGGCCGCCATTATATAGTTGGCGATTTCGTAACGCGACCTGACCGGATCAGTCACCTGGGCATAAACGATGGCGTCCACCTCCACGCCGACGTTATCCTTGGTGATAACCATCTGGGCCGGTACATCGAGCACAACCTCACGCATATCAACCTTGATTACAATGTCCAAAAAGGGCACGATGATGTTTAGTCCGGAATCAAGAATCCGCTGGTATTTTCCCAGCCTTTCGACCATACCTTTCTGATACGGCCGAATGATCTTGAACGACATCCCGGCCATAACGAAGGCGAAAAATACAAGCACCCCTGCAAAAATTATTAATGCTCCTGGCGTCATATCGTTTTTCCTTTCTATCGATTATTCAATTTCTTCCACCCTGAGTTTGGCGCCCTCCACGGCCAGCACTTTTATTTTTTTGCCTACGGCGATTTCGGTTTCGGAGCGCGCCTGCCAAACCTGTTCGGCAACGGTTACCTGGCCTTCCATCATCGAAACATCGTTTCTAACAATCCCCACCTTGCCGATGAGAGCGTCAACATTGGAGTTCACCGGAGAAGGTTTGGTAATTTTCTGCGCCAGCGACCGCGTCAGGGGAATCAAAACCACGGATATGACGGCGAAGATTATCCCCTGGATGACATAAGAGTCGGTTATCAGCGAAGTCAGTCCGGCGGCAACAGAGCCCACGACAAAGCAGGCGAAAATAAACCCCGGAGCGAATATCTCGAGGATAACAAAAACCACCGCCAGCGCCAGCCAGATCCAGAGTGCAGTATCCATAAAAGCCTCCCTATCGGTTCGATTGTATCAGGGAAACAAAAATATCCGGCTAATGTCCCTGTTTCAGACTATATATTAACAATGGCGCGTTTTATTCAATTAAAAATTATGCGGTCATTTTTTCTATAACAGGGATTTTATTGGGGGGAAAAGAAATTTATAGTGTCTTTACCGACGCACATTGCCTGCTTAATATACAAATCCTACATTTCGGGCGGCGGGCGATGCAGACCGCACGGCCGTGATTGATTATTAAATGAGTAAAGATTATCCAGTCCCTTTTATTTATTACTTTCATTAAATCCTGCTCGATCTTACCGGCGTCTTTCTGATTAGTCAAACCCAAAAGCCGCGAAATACGTTTGACGTGAGTATCAACCGCTATGCCTTCCGCTTTGCCGAACCATGATCCCAGAACGACCGAGCCGGATTTTCGGCCGACGCCGGGGAGTCGAGTGATTTCGTCTAAAGTATCAGGCGTTTTACCGCCGAATTCGTGAAGTATCATCGCCGAAGACAGTTTAATCGCTTTGGCTTTGCTGCGATGAAGCCCGATTGAATTAATATCGTCTGCCAGTTCAGTCAGATCGGCGGCGGCAAAATCTTTTATCGAACGGTATTTTTTGAACAAACCCGGCGTAATTTTATTGACCTGTCCATCGGTGGTTTGAGCCGATAGAATTGTCGCCACCAGGAGCTGATGAGCCGTTTTATAATTAAGAGAACTGCGCGAGTCGGGATATACTTTCTTGAGAAGCTCGATAATTTTGGCCGCTCGCTTTTTTGTATCCCTTATCACGATCACTTCCCGCTGAATCTGACTGCCTGTCGGTCGAATAAACGATTGGTCAGTTTCTCTATCTGATTCCTGTTGATTTTCAAATTCTTCTTTTCCGCCTCGCGGATAAATTTGCCCGATTTGATTTCGACCAACAGTTTTTTCATCCTTTTTTTCACGTCAGCGGGTATCACCCGTGGGCCGTTTATGACCGACCCGTATTTCGCCAGGGGCGAGATGCGATCAAACATTCCTGAAAGACCGTGCTGCTTGACCAGCTCGACAATCAGATCAAGCTGGTAGGCAACCTCAAGGTATGCGTTTTGCGCCGGCAATCCCGCTTCGACCAGCGTTTCGAAACCAAACTTCAAAAGCCGCGCCAGACCGCCGCAAAGCGCCGCCTGTTCGCCGAACAGATCGCCGACCGCTTCATCGGAAAAGGTGGTCTTTATCAAATGCGACCGGGGGATGCCAGTTCCCTGGGCAAGCTTTATCAAAAGATCATGCCCTTTCTTCTTTGGCCCCTGACCGACGGCATAAAAGGCCGAATACGGTTTTTTCTTAAGGTAATTCTCCCTTACGGCCAGCCCCGGAGCGTGCGGCGCCAGAAGCAGAACAGGAATTTGCGGCGGCGGTTTGACCAAACCGAAATGAATCGTTGAACCGTGCAGGAAAACAAGAGGAGGTTTTTTTTTCAGACACTCGAAAAACCTATCACTCAAAACACGCTTTTGCACATGATCGGGGATGGCTACAATAATAAGATCAGCCGCGGCGGCGGTTTCGCTGATGCCGTTTGTTTTTAATCCTTCGCGGCGCGCCTTGGGGATTGATTTTGACCTTTTCCGCAACCCGACAACGACGTTGTATCCGGAATCGCGCAGGTTCAAAGCTATCGCTTTTCCCTGCGACCCGTATCCCAGTACGGCGATCAGATCATTTTTTGTCATAATTACCTCATTTGATTCATCCAATATATAGCCAATCACCGTCTGTCCAAGATCATTTTTTGCGGCATGAATAATTATTGACAAAGGACTCAAATAAATGTTACCAATACAACATGCCGAGCCGTGAGAAGATTCTCAGGCAACAGGTTCTGAATGCTCTTCACGAAGACGTCGGTGCCGGTGACATCACGAGCCTGTCCGCCATAGATAAAGACCTTACCGGCGTGGGAGAAATCATCGCCAAATCGGACGGCATTGTCTGCGGCCTGCCGCTTTGCGAATACACTTTTCTCGAGGTCGATCCCCAGATCGAATTCAGGATGCTGATAGAAGACGGCCGGCCGTTCAATGTCGGCGACCGGGTGGCCCTGGTTATGGGGCCCCGGCGTTCGATACTGACCGCCGAACGAACGGCTTTGAATTTCCTTATGCACCTGTCCGGTATCGCCAGCCTTACGCACAAAATGATCGAAGCCGCCGGAACCGACAAAGTCAAAATCCTTGATACAAGAAAAACGACGCCGGGTCTGCGCTACATTGAAAAATACGCCGTGGCCATCGGCGGAGGAGAAAACCATCGTTACGGTCTCTACGACATGGTTTTGATCAAGGACAATCATATCGCGGCGGTCGGTTCGGTGTCAAGGGCGATTCAGAAGGTGCGCGATTTCCTCGATTCGGAAAAATTCCTGAAGATTTTCCATACCGATCCCACTAACGTCGGCTTTGAAATCGAAGTGGAAACGGTCGATCAGCTTCGGGAAACTCTCGATAGCGGCGTCAAAAGAATCCTCCTCGATAACAAATCAAGCGAACACCTGGCCGAAATGGTTCGTTTCACGCATAATCATCCGAACGGCTCGGACGTCAAACTGGAAGCGTCAGGTAACGTCACCCTCGAAAACGTCCGCGAAATCGCTCAGACCGGAGTTGACTATATATCGGTCGGGGCGCTGACTCACTCGGCCCCCGCCTCCGATTTTTCCCTCAAATTCATCGAAGATGATTAATCCCGAACTCAGTGGTCTCGCCGATCAGGTTCTGGCGTCTATCCGCCGCCGACCGAAGCATTTTTGTTCCATAGGGCGCCTTGCCAAAAAACTCGGCTGCGAAAAAACAGATGTCATATCGGCCGTCGATTTTTTGCGCGAGACCGGATATCAGGTCAAAACAAAACACAAAGAAGAATGCGCCTTCATATCAGCGCCCGATCTTCTCCTTGCGGCGGAAATCACGCATGGTCTAAAAACATCAATGATCGGGAAAACGGTCTATTCTTTCAAGTCGGTTCAATCAACCAATACTATCGCGTCCAAACTGGCCGATATTCATGCCGTTAAAGGGTCTATTCCCAAAGGGCCGGTTCCCGAAGGAACGATTGTCGTCGCCGAATCGCAGACGAAAGGACGCGGGCGGATGGGGCGAAAATGGTTTTCGCTCGAAGGCAAAGGCATCTGCCTGTCGATAATACTCTATCCTGATATCGACCCTGCCAGCGCGCCGTGGATATCGCTTCTAACCGCGGTCTCGCTGGCCGATACGTTCGCCGGTTATGGTTCGATGAAAGTTGGTATCAAATGGCCCAACGACTGCCTGTTAAACGGCCGTAAAGCAGCCGGAATCCTGACAGAACTTTCGGCCGAGATCGGGCGGGTGCATTATGTAATTGTCGGCGTGGGGATAAACGTCAATCAACTCCGCAACGATTTCCCGCGGGCAGTGGCGAAAACGGCGACCTCCCTGCGGGCGGAAATTAACAAAGAAATCGGTCGTGTCGAATTCCTGCAGAGGTTTTTGACCGCCTTCGAAAAAGACTACCGCCGTTTTCAGAAGTCAGGATTAAAGGGACTTCGCCAAAGGATTCTTGCCTATTCCAACCTTATTGGCAATAAAGTCAAACTGGATATGCGGGGCTCGATTATTTCGGGAAAAGCTGTTGATATTGACGAAAACGGCAACCTTGTACTCGATACCGCCGACGGCCGGAGATCGTTCAACGCAGGCGAAGTTACGCTCTTGAAGAGATAGTGGATTCTTACCGTTTCTTACCTGGTCAAACCTTACCGTTATGGACAATCATATGGCATGTAATCCGTGAATACATATTCTAATAGAGGACGCTTATTGTCAAAAGGTTGGATTTTATAGGCGGCCTGAACCAGGACCTGATCCCGGCTTTCTGTTATAATGATATAATAGACGATAGCTATCCTTTGGATAAACCTATCGTTTTTAAGACCAGGCCCATCGTAAAAAGGGCCGCCGTAGCCGGTAAGAGATAAAGGAAGTTGTATGGCAGGAAGAACGTCAAAACAAAGGCGCTGATCACCGAAGGCAGAACGATAAAAAATATAAGTTCAAATGAAAATTTTACCAATTTGTACAATAAAAGGATAACTATTGCTGCGGCAAGTATATAGGCGGCATAAAGGCCGTTCTGGCCAAAATTATCAAGAATGAACTGACGAACCGGATCCAGGAGTTCCCGATTATCCGATATCGCCCGTGTAACATCCCCGGTTTGTATATTGGCAAGTAAACTCATGCACTCACCTGTATCACAGTATTATAGCTGCCCTTCCAGTTATCGGTTCCATCTTTGAAGTCATTAGTCGACCGGTTCAATGGTAAGGCTCGACTCGCCGACACGTCGAAGACCGACCATCCGGCTCGTCAGGAAGTTTTTGGAAGTAATCCACTTCTGTGACAACTCCAGCACCTCATCCTGGGAGACTTCTTCCTCCCAATCAAGGATTATATTATCGAGGCGCTGGTCGTCAATGGTTACATCATCCATTGTCAAGGTAAATCTGACTTTCATTTAATCCGCCTGCCGTTAGGAGTTACCTCTTTCCAACGGGTCTTTTTTGCAAGGCGGATGCCGGAGCCGACAGGTATTTCGAGAAAGGTGTAAATTGCTGGCAATCATTGGAATAAGGTATGGGGATAGCTCCCTACACCGGATTATGCGACTTTAGTTGCGTTTCAGCCGGAACAAATTATGGGGATCGTCCACCTATCTGTGGGCAAATAGCTAATCAGGCAACAGGATGCCTGCCGGGCGGTCCGCCGCGGCGGGCGCGAATTTCCTTTATGGAGTAAACCCTGACTGAAGGATTTTCATCAAATCATGGAACCGGGATTATTAATTTCCGGTATAAATTGCCAGGGAGAAGAAAAAAACCTGCTGCCCGGAGGAGGAAAATGAAACCAAAGCTAAAAGGATTTGCGTTTGTTTTGGCGCTTGTTGCAATTGCCGTTATTGCCGCAGGCGCCGCTTCGGCAGAGAAGCACGGTTCACGAAGCCCGTGGATCGGAGTTTATACTCAGGCAATTGACAAAGACTTAAAGGAAGCCTTCGACATTGATCGCCTTGAAGGCGCCCTGATCGTTAATGTTGTCGATGATTCGCCCGCCGAAGAAGCCGGCCTGCGCCGCAAGGATATTATCATCAAATTTAACGGCAAAAAAGTTGACGATCCTGATATGCTGATCGATCTTGTTCGCAGCGCTGAAGTCGGCGACAAGGCCGAAATCGTCTATATCCGAAAGGGTAAGGAAAAGACAGCGACAATAGAAATCGCTCGCCGTCCCAAAGCGGATTGGAAAGGCGCTTATTTCATGCCGGGCCATTCTCCGAAATCGATTACCCGCAGTTTTTCCTTTTCTTCTATGTCTGATTCATATATCGGGGTTGCCATTCAGGATTTGAATGATCAACTGGGTGAATATTTCGGAGTCGGGGACGGTGAGGGCGCGTTGGTAACCGAGGTCTTTGAGGATTCACCGGCCGAAGATGCCGGTCTTAAAGCGGGCGATGTCATCATCTCGGCTGACGGCGAAGCGGTCGCGGAAACGGATGATCTGAAAGATATCATCGGCGAAAAGGAAGAGGGTGACAAAGTCGAAATCGGTTTTATTCGAAAAGGTGAAAAGAAAAAGGTTACCGTTGAAGTCACCGAAGACTCGTCCGGCGCGAGCGCCTTTTCCAAGAACATGAACCTTTACAAGATGAATATGCCGAAGTTCAAGCAGTTCGGCGGTCAACCGTTTTTTGAGGATGAGGACGTTTATCTCTACGATGAGGGCGAATATGAAGAATCGATGCAGGAACTGAGGGAAGAGCTCAAAAAAGAAATAAATAAACTACGCGAAGAGCTGCGTGAACTGAAATCAAAACTTGAATAAATCACATATTGGATTCCCTCCTTTATGTCGTACCAACCCCCGGATCGTCTGACGTCCGGGGGGTTTTTTATTGAGTAGATTTTAAAAGTCCGACTCCAAGCCGTCGGCCACCGGTTACTTACACCACGCGCACGGCACCGGGCCATCGTGGAAGATGAAGTTTATCAGGTAAACCGCATCGCCAAGGTTGACGCTTCCGTCGCAGTTGACATCTCCGGCCTCCTGTGGATCGGGGGGCGGGCCTTCGTGGAAGACAAGATTGTTGATATAAACAGCATCACCGAGGTTGACTGATTCATCTCCGTTGGCATCGCCGCAAATGTATTCCTGAGGGCAAATCGGATCGGGATTGCATATATCTTCCATCAAATACACAAACGCACGACCCTCCAGATTTCCGCCTGGCGGTGTTGCCGCCCATGCACCTATAATTACATCGCCAAAACAATCACCGTTTAAATCACCAAGGCCGGATAGTGCTTCTCCAAATCCAATAGTGTTGGATATTGCGCTTGAGCCATAAAGACTGTAAAGCAAAGCGCCATTCTGGCCGGAATAAATATATGTAGCTCCGTGTTGATCAAGCTCCTCATAACCACTGGCTCCGATAATGATATCGTTATATCCGTCGCCATTGACATCTCCTGCATCGGCAACATCAATCCCAAACCAATCATCAGATGAGTAACCGGTAAACTCATATAGAGTCTCTCCAGTCGCCCCGGAATATATATACGCCTTACCAGCTTCGCCTCCACCTTCATTATTGCCAGGAGCCCCAATTACATAGTCGTTGACATCATCATCATTTATATCCCCGACACCGGCCACTGAATAGCCAAGATTATTATATGGACCTTCCCCAGTGTGAATTCTAATCGTTTCTTCAGTCGATCCTGAGACTATATACACTTTTCCGGATTGTGTGTACATCCCACTATTATTCGGTGCGCCGATAATAATATCAGGAACATCGTCATAATCTACATCGCCAAGACCATCAACCGACCACCCGCATTTGTCTCCGGAATTTTCGCCATAAAAATCGAGGATAAACGATCCATCTTCACCCGAATGGGCAAGGACCCCACCCGTACCAAGCTGAAATGGTGCACCAAACGCAAAATCACATTTGCCACCATTGTCAATATCACCTACATTGGCTATCGATGCTCCATAGCGAGATCCCTCGAAAAAACCTGAAATAACATACATTGCGCTCCCATCAATACTGCTGCGAACAAACACCGCTCCGCTGCGATTAATACCATTGTGGTAGTTGGGAGCCCCATAAGCGATTTCATCCTTTCCGTCGTCATTCAGGTCCGGAATAATGGCGACTGAGGACCCAACTTCATCATTATAAATACCACAGAACGATACCATCCGGTTGCCAGTGCTTCCGTTGTATATGTAAACCATACCTCCGTTATCACTGCAAATACTATTATGGGGCGCGCCCACAGCATAATCCGGAACGCCATCACCATTAAAATCACCGCC
>CAZSYD010000014.1:27603-54204 GCA_964611355.1 uncultured Ignavibacteriales bacterium | reverse complement strand
AACAGAGCGATCCGGTCACAAGATAGTCACATTATTTGTACGGGATATTTTAAGCGACTCATATACTATAGGCTTATATATTTTGTCCGCGAACCGTTTGGTCTATATTGTCTTTGGTTTATCTAAAAAGCTCCCTGTCAAGCAGCAGCCGCTTTTACTGACATATTCCAGTTGACGCTACAAATGATCCAAGCGCTTCGTACTTGTTCTCAGATCCAAATTGCCTGAAGGCCCTCAGTTTCAATGGCCTATCGAATTTTAGTTTACCGTGTCCGTAATATTAATTAATCAAGGTTGTTCGGTAAACAGCTTTATTCCGCCGCCTTCGTCAAGTTTGATATTCATATAATCGGCTTTTTTCTCAACAGAATATTGCAGGGTTTTGACCTCGTTGTTTTTGAGATCAAATTCAATTTGATCGATCGTGTTTTTCTGCTCCAGGCCGTCCACAAAAACCTGCTCGTAAACATGGAGCCTCACTCTGGAAACTTCCGCGAAAGGACTGTCACCGATCATTTTTATATTAAGGCCGTGTCCCTCAATGGCAGCTATTCCCCGACCGGGAGGATTCACATAATATTCATTACGCACTACTGCATCGAATGAGGAATACTCCTGATAAACCGTCACCATCATTCTTCCCCGGTCAAGCATAATTCGGACTTCATCGGCATGGTATTGGCTGCCGTACATCGACTCTTTACGTTTTCCCTTGTAAATTAGCGAGAAGTTTTCTTCCTTGGGTGGAGTAATGTTACCAAAATCGATTTTCTGCCCGTCTTTATAAATAAATATCTGACAGCTTGAGGTATCCTTGATGAGGTTTTTGAGCTTAACCCGGATAGTCATTTCCGGATTGGCCTTTACCCTTAATTCGCCACCGGGAGCCATACGCCGTCCGACCGGAGTCTCGGTAATTGCTTGCGATGATAGCGCCGGACGATCCATTTCGATTTCGTCCTCTGTTTTTTTACGGGTGTAGTTATCGGGCACTTTGAACAGTTCGTCATCGATCGGCCCTTCAACCACGTTCATAATTTCCATGGATCCGTCGCCGTTACTACCGCCATAATGCACTACGTATTTGATAAAGTGATCCAGTTTTTTTGATTTCCAGAGCTCCAGAATTGGTTCAGCTTGTTCCGGGTAGGTATAGGTATAATGATCGCATTCAAACCCGTTGACTGTTTCGGTGCCGATCAATTTTTCCTCGGTGTCGTTGGCCATGTACTCCCACCCCTTAACCGGATTGGCGAAAGCCCCTCCAGGGCCTTTAAGTTCCTTGTAGGTTTTTTCCTCTGGATTCATAGCTGTTGTCATGTCGGTTTTTCGATTCTCAATAGCGAGAAATTGATCATCACCATCGAGCTTTTCCACCCGGTACAAATAATCACGAACGTACAATTTAATGGTGATACTGTCATTCGGCCGAGTGATGTACAGATCGGCAGTAAATTCAACTGCGAATGCCTGGCTGCATAATAAAACGATAATCAAAGTCAGAAGAATAAAACCAGCAGGTTTGCGAATAAACATGATAGTCTCCTCCATGTAACTATTTGTAGTGATGGACTTGTAAGGTCTCGGTTGAAATATGGCATATTAAAACCATCAGTGCAAATATCATTCTCATCGAGATTATTAGCAGAAATTGAAATGGAGACAACGGTTATAAAGTTTCTTATTCTTTAATAACTGAATCGCCAATTTGGGTATAAAGCCAAACAGCCCAAGGGGCAGGACAACAATACTTTTATCTTCCGGAAGTTATAGAATTTGTAAAATCGTGAAAGATGCTTCTTTTGAAGAAGCAGCAACTTATGGAAAACGATTTCGAAATAGACAAAAGGGTGCCCTTGTAACCTATTGAAATACAGTCGATTATAAAAATGGCGTCCCCAAGGGGATTTGAACCCCTGTTGCCGGCTTGAAAAACCGGAGTCCTAACCGGGCTGGACGATGGGGACGCACAAATCCTTACAGCGTGTCAAAATAGCCTTATTACCCTGATTGTCAAGAAAAATACGTTTTCCCCGGCTTGAGCCTGCAATGGAAAGCGGATGGTTATTTAAACAATGTTTCCCAGAAGACGGCCAGCAGAACGCCGATGAGGATTGCCGAGGCGATAATAATAGCTGGCAGGTAATTTTTCTTTTTGGTCTCCGGAGGCCCGCCAATTTTGACTTTCGGTTTGCTTTCGACTTCCAGGAATTCGGAATACTCCGTCAGCATCTCTTCCATCGACTGGTAACGCCGGATGGCGCGGATACTGAGCAACTTGCTGAGAATCTGTCGAACCTTTTTCGGAACTCTTGTTTCCAGTTCATTCAGGTAGGGGTTGTCGTTGCGGTCGTGTTGAGGGATTTTGTTGGTTAGCATCATAAAGAGTATGACGCCCAGTGAGTACATATCGCCCTGTTTGGTCCTTTTTCTTTCCGGCGGAGTGAACCAGTCCTTCGGGGTGGCGTAATGAGGCGGCAGACCGAAATCGGTCAGCTTAACCACTTCATCCTGGTCAAAGAGAATATTGGAGGGGCGCAGGTTACCGTGAATAATGTTGTTTTTATAGGCGAAATCCAAACCTTCGGCGATTTGTATAGCGACATTCATCGCCTCTTTCCAGGAATAATTCCTGGCGAGACGATCGGCCAGGGAACCGCCCTGAGCGTAATCGGTAACGATAACCGTTTTGGTATTGTCGCCCCCGGCGCCCAGAATGCTTATGATGTTCTTATGGCGCAACCTGGCCAGGATACGCGCTTCTTTGAGCCCGGCCTCGCCTTTTGATTTTTTCTTTATGATATATAGCTTGTTGGTTTCCTTGTTTTCGACCATATAGGTGGCCCCGTGCCGGTCTTCACGAATAGTATCGAGGAAACGGCACTTTCCCATGAATGATTCGACCCGGGCAATGGTTGCTTCCGCCTGTCCGGATGTGTATATCTGGCCGGAAAAGGCGTTGAGCAGGGCATCCTTCAGGGCGGCGGCCGACGGGAACCGATCGCCGGGATTTTCCGATAGGCACATAACGATGATTTCATCTATTGCCCTGGATGCTTTGGGATTAATTTCGGACGGGAGCTTGAAGCGTCCCTCCGGTTTTCGCCCGCAGTAGATTTCGTAAAGGATGATGCCAAGCGCGTAGATATCCGTGGCCCCGGAAACCCCTGCGGCTGAGAATTTCTGTTCCGGCGACATATACGCTACGGTGCCCATTACTATATCGGAAGAGGTCATCTCCACGTCAGTTTTGCGGCGCAATTGTGCGATGCCGAAATCGGCCAGCAGGGCATTACCCTGACGATCGACGAGGATATTGGCAGGCTTGATGTCCCTATGGACGACGCCGTTTTTATGGGCAAAATCAAGCGCCTTGCAGACCATAATCAGCATTTCTATTTTGACTTTGATGTCGATATCGGGATTGTTGATGACGGTCTTGAAATTGGCGCCGTCGACGTACTCCATGACGAAGTAGTAGCGGCCGCCCTTGATACCTTTATCTATCACGTGAACAATATTGGGATGATTCAGGCGGGCAATAAGAAGCGACTCTCGCTCGAATCGTTTAACGATTTCGGAATCATGGGTATATTCAGGGGAGAGAACCTTGATGGCGACTTCACGTTGAAGAGATATCTGATTGGCTTTGTACACCTCGGCGATCCCGCCCTGCCCGATTTTGGACAGAATTTCATAATCGCCGATTGTGGGCGCCGATTTTTTGGCAACTTCCGGCTGTGGCATAGGTCTCCTGCCAATAAAAAAATAGAGAGGGTGGGCAAGCGCCTGTCCCTCTCTATTCTTTCGGAAGTCGGTGTCGATTTTTTTACTTAAGAAGCGCCATTTTTTTGGTCAGCACCTTGTTTTTGTAAGCAAGACGATAGAAGTAAACACCTGAGGCATTATTACAGGGGTTCCAGACAATATCGTGCTCTCCCGGATTCAGGACATCGTCGATAAGAGTCTCGGCTTCCTGCCCCAGGATATTGTAAACCTTCAGGGTGACATGAGACCGCTCCGGCAGGGAAAACGAAATAGTCGTCGTCGGATTAAACGGATTTGGGTAGTTCTGTTTTAACTCCAGAGCCATCGGCAAGACCAGGCCGCCATCGTCGGTGCCTGTGGCGGTCTTGACTTGGACGTATCCGGCGGTGAACGTCGGGAAGAAAATACTGCTTCCGGAACTGTCGGCAATCTCTACCCTGGTCCATAGTTGAGGGGGACCGACATATTCAAGCCGGCAAACCGAATCGATTGAGACCATCTGGTCGGGCGATGAGGCTCCTGCCGAAAAATAAATGCTGGCCAGAAGACCGCTTTCTTCGTTAATAAGCGGCAGGCCGCTGGTAGGAGAGTAGGTGAACTTCACGAACTGGTTGGGGTTGTCAATCTGGACCAGGGGGCTCATACCCGGTTTTATCAGAGTGCCGACAAAGGAAACCGAATCTACCGACAAATCGGTGCTGTTGTGTTGCAGGGGCACCGTCAATGCCATAATATCAATATCATTGCCGCTCAGATAAACCGGTATGATAACCTGGTGACCGGGAGCGACTTCGGCGGAGCCGACGCTGATATCGCCGTTGAAGGCGGTTCCGCCTATGACCGGAGCGCAAAGAGTGAAAAATATTGCACTCAGGATGAAACCTTTTATCACGTTTTTCATCGGTATCAATCCTTTCTGATTTTTATTTCCATTCCAATCGTCGTTCTCTTAACGAATTGACCTTCTTTCTGTCTATCCGCGAAAGGTATAGCGCAAACGGTATGCCGCCGGAAATACTTGATTATATAAACGGCATTACAGATATTTAAGGCAAGATTACGTTTCTTGTATATTCAGTAATAAGCTAACCCGGAGACTAACCTCTACTCCGGAAAGGAGGATATTATGAATTCAAGATTTCTTAAGGGGTGTTTACTTTTATTTATTATGGGCATTTTCCTCATTTATGGATGCACCGAGGATGACACTGTTACCGGCGGTAACGGTAACGGGACCGAAGCTGGTCTTGATTCCGCCTTTCAGGAACTGGCCAGCCTGATGGAAACCATGATTGATACGATGGCGGAAAACGAAAACGCTCGTCCTGCCGATTTTGATTTTTCAGGGCTGCACCAGATTTTTACCGATTACCTGAATGCCCATCCGAATGACCCGGCGGCCAGTTTTGGCTGTGCAATGACTTCCATATTAACGCTCAGCGCCAGTGAAGACATAGATGTTCTTATCGATACGATAGCGGCCGTGGATGACTGGTGGTTTTTCAAGGGATATGTCCCGAATCCGGCAAAGTTCTCCGGTCGAGGTGAGATGCTTCGTTTCCCGACCGAGATAACTTCGTCCGGGATTGAATCGAACTTCCTGGCCCAGTCGTATTTTGCCGTCATGGCAAAGGCTATGGCTGATCCGCCGCAGTTTTCCGAGATACAGGATGTTGTCAGGGAAGAATTCATCCCGGCCGTTGATGCCGCCATCGGATATTTCGATAATATCCTTGCCAGCCCCGGCTATGTTTTCTGGGTAACGCCGGAAATGACGGGCGAAACCGAATCCGACTCTGTTGAAATCGACAGGGCTGATTTCCTTGTTTTCGCCGCCGGTCTTAATGTCATCAAATCGTTCTTTCATATCGTGGTTACCTATGACGTGGATCTGCCGAGTTACGATTCGGCGGGTATCGTCTATATGCTCGACCAGGACAGCAATTGGATGTCGCTTTACGCCGACGGCGCGTCGCACATGGCCACGGCCAAAACGGCTTTCCTGGATGCGGTTGATTTGGTTGACAACGCTCTCAATGCCCTCGAGACCGAACAGTCAACCGACCTAAATCAGTCCAATGACCTGATAAAAGCCGATTGGTCGTCGAGCGAGTACGATAATGCGCACGACATCGTGGATTCGGTCGAAGGGTATATGGCTATTCCTCAATGGGTGTACGCGGATTTTAACAATGATGGGTTTGAAGATTCGGTCAGGGTTGATGCCGCCGTAATGTTTGACAACCCGATAGACGGCATATTTTCGCTTCTGCCGCTCTATACCGCCGAAGTGAATCAGGCTGATGAAACGATAATTATCGTTACCATCACCTGGGAAGCCAACAGTTTCGGCGAATGGGTAATACCTGATCCCGGCGTCAATGGTATTCTTCCCGATATAAACACCGACGCCAAGTTCAAGGAATTATTCGGATTAACCGAAGATAGTTGGTCCAAGCAGGAAGAACTGAGGATGCATTTTTAGAAGGCCCGGAGTGACCGACTTGGGAATCAGACGATGAAACGCATGGCGATCATATGGCTGCTGGCTTTGCTTCCTGCAACCGCTCCCATATCGAAAGCAATGGAGCCGTTGCAAAGCGACCTCTGGAGCGGTGAAGGCTTTTACAGCTCGCATAACCGCTATAACCTGCTTGACGTTGACAGGCAACGCGCCCATCTGATCGTATCGGAGTTCGAGGGAGCGCTGGATAAGTTGCCGTTCGAAGGCGCCTCGATGCGATGGAAGTACATGCACGGGGATTTTATGCTGCACGAGCAGGCATTAACCAATATCGATTTCAAACTGACCGGCAAGAATGAAATTGCGCGAATCGGTATATCCCTGCCGTTATGGGGAGATAAAGTTACTCTTGTTACCAACTCAGGGCTGGCGCGCCATGGCGACAAGACCCTTCCGGTCTATGATTCCAGGCTGGCGGCGCGGCTTTTTGGTTTTGTCGATTTGGACCTGCATACCGGACATACCGGAGAGATGTTTGATCTGGATGGTATTTTTTGGGGCGAGCCTATATCGGTTTCTTTCCGTACCGATCGAACCGTCAGCGGCTTGTCGGGACGATTGGAAATTTTTGAAAATGTCGCCGTGTTGGCGGGTTATAAGGACCTGGAGTTTGACGAAACCGAATCGGAACCGGATCAGCGATTCAATTCCCAAATATTCGGTTCGGCTGAATATCGCCATCAGGGGATTATTCTTGGAAAAACAGACAAGGCTTATCTCCAACTGATGTTCAGCGATTTCAAGGGGGCGGGCAGGCTGGATTTCTATCGAAACAGTACACGATTCGGGCAGATTGCCAAATTCCGGGGAGAGTGTAAACGGTGGCAATTTGCCGCCGGATTGCCTCGCTGGTCGCATAATTGGTACCTTGCACTGGAAAGGCTGAAAGGTAAAGCTGAGTTTGCCGGTCATGTCGAAAGCTGGCCGTTTACCGATCCGCTCGTGAACTTATTGGGATTGCGACGAAATTTCAAGGGTAATGCCGAGGTTTCCCTCTGGCGTCTTTCGGGTCGGGGAAAGACCGCTTTTATTGCCGGGACGGAGCTTTTCGCGACGGTTGATCTTTATCGGGTACATCCTGAGCTTCGCTTTGTTGACTGGATGCCGCCGTTTATGATATTTGGCGTTGACGATATGGATCGCTACAGTGATAAGTATGAGCGGATCGATTTTGGCCGGGCACGAATACGGTTGACCAAAATGATCGGACGTTTTCTGATCGGTTACAATATCTCCCAACTTTTTCCGATCAGCGTCAGGGAAGAAAACGTATCGGCAGCGGATGGAGATTCCGGCGGCGACAACAGCAGTTCCGTGAATTTATCTTCCGACTCCTCATCACGTACCGACGGGGGACGCAACATGCGCCTGTGGGTAAAATATAACTTTTGAAAGACATAAAGGCGGGCTTTTTGCCCGCCTTTATCTATTTACGGGGAAATCATTTCCAATGCGTTTTCACGTTTACGAATTGGGTTCTGTGATTGCGCCAGACCATAAAGACCACTTCGCGCTTTTTCCCTTTTTCGATTTCGGTAAAAATTCCCCTGCTTTCATCGGCTGAACTTACGGCGCCACCATTAATTGTCGTAATAATGTCGCCCGGCCGAAGGCCTCCTACGGCGGCCCAGCCGCCCGGTTCCAGTCTGTCCACTATAACGCCCTTGATTTCGTCAGGATCGAGGTTGTCGGCGTTATAGTCCGAGAAAACCATGTCGCGCACGGTTAAATCGAAGTTTTTGTCTTCATACGTCGGCGCATCACCGGGGGCAATCGGCGTCTCGCCCAGAGTTATCGAGACATACAAAGTCTCGGCCTTTTCGTCCTCGGGCCTGATAACGGTAACGTTCAACTCGGAGCCGGTTCCTCGCTCGGAGATCATTTTCTGAAAAACAGTCAAATTGGCGTCTTTCTTGATATCAAGCGGCTCGCCGTCCAGTTCCACGAGAAAGTCGCCCTTTTTGAGACCGGCTTTTTCCGCCGGCGTGTAAGGGATAACGTCCGAAACGATGATCCCGCCCGACACGTCGATACCCCAGAACTCGGCGATCTCCGGGTCGAGTGCCTGCAGGGCAATGCCCAGCCATCCGCGTTTGAATTCGCCCGGAGCAGGCGGTTTGGCCAATAGCTCAATAAACCGGTCGTGAGGCATGATGCCGACCGGGTTGCCGAAGATGGTGCCATAGTCGTAACGGGAATAAGATCCTCCCGAATGGGCGACCGGCGTAATAATACCGGCCAACCGGCCCTCTTTGGTTACCACCGGAGCCATAATAAAGTCTTGTGTCAGTTCGCCGGTTAGAAAATGTTTTTCCGGTTTATCCAGTATTCCGGTGATGATAGTCCGAGCCATTTGAAAGCGGGGCCGGTAGTTTTCCGGCAGCATCCAGAAAACGAAAACCTCCTCGCCCAGCTTCAGGTCGGTCTTTCCAAAATCCGCCGTTTCAATTTCGTCTCTGACGGAATCGGGAAGGCGGCCGAAGGCGATGGAGCTGTATTGATCGACGCCGATAAATTCTGCTTCGAACTCCCTGTCCCGGTAGTCGATTACTTTCAGCGTTCGGGGTTTTTCGACACGGGGGGAGCCAAAAGATTCGTCGCCGATGCCGAGTCCGGTCCCGAGGGTAGCGCCGTCAAATATAATCATCCCGTCCGGGCCGGTGTAAATTCCCATAACCCGTCCTTCAATATCTTCGCTCTGACCCATAAAGGTCATTTTGGCATTGTACTCAACCGTTACCAGCGCCCGGTCGATTTTTTCGTAAATCTTCTGTTGGTCGGCTATCGATTTATCTTCTCCTGACGCAGCGGAAGCGGCCCACAACGCGGCGAATGTGAAAGTGACGAGTACGAATCTATTCATCGTTACCTTCTTTCTGTTCAGGGCCTGAACTATCCATATCCGGCTCGGCGATATCGAGCTTGAGCAGCACGTAACGAATTTCGTCCTGGCGGTTGACGGTGAGAAGGACCTTTTTTTCATCGATCAGTGAGTCGTAAAGCGATTTCAAATCTTCCATGTTGTTGACTGTCCGGTTGTTTATCTTTCCGATGACATCGCCACGGCGCAGACCACCCTTGTAAGCCGGTCCCGGCGATTTGGCCTGCGTAACATAAACGCCGAGAGTATCCTTCAGGCGGTCGTCAATCGCCATTTGATTGGTGATTGATTTCCCCGTGAATTTCCATTTATCGAAATCAAAGTCGCGGCCCAGCAGATCGCCCAGCAGGCGGGGCGTAATTTTGCTGCGCTTTTCTTTTCCGTCCGCAAAAGTTACCATTTCCACTTTTCTGCCGACCGTCGCGGAAGCAATCAACTGATAGAAATGGGGCAGTTCTTCTTCAAACCGGGCGGAAACTTCAGTGCCGTTAAAGCTGAGGATAATCTCTCCGGCGCGGAGTCCGGCCGCTTCGGCCGGGGAGCCGGGATCAATGGAGGCCACCAGCACGCCGCGATCGGTTTCGGCGCCGAAAAACGATTCCAGGTCCTGCAACGGCTGAGCGTGCACGCCGATCCAACTGCGTTCGACTTTTCCGTTTTTGATCAGCTTCCCGGTAATTTCTTTAACGACATCTACGGGGATTGAGAAGCCTATATTTTCGGCGAAAAAGACTCCCCGTGTATTTATGCCGACGACTTCGCCTTTCAGATTGACCAGCGGCCCGCCCGAATTGCCGGGGTTGATGGCGGCGTCGGTTTGCAGCCACGTGTTATACTGCCCGGTTTTCTCGCCCGAGGGCAGCCGGATATCTCCAGGAAAGAACCGGTTGACGGTCGAGATAACACCCATCGATACCGACCGCGAAAGAGCCAGCGGCGAACCCATGGCAAGAACCGTCTGCCCTACCTGGAGATCTTCGGATCGGCCCAATTTTGCGGCTATCAAACTGCCTTTGTATTCCGAGATATCGAGTTTTATAACGGCCAGATCGGTCGCCGGATCGCCGCCGATAAGTTCGGCCGGGACCTGTTCCCGGTCATGAAGAGTACAAATGATTCTTTCGGCCCGCCCGGCAACATGATAGTTGGTCACGGCATAACCGTCGGTGGAAATTATTACCCCTGACCCAACCACCGAAAGCTTCTTTTCCCGGCCGGTCAGGTAATCGAAAACGACCGGCTGGATATGAATCAAAGCCGGCAGCACCCGGTCGCGGGCCTGGTATATTTGTTCCTGGTATTGTGTGCCCGCCAGGGCCGACAGGGTCGAAACGGCAAACAATATTATCGCAAGAGAAACTGTAACCGGTGATTTCATTATCTCTCCTTAAGGTTGAACGGCGGCAGGATAGCTTTCTTCCCGCAGCCGGACAACTAAAATCAGCTACTTATTATTATTCGGCAGATGGCGGTTTTGTTCCTGTATTGTCGGGTGTATTTATGACCTTCAAGAAAACAGTTGCCGGGGGCGATTATTTATATATATTTGATGTTCGGTAAAGATGCCGAAGTGGTGGAACTGGTAGACACGCTGTGTTCAGGGCGCAGTGTCCTTTTGGGCGTGGGGGTTCGAATCCCCCCTTCGGCATTTTGAATTTTCTCGACGCATTAATCTTTTGGCCGTCAGATTCTAATCGGTATATTATTCGGTGTGGGCATATTAACCGGATTGTAGACTTACCCGTTTGGTGGGGTACTATGTGAATTTGATTGCTGGCCAAAATACTAATAACAATCTCGGTTAACACAAAATATTCCGTAGATCAAACCCCTGTCACAAATCCTGAACAAGGTGAAGGACCTGCCATGAGCCTTGCGAAAGACGGTTTCGACTATTTTATGACCGCTGGCCCATCCCGCCAACGGCGGGTGGGTTCCCGCTTGTATATTATGACACAACATCATCAGTTTCGATGCACAATCGCCGCTATTTCTTTGTCTTCCCCTATTAATGGGTAATTATACCAGGGATATAAATATGTCTATACGCAAAAAACGACTCATTGCCAACTGCCTTTGGCGATCTCGCCGCGCCTATAGATTTCTCAAACGCCTTCAGTTTCAACGTCATACGAGAATCACCACAAAACCGATAGAACGAAAAGTAAAATATGACAAAACAAACCCATTTCTTCCGTGTGCGCTAAATGTCCGCATTTATCGCATCTGCGAACCGTATTATCCCGGCACATATAGGCGCCTGTCCTGAGGCAATTCGAGGGGAACATTAAGCAGGGCGATTATTTGACGATACATCTATAAACGTCTATATTATCAAAAATCCAAAGCGGTGGATATCGATGAAACTATTTGACCTGCTGAAAAGAGGCGCGGCAACTTCCCCTGATAAAACGGCCCTCGTTCACGGGAAGCGGAAAATATCATACCGGGATCTGCTTCTCTCGTCAGAAAGAGTTTCCCGTTACCTGAGCGAACTGGCGATTCCACCCGGTTCACCTATGGCCATTTTATATGAAAACTCAATTGAGTATGTGATCCTCTTTTTTGCCGTTTTTCAAGCCGGTCATATCGCCGTTCCGATGGATACTTCGCTGAGACCGGAAAAGCTGCGATTTATATTGAATGACTGCGGCGCCAGGGTCCTCATGATTCAGGCCAGGTATAAAAGATTCATTTCCGAGTTGCTTGGCGACAACTCTCCGGTGGAGTTTATCATCTCCGATAAGGGAATTGATATCAAACAACCCGCCGTCAGAATCGAAACATTGCCCGATATTTTCGATCGAACCGGTCATACAATCGAATTCGATAACCTGATAGCCGATATTAATGAGGTCGCACCGTTCGAAAGGCTGACGCATGAGAACATGACGGGCTGCCCCAATGAACCGGCCGCAATCTTTTACACCTCCGGCAGCACGGGCACTCCCAAAGGTGTGATGCTGTCGCATCGCAACCTGATCTCCAACACGATAGCAACGGTGGAATACCTGCATCTTACCCGGGACGACTCGGTGATAGTAATTCTTCCCTTTTACTACATTTACGGCAATTCCCTGCTGTTGACGCACCTGCTGATGGGGGGACGGCTGGTCATTGACAACAGGTTTGCTCTCCCGCAGGTGGTTCTCGAGACAATGATAAAGGAACGGGTTACTGGTTTCTCCGGCGTTCCCTCCAATTTTATGATCCTTTTGGGCAATTCCAACTTCACATCGGGGAAGCTCGAACATCTGCGCTACCTGACACAGGCCGGCGGATCCATGGCGCCGGAGGTAATCAGGAAGGTTATGGCAGCTTTCCCCGATAAGGAAATCTTCATTATGTACGGCCAGACGGAAGCTTCACCGCGCATCTCGTATCTTCCCCCGGAACTTCTCAAGGACAAGGTCGGCTCGATCGGCATCCCGGTTCCGGGGATCGAGATCAAAGTCGCCGATGAAAACGGCGATGAGGTCCCTCCCGGCGAGGTGGGAGAAATAATCGTATCGGGCGATTGCGTTATGCTGGGCTACTGGAATCAACCGGAGGAACAGGGCCAGGTTCTGAAAAATGGCTGGCTTTACACCGGCGACCTCGCCCGCTGGGACAATGACGGTTTTCTTTTCATCGTCTCGCGCAAAAAAGAAATCATCAAAGTCGGCGGCAACCGTGTCAGCGCCAAAGAGATCGAAGAAAGGATACTCGAACACCGGAAGGTGCTGGAAGTCGCAGTCATCGGAATCGAGGACAATGTCCTTGGCGAGGCCATAAAGGGAGTCGTTGTGCTCAGGAAAGGTCAAACCGCCAGTGCCGGGGACATCCGGAACCATTGTCGTGCCGCGCTGGCCCACCACAAGGTGCCGAAATATATCGAATTTGTCGATTCACTTCCGAAACATCAATCAGGAAAAGTCAACAAGCTGGCCCTGAGATATCCCCGGGTTCGCAGTCTATCGCGGGCGCATTCGGACAGGCTGTCCTGAAGCGGGAAGGATACGCCGCGCACAGAATCTACCCCCCGGAGGTTTTGGTTATGTGTGGATTTCTGTGCGAGCCGCTACGTAGGGTGAAGCGCAACGAACCAAACAATGTCAGAACATTTTGACCATTTCCACGTAGGATATATTAAAATATCTGTACAGTCTGATAAAAAGTAAAATTAAAGGCGAATTATGAAAAGGCCTTTCATTTCTTTGCTTGTTCTCCTTGCATTCGGGTTATTTTTCGCACAGCGCAATGCGCACGCTGACGATCAGGATACAACCTCTGTAATAAAAAGTAATCGTTTTGTCATTGAAGGTACGGCCTATGATAACGATACCGGCGAAGCGATTCCGAGCGCAACCGTGCAGGTGCTCGGTGCCAAAAAGGCGATGCCGACCAATGCCGACGGACGCTATAGACTGGTTCTGGAAAAAGGCGACTATGATATCAAGGTCAGCCATGTCGGGCATTATTCGGAAAAGTTCACAGCATCGCTGACTGACTCATCGCTGACTATAGATGTCAGGCTAACGCCGCTGGTGATTTACATGGGCGAACGCAAAGTTTATACACGCGCCTATGACCCGGCCCAGAAGATTATCGCCGCGGCAATCGCCCGCAAAAAAGATATTCTCTCCCGATTCCACGATTACAGCTACGATTCCTATGCCAAGTTCGTCCTGAGCGACCCCGCCAAAGCGGATTCGGAAAATATCTTTATTATCATCGAATCGCAGACGACATCCTACTGGGAACGGCCGGACAAGTACAAAGAGGTTATAACCGCCCGCCAGCAGTCGGCCAATATCCCCTCCAACGCGGATGTCATAATGGTCGTCGGTGAAATGCTGAACTTTAATAAGAACCGGATCGAACTGGATGATTACAGCGTAGTTTCGCCGACCGCCACCGACGCCATGGACCATTATAATTATTACCTGCTCGATACCGTTTATTACGACGAGAGGGCGGTTTTTGTTCTTGAGATGGAACCGAAAAATGAATACGAACCGCTTCTGGCGGGCGAGATTCATATCATCGATTCCACCTTTGAGGTCGTTCGCGTTGATGGGAGCTTCAGCAAAGGCCTGAATTTCCCTTTTATCAAAAACGCTCGTTACTATCAGCATCTGGCGCCAATCGAAGGCGGATACTGGCTGCCCGTCCAGATCGGTTTTTCGGGACAGATTGATTTTAATATGCCGTTGCCCGGCGTGCCGTCGGTTCTGGATTTCGAGCAGGTGGCGTCGATCTACAGCTATCAGATTGAAACCGGTCACCCGAAAGGGACTTTTGATGAATACGAGATCGTAATAAACGACGATGCCGACGACATAGACTCCGCCGCCTGGGCCGCGCGCCAGACGATTCCACTCACGGACGATGAACAGCACGGCTATAAGCGCCTTGATTCGCTTGAAAATCTGCCCAAACCGATCGGAAAAAAGGTGGCCAGGGGATTTTTGGCCGCGGCTTTGTTATTTGCGTTGGGCGATTATGACCTGTTTCATTACAATCGGGTGGAAGGATTGTACCTTGGCCCAAAATTTGAACTCGACCGATTGAATCACAACGCCAGGCTACAACTTAAAACCGGATACGCCTTCAAAGATAAAAGATGGCAATACAGATACGGTATCAGTTACCGGTTGCACAGGCGGCAGAAATTATGGCTGGTAGTTACCGTCAAAGATGAAATTGTCCATCGCGCGACAATTATCTCAAAACCGTCATTCAATCCGACTTTCAATGCCCTCCTTTTCAAGACCGATCCGTTTGATTATTACCGGGAGAAAGGGTACGAAGTTTTGGCTTCCGTTAAACCGGTCAACCATACTCGCCTGCAAGTCGGCTATCGTGATTTCAGACAATTGATAAAATCAAAACAAACCGGTTACGGTATTTTTCGCAGGCGCATCGACCCTCGTGAAAACCCCGCCATTGTCGAAGGAAAGATGCGCACGGTGACGGCCTCGTTAAGTTATGACTCGCGCAAGCTGATAAAAAGCAAGGGGCGCGATTTTATTTCATTTTATAACCGATATACTCGGGCCAAAGCGGGAATCGAATACGCGTCGCCCGATATTATCGATAACGATTTCCATTTCCGGCGCTATTATTTGGAAATGCGGGGGCGATATCGAATCCCGGAACTGGGAATAATGTCGCTGTTCGGTTACCTGGGATCATCCGATTGGGAAATGCCACAGCAGAGACTTTTTGTCGCCGATTATAACGATCCGTATATGTTCAAAAAACTGAGTTTCAGTACTTTTGGTGAAAATAACTTCGGCGGCGACCGGATCGCCCTGATATATGCCTGTCATGACTTCGGCAAGTACATGTCCAGAAACAGCGGCGTAGAGCTGTTGAAAAAAATCCCGTTCGGCTTTGCCGTTTACGGCGGCGCGTTTTGGTCGGAATTTAAAAACAGCCCCGTTGACATTTCACTTAGAACCGCCCCGACGGCTTATACCGAAATTGGCTTCGGGCTGACCAACCTGACGCCGTTTATGATGCCGTTTAACCTGTCCGCGTATTTCACGTGGCAGTTATCGGCATATGATACCGAGCCTTTCGCTTTTTCGATTGGCTTCGATATTTGACTCTAATCGAATGAGACTTATCTGTCTTCAGCAACCCGATTTGACTTCGCCGGTGGCATAATCGAGTTCTGAGCCCATCATGCTGTGGGGAATTAAATATATCACCAGAAGAATTATGGCCGCGGCAATAACCCAATATCTGGGTAACGGGTTGAACTTATGACGCGCCAGCGCTATTACCCAGCAAATAAAGGCGATCAGACATTTATTGTCAGTCAGGTCCCAGCCAAACGGTACGCCGGTCCAGAAAGCGCCGAAAGCGTATTTTTGTACTACCGGCCCGAGAATCATCCCGCCCAACATCAGAAACAGCGTTGTCCACAACGTCAGATATTTTGTTTTGCCCCCGGGGGATATTGCCTCCAGGCCGGTGCGGGTGGAAAGAAACATGGCGGCAAAAATAAATAAAATATGGAGTGAAAGCACAGAAGGAGGCACGGTGCCTCTGAAGCGTATGACTACCGTTTGCCGGCCGGGGATGATAATTGATGAATCGTTATAAATTAACTCAACATAATACTCCAGCTTTCCGGCCATAGGCTGATGCGCCAGGTAGCCAACCAGCGTGTCGCCGAATCGCTCCATCGGTTTGACCGTGAACGAATCGGGCGATTTATAACGTTTATAATGAAGGCTTCCGCGGATCAGCGAATCAGGAGCTACGATCACAACCTTCTGGTCGCCTTCCCCGCCGTGACTTCTTTCCAGACGATACGCAGTCGTCTGACCGGAAATATCAGTTTCGCCCTCAATCGGGCAGGTCGGGCCGGTTTTTCGCTGGTATGCGGCCGCGGTGATGGTTATAATAGCCGCCAGTATCCAGAGGATAATTGGTCGTATCATATTTCCCCATGCTTTTTGATTGCCTGATTAATATATGCAAAATCCGCCTGAATGTCTAAATGATTATTATCTGGTGGGAGACAGGAACCACGCTTCCGCGTTTTTCCTCCGACTGAAGCAGGGGGCTACCCGTTCTGTATGTTTTGAGTTGCAGGAAAGTTATTTTCCCCGTATCCTTGAATGATACTTTCCGGATGTCTTTGGCGAGGTGAAAATGACTGACAGGTTTGTACCAATTGACCCGTGTCTGATAAAGGACAACGCCTTCAAGTTGATCGCTTTGGACTGGATGCTGGTGACAGCCGGAAATATCAAATCGTTCAATACGATGACGGCTTCGTGGGGCGCCTTTGGCGAGTTGTGGCACAAAAATATCTGCATATGTTTTGTTCGACCGGTGCGGTACACTTATGGATTCATGGAAGAAGCTAAAACGTTTACTTTATCGTTTTTCGAGGAAAAGTATCGGCATGTGCTCAAGTTTTGCGGCACCGAATCGGGGCGCGATGTCGACAAGATCGCCGAGACGAAGATCATGCCGGTTGAAACCGAATCGGGGTCGGTTTATTTTGCCGAGGCGCGGCTGGTTATGGAATGCCGAAAAATTTATTTTCACGATATTAACCCCGCCAATTTTCTTGATCCATCCATCGAGAAGCAATATCCTGACAGGGACTACCACCGGATGTATATCGGCCAGGTGATACAATGTTTGAAGAAGCGGTAGGCTGCCCGTCGAGTATTATAGCAAGCATCGCAGGCGATTTATATATTCTCCTTTGTTTCACCAGTCCTTCTTCATCGCCTTCTTTTTCCACGAGGGTGGCATTTTTTCGATGGCGTAACGCAGGGCGGTGCGAGGCATCACCATTTTATGCTTCATGACATAATCGAAAACCTCTTTTGGGAAATGGTTGGCGGCTTCCTTGAGCATCCAGCCGTAACCTTTCTGCACCATATCGTCGCTGTCGGCCAGAAGAATATCAGCCCGTTTGAAAATCTCCCTTAAACCATGCCTGCGCCTGATACTATAAATAAGCGCCACCGCCGAGGCGCGCCGCTGCCAGCGATTTTTAGAATAAGCCCATCTCTCGGTTTTGGCGGCTATTTCGGGAAATCGGTAAATAAAAACGCCGAGAGAATGGGTGCATAAATCGTCACACTTGCCCCAGTCGTCAACATATTTCTTCAGCCATGATTCAAGGACGCGAAAATCGGATCTCGTAAATTGACTGCCGAGCCTGTAAGCCCAATCGAATGGAATAGCGGTAAAGCCGGCTTCGAGCAGCTCATTGCACAGCACAAAGATTTCCTTTTTGGGCTTATCCTTTAATTCGCTGAAATACCGCCTGGAAATTCCACGTATATCGGGCGTAATGATTTTCCCTTTTTCCTTTTTGATGCGCCTGTATTCCGCTTTAATCTTCTCGACCATCATCATCTTCTCCTTTTTGGTCGATGCTACGGGAAAACGAACCGGCTATAAACCATGTATCCGATTTTCGGGACAGAAGTTCCAGCAGGAGTATTTTCTCCCGGTCATCATATATATCCCACAGCGCCGAGTGCAGTTTTTGGCGAATGCCGGACAGGCGGCGGGCGGTTTTATTACCTTCCAGAGTCAACCTGACAATTATCCGCCGACGATCCGCCCTATCCTGGGTGCGACTGATGAGACCTTTTTTCTCCAGCTTATCCAGCGTCCGGGTTATGTTGGCATGGGGAAGTTCAATCTCTTCCGCTATTTCCTTCACCGCCACGCCGTAGCCGTATGAATCAAGCACGGCAATAACCGTCAACTGTTCCGGCGTTAGATGTCCTGCGGATGGTCGAAGCGATTTTTTACCCAACCCTGCCTGCCTGCCCCCTGGCGCCTTTTTCAATAATTCTCTCAGGAGTGTTGACCGTGCGGCCCATTTAGTGCCTAATGCTTTATCAAGTTTCTCATTGAGATTATCCATTGCGTAACTATTATATGTATATACAATCATAATGTCAAGGAGGTTTATAATGAAGTTTTCGTGGTACCCAACTATTCATAAGATACGTATAATTCATTGATATTAAACATAATATGCTGATATTTGGTGCGATTTACGCCGACAGCCTCTATTATCGGCATGCACGATATTAATAGCTATAAGGGATAATTGTTGTATATACATATAATATTTTATTGATTTCGTTTGCCTTTATAAAAAGACGGGCCTATATTTTCGCTCACATTTGAGAGACAATAAAACGTCAAAGGAATAAATCAGAGAGAAGGAGCAAGTATGAGCGACAAGGTAAGAGTGGCGATTATCGGGGCGGGTAACTGTGCGTCCTCGTTTGTACAGGGAGTTCATTTTTATCGCGATGCCAGGGATGATGATTTTGTTCCCGGCCTGATGCACGTTAATTTGGGAGGATATCATATATCGGATATCGAGTTTTCGGCCGCCATTGATATTGACGCCAACAAGGTAGGTAAAGATCTGTCCGAGGCGATCTTTACGTGGCCCAACAATACATATAAATTCTGCGACGTTCCCAAAACCGGCGTGATTGTACAGCGCGGCATGACTCATGACGGCCTGGGGAAATACCTCAAGAAGATTATCAAGAAAGCTCCGGGCGACACGGTCGATATCGTCAAGTTGCTGAAAGATACGGGCACCGACATAGTTGTCAATTATCTGCCGGTAGGTTCCGAGCATGCCACGAAGTGGTATGTTGAGCAGATTCTTGAAGCCGGTTGCGGCTTGGTCAACTGTATCCCGGTTTTTATCGCCAGGGAACAGTACTGGCAGAAGCGTTTCGAGGAAAAAGGCCTGCCGGTCATCGGCGACGATGTCAAATCGCAGGTTGGCGCCACCATCGCGCACCGTGTTTTGACGCGGCTTTTTCGCGAGCGGGGCGTCAAGCTGGAGCGTACCAGCCAGCTTAACGTTGGCGGCAACACCGACTTTTTGAACATGCTCGAACGTGAACGGCTGGAATCGAAAAAGATTTCCAAAACCAACGCCGTCATCAGCCAACTCGACTACGACATCGGCAGCAAAAATATCCACATCGGGCCGTCAGACTATGTCGAGTGGCTCGACGACCGCAAGTGGGCATATATCCGGATGGAGGGAACCACTTTCGGCAACGTGCCCTTAAACATTGAATTCAAGATGGAAGTCTGGGATAGTCCGAATTCAGCCGGGGTGGTCATCGATGCCGTCCGCTGCTGTAAGCTGGCCCTCGACAACGGTCTGAAGGGAGCCCTGCTGGAGCCGTCGGCGTACTTCAAGAAATCTCCGCCGGTTCAATATACCGATTCCGAGGCCCGCGAAATGGTCGAGGAGTTCATTCGGAAATACGGTAAGAAAAAGGCCGAAAAGCCGACTCGCAGACTTGTCCTCAAAGACAAAAGCGCTGCGAAAAATAAAACGACAGTAAAAGCCAAAAAGACTGCACGCCGGAAAAAAGTTGCTGAAACGGTCTGATTGATTTTGTACCTTGAAGGCGGCCTGATGAAGGTCGCCTTTTTTTGTGATATTGTGATATGAAGAAACGTCACGGCATATTTATCGCTTTTGAAGGGATCGACGGCAGCGGCAAGTCGACCCAGGCAAAGAAGCTTTATGCTCGCCTGAAGAAAAAAGGATACTCGGTCATGCTTCTTCGCGAGCCGGGTGGAACGCCGGTTTCGGAGAAAATCCGCCGCGTCCTTCTTGACCGCAGGCTGGATATATCGCCATTGACGGAGCTGTTTCTTTATGAGGCGGCTCGGTCGCAACTGGCCGAATCGGTGATCGTTCCGGCTCTTGATAAAAGACAGATTGTTATTTGTGATCGGTATTTCGATTCGACCACGGCTTATCAGGGGTACGGCCGGGGAATTGACATTCGTTTGGTCGAACGTCTTAATCGAGCCGCGTCTCCCGGTATCAAACCCGATCTGACTTTTATTCTTGACGTCGATTACAAGACTTCGCTTATGCGCCGGAGCAAAAAACCGGACAGGCTGGAGATAGAAAAGAAGGCTTTCTTCAACCGTGTCCGCAAAGGGTTCCGATCTCTGGCATCAAAGAGGATGACGACGCTGATTGATGGGAGAAAGGATATCGATTCGATCTCTGATGAAGTGAGAGCTAGGACGATGCGCCTGATTCGGAGCAGGGGAATCGGCCGTGCCGGATAAGAAAGAAATCATCACCGGCTTTGTTTCGGCGACGGTGATTTTTTTGACCGTCTTTTTTTCTGGGCTGTATTTGGGCAGCGATCCGGTGCTTCGGGAGATGATTATCTTCAGTGTTACCGCACGGTCCGTCGCGGGGGTTTATCCGATGCCGTTTTCCGAACACGACGCCTTTGACTATGCCGAACAGGCTCTTTTCAACCAGCTTGACCCGTTCTCGTATCGTCTCGAAAAGGATCAATACAATCACCTGCTCGAAGAATCATCGGGCGAATACGGCGGCATTGGCATCACCGTGGTTGCGCGGGATACGGCCCTTATGGTGGTTACGGTGCGCGAAGGCGGTCCGGCTTATGCGGTCGGCATGAAAAGCGGCGACCTGATTATCGCCGTTGGCGGAGAAAAAGTTCCGTCGGCCGATCCGTCGAAGGCTGTTGGCATGATTAGAGGACCTTCCGGCAGCAAGATATCATTAACGATATACAGGCCAGCTATCAGGGATACTATTCCGCTCACGTTGACTCGCAGCAATATCAAGCTCGAGCATCTCCCGTATTATGGTATGACCGATGAAGAGATCGCCTATGTCCGGGTTGCCGATTTTGAAACCGGGACGGCTGATGATCTGGAAGATGCTGTTAAAAATCTGGAAAAGCAGTCTCCATTCGGTTACATAATCGATCTCAGGAGCAATCCGGGCGGGTATCTGAATGAGGCGATCGCCGCCGCCGACCTGTTTCTTGACAAGGGTGAATTGATCGTCGGGACCGACTGCCGATCCCGCTGGGACAGCCGCAAATATTTTTCCCGTTCGCGACCGTTAACAAGCAAACCGGTGGTGATCCTGACCGATAAGGGCAGCGCTTCGGCGGCTGAGATTTTCACCGGCGCATTGCGCGGCGCGGGCCGGGGAGTGGCGGTCGGCGATACCACTTTTGGCAAAGGACTGGTGCAGACCCTTTTCGATCTTCCCAACGGCGAAGCCCTGCGGCTGACTACGTCGCGCTACTATTTCGCCGACGGCCGGTATCTCAATCCGCCCAACAAGGAATTGACTTTTTCCGGTCTGGCGCCTGATATTGTTTATAAGCGTCAGGAAGAGGCTGCCTTTCGGGAGATGATTTTCTCCCGGTTTCTCATTTACGATTTTGTTGATAGCCACAGGGAACTGCTTTCTGATTATCCCGACCGGTTCAACTACCCTGATACGGTCGTTGATCTGTTTGCGGAGTATGTCCGTTCGCGAGGTATCGACTATCAATCATGGCTGACCGAAACGCTGGACCTGATCCGGGTCAGCCATGGTCTGGAACAGGCGTCCGAAGAGGTTGTCCGGTATCTTGATGAAATGATAGAGCTTTCCCGAGTAACCGACCGGAACGTTTTTTATCGCCATGCGGATTTACTTAAATTCTATATCCGCCGGGTGGCGGTGGAGCAAAAAAGCGGCCGCCAGGCAATGTATCGCTATGTTCTCGTTCCGGGGCAGGCTGAAATCCGCCTCGCAACAGATATATTGAGCGACAGCGAACGTTATCGTGCGCTTTTGGCGTCTGATTCCGATTCGATGTGATATTTCATCCATTGCTGCATAAAGACAATTGATTCCAGCAAGAAATTTTCGTATTTTGGGTGTTGGTCTGATATAATTATTTCGTGCTATCTTTATCTGCAGGAGGAGGAATTATGCTAAGAAGAAAGAGCGGCAAGTCACTAAGCAGGATTGCACTCGCCTGTCTCATTCCCGCAATTATTCTTGCGGTTACCTGTGTTGCCCAGGTGGATGAACCGGAGTCCAAGCTCAAAGGACAGGACAAAGATAAAAAGCAGGACATGTCACCCGTACGGGTTGTTATGAAAACCACGCTGGGCGATATCGTTATCGAACTTGATCGCGAAAAGGCTCCTGTAACCTGCGCCAATTTCCTGAATTATATCGACAAAAAGTTCTACGATGGAACTATCTTTCACCGCGTCATCCCGCATTTTGTCATTCAGGGGGGAGGGTTTGCCAGTGATATGCAGAAAAAACCGACTGAAGCTCCGATAGAAAACGAATGGCAGAACGGGCTGAAAAACGTTCGTGGAACGCTGTCTATGGCCCGCCTCGGTGGTAAGCCCAATTCGGCCACCAGCCAATTCTTTATTAACGTGAAAGATAACCCCAGCCTCGATAAACCAGGGGACGGAGCCGCCTATGCCGTTTTTGCCCGGGTAGTGGACGGTATGGATGTCGTTGACAAGATCAGGAATGTGGAGACCGCCTCCCGCCAGGGATACAGGAACGTGCCGGTTAAGCCGGTCGTAATTGAAAAGGTCGTTCGCCTTGTCGATACTTCTCCGTCCAATGAAGGCGATAAAGACAAACCGGATGCCGACAAGTAGTATCGCCTTCGTATGAGACCACCGATTATTATTAGGCCGTAGCCGATCTTATTGGAACCGACGGTTATGTTGAACAATCATGCGCCTGAAAGCGGCATAAAAAAACGGGGGACGTTGTTTGGGGGTTTTACGAGTTGCTCAATTATTGCAAAGTCCCGGTGATTCATGACAGAGAAGAAACTCACCGCCGATAGACTGATACTGTTTTCCGATTTCGACGGGACAATTTCGACCAAAGATGTCGGGAATCGCCTTTTTCATCACTTTTCCGATGGGAAGTCGGATGAACCGGTAGCTCGCTGGCTGGCCGGAGAGATCGGTTCCAGGCAGTGTCTTCTGGAGGAAGCGGCGGCGATGCGGCAGGTAACCGAAAAAGAGCTTCTTGCCTTTATCGATTCGTTCAAAATCGATCCCTCTTTTAGCCGATTTGTCGATTTTAGTCGTGACAACGACCTGCCTTTGTATATATTATCAGACGGTCTTGACATATACATCAATCGTTTGCTGAAAAATAACGGCTTTGATGGCCTGCCGTTTTTTGCCAACCGGGCAAAATTGAACGGCGGCCGTTTGAGTTTTACCTGGCCGTATTATGATGAAAGCTGCGGTCATTGCGCCAACTGCAAGGGGTATCACATCAGGCGGCTTCGCGAACCGAGATACAAGGCCGTATATATAGGCGACGGCAAATCCGATTTGTGTGCTTTGCCGGAAGCCGACCTGATTTTCGCCAAGGGTTTTCTGGCGGAATACTGCCGGCAAAGCGGAATTGGCTGTTACCTTTTTGACGATTTTGCCGGAATTACCGAGACATTAAAGGACCTACTGGCTAAATAAATCCATAAACTACCCCTCGGGAGGATAGTGTAGTGAAAGCGATAATCATGGCAGGAGGGTTCGGTACCCGTCTGCGGCCGTTGACGATAAACATCCCCAAGCCGATGGTTCCGATCGGCAACCTGCCGATGATGGAACACGTCGTCAGTCTTCTAAAAAGACACGGCTTTGACGAGATCGTTTCCCTTTTATTTTTTCAATCCGATATAATCAGGAACCATTTCAAGGACGGCAGGAAATTCGGCGTAAAGATGGAATATCTTCTGCCTGATCAGGATTACGGCACGGCCGGAGCAGTCAGGTATGCCGCCGACTTTTGCGATGAGACGGTTCTGGTAATATCGGGCGATCTTCTGACCGATTTCGATCTTTCAACCGCCTTTCGTTTCCACAAGGAAAATAATGGCGATGCCACAATTTTGCTGACCCGCATGGATAATCCGCTGGCCTACGGCATCGTTATCACCGACGCCGAGAACCGTATTACTAGGTTCCTCGAAAAACCATCGTGGGGGGAAATGTTTTCGGATACCATCAACACCGGCGTCTATATCCTGGAGCCGGAAACGGTCCGGCTGATTCCTCCCAAAACTAATTTCGATTTCTCCAAGAACCTTTATCCGGTTATGCTGCAGAAGAGAATGAAGCTTCTGGGAAAGATCGCCGACGGTTACTGGCGCGACGTCGGCAATATCGACGAGTACGTTAACGCTCACCGGGATATCCTGGAAGGTAACGTCAGGCTCGACTTTAAGTCGGAACGAATCGAACGCAACGGCGCGGTAATATATAGGGGTAAAAACGTCGAGATTGCCGAAGACGTTGTTTTTAACGGTACCGTCATGCTGGGGAACAGTTGCCGGATCGGCAAGGGCTCCAAGCTGGCCAATTCCATCATTGGGGCCGGCGTAAAGATCGGTCCCGAAGCGGAGGTTTCCAGTTCCGTTATCTGGGGCGACACGGTAGTGCAGCCGTTATCATCGATTTATTCCTCGATAGTCACCAGCCGTGTGCATATCGGTCGCGAGGTGTCGGTACTCGACCGAGCGATTATTGCCGATGACTGCCGGATCGGAAACGGCGCCACCATTCGGGCCAACTGCAAAATCTGGCCGGGTAAAGTGGTTGATGACGGTGCCGTGGTCTCCTCCTCTATCGTCTGGGGCGAAAAATGGAATCGGGAGCTTTTTACCGATTCGAAAGTGTCCGGTCTGGGTCTTACCGAAATAACCCCTGAAATGGCAGTCAAATTGGGGGCGGCTTTCGGCGCTTCGCTGGGTAAGAAACAGCGTATCATTGCCAGCCGCGACGCTTCTGATGCCACCCGTCTCCTGAAGCGGTCGATTATGTGCGGATTAATGGCCACCGGTGTTGATGTCGACGACCTCGAAATCCTGCCGACGCCCGTTATGCGCCGCGCCCTGAAAACCGGCAACTATGCGGCCGGAATCTATATCCGTCACAACCCCGCCGACTATAACATGATCGATATGATCTTTTTCGACAGCAACGGCCTGGACCTGCCGACCGCCAAGTCGCGAAAAGTTGAGCGTTCGTTTATCAACGAGGATTTCCCCCGTTCGTCGATGGCTGAAACCGGGCACCTGGAGCAGGAAAATCGGCTCTTTGATATTTATAAAGAGGATTTTCTTGAGACAATTAACGAGGATCTGGTGCGCGACGCCGGTTTCCGGATAGTTATTGACTATGCTTACGGGTCGGCCGGCCAGTTTTTCCCGGAGATTACATCGGCTCTTGATATCGATGTCTTAAGCGTCAATGCCTATCCCAATCCGGCTCGAGCGGCCGGTCATTCCAGCCATTATAATTCGCAGGTAAACCAACTGGCCACCATTGTGACTTCACTCTCGGCTAATCTTGGGATTGTGATCAATCCGGCCGCCGAAAAAATGATCGTTATTGATGAAAAGGGTCATGTGATCGGCAACCAATTGTTGCTGTTGATGGTGACCGATCTTTATCTGCGGACGCACAAGGCCCGCCGGATTGCCGTGCCGGTTTCGGCCTCGATGGGCGTGGAAAAAATCGCCAACGAATTCGGCGTTGAAGTTGTGCGCGTGCGCAACGACCACCTTGCGATGATGGATGCGCATATCCACGGCGCTGCCGATTTCGTCGGCGGCACCCGCGGCGGCTTTATCTTCCCCAACTTCCAAATCGGCGCTGATGCCATGTATGCTCTCGTTCATCTTCTGGAGATGATGACCAAAACCGATGTCAGGCTCTGTGATTTGCGCACTCGGTTCTCCGGTTATATTCGTAAAACGGTTTCGATTCCATGCCCCTGGAGCAAAAAGGGTAAGGTCATGCGGACGCTCATCAATTCGACCGAGGACAAAAACCGGCAGCTTATCGACGGCGTGCGGGTGTTCGAAAACGGCGGCTGGGTACTGGTCGCGCCGGATCGCCTGCGGGCGTCATTCGAAGTCCTCGCCGAAGCCGAATCGGAAGAAACCGTCAATCGGATAATAAAAAATTATGCGGCTTTAGTCGAAGAGTCGCAGAATTAGGGTCAAACAGACACTTGAACCGGAAATGTGATTGTTAAAAGTAGCAGAATTTCGATATATTTAGCATTATG
>CAZSYD010000014.1:0-27503 GCA_964611355.1 uncultured Ignavibacteriales bacterium | reverse complement strand
TTGATTCTCGCTTTAAGAGAACAAGGCTGGCTTTGGACGGAGGAATATGTATGGCACAAGAAGAATTGTTATCCTGGAAAATGGCCAAACAGGTTTCGAGATGCCTGGGAAAGATGTTTGCAGTTTAATAAGAAAAAAAAGTTTAAGATGTTTCAAGAAAGCGTGATGGTTCCGATGGGTGACTGGGCGGAGACTCGACTAAGGAATTTGAGTGATATCGATAAAATAAGGGATGAATCAAAAGTCAATAGCGGTTTCGGAAAAAACGTTTCCCGGTGGGTGGGACGAAAAATGGCCTATCCAACAAATGTCTTGCATCTGGCGACGGAATGTTCCAATAAGAATCATAGCGCCACTTTTCCAGGGGCTCTGCCGGAATGGTTTATAAAACTGTTTACCTCCAAAGGCGATATAGTGCTTGATCCGTTCATCGGGTCGGGAACGACGGCTGTGGCCGCCAAGAAGCTGGGTCGGGACTACATCGGGATTGAAATATTGCGTGAGTATTGTGAGATGGCTGACAATTCCCTGCGTGGAATTGCCCGGCAGGAGTCTATTCTATGAGCGGCCTCGATCTTGCCGATGTCAGGAAATTCGTGAATGATAATATAGGAACGTTCCATTCCATCAGAATAAAGTCTTTGGAGAAACTCAAGCTAAAAGATATTTTGAAGCGCAAAAATCCATATCTGTTCAAAGCCAAGAACATTACGACGGCGTCTGAACTTATATCGAGCTTTCTGGAAGCGCATCTTTCGTCGTCAGAAGAAAAAATCTTCGGCGATTTCCTTGAAGAACTGGCGATTTTCATTGCAGGGAGAACCTACAACGGCCAAAAGTCATCAACAACCGGAATAGATCTTGATTTTCAGAAGGATTCCATTCGTTATCTTGTCTCCATAAAATCCGGGCCAAACTGGGGAAACAGTTCGCAATACGGCAAATTGAAAATTGATTTCGAAAAGGCGGTCAAAGTCTTAAAGCAACATGACTCCTCGACCAATATTCAACCGGTACTGGGTATTTGCTATGGCAAATCAAGAACCAGCTTCATTAAGGGTTACATGAAGGTAATGGGGCAAAGTTTCTGGCATCTTATAAGTGATGACAAAAATTTATATGTGGATATAATAAAACCGCTGGGTCATAGGGCGAGACAGCAAAACCAGAATTTTATCAGACAAAAAAGCAAGGTAATAAATCTGTTTACATCCGAATTTATAAGAGATTTTTGTGATAACGGTGAAATAAATTGGGAAAGACTTATAAGGTTTAACAGCGGAAATATGGAATCTTAGGAATACTCTATTTCGCGCTTTAAATTACCGTCAGCGCCGAAATCTGTAGCCCTATTGCTCGTGGTCTGCGATCGCCCTCATCCGACGGCAAATGCGGTCTAATCTTTGAGATTATCCTTATACAATTACACCACCGGGTTGCCCGCAGCAGATTGAGATTTCTCAGCTTTCTGCTTTTTATACTTGACCGCTGCTGCTATGAAATCCCGAAACAGCGGGTGAGCTTTAACCGGCCGGGATTTGAGTTCGGGATGGAACTGAACCGCTACAAACCAGGGATGATCGGGCACCTCGATTATTTCGACCAGCTTGCCGTCGGGCGATTGTCCGACCAGTTTCAACCCGGCCTTGGTCAGCATCTCGCGATATTCGTTATTGAACTCGTACCGGTGGCGGTGACGTTCGGATATTTCTTTTTCTCCGTATGCTTTATACGTAAAGCTGTCTTTGTCAATAATCGCCGGATAAGCTCCCAGCCGCATGGTGCCGCCCAGTTCGGTAATGTTTTCCTGGTCGGCCATCAGGTGAATGACCGGATGTTTGAGGTCGCGGTAAAATTCGTAGCTGTGAGCGTCTTCCAGCCCGCAAACGTTTCGGGCAAACTCAATCGTGGCGCAATGCATGCCGAGGCAGATGCCGAGGAACGGTACTTTGTTTTCGCGCACATACCGGATCGACTCGATCTTACCTTCGACTCCCCGCTCACCAAAACCGCCGGGAATTAAAAGCCCGTCGACGTCGCCGATGAACTTGGCTGCCCCGCCCGATTTTATATCTTCCGACGACACCCAGACCAGGTCAATGCGGGCGCTGTTTTCCACACCGGCGTGGTTGAAAGCTTCGATAATCGATTTATAGGCATCCTTCAGATGAACATATTTGCCGCAGATGGCGATTTTAACCCGATTGGCGGGGTTTTTAATAGTGGCGACCATCTCCTCCCAATCGGTCAAGTCGGGTGGTGGCGCCTTGATATTAAGATGTTCCAGGACCAGGTCGGAAAACCCGTGCTGCTCGAATTTCAGTGGGGCTTCATAAATGGTAGATACGTCGATGGCTTCAATGACGTTTTTATACGGTACCGAGCAGAACAGGCCGATTTTTTTCCTGATGGAATCATCCAGCGTTTTGACCGTGCGGCACAGCAGGATATTGGGCTGGATGCCGATTTCCCGAAGGGCTTTGACCGAATGCTGGGTCGGCTTGGTCTTCAGCTCTCCGGCGGTTTCAACATAAGGCACCATGGTCAGGTGAATATACAAAGTATTATGCCTCCCGCCTTCCAGCCCCATCTGGCGGATGGCTTCCATAAAGGGCAGCGACTCGATATCGCCGACGGTACCGCCGATTTCAACGATGACCACGTCCACTTTGCCGTTAATTGTTTCCAGACGTTTAATCGAGCTTTTAATCTCTTCAGTGACGTGGGGGATAACCTGCACCGTGGCTCCGAGATAATCGCCGCGCCGTTCGTGGGTAATAATTGTATGATATATCTGGCCCGAAGTGACGTTGTTGTCGCTGGTCATCGATTGTTCAAGGAACCGTTCATAATGGCCCAGGTCAAGATCAGTCTCCGAGCCGTCGTCGAGGACGAACACCTCGCCGTGCTGGAACGGGTTCATCGTCCCCGGATCGACATTGAGGTATGGATCCAGCTTTAGAATATTTACCGACAGGCCCCTCTTTTTGAGTAATAATCCCAGCGATGCGGAAGCGATCCCTTTCCCCAGCGAAGAAACCACGCCGCCGGTAATAAAAATATACTTGGTTGTTTGTTCAGCCATTTTTTGCCACCTGTAATAATTTGGTAGTCAGTTTCTTTACGGCCTGCCTGCTGTCAACAGAGATTATTTCCGCGCGGGTCAGAAACAACCTGATTTTCCCCCCGTTTTCAAGAATACGCAGCTGTTCCAGCGACTCTGCCTTTTCCGCCCGGCCCCGCGGCCAGCCGGCATAATCCATAAGCGCCTTTTTCCTGAAAAAGTATATTCCGATATGTTCCAGGAAAGGGAATAGATCAATGGGCCGCCGGTCGCCGTCGGCCCGGGTGAACGGGATCGGATAACGGCTGAACCAGACGGCGTTACTTTCGGTGTCGCCGATCACTTTTACCACGTTGGAATTATAGAGCTTCCGTTTCCAGTCGCTTCCGTGAATTCTACACGCCAGCGTTGCGCAGGTGATTTTCCTGTCGGCGGCCATTTCCCTTATGACGCGGTCCAGTATTGGCCCGCCAAGTCCCAGGTTATCGGCCTGGATATTTATCACGATGTCGGTTCCGAAATCGGCGACAGCTTCGGCGACTCTTTCGGTGCCGTTGCGCGGCCTTTTGGAAGTCATAATTACCGCGCCGCCAAAGGAATTGACCGCCCGCCCGACCTCCGCCGAGTCGGTGGCGACAAACAACCGGTCGATCAATCTGGCTTTTCGCGCCGCCTGCCAGGTGTAAAAAATAAGCGGTTTTCCTTTCAGGGGATAAAGCACCTTTCGGGAAAACCGCTTGCTTTCAAGGCGGGCCGGGATGATGGCGGTTACACGGGCCATTATCAAATCACTCGCGGTACAATAAAGTAGTTATCCTTTGTTTCAGGTGCATTTCTTAATACCTCTTCAACCGGCAGAGACGGGCGGATTTCATCGTCGCGAAAGACGTGGCGGCCCTTGATAAACGGGGTACTAACCTCGATTCCTTCAGTATCAACCGCGGCCAAACAATCAAAAAACTCAACGACCCGAACCAGTTCCGTCGAGTATCTGTCGAGTTCGGCAGGCGTAAGCTTCAACCGGGCAAGTTCGGCGATATGGGCAATTGCCTCTCTCGGAACAGGCATATGTTTATCTATTAAAAATGAATTTTTCTGTCAAGTAAAATCAGGATTAAACCGCCTGAGTATGTCCGATTCCATCTTTGGACACCGCTATATTTCAGAATAAAGCCAAAAAGGGAGATAGCCAAAAACGACGGGAAGCGTTAACTGTTTCAAAATTGCTCCGATATAGACATTATGTTGCAGTTTGAAACAGACGGACATCAAGCCGGATGAAAGCCGAGGTTGTTCCGGAACAGCCGGTCCACGCGGGCAATCAGTCGCGGCCGCAATTAGCCGAATTAGCCGAAAGATTAACGCACAAGCTGCGTAATCCCCTGAGCGTGATAACTACGGCTGCAAGCCAATTGGAAAACGTGGCAGCCGATAAATTGAGCGATGAGGAAAAGCCGTATCTGCAGGCGGTTCTCAAGGCCGCCGACCGAATTGAGGATATCCTCAACCGTTTCACGCAGTTTGCCTGTCCCGGAGCTTCTCGGAAAGAAAAGGTTGACCTTAATGGCCTTTGTAGCGCCGAATTGCGAGAGGTTGCCGCCGAGTTCGAGAATATCCGCTTTGAAACGGAATTGGACGAAACACTCCCCGAAATCGAATGCGATCCGTCTCAGGTCAGATTAATCCTGTCAAATATTATTCGTAACGCCTTTCAGAGTATCAAACAAGACGGCGCCGTCAGGCTCAAAACCAGCGCCACAAATAAAGCGATTATAGTCAGCGTGGCCGATACCGGGGACGGGTTTCCTCCCGGGCTTTTTGAAAACATTTTCAGACCGTTTACCACCTCGCGTCCCGGTACAACCGGCTTGGGACTGGCCATTGCTGAGAGGATGGCCCGGGCCAATAACGGCGTTATCACTATCGCTTCCCGTGAGGAGGGGGGCGCCAAAGTTGCTTTAAAATTCTCCTTAATAAGCCAATATGAGGAGTAATCACCAGGATGTCTTCGATTCTTATAATTGACGATGATATTGCTCTGCGAAAAACCCTGTCAAGATTGCTTATCAAGGATGGTTATGAGATTACGGAAGCCGGAGAATATAAAGAAGCCGCATCCCGTCTCGAAACGACTATTTATGATCTGATCCTGACAGACCTGCGATTGGATACCGGCTCTGGACTGAAGATTCTGGAAGTCAGCAAACGGCTTCACCCCGAGACTGAAGTTATCATCATGACAGCTTTTGCTTCGGTGCAGTCTGCTGTTGAGGCCATTCAAAACGGCGCCGCCGACTACATCACCAAGCCTTTCAAGAACGAAGAGCTTCTGTTTAAGGTAAACCGGGCGCTGGAACGGATCGACCTGCGAAATGAGGTTAGGTACCTGCGACAGGAGGTGGCCAACAGGTTTGGGTTTGATAATATAATCGGTAATTCCAAGGCTATCGACGATTTAAAAAAGATCGTCGGCCGCATAGCCGACACCGATATCGCCGTGCTGATAACCGGCGAGTCGGGAACCGGCAAGGAGTTGCTGGCCAAGGTGATTCACCATCATTCACGGCGGCGGGATAAACAGTTTATCCCGATTAACTGCTCCGCCATCCCGGAAAGCCTTTTGGAGTCGGAGCTTTTCGGACATGTCCGAGGGGCTTTTACATCGGCCGTGACCAACAAGCGAGGGCTGTGCGAGGAAGCCGACCGCGGCACGCTTTTCCTGGATGAAGTGGCCGACCTGCCATACTCAATTCAGGCCAAGCTACTCAGGGTCTTACAGGAGAGGGAAATTCGTCCCATCGGCGGCAACACTACCCGGGCCATTGACATGCGCGTCATAGCCGCCACCAATGCGAACCTATCCCGGAAGGTCAGAGCGGGTGAATTTCGGGAAGACTTATTCTATCGGCTGAATGTCATGCCGATTCATATTCCGCCCTTGCGCGAACGGCCCGAGGATATTCCCGTCCTGATTGAGTACTTCCTGCGCCGGATTCAGAAGGAATACGACCGTCCCATCGTGTCTCTCTCGGCGGACAGCCTGGAGATTCTTCTAAAGCATGAATGGCGGGGCAACGTGCGTGAGTTGGAGAATACGTTAAGACGGGCAGTGGCGCTATCGGGAGGCGAGCAGATCAGGTACGAGGATATAGTATTTATCTCGCCCAGGGAAATCAAACCGCGGCTGTCTTCACCGCCGCCACGCGGAAGATCGCTTATTGAAAACCAGAAGCAGCAAATCCTGAAGATGCTGGAGGAAAACAACTGGAATTATTCTCTGACCGCCAATCAGTTGGGCATCGGGCGAACCACCCTTTGGCGAAAGGTAAAGAGGTTTAATCTAAAACAGCCGGCGGCGGTCGGGCAAGGGCCATAGACAGGAGTTAAAGGGGGAAACGATGTCTGATAATATATTTAATGATTACGACGGTCCGGACCGGACTCCGGACTCGTTCGCCGGGGCGGATACGATAAATCCAAGCGCCGGGCTGTCGGGAAGCAGGGAGCTTGGCGCTCTATTCAGCAAGCTCATCAACCGGCTCGGCAGATTCTATGCCATTGACAAAGCTTCTCTTTCCTTCTATGATGGCACAACCGGACGTTTGCGGGTAACCCATATATACGAAAACAGGTCGCTGAAAGCCGGTCTGGCGCTTAATTTCTCTGTCAAAAGATCAACCATGTATCAGGTTCTGATGCAGGGGTATCCCGTCTCCGATAATTACCCGGAACATATCTCCGGCAATATCATCGAAAAAAAGATTCTTCTTTCCTCCGGCGCTCGTTCGGTTTTGATTGTGCCGCTGGTGTTCGAGGGAGTTAGAATGGGACTTCTGTCTCTGGCCTCGGTCAATGAATCAGTTTTCGGCCTTTATCTTGAGGGTATAGGCGAAGGCATGGTGGCGGATTTTGTTGAAAAACTGGGCGAAATGCTTAATAGCCCGGCCCGACACGCTTAGCGAAACGGGTAAAAACCTATCTTCCCTGTCTTTTTAATTCTCTTTTGATTCTTCGGGTATCTTTCAGATGCTGTTTATAATTCTTGTTAAAGACGTGTCGTCCGTTGCCATCGGCGACGAAATAATAATAATCGGTGGAATCGGGGTACAGGGCGGCCATGATCGCTCTCAGGCCCGGCGAGCAAATCGGCGTGGGGGGCAACCCTTTATGCAGGTAAGTATTATATCGTGAGGGAAACTGGTAATCCTTGACCCTGAGTTCCCGGTCAAGGCCGCCCATTCCGTAAATGACGGTCGGATCAGCCTGCAATTTCATTCCGGTTTTATACCGATTGGAATAAACCGAGGCGATTTTCCCGAATTCGTCTGCGGCCGTACCTTCAAGCTCAATGATTGAGGCCATTGTCAAAAGTTCATGGAGAGTATAATCGAGGCCGTTGCAACGAGCCGTTATCGAATCGTTAACGTGCAAAAAAAGTTCGCCGATCATGGTTTCGACAGCCTCGATCGCCGTGACACCCCACTGAAAATTATAGGTCTCCGGGAAAAGATATCCCTCGGCGAAACCGGCCTCTATACCCAGCGCGGCCAGGTATTGCGAATCGCGCACAAGGCTGTCGAAGGTATCCGGGTCGGCGCCGCATCTCTGGTGGAGAAGTTGTCGGATCTGCTTCAGATTATACCCTTCCGGAACCGTAAAGCTCATAACGGCGATATCGCCCCGCCATAGTTTACGCAGGACGTCGAAGTTGGAAACCTTGCGGCCGAAATCGTACCGCCCGGGAATCACCTTGCGGTCGAACCCGGCCAGAATGCCGATCTTTGAAAAAAGCCAGGGCGAACCGATCACTTCACGGTCTTTAAGCTTGACGACGATCTTGTAAAACGGTTCTCCGTGTTCGACAATAATCGAGGCCGGATAGATTTCATGGCGGTCAAATAGCCACCAGCCAAAGGCAATAATGAAAACGGCCGTTACAACCGTCAGGGCGAGCAGGTATCTCTTAATCTTGCTTTTCATGTCGAAGCAGTTTTTCGATTCCTCTGAATATTATCGACAACGGCCACAGAAGCAGCAGGACGAGGCTCAAGAAAAGATAGTGCAGCCGGGCCCTGAGGGTTTTACGATACCTCGCCGGCAGCCGCGGACGCATGGCGGTTCTTTCTTCACTGACATCATTGCGACCTGTCAATCCTGATCCCTATCCCTTTGCATATTTTGCCGGTCAAGAAACGATTGGAGTATTATTACTGCCGCAATCCGATCGATTTTCCCCTTGTGTCCCTTTATTCTTTTGCCGTGCGCGTGGAGAACCGATTCCGCCAATCGGGAACTTAGCCGTTCATCTTCGAGAAAGACCGGCACGTCGCAAGAGGATCGAAGTCTTCCCGCAAACGCTTCGACCTCTTTTGACACTTCGGAAGCGTCGCCAGACAGATTCAAAGGCAGTCCCAGGACGATTCCGGCGATATTATGCTCCGAGACAAGCTCTAAAACCTGCTGAAGGGCATCGTCGGTATTTTTAACGATCAGGGTTTTAAGAGACCCTGCGATAAGTCCGCTCGGATCGGAGACGGCAACGCCGATCCTTCTTTGGCCGAAATCAAGGCCGAGAAACCGTTTCTCTTTCATCGCTCAAAACTACAGAAAAACTTCATTCAAGTCAATTGTCGTCTGTCGGTGGTAAAAAAAGGCCCCGCTTTCAGTTAAGAAAGCGGGGCAATCGTTAGCAGTCTTGTGTAGGTCAGACCAAGCTTACTTCATAAGGATCATCTTCTTGGTAGCCGAGAAGTGACTGGCGGTACCTTTGTAGAAGTACATACCGGAAGCCACTTGGTTACCGGAAGCGTCCCTACCATCCCACACGACCTCGACCACACCAGCCTCGGCCGAACCGTTGTAGGTCCGGATGAGCTGACCTGCAATATTGTAGATCACGACATTGTAGTCGGATGCTACCGGCAGAGACAACTCAATAGTGGTGGTGGGGTTGAACGGGTTAGGATAGTTCTGTGCCAGATCAAACGTAGTGGGCAGAACACGAACGGAGGCTTCCATGGCATTACCAAAGTAGTCAGCCACCTCCACACTCTTGAGCTCGAGCGAACCATCAACCGGGATGTTAACCAGGTCGTGGCGGCCGCCCAGAATGGCGTTCTTTCCAATATTGTAGATCAGGACACGAAGTTCATTGCCTGCAATCCCGTAAACGATATTCATGTCTGCCGCGCCGCTGCCGAGAGTCGGCTCGCCAATAGTGCCGTCGATCTTATAGATCATCAGCATGGCGCCGATATCGGTGCTGGCGTCGTACGTCACGGCCATATCGCTGCCGACCAACTGGGTGGCAACATTGATGTTGTCAACCCCGGGAGTCAGCTTGGCGTATGGCAGAGCGTCACCAACAACCACGCGGACCAGGTAAACCAGGTCAGACACGGACAGGGTAATACCGTCGGCATTCACATCAGAAGCCGCAATCGAGGCCTCGACATGACCATAAAAGGCGGACAGGCCTTCGATGAAGTAGTTCGTGTACATGACCGCATCGGCGACCTCGTACCGAATGCCGTTGATGTTAATATCACCAATGGCATCGATACTGTCGGAACAGATGATCAGGAACCCGCCGTTCGTGAAGTCGATTCCACGAATCGGGTAGCCTTTGTCTGTTCCCAAGAGACAATCGTCGCCAACACCCCAGTAACCGGGCAGAAGGTCATAGCCGCTCGGCGGGTCACCCACCGGATCGCCCTCGTAAGTATAGATTTCCCTCTCGATGAAGAGGGTATCACCATACTTGGAGGAGATGGTGTTATCGCCACAATCAATCCAGAACCACTCGACCGGCGCATATGAGCAGTTATAAGTGCGGTCATTTGAGACATAGAATGTCATAACCGCCAGCTCATTGAAGCCGTGCGAATTGTCAAAATTGGTGGCCACGTGGCTGCCGTTGTTTGTCTCGGCCATGGCATTCAGACGAACCAAACCTGACGGACAGGCGCTGCCGCAATTACCGAAAGGTCCGAAGCGGTAAGTGAAATATTCCCACTCACCGTCAACCAGAAGGTCACCCATCGCGGCGCTCATGAAGGTCAGGGCGCCAAGGGAATGCTCATAGGAGATCAGGAAATCATAACCACCCATCTCCATGACGGTGTAAGCATCGTCAAGAGTAATGGAGAGGTCATGATAATGACCCTGAGTGACACCCGCACCCTTGCCATCGTCAGTCTTGTACTCGATGGAAACACGGTACGAAGGCATGACGGTGATCGTGAAGTAACAGGTGTCGGCATTCTCTTTATTGCACGGATCGAGATTGGCCCCGTCCGTAACGATTGCTTCGACTAGGTAATCGCCGATATAAGAGGGATCGTCAGGAACATTCCACTCGTATATGCCGCTGGTCGCGCCAATTGAGCCGCCTGCTGTTGTGGCTGTGCCGAGCGAGTAGGTCATGCCCAGAGGACCGGCGTCAGGATCGATGGCCGTAACCGTCTCCGTGATAAGATCACCCATCAGAACATGGAAAGCAATTTCGCCCTCGGCATATTCTGGGCAGGTGATCACCGGCGGCTTGTTCAGGACTTCGATGTCAAACTCGCAGGTAACTGCAAGCATGTAACGATCCACAACTTCGACTATGACATGATGACAACCAACGTCCGGGCCGGTGGGATTCCACGAATAGATATTACCCGCGAGATCTCCCGGGCCGTCCAGAAGATTATAGTTCAACACGTCGCAGCCGCAAGGCAGGTCATAGTCGTCGGCTTCTATGGGATACACCACATTTTGAGGATCACTGTTCCAGTAGACCACGAAGGGTTCAGTCGGGCAGTTGGTGATGAACGGAGCCTCATCGATGACATTTACAGCGCCATTGACGATGTCCAGAGGATCAATCGGATCGCCTGTTGAAGCGACCATATTGTTAACAACCGGATGGCCGTTCCACTCGCCGTCGGTCGGTTCAATGGTTGCCGTGCCCAGCTTACAGCCTGAAACAAACGTAAACGTCAGCGTGGCAACCTGACCATTACCCACCGGCAGATCCAGACCGTCCACGGCGTCAGTCTTAACGGCGCCAAAACGGTACTTGCCGCTGCCAAGATCCTGAATGCCAAAACGGTCATTAAGGACATTCAGATCGGCCATGTCGTTGTCGAAGACTATACCGGCTACCGCGATTTCAACGTTGCCGTCGGTCCCGGTCGTGCCGACCGCGTCAAAGGCCGCTACAGCAACGGTGTTATTGATATAAACCGGAACCTCGACGGTTGCACCGGCGGGATACGGACGAGAACTGACAGTACCGTAAGTGAACGAATCCTGAGCAAAAGAAGCCGAAGCCAGAATCAGAAACGAGACCAGCAATGATAATGTAAGTAGCTTGTTATGCTTCATTACATTGCTCCTTTAATTTAATTCAATACAGCATCCGTTTTAAGATGCCGTAATGAAGTCACCTTTTTACTTAAAACCTCATTTGAATTGGTTTAAGTATCTCAAGCCTTTTATCCAACCCAGGAAAATTTCCTCGATTGAAGAAAAGCCTACAATGGTTACTTCAGTACTTTTTTAGTACCAGTAAAAAGGGCTTTCGTAAGAGCAAGTTGGTAACCTGCAAACTTTAGGCAGGTATTAAGCTACTAAGGTGCTATTGAAGCTTTTAAGGTGCGTAAAAACACAACTTATCCCTAGACAATTGCAATCTAATATATTGTCCCGATTTGTCAAGCGTTTTCTTGGATTAAGTTCTGCGGCGGAACCCTAAAAACGGGCGCTCATACCGATCGTAAGAAGGTAAAGATTGGAGTCATCCTCGGCCTTCTCATGGCTTTCGAAGTCACCGTCAAATATAGCATTTATCGATATTTCTTTCCATAAGGCATAATTTGCCATCAGGGATACTGAGACAAATGTATAGGAACTCAAAGTCCCCTCTTTGTCCTGGTAATCCCTTTTTCCATAGGTTGTTTCCACGTCAAAAAACAGACGGTCTTTACCGATAAGCCCGGCGGCGCCTCCAAATTCCCATTGGCCGTATGATTCGGAGGTATAGCCGGATTCATCTTCATCCCTAAATTCAAATCTTGCCAGCGGGCCAAGGCTCAGATCTGAAATCTGTTGCGTTACTTTAAGTTCCGTCCTGAAGAGCCGGTAATCGCGATTAATAACATCAGATTTTCCAAACCAGTAATTCTCGTATATGAGAGCCAGAGACCCCTCGATTTCACTGTTCAGCGTTTTGTTCAATCGGCTGTGAAAATTCAGAGCAGTATAATCATCCTGATTGTCCGGCTGGTTATAATCCTTGTGTCGTATTTCGCCTTCCAGGCTGAGATACCTGTTGATACTAAAAGCGCTGTACTCGACGTTAAAACGGTAGTCGTCATACCTTGCCTCGGCGGAATCCGGGACATGGCGATGATAAACAGCTCCGTACCAGTAAATATTGCTGGCCGGCTCCGACAGGGTCAACTCTCCCCCAAATCTGGCCGAAAGAATGGAATAATCGAAATTATATGCCCGGTAAGATGTTGTTTCGCTGTTGCCTGATTCGGCGGTATCCAATTCATCAAACAATACGGTTTCGAAGCTGGTTTTCAGATTCAGACTGATCAATGAAGAAAGCCTGCGATCCGCCTTAAGATAGGTCTGGATGTAGTTATACCCGTCATTTCGGTTTTTGGCATCGTCAAGTGGGGTTTTGTTTTCGAATTTGCCGTAAGCTTTGATATTATTGTCGAAATCGCCGAGCCTGTATGATCCTTCTGCTCGCCCCAGGAAACGGTCGGCTGATATTTCCAGATCGGCAAGGGCATCAAAGAGTTTCCCGGAACTCTTGTAGCCGTAATCGATATTAGTGCGGAAGATGAAGTCATCAATCTCATCTTTGGAGAGAATCCAGTTTTCAATCGGATCCAGCGATGTCGTGTCTATAATGGCGTTATAGTATTCCTGGGTGATAAGTTGATATTCCAGACCGGCGTCAGCCGAGAGGCCCCTGTTATCATAAAAATTGGCGGCAACCGCAGGGGCGGCTGCCGCTAAAGATATAAATAAGGCGAACCTGTTGAACGTAGCCGGCAACGATTATCCTCTATTTTTCCAACAGCTTTTCCACTCGGGCCAGAATCTGCCGGGCGGCTTGGAGTTGAGTGGCGGCAGATTCATAATTGCCTTCCTGATATAAAGCCGATGCCTTTTCGAGGTGCTCCACGGCGTTTTGATGCAGTTTGCCGGCCTGCCGGTAGCCGGAAGCGTCGATTTTCTCTTTGAGTATATCCGCGCGCCTTTTCAGATGTTCCAGCGCCCTTTTTATTTTGCCCGGCTCCTTCTGATTTTCCGCTATTCTCAGGAGTATTTCAACCGCTTTTTGCATCGTCTTCTCAGCTCTGGCAATCGCGCCATTATCGGCAAGTTTTTCTGCTTCGGCACAAAGGCTTTCAGCCCGTTCAATCAGAGTTCCGGTCTTAGCGTCATCGCCGAAACCGCCGGTTTCAATTCGATCCAGAAGAGTGTAATACCTTCCCTGAAGCGATTCGAACCGCTTCCTGGTTTTTACATATCCGCCAACCTGCTCGATTATCTTTTCCAGTGATTTTTCCACCTGCATGGTCAACTGCAGGGCCATCTTAAAGCGCCGATTGCGAAAAAGCTCCACGGCTCGCTGCTGTTTCTTGCGGGCGGTGTCAAGAATAAGCATGATTTTGTCGGGCGTGTCAGGTCCTGCCTTTTCCTCGATTCGCCGGATTAAATCATCGGTCCGTTCCAGGCGGCGGAGGATGTAATCCTCGTTTTCGGTCGCCTGACGGGCAATGGCGATAGCCCGCAAGGCTTTTTCACGGGCGCTGAAAGTGTATTTCCCGGCTTGGGCTACGCTACCGAACCGCTCCGATTTTCTCAATTGATCGGCATGCTCCTGGAGCCTTATGGCAACTTCCAGAAGGTACTTGGCCCGTTCGGAATTGCTTTTACCTACCACATCTTTGGCCTTTTCGATGGCCTGATAGGTCCTTTCCATGGCCGTATTCAGGGCTGCAATGTTATCATTCTGCGCCAGAGAAACCCCGCTTATAAGCAGAAGGCCAAGAAAAGCGAATATCATTAACCCATATCTCATATAACCTGTCCTTTCTTCTCCACCTGATACAGCTTCAATTACCGTGCCGGTTCCTTTTCCCTCGCAGATATGGGTTATTGCATTGTTTAGCAACAAATTAAACATTCTTCGCCTGCTTCAATTGCCCTCTTGTATGTACCCTCGCGGCCAGATGTACCGTAACGGACAGTCTATGGATTTATTCCGTGTATTTTCATCCGGGAATAGAGCCTGCGCCGTGTTATTCCCAGAAGCCGTGCCGCTTCCGTTTTGCTCCCTTCGGCCCGCTTCAGGGCATCCAGAATCTGCTGTTTTTCGGCTTCGCCCAGCGATTTTCCGGCGGTTATCCCAAGCAATTCCGATGCCTCCATATCCTCATCATCTATCCCGACACACCCCGCGTTAATAGGCTCGCCACCCGAGAGGATTATAGCCCGATCAAGAATGTTTTTCAGTTCGCGGATATTACCGGGCCAATGATAGCTTTTCAATAATTCCATTACTTCACCATCAAGCTCCGGGTGGGGGAAGTTCTTCTTTTCGAGAAAATAACGGGTCAGAAGCGGGATATCCTCTCTCCGTTCCCTCAGGGGCGGCAGAGCGATCGGGAATATATTTATTCGAAAATACAAGTCTTCCCTGAAGGTACGTTCTTTGATCATCTCTTTCAGATTGCGGTTTGTAGCGGTGATTAATCGAATATCAATATCGATAACGTCAACTCCGCCTACTCTGACCATTTTGCGCTCTTCCAGAACTCTCAGCAGCTTGGCCTGAAGAGCGGGCGACATTTCTCCGATTTCGTCGAGGAAAATGCTGCCGCCGTCGGCAAGTTCAAACCGTCCCGGCTTGCGCGCTACTGCTCCGGTAAAGGCGCCCTTTTCGTGCCCGAACAGTTCCGATTCCAGAAGCGTTTCGGTCAGTGCGGCGCAGTTGACCGCAATGAACGGTTTGTTTTTTCGCGGGGAAAGGTTGTGGATCATCCGGGCAGCCAGTTCTTTGCCGCTTCCTGATTCCCCTGTAATCAGGACGGTTGTGTCGGTGACGGCAACTTTTTCAGTTAGATCAAGAAATTCCCTGGTTGCAGGCGACATGCCGATAAACTCATCATAGGCGAGATTGTCATAGTCTTTTTCGCGTAACTCTTTCAACTGCTCGGTGTGGCGTTGCTTGAGGAGCCTTTTAATTTGCAGGGTTAGCTCTTCGAGCGGAAACGGCTTGATCAGGTAGTCGGCGGCGCCTTTGCGCAAAGCTTCCACCGCCGTTTTAACCTCGGCGAATGCGGTTATCATGATGACTATCGTTTCGGGACGGTTTTTGGAAATCCAGTCGAGTATTTCCAGTCCGTCCGGGGCCGGCAACCTGATATCGGTAACGACCAGATCATAAGCCGTCTTCAAAAGCTTATCCATCGCCTTTTTGCCGCTGGCGGCCGTTTCAGTGGTATATCCGGCCTCGTCCAGGCTGGATGATATCATCATCGTCATTTTCGGCTCGTCATCGACAATCAAAATCCTGCTCATTCCGATTCTCCCGCCGGCAGGATAACCTCGAACATTGTCATACCCTCTTTATCATCGGTAATCCTGACGGTTCCGTTATGCGATTCGATTATGCGTCGGCTCAGGTAAAGACCCAGTCCCGAGCCTTTGATCCGGGTTGTAAAAAAAGGCTCAAACAGCCGCTCGCGATGAGCGGGCTTTATTCCGGGTCCGCTGTCGCATACGCGTATGATTACCTTGTCCGGCAATTTATCTGATATTAGTACCTCAAGCAATACGAGTTTCTCCCGTCTTTTATTCTGTTCTCCCGTAACGGCGTGGAGGGCGTTGAGCAACAGGTTAATCAATACCTGGCGGAGGCCGATTCGGTCAGCTTCAAACGGCGGCAGCGAATCGTCTATTTTGGTTTGAAGCTCAACGTTTTCCTGATCGAATTGCGGTCTAAATTCGGCGATGATTTTGCCGCAGAGCGTGGCCAGATCAACCGTTTCGGGATTGATGGTTTTGTCTCCTCTGGCAAAGGAAAGATAGCCGGAAACGATGCTGTCCAGCCGGGCAACTTCCTCGGTGATAAATGACGCTTCCGGGTCAGCGTGTTTCTTTTCGAGCCGTTCTCCGGCGGCGGCAATGATCATTAGCGGGTTTTTGATTTCGTGGCTGACTACGGCGACCATCCGGCCCAGAGCCGCCTGCGAACCGGCTTGGTAGATTTTTTCCTCGGCCGCCGCCAGGCGGCGGCTGTAGATGATATAGAAAATTAGTAGAATTACAACCGCCCCTGCGGATCCGCCTGCAAGAAAGAAGAGGTTCCGGCGCAGGGTGTCGAGAAGGTCGAAATACCCCGCCCCGGCTTCGGCGACAAGCACCGCGGCGACGTCACCGTCGGAATTATAAAGCGGGGCGTAAGCTGATTTCAGGTAGGTGCCGTCAATGTCGTATAATGCGGAAGCCGTCGGTCGTCCCAGCGCCGCTTGATGAAGCGAGTCGAAGTTAGGCCGGGTCAGAAGATACCCGCCCTCGACCAGGTCGGATCGGGTCGATATCAGGTAATTGAAATCGAGATCAATAACCGCCGCTTCGGAAAGGGAATCGATAATGACCAGCGAATCAAGATAAAGCAGAAGATTGGCATAAACGTCGAGGTCATCGATCAAAAGATTTTCCACCTGGTCGGCGGTTATGTAAAGGCCGGCCACAGCTACGACGCCGGTCACCCTTTGCGAGAGCTGTTCTTCCAGATAGGTGGTAATTGACCTGTAATACCACCACCAGCCGATGTTGACCGCCAAAAGCGTAAGGGTGGTAAAAAGGATTGCGGCGGGAGCCGCTTTCCGCCGGGCAAACATGATTCAATTAACGGGCCTTGATCACGTTAAGTCAAGAAGCAACTGGGCGACGGTTGCCGGTCAGAAAATGCCCTGCGCTACTGTCAGCGCACTTCACGGAAAACGTAAAACCGGTCGCCGATCTTTTCAACTTCGAACATATCCCATTTCATCAGGAATACCCCGATATTTCTTACAATAGATGGTTACGAAAGTTTAGATACCTATATCGTCCGCGCGTTCCTTAATCAGGACTTCAAAATACTCGGGACGGGATTCTCTGGGGACTGATTTGGATGGGATATTTTTTACGCGGATTTTGATATGCTGCCGGCCGGTAATTTCGATAATGTCGCCGATTTTCACCTTGTGCGCCGGTTTGGCTTTCCGGTCGTTGACTTTTATCCGTCCGCCGTCGGCAAGTTCCTTGGCCGCTGTCCGCCGTTTGACAATACCGAGATCGGATACGAAATTATCCAGCCGCATTACTAATAGCTAAGATCCCGGATATCGATATAGGTCTTCTTCTTCAGTTCGGTCACCCAGTCTTCGACCATCTGCGCCGTTTTTTCCTGCCGGGCGATGTTTCGAATTATGTCAAAATCAGTGTCGATATTCAACTGGCGGCTTTCTTCCCGTTCCAGAAGCTTGAGGATATGATAACCGCGCTGCGATATGACCGGTGGCGCAATCCGGCCGGTATCGATCCCTTCCAGGGAAGCGACAAATTCCGGGCGGAGTTGATCGAGTGTCATCGGTTCCAACTCGCCGCCGACGCTCCGGGAAGAATCGTCGTCGGAATGTAGTTTGGCCAATTCTTTGAAGCTGGCTCCGGCCTGAAGTTCGCTATACAACGAATCGACCAGCGTTCCGGCCCGGATCGAATCACCCATAGACGGCGCCATCGGAAAAAGTATCTGGCTGACGTCTACGCTGTCTCGGAATCGGGTATGACTTTTGATTATGTGCCATCCATATTCGGTCAATACCAGCCCGGAGATGGAACCCGGCTGCAAGTTAAAGGCAGTCCTGCCGAACTCCTCTACCAGTTCGCCGCGGCGTACAAAGCCGATACGTCCACCAACAACATCGTGGCTCCGATCGGAATATTCTTTGGCCACCTCCTCGAAATCAGTTCCCTGCAGAGCCAACTGACGGGCTTCTTCGGCAATCCGGCGGAGAGAATCCCTGGTCGCAGGTGATACCTTGAATTTGACCAGAATATGGGCCAGTCGAATCCGGCTGGGAACTTTCGGCAGAGAATCGGCGTGGCGGATATAGAACTGCTCCGCCTCCTGGCGGGACACGGAAATTTTGGAAAGCTTCTTATTGATTATTTTCTGCTTCAATATCTGGTCTTTTATCTGAGGATAGTACCTTTTCTCAAGGTTCCGCTTGGTCATTCCCTCACGGTGTAATTGCTCGAGGAACGCTTCCTCCGAAGGAAAGCGCGCCGCCAGCGAAGCGATATGCGCGTTAAGTTCGGTTTGAATCTCGTCGTCCGTGGCGGTGATGGTGGTGTCATCCCTCGCGGCCAGAAGAATCAACTCATCATTGACCATTTGGTTGAGCATTTCACGGGAGACTTCCTGCGGATCAGCCTCGGCGTTTTCCCCGAGCGAGAAGAGGTACATCTGTACCTGGCTGGCCAGTTCCGAGGTCAGGATAACCTTATCTCCAACCACGGCGGCGATCCGTTCAACCGTTTCGGCGAAAACCGCCGCCGAAAGCAATAAGGCCCCGATGGTCATCAGGGCCGTTTTGCCAAAGGTATTTTTCATGTTCATTTATTCCGACTGGAGGGTGTCGGCCTGGACGTATTTTCCCTTTTCCACGCTGTTTATCAGGACATCCTCGTATGTCTCGACGGGAATTCTTTTTCTCATTTTGGCCAGCCATTCGCCACAAAGCGAATCGCTCTTTTGCCTTGTAATAGTCTCGATTATTTTCTTCTTGGACATATCCAGGGACTGCAGTTCGGGTTCCAGCTTTTGCTTGACCCATACGATAGAGTATTTACCCATGGTCCTGACCGGGCCGGCGATGTGCCCTCGTTTCAGGTTCTCGGCCGCCTCAAACAGGGCCGGGTATTGTTCACGCAGGACAACGCCCAGATTGCCCGAGTTCTGCCTTTTACCGGGACGGAGCGTTTCCCGGGCGGCAATTTTCTGGAATTCCGCTTCCGAACGGATGCTGTTTTTGTATTTCTTTGCTTTTTCCTCTTCCGCCACCTGAATCTCCAAAAGATGAAAACGCAATGGGGCGGTAAACTCCTCTGGGTGGGCTTCATAATACGCCTGGATATCGTCTTCGGTAATATCGAGATTATACGGGATAGAATCGTTTCGCATGATGTCCGCCATGGTCATTTCTTTGAAAAGCTTTAATTTCTTTTTGTATTTTTCGTTGTTCTCTATCCCCATATCTTTCGCTTCCAGCACCAGGATATCCATAAATGACATTCGGAAAATGATCTCAGCCAGAGAATCGTAGTTATCGAAATCCGGGCGGTTCTCCTCGGGTATACGCCGCAGTCTCAATAAATAGTCGCCCAGAGTCAGTTCGCCGCCATCGTAGAGGCCCAGTACCAGCGCGTGTTCGTCCTGGTCAAGCTGGGCCGGGTCGATGTTGTTGCGCCAGCGCGGCTTGTTACCAATCATGGGTGGGTATAGAAATTCAAGCTTTTTTAAAACGAACTGGCAGGTGGCCTTTTCCACCGTAATCGGATATTTTTCCTTGAGTTCTTCGGCGTATTCCTGCATCAGGCTCCGCTTGCGCCGCTCGATAATCATACTCCGGATTTGGTCTTTTGCTTCGGCGTATTCGGGGCGATGCTCCACCTTGCGGCGATCGACCAACTTGATGATATGATAGCCGAATTCGGATTTGACCGGCGCCGAAACCTCACCCGGCTGCATGCGGAAAACAGCCTCCTGGAAATTGTCAACCATAGTCCCCCACGTAAACCATCCCAGATCGCCCTGATTGCGTTTGACGCTGGGATCAATAGAATACTTGACGGCTAATTCCTCAAAGGAAACCCCCTCTTTCAATTTCGCCAGTACCTCCCGGGCGACCGATTCGGAATCAACCAGGATATGCGAAGCCTTTATTTCCTCGCCGATCCTGACGTACCAGTCCTTTATTTCCGCTTCCGACGGTTCGGCCCGGGCGATGATTCTTTCCTCGAAAAGGACATCGAGGAGAAACTTGTTTTTTTCGCCGTCAATCACGCGGAGGACTTCTTCCTGGTAATCAAGGTTCTTTTCGTAGGCTCCGATTATCAAAAGATCTCGATTAATCAGGGTATCAAGCAGAGCCTGCCGGATTTCAAGTTCATTTTCCGCTGAAGCAAAACGGAAACCGGCTCCGGCTATTATGGCGTCAATATCCTCAATAAGAATTTCCCGGTCACCGACTTTGGCCACCACGTGTCCGGTTTGTTTACTGCAGCCGGAAAAAGGCGGAACAACCGCCAGTATCAACAAGCATAACAGAACCGTTAAAATATTTTGTCTCATTGTTTCTCCTTGAATGTTCCGCTCCGGCGATATTCTACCACCCGGATGACCGGTGGTTCCGCCGGCTTTCGCATAAAAAAACAATATAGACCCCCGCCACTCACCGCGCAAGGGTTTTTGCGCAGCATCTGCTGATGATTATCAGGTCATGCCGGATTTCCAATAATTATAGGGTAAATCCCATTTTTTTTGGCCTTTTATCTGTCTGGAGCAGTTACGCCATACCTATTAACAGGCGATATCTCGGCATCTTACGCCGTCTTACCAGCGGGGGCATGTCCTTTGCAAAGACTGTCCTTGATGAAAATCGCCTTCGATATAGCCAGTTACCCCTTAATCAAGGATAATGATTTATTCTATCCGGGCATCGCTTCTTTACTGGCGATAATCCACTGCGGCGGGAAGGCAATAATCTACAATTCCAAAGGCACCACAACCATTCTGGAAAAGCGGCTAATCGATAAACTGACCCGCTCGTTCCACGGAAAGGTCGTCTATGCCGTGGATGCCGAAGGCGCGGATATGAGCATCACCTGATTTAATCACGCATTATGAAAAAGATGTCTGCCCCATCTGCGGAGACGAGCCCAAAGAGGCAGGCGGGTTGTCTATATGTCCTCGATGTAAAGATGCGCGGGGCCGGCTCTTTATTATCGCGGCACCGACGAAGTCGCCACAGGACCGAGGTTTTTTAACAACGATGATCCTTCGAATGGATGTGAAATAATCAGGAGCCCGGTTTATGGCCCGAAGCATGTCAAATATCGCTGGGTAAAAAAAGAGGATGCTCATCTTATCCGCCGTTGCCGGTCGTTCCAGGATTACACGATTCGGATAAGACGCAAGGAGGGCCCGGATCTTTATATTCCAAGCGTTAGAAACCCTCGGCCGCCACGTCGTCGCCGTAATTTCCACGATTTTAATCAAAGAGGGCCGCTGGGTCCCGGATTATGACTGCGATTGCCGTAACACCCTGCTAATCAATCAAATATAAGCATCTCTTTTTTCAATTAGACACGTTTTTTTCTTGCCGTAAACCCACGGATGGGTTATTTTATATTATACATTGTCGCTTAAGTCGTTTTGGGAGTTGGCATAATGGAGCAGCGACCGGCTCGCCTGGGGGAACTGATTGAAAAGGTGATTGCCTCGCTGGGGCAAGCCGGGAAATTCCACGGGTGGCGTATGGTCAGTCTCTGGCCCGAAATAGTCGGCCCGGAGATAGCCGGAGTTTCGCGAGCAATTCGTTTCTCCGAGGGGATTATGACCATTGTAGTAGAAAAGGACGTCTGGCGGCAGGAATTGGAAATGCAACGGGATAAAATTCTTGCCAGGATACGATTGCATTCAGGCGGTAAAGCGGTGAAAAAAATTGTGTTCAGGGCCGGCTGGCCGATGGAGAAAGAGAATGAAAACCGAGGTGGATGAAGAAGTAGAAAAAACAACGGGACGTAATTACGATGCCGCCACCATCCAGGTACTGAAAGGTCTCGAAGCGGTCAGGCGCCGCCCGGCGATGTATATCGGCGATACCTCCAGCCGGGGTTTGCATCACCTCGTCTACGAGGTGGTGGACAATTCGGTCGATGAGGCAATGGCCGGCTTCTGCGATTATATTCAGGTGATTATCCACGAGGATCAATCGGTGACCGTTATCGACAACGGCCGCGGTATTCCGGTTGACAGGCATCCCACCCAGAAAAAATCAGCCCTTGAGGTGGTCATGACCATGCTGCATGCCGGCGGCAAATTCGAACACACCACCTACAAAGTTTCCGGCGGTCTGCATGGAGTCGGCGTTTCCGTGGTCAACGCTCTGTCGGAGTGGTGCCGCGTGGAGGTCTGTCGCGACGGTGACGTTTATTACCAGGAATATAGAAAAGGCGATCCTCTGGCGCCGGTGAAGAAGATCGGCAAGGGCAAGAAAAACGGCACCAGGACAACTTTCCTGGCCGATGGAACCGTTTTTGAAAAGATAGATTTCAAATTCGACGTTCTGGCCGGCCGTATGCGCGAACTGGCGTTTCTCAATCCCGGTCTGAAAATCGATTTAAAATCGGAGAGGCTTGATCGTGAGAAGGAAGAAACATTTTGTTTCAAAGGCGGCTTGGCCTCGTTTGTTGAGTTTATCAACGAAAATAAAACCCGGCTGTTCAAGAAGCCGATCTATCTTGAGAAGGAACTCGACAATGTCCACGTGGCGTTAGCCATCCAGTACAACGACGGTTACAGCGAATCGGTCTATTCCTACGTGAACAATATCCATACCACCGAAGGGGGGACCCATCTGGTTGGTTTTCGGACTGCTTTTACGCGGACGATCAACAATTACGCCCAGAAAAACAACATGACCAAAAACCTCAATATTTCGCTTATCGGCGACGATTGCCGGGAGGGGATGGTGGCGGTGGTGTCAATCAGGGTGGTTGATCCTCAGTTTGAAGGCCAGACCAAGACCAAGCTGGGCAACAGCGAGGTTAAGGGTATCGTTGAACGGGCGGTGGGCGAGTATCTGTCTGAATATTTTGAGGAAAATCCGCCTGTAGCGAGAAAGATTGTCGAGAAGACCATTGCCGCCGCTCGTAGCCGGGAAGCAGCCCGCAAAGCGAAGGAACTTACCCGTCGCAAGACGGCGCTGGATAGCGCCGCGTTGCCGGGCAAACTGGCGGATTGCGCCACTACCGATCCGGAGGAAGCGGAGCTTTACATCGTCGAGGGTGATTCGGCCGGCGGCTCGGCCAAACAGGGACGCGACCGGCGCTTTCAGGCGATTCTGCCGCTTCGGGGAAAAATCCTCAACGTTGAAAAAGCCCGTATCGATAAAATTCTGGCCAACGAGGAAATCAAGGCCATGATAACCGCTCTGGGGTGCGGCATCGGCGCCGATGAGTTCAACGCCGACAAGGCCCGTTATCACAAAATCATTATTATGACCGACGCCGATATTGACGGGGCCCATATCCGAACGTTGATTCTAACGTTCTTCTTCCGCCATATGAAAGACTTGGTTGAACGGGAGCGGATCTACATCGCTCAGCCGCCGTTGTTTCTGATTAAGAAGGGCAAGGTTGAAAAATACGCTTACTCGGATGATGAAAAAACGCAGATTCTCAAACAGTTTGGCGAAGACGGTATAACCATCCAGCGTTATAAGGGTCTTGGCGAGATGAATCCGGAGCAGCTCTGGCGCACCACCATGAACCCGGAGACCCGGACGCTGCTTCAGGTGACGATGGAGAACGCCGCCGAATGCGACCGGATTTTCACGATCCTGATGGGCGACGACATCCCGCCCCGCCGCAAATTCATCCAGGAAAACGCTACCTACGTCCGCAACCTGGATGTGTGAATACGATTTACGGGTATTCATAAACTACTAAAATATTTTAATTCCTTTTTAACTGTCCTAAACGCGGCGCATTCTAATATCAGTCGAACCGCCTGATGCGATAGCGGAATTGTACGATAATCATAATTTCGGCACGCCTTGACAATCTGACTTTTCGTTATCCGGATTTTCATTTTATTGCCGCAATTTCTCCTGTTGCCCTGAAAACCTTATTCAATTCTGCCGATAAAAGCCATAACGGATTATAATATACTTTTTCTGTTGGCTGATAGTTATGACTTCTAAAGCGAAACGCCTGAGCCTTAAAAAGCAGTCCGAGCAGGCTATTCGGCTGTCTGAACAGGATATTAACAGCTATATGCCCGGGTTCGCACAAGGTGTCTTTTCGGCTAAAGACTGCCATAAGGCAGAGGAAGCGTTACAGCACCTGAGAGATAGCCTCGTAAATGTGCTTGAGGCGATGGAAGACGGAGCGTACATAATCGATAGCGAGTATACTCTTCAGTATATCAACCCCGCGCTGTCCAAGGATTTTCCGTCGAGTACAGGCGACAAATGTTATCAGTATTTCCACCATCTGGATCAACCATGCGGTTACTGCCGAAACGGGGGCATTTTTGCCGGCAAGACGGTGCACTGGGAATGCCATATCGCCGAGACTGACAGGATTTACGAACTGGTTGGTACTCCGATAAAGAATCCGGATGGAACTATCTCTTCGCTGGTGATAAGCCGCGACGTTACCGAGTGTAGGCAAACAGAAAAAACCCTGAAAGATACTAATACCAGGCTGGAGATCGAACAAAAGGCGCTGCATGAAAAGAACATTGCGCTCAAAGAGGTTCTCGATCAAATTGACCGGGAAAAAACACAGATTGCCCTTCAAATTCAATCTAATATTGAAAAGATTGTTTTCCCAATTCTCCAGATTCTTGGAGAAAGATCCGACACTGACGGAAAACATTATATCTCTCTGCTGGAAAACTGCCTGTCCAATATAACATCGCCATTTATCAATCAACTGGAAAAAAATCGCGCCCGGCTTGCACCGCGCGAGATGGAAATCTGCAACATGGTAAAAAACGGCATGACATCCAAGCAGATTGCGGCTTTACTGAATATCTCAGTTGAGACGGTTCGCAAACAAAGGCAGAATATTCGGAAGAAGCTGAATATCACCAACGAAAAAACCAACCTGCGTTCCTATCTTTGGCAGTTAGGTTCCGTCAACCGTTAAAAGCCTGTCTAATACTCTGCCTGCCCTCGTTTTGGTTTCCCGCAGCGGAATGAGAGCATACCAATAAGGAGTATTTCGGATACTCCTTCAGTCACTCATCTTCTCCCCTCATGCCGGTTTTATAGAGGACGATAAAAGCAAACAGGAAATAACTTCGTCAAGCTACAGAATTATTAAAGGAGGAGGAGAAACCATGAGTTGGAAAGACCTGAAAATCGGGAAGAAGTTGTATATCGACTTCGGGATCGTCCTGGTTATGATCTTGAGTGTGAGTCTCATTCTTGCACTCTCAGCCTCTGTGTTTGCCATTGAGATACCAAAAGGTAAAACAGCAGAAGACTTCGTTAATGAGGCCAAAGCACATATTCAGGGCATTTCACCGGAAGAGACAAAAAAGCTTATGGATGGCACTGATAATGTTGTTCTGCTGGATATTCGCTCCTTTGCAGAGTTCAAAGAGCATGGATGGATACCAGGCAGAACAGTCTTGCCCCATGGTACTGTAATATTCAATATTACTAAGATAGTTCCCAACAATGATGTTCCTATCATCGTTTACTGTAAAAAGGGTAAGAGATCAACATTGGTTGCTTATCAACTGAAACAGATTGGGTATGAAAATGCTATGTGGCTTGACGGTGGAATACTGGGATGGATAAGAAAAGGATTGCCTGTAGAAAAATCAGGGAATTCTAAAATAGCCGAAGCCCCAGTAGTACCTAAAGGTAAAATGCCAGCCGGCAAATCAGCAGACGATTTTGTGGCTGAAGCCAATAGAGCAGTCAAAGCAGTAAGCCCTTCTGATGCAAAGCAAATGATGGGTGCAAAAGATGCCGTCCTTCTCGATATCAGGAGTGCACAAGAAATAGAGTCTCAGGGTGCAATTGATGGGGCTTTGGTAATGGAACACGGCAAGGTCGTGTTCAATATTAAGAAAAAGGTTCATGATGCCAATAAAACGCTACTTGTTATCTGTAAAAAAGGGAGCAGATCAGCCCTTGTTGCACAACAACTGCAGGAAATGGGATACAAAGATGTCCATCGTATTAAAGGCGGCTTTATAGCCTGGAAAGAAGCCGGGCTCGTTGCGTACTAAACACCAAGTTTCGTGATGAACAAAGTGACCCTTGAAAGTCCCGCCATGGAGGACCTGGCTTCTGCCGCTCCAGGGTCGGACTCTTCAAAAAAAGGGATACAAAACAAGGAGATGAAAGAATGTTCAAGAAAGGAATGGGTTTGAGAAGCAAACTGCTTTTAGTGTTTCTCTCTACAGTGCTGGTTGCAATAGTGGGAACAGGTTTTTCAACTATTCGAAGCATGATAACTCCATTAAGAGAAAGTGCGATTGCAGATCTGAAATCCATGGTAGATGAGTTCTATATTTTTGCGGAAGCGAATCCGGATATGGAATGGGCCGTGATAAGAAAAATGTGTAACGAGCAGATAACAGTAGGGAAAACAGGGTTTATTTTCGTGGTTGATCCCGAAGGGAACTTGTTAATCCATAAGAAAGCCGAGGGCGAGAATTGGAGAAACAAACCACACATAAAGGAAATCTTGGAAAGAAAAGATGGGACCTTGAGGTATCTTTCACCTGAGACTAAGACGTATAAGCTGGCTGCATTTAGATATCTTGAAGAGTGGAACTGGATAATAGTGGCAGGTGCATTTGAAGACGATTTTCTGGCGAAACCTCGTTCGGAAATAATTAAGTATAGCACTGTAGCTGGAGTTATAATTCTTGTCTTGGCAGCCGTGGTTATTTTCATTTATGCAACAAAGATAACAAGACCGATTACTCTCTTGGTCGATGTTGCTGAAGGAGTGGCTGTTGGTGATGTCAATAAGTCGGTGGAGATTACTTCCCGGGATGAAATCGGAGTACTCGCATCAGCATTCCACAAGCTGATAGACTACCTGAAGGGCATGGCCGATGCAGCAGATCGAATAGCTGCCAACGACCTGACCGTTGAGGTAGAGCCTAAGTCTGAGACGGACGTTCTGGGTAGATCTTTCAAGAAGATGGTGGAAAACCTTGATATTGTTGTCCAACAACTGCGCGGCAACGCTAATGAGCTGGTTTCGGCAGCCAATGAAATATCCTCGGCCTCGGAGGAAATGGCCACCGGCGCCAAGAGCCAGACAGACCAGGCGGCCCAGGTCTCCAGCGCCGTAGAAGAGATGACAGCCACGATCATCGAGTCCGCCAAGAACGCTGGCGAGGCTAAAGAGGCTTCGGAAAACGCTTCCAGTACATCCGGCGATGGTCAGAAGATAGTCGGCGAAACCATAGACGGCATGGTCAAGATTGCCGAATCGGCCAAGGATTCCGGTAAAATCGTCGGCGAGTTGGCACAAGCCTCTGACAAAATCGGTGAGATTATCGGGGTTATTGACGACATTGCCGACCAGACCAACCTTTTGGCTCTCA
>CAZSYD010000013.1:49213-57243 GCA_964611355.1 uncultured Ignavibacteriales bacterium | reverse complement strand
CATCTATATCAACCGTCAGCTCAACGTTCCCGCTGTATGTCCAGGTCATCTCATTATCGGCGTTGTCAGCGTCGTCAACGTAATCGTCAAGACTTATGGCCGTAAAAGTCGAACCTTCATCTATTGTCTGATTGGGAATATCGGATACCACCGGGGCCGACTGCGCCATAGCGGTACCGGCCATAAAGGCGAAAGCAATAATCGCAACTGCTATTCTTATGACATTCATCGTCAAATCCTTCTCACAACAACTACTTCAGCAGCACCATTTTCCTGGTCTGACTGGCATCATCGAATTTCAACCGGTAGAGATAAACGCCGGTAGCCACCTTAACGTTTTTATCGTCGGTGCCGTCCCAGACGACCGAATGAAGTCCCGGAGGAAGCGGTTCATCAATTAAAGTCTTAACCGCCTGACCAAGGATATTAAATATCTCCAGCTTAACAAATTCGTATCCGGAAGCGGATTGACCGTCTATATAGAAATCTATAGTCGTGACCGGATTGAACGGGTTCGGACGGTTTTGATACAGTATAAACTTGTCCGGCAGAGGTCCCGGTCCCAAACCTTCGATCGCAATAGCCCTGGCTGCACCGGTAGAGATAAACGCCCGGGTAATTTTCACCTGGTCACCGTCAGCTGCTCTGATCCCCGCCTTTGATACAAACGGAAGTTCAACTATTTCCGAAAGCCCCTCGGCGATCAACTTATCCGGATCCCACGGGCTCCAACTGAAAAGAAGCACCTTCAGATAACCGGCGCCGTTATCCTTATGCCTGATGATAAAGCCCTCGCTTCCGTCGGCCAGTCGAGGTTCCAGCATATCGACGGTGTTGGTATTGTAATAGATATCAAGCTCTACTCCGGCCGCTTCCGTCGGCAGGTCGGCCAGAATCTTCATTTCAGAATTGATTCCGGCGCCGGGGATTTCGTCATGCACAATTCTCAGGGTGGCAAATTCGTCCAGGATATCCGGCGTTGTCGCCGGCTTTGGCGATACCGGCAGGCCAAAGATCGTGTTTATTATTCCTACCAGATCGATAACGTTGACCGTATCGTTGACCACGATATCGGCAATGGCGAAACGTCGCCGCGACAGCCCGAAATTACCGATGATATATCCAACCACGCCGACCGCGTCATCGACCTCGACCTGTCCGTTGAGGTTGACATCGCCCAGGATATCGACGCAGAGGATACCCGATTCGGATTGAAGTTCCAGCGACGGTATGGCCGGATCGGGATCTATAGATTCCAGGGCATTAAAAAGCGCCATCGGATAACACCCGGCTTCCGCGAATTCATCCACGGTAAAAGCGAGATATAATACCGCCGAGGTACTGCCGGCCACCATAGGATCGTTGGCCAGCCCAAAGGTCATGATCCGCACCTCGCCGGGATTAACGCCGATATTTTCGTAGGTCACCCAGTCAGGTATCCGGTCGCTTTTGACAATCGAATCAAGTTCGAAATTATCGGCGTCATAATTCATATCAAACTGGATACCATAGATCTCTTTTTTGGTTACGATATTGATAGGCACCATAACCTCATCGAGCCCCGGAATACCTCCTTCAGGCGACATATCCTCGGCCGAGGTAGTAAAGAGAACATCGAATTCAAGCGCCTCGACCATTACCGTGACTATCTGATTTGGGGACGATACCGCCCCCGAATCATCGACAGCACTGAAAGTGAAGACAAAATTCCCCTCCTGGGTTACGTCAGGTTTGAAAGAAAATGTCCCGGTGGCCACCCCGCTGGCGCCAATAACCGGGTTGCTTGGGGCCAGAGCGGCGTTGGGCGGCAGTCCTGAAGACTGGTTGGCCCAAAGGCGCAGTTCACCCAACTCCGCATCGGTTGCGGTTACGGAGAAACTAACCAGTTCTCCCTGCTTAATGTTATAGACATTCGGCGATATCGTCGCTACCACCGGCAGATCATTTTCATCAGGGCTTGGCCCGGGACCCGTATCAGCCGTATCGACCACAAAGGTGGAACTCAGCATCGACGGCCAGACCGCCTTTGTAATTGTATCAGTAGTGAGGGTATCGCCGTCGGGCACATACCATTCCTCAGCGAGCTCCGTCATCTGGTATTCCGCGGCTTGCCTGAAAACATTTAATGGCGATTCGTCGAAGAGAGATGAACTGGGGTTAACCTTAAACTGCATTTCGGCAACGTAATAGTCTTCACCAAGGCCGCCGGGTATGGTTCGGATATCGCCCCAGGGATATAACAGGAATCGCGAAGTATCCCGCTTATCCAGGTAATATGGCATGACCACAATAACATCGGTGTTTTCGGTCCCCAGATAGCCGCGAGTTTCATCAGTAAATCTGACATTAATATACCAGACCACATCCGCGGAATCCTGGGTCTCCGGGTCAAACGCGTCGTTGCCTATCACCGGCTGGAGAATGGTATGATCGAAGGCAAAATTCATACTGATGCCGCTGACCGTCGAATCGGTCGTCAGATGAATGGGAATCCAGACAAAACTATCAGGAAGGGCTCGAACCGTATCCTTGAAACCGATTTTATCCGTATCAATAAACACCTGCCCGGAGGCCGAACCTGCCATCAGGGCTATCAATAGACTTAACGTCAGTGGAATCACCAAACGCTTCATTGCGCTACCTCTATCTTCCAAACCTTTTTTTTCACAGCGATCATTTTAATAGCAACATCTTGCGACTGTCCGAATGCCGGTCGGTTTTCAACCGGTATAAATAAATGCCCGAGGCCACCGGCAGGCCATTACCGTCAACTCCATGCCAGACAACCGAGTTACGCCCCGCCGGATATTCGCCGTCAGCCAGACGGATTACTTCCTGACCGAGGATATTATATACCGAAAGCGTTACCTGAGACGGAGCGCCCAAATCGAACAGGATATGCGTGGTCGGGTTGAACGGATTCGGGCTATTCTGGTACAGCGTAAAGCCATTCGGAAGAACCGGGCTTTCCGCTTTATATATTTCAACAACTCTCCCGTCAGCATCGGCGATATCCGCCTCGTTTACGGTTATCCTGAGGTCAGGATCATCGGAAAGCTTAAAAAGCAACACTGTTCCGGAAGAGATAACTTTCTGTTCATAACTCATTAGCAGACAACGCAGGGCAGCGCCCCTGACGTTGGAAATCATATCCATATCAGTCAGATTGGTAAGAGCCGCCCGGTCAATATCCGGTCCGGAAAATTGGAAACAGGCGCCTCCCAAATCGACCGAAGCGTCAGTTTGCAGATAAAGTCCGGTTTCATCCCGAACCAGTTCAACTCGGACGGTTGAACCCTCAACCGGTCTTTTGGCCGGCGGCGGTTCCGCACCGCCGGAGACGATCTTAACCAGCAAAACCAGGTCAGCCACCGAAGGCGCAAACCCATCCCTGTTGATATCGGAGTTGACTACCTGCTGGTCATTCAATGGATACAGGCTGGGATTTACAAAATAATTGGAAAAATAAACCGCATCGCTGATTTCATAGGCGATACCGTTCAGGTTTATATCACCCAGAAGCGTTATTCCCGGGGTTGCGATGAGAACGTGGCCGTTGAAGAAATTAATCTCCTCGCCAAAGGCAACCTGCCCGCCGGTCATAGTCAGGGTATTGTCGCCGAAGACACGAGTAATGAAGCGTACCGGAACCTGGCTGCCCACATAGATCAGATTAGAAGAAACCTGGATAGTTATACGAAAGAGGAAACCTTCTCCCTCACCAAGAGGATCAGCCTCTCCGGCCCGTCCGATTATACGCAGATCACCCTGATTGCCGTTGCTGTTTATCTCGTAGTTGAAATAGTCAAAATGACTGACACGGGAACCTTCGCGGGAAACTCCCAGTGCGGTCAGGATAGCAGGATCGAGAGTGATCAGGATATTAAATTCCTTTATATCCAGCCTATTTTTAAGAAAGACATCCAGACCGATAACCCTGCCGGAAAAGGTGGTGACGGTATCGATCCTCAGCGAGAAGAAAGTAACCGGCAGAAGCTCGATATCTATTTCAGCCGTGTCGGCCAAGCCATATGGATCGGCGGCGATAAGGGTTATACAGTAATTGCCCGAATCGGCAAAATCGGTAACCCAGTTTATAAAGCCGGGATTTTCCCAATCGAAGGTTGCCCCGGGCGGCAGGCCGGAGATATCCCATTCAATCGGTTCAAAATCGGGATCCAGTGCCGCTATCATTATTCCAAGCGAATCGCCCGCTTCGGCCTGTATAAATGCCGGAGCACTGATCTCAGGCGCCCGATTAACATTAATCACATTTACTTTGACCCGTATATGACTCGAAGCTTGGCCGTCGGAAGCCCAGAAGACAAAAGAGAACGGGCTGAGATCGGATGATAGCGGGCCGATATAATCCGGCCGCCAGGCAAACAGCGCGGTGCCGTCGCCGTTATCGATAAATACCGAATTGTACGGATGAATCGGATTGGCAATATCAACCTTATCGCCATCCGGGTCAATGACTTCAATTTCGATATACAGCGACTCGCCTTCGGCCACGTAAAGCTCCGGGACAGGCGTAAAATAGGGCGGCTCATTCTCTGACGAGACCGTGACCCGGCCTGCCCGGAAAACGGGATAAATATCAGCGGCGCTTGAATCGGATAAAAGAATTTCAGCCACGGGTTCGATAAAAGTCGAATCTATAACGATAACCTCGCCCGGAACAGCTCCTTCCATGAGCCGGAACCTGATCGAGAATAGTTTTCCTTCACCCGTCGGTATATACGCCTCGTCGAAGACAGCAACCCCGACCAGTATCCTGCCGGTTTCCGGGTCAACGGAAACATTCCTGGATTCGATATACTCGACCCGCCCCCCGGTAAAACTTAGTTCCAGAAATTCAAGCTTTTCGGCCGGGTAAATCAGGGGAATGGTTACCCCCCCCAGGGATTCATCATTCCACAGGTTGACGTTGATGATAAATTCACGACCGATTCGGGCAGTAACCTGATCCAGAAAGAGGGTATCGGTCTCTCCATGAGGATCGCTTTGAGCCATAAGGCTGCCGGCGAGAAGAAGAACCAGTGATAATATAAGTGCAAAACGCTTCATCTTATATCCGTAATCCAAAGCTATAATAATCCGATTACCATATGAGCAAAAGACCTACCAATCCGGGCGGAATCTGCCTTTCAGATTATTTCATTGCCCGTCGACAAACCTGTTATTTTCAGGCGACCGGTGGCTGTTCGCGACCGGTTTCAACCTACGCAAAACTCATTGTAACTCAACAGACTATGTCAAACAGGTCGATAGCTTTTCCTCTCCTGAATACCTCTCAAATGACTGCCTGTAAATCTTAGAAGTTCTGTTATATTAAATCTGTGCGGCGGGTAAAGGGATTTGCTTTGACGAGAATCTGCAAAGCCTTGCAGGTTCTTGTTGGCGGTAAATATGGCCGGGGTCGCCATAAAACCAAAAAACGCCCGCAAGCCTTTGTAATGTATTATCTTACGCTTATTCTCGGGCATCTTTCCATATCCTTTGGTTATAACCAAATTTAGCTTTATCTCTCTTCTGCTATACCAACCTCCTGTTAATGTAAATGACTTCCGGTTTGTCAAATCGGATAATGTGGAAAGGGCCCGATAAGGGCCCTTACCACACATAAATACGCTTACTTCATCAGCAACATTTTCTTTGTCGCAGTGAAGTGGTTAGCCGTCGCCTTGTAGAAATAGATACCGGACGCTACGGAAGCGCCTTGGGCATCGGTGGCATCCCACACAACTTCTACAGTACCAGCTTCGCTGAAGTCGGAATAGGTCTTAACCAGCTGACCAGCCACGTTATAGACCGAAATCGTCCAGTCGGAAGCGACCGGCAGATTCAGGGCGATAGTCGTGAGCGGGTTAAACGGGTTAGGATAATTCTGAACCAGATCGAAAGTGGTCGGCAGGTTCCGAGTGGAAATCTCCATCGGAGAGCCGTTGTAGTCGGCAACCTCAGCACTGACCAGATTGGCTGTGCCTTCGACCGGAATGGTCATCAGGACATTCTTGCCAGCCGGGATAGCCCGGGAACCGATGTCATAAACGAGGACACGGAGTTCCGAACCGTCAAAGCTGTACTTGACGTCCATATCAACACCGCTAATCGGAACACCGACCGTACCGTTGACATCAAAGACCAACAGCGCGGCGCCGGCATCGTAAGCGGCGTCGTAATTGACCACTATCTCGCCGTTAACCACCTGGGCGGCAACATCCATAGTGCTGCCCGGAAGCGCCTTCGGATATGCCATAGCATCGCCAATGATGACTCTGACCAGGTAAACCAGGTCGGACACCGAGAGAGCGATACCATCAGCGTTCACATCCGAAGCAGCGATCGAACCTTCTACATGACCACCGAAAGCGGAAAGGCCTTCGATGAAGTAGTTGGTGAACATGACCGCGTCGGCGATTTCATTCTTCAGGCCGTTCATGTTGATATCACCGCGCGCGTCGATAGAGTCGGCGCAGATGATCTGAATACCGCCATGATAGAAGTCGATAAACCTCTCCGGCGGGTACTTACCCGGAATCCCGGGATCAACTATGCAGTCATTCGGAATACCATAAATGCCCGGCAACAGGTCGTAGCCTGCCGGCGGCACCATGGGAACGCCGAACCTGTCAAAGACGTTATCCTCGACGAACAGCGTGTCACCGGTCTCCGAGGAGATGGTGTTGTCACCGCAATCCATCCAGAACCATCTTATATCGACAAACTGGCACTCGAAAGTCCGGTCATTGGTAACCAGGAATGTCATGGTTGCCATAGTAACCGGAACCGGCTGGCTGAAGCAAAGGGCCGTATGCGGACCATCGTTCTGCTCCGCCATGGCAACGATACGAAGCATGCCGGACGGGCAGCCGTTACCGCAGTTGCCGAACGGACCATAACGGAAGGTGAAGTACTCCCATTCGCAGGCAGTCAGCAGATCACCCTTTTTGGCCTCGATGAAGTTCAAAGCCGTGGCGTCGTACGAAATCAGGAAGTCGAAACCGGCCATCGTCAGAGTACCCTTGTTCAGGATAATGTCGACATCAGCGAAGTGACCCTGGAGAACACCGTCTCCGGGAGCCTTGGCTCCGCTACCGTCCTCAACTTCGATAACGACTTCGAACGGCTCAACAGCCAGAACGTCAACCTCGAAGTCACACTGAGCGGTGGCATGTCCGTCGGTAACTTCAACCGTCACCGGGTGCGGAGAACCGAGAGTGTCACCCTCGGCAGTCTGCCAGTGATAGACACTGCCAACGAAGTAACCGGGACTTGGGGCAACAACAGACCACGAAGGTGCGCCGTCACAGGCATCCAGATCGGTGGCAGTGATATCGGACTTCACGACCTCTTTGCCCTTACCGATCGGGTTGGTGAACACACCGCAGTCGGGAACAGGCACATTATTGGTGAAGTTGAAGCTGAGATCACAGGTGTTACCGGTGCCGAGAGGATTGTAGTCGTCATATACCTCAACCGTTACCGTAACGGTGTTACCGACGTCGCCCGTACCCATAGTATAGGTCATGGTTGTCGTGCCGCCGGTAAGCGGATCGACAACGGGGGTGCTGCCGGTGCCGTTATGGCTTTGGATTGCCCACTTCGGGGTATCCTCTTCGGCGTCAACGGCCGTGAGAACTACCTCAGCCACGCCGACGCAGTGGTCAATATTGCCACCATCATACGGGCAGGCCGGATCAGTAATATCCGGCGGCAGGTTCGGGGTGATCGCCACCTTATAGCAGCGACCGCCGTCGGGCCAGAGAGTTAGCGGCACATGAGTACCGCCGGCGATGTCAATAAAGATGAAGTCGCCGGCCATACCGACTTTTGCGCTGTCGATACAGATCGTCTTGACCTCAGTGCCGGACACACCGCCCGTGCGGATATGAATCATCACCTGCCGTTCGAGATCACCCGGATACAGGCCGTGATTCTTACGGGTACCACCCCACATGAGGGTATCATACGGAGTGCTGGTCAGAGTATCGGCTATACTTAAATCGAAGCTCTGATCCCACACG
>CAZSYD010000013.1:20816-49203 GCA_964611355.1 uncultured Ignavibacteriales bacterium | reverse complement strand
ACGCTACCGACCGGATCCTGACGGGAACCTGGAACTGTGGTTATGATGGCATAAGTAGTGTCGAATTCCGGAGGCATTGTTCCCGAAATCCAGTCAATTCTCAGGATGGCGGTATCGTACTTCCAGGTCGCGCCGTCTGGACTCCAGATTTTAAAACCTGTGGAATAGCCACCCAGGGTATCTTCGCCGACCGTCGCGTTCTTGTAGTAGAAATCAAAGGTGGCTTCCTGGCCGGACCAGATAGTATCGTGAACACTACCGGGATCATAGATAGTACCACTCACTGTAACGCCGAGATCCATCGCGAAATCGTGAGCGCCGTAAGTCAGCCCAAAAGTAAGGAGTAATGTTGCAAGTAAAGCTATTGTACGTTTCATATTGTGCTCCTTCATTACCTATTAAGAAGCTTGATTTCATGTTTCTCGTCGTTGATAAAACGACTCGCAACATACGACAAACCTTCTTCAAATTTCGGTGAGCCTTCCGAAACAGATTTCCGGTTCGCATCAAGGAACGATTTCCTCATTCCCTCTTCTGAGCGCGTGTCAATTTGAAAAGACCTCTTTGCGCGTGATACCTCCTTTCTGTTCTTCCATCTGCATTATGTTATTGTTACTTCTCTCCTTTTTGGAGATTTTTATTTTCGAAATTTAATCCGTTTCTCCGCGTGTTTTCACCTTCGCGCCGCTTAAGTCTCAATATGGCCTCTCGTTTGGCGAGAGGTATGTTTTTCGCTTCGTTTCTATTCCAACCGCAGTAATCGGAAGACGTCCGCAGGCTTCCATTACGGCCCCACGCAATCGGGGGGCTCCCCGTCTCTAAATACAAAATTGATCATATAGACGACATCGCCCATATTGACCAGCCCGTCTTTATGGTTCATGTCGGCGCACTCCGGGTGCTCCGGCGGCAGCCCGTCCCTGTATACAAAGTTCGTAAGAAAAACCGCATCGCCCATATTTACATTCTCATCGTTATTGGCGTCCCCGCACAGGCAGCCGTTGGCCGAATGGACCATCAGTTTGCCGTCGTGGTAGAAACTTACCGTTGTGTCGCGCCTGGTCCACGGTTTTTGATGTATCCAGATCGACTCGGCGGCCTGCTGGGTGGTATCAATCCATTGGATACAACTGTCATTCTCGTCATATTCGTTGCAATACCAGTAAACCCAGAAGGTATCGATTATAATCGAATCGGCGTCCTCCCAGACATCGGTGGTATCCCATTCAAGACATTCCTCGCCATCCCATTCAAGGCATTCCAGAAGCGTTGTATCGCAAACGTTGTGTTCGGTAATCGTCCCGATCAAATGTTCGCCGGAGGGATCGGAAAAACTGGTTTCGCCGCAATCTTCATTAATAATCAAAATAACCGAATCCGGAAGCGGTATCGAATCCGGCGGTTCGTCAAGGCTGTCATAAACGCGTACTTTCAAACGGAACAGAAGTCCTTCGGCTGTCTGCGGCAGCAATCCCGGACGGGTCGGCGGGCCCATTTTGTCAGCCAGGCCGGTTACCTTGATAACATATCTACTCCCCAGCACCGGCCTTGCGGTTACGTACTGCCACCCCGAGATCAAACTGCCGGCAGTATCAATGGCGCTGGAGATAATAACCGTATCGATAATGGTGGTATCAACCCAGTGAATACACTCGCTCGCCTCCCATTCATCGCAGTACTGCCAGACCGTGTCGACCAGGGTATCCTCGGTATCGGTCTTGAACTCGACCATATCTATTCGATTAAGCTGAACCATCACCGAGAATCCCGCCACCGTGTCGGTCCGGTTTTGAAAATAGACGCTGAACCAGGCATTTTCTGAGCTTTCCATTGCAGTCGTATCCGATATTCTCAACGTTAAAACCGGAGCATCGGCCACGTCCGCCTCTACTGATAATGCAAACCCCGCCGTTATAATCACGGCAGCAAGGATCGTAAGTATCTTATGCGACTGGCTGGTGAAGGACATTAGAACACTCCTCCTTAAGGGTTTTTTAATCATGTCTCAGACAACCTTACCCTTAGCGATTTCAGACGCTCACCTCCGTCTTTTCTCCGGTTCCGACTTCGGTCTTCGCCGTAATGCTCGACTGTCAATTGATGCCCTTATTTCAGACATCCGGAGACTCTTCAAGCCGGCGCAAAACTGAAGCAACTTAACCTTTACCGAATCTCACGCTCTTGAACAATACCTTAAGGAGACTAACACCCGTCTAATAGTTTGTAGATCAACGTGTAGAAAATCGCCGTCGCATCAATTGTAATATATATGCCGTCTGGTAAGTTGTCAACCGATTTCTTTCCTTTTTTCGCCGAATTTTATTGTCATCTATGGCATTTCCAGCTCAATTAATATCCGTACCTCAAGCACGCAAGGCCGTAAAAAGCAAAGCCTGTGCCGATATACAGGAGATTATTTGTCCTTTTTTGCGCCTGCTTTTATAACTCATTCAGGATATCATTTTTGATAAGCCTTTAGGGATTGAAGTCTTCTTTCCTTGCCGTATGGCCGAAATAAAGAGAAAATACACAATCTGCAAATAATTGCAAATTGTGTATTTGATGATCAGACATTGAACAGCGCAAATTAATTCCCGGTTTCCCCCTCCGGCTCGGCTTCGGTGCCGACCTCCTCTACGCCAGTCACGTATTTTTCCGGATTGGCCGCAAAAGCAGCCTTTTCTTCAGCGGTGCAGAAGTAATATACTGCATTATCATAGACGACGGCCTGGGTGGTCTCGGATACCTTCAGGGTCGTACCGCACACCGCACAAGCCGCCTCCGTACCGATATCTTCGCCGGTCGGGGTGTAATCGGCGATTGTCTTTTCAACCGGAACCGGTTCGGGTTCGGCTTTTTGGGCCGGTTGTTCTTCGGCCTTGCCGCACCCGATCAGCGTTACCAGAGCGACGGAAAAGATAAATACCGCCAATAGTTTCCATGCTTTCATACTTCCTCTCCTTTCGATTAAAATCCCCTTTATATATAATATCTAAAGTTGCCCCTGGGAGATATTCAAGTCAAGTCAAAACTTTTCGGTTTTTTGCGGAATATCGACCGGATTTTATCCCGTTCATGTCTCTTCAATCCCAGAAAATAGATTGACGGCAAATAGACAAACCCAACCGGAACCAGACAGGCGGCCAGCGAATAAAAGCCGTCTATCTTTCCTGCACACCAATATATGACCAGGCCGGGCAATATCGCCGCCGTTATCGCCGGTCCGATTGCCTGTGTGATAAACGCTGTCAGCCCTCCGCCGACCAGCCTGATCGTCGCCCACGGGAGATAGAATAACGATAAGGCGGCCAGTGGAATTGTCGTGCCCCAGGCCACGCCGATCAGGCCGACCTTCTGAATCAGGATAATTGATAAAACGATATTGACCACGGCGCCAACCAGCGACAACATCGCAAAAAAGCGGTGCCGCCCGACCCCGAGTAGTATCTCGCCGCCGATACCCTGAATAAAAGAAAGCAGATGACCGATCAGCAAAATCTGCAGGATAACTATCGAATAGTCGAAATCGTGACCGACCCAGAGCCTTATAAACCTCCCTCCCCATAAAAAAAGAACCAACGACAGCGGCAGGGAAAACAAAAGGCTCAACCGGCTGCCGTCATAGAAAATACGCCGCAGAGTCGCCTGATCGGCGTCGGGATCGTAGCGTGAGGCCACCGGCACAAACAGCCGGGTCAGGGTAAAAACCAACTGCCGAAGATATTCAACCAGTTTGACGGCGATGCCGAAGACCGCCACGTCCTCGATCCCGCGAAAGAACCCGACAATGAACGAATCGGAGTAGAATGCTATGCGACCGGAAAGAACCAGCAAAAACGAGAAAAACGAGTAATCGCCAACGCTGGTGAGAACGGACCGTTTTATCAGCCGGGGATGAATCGACAGATCGGGCAGAAGCGAAAAAAGCGTTCGCATTCGCCAGAGGTAACCGATAAACGAAGCCGCCAGCGCGGCAACGCCCAGTCCGGTCAGTCCGAACCCCAGTTCCAAAAAGGCGACCGTAAGAGCCGTACGAAACAGCGCCATTAGAATCGAAACCGTGTTGAACAGGTCAAAGCGGTACAAACCGCCGGCCAGGGCTTCGGAAAAAATCGACAGCGGAAAACCCAAAGCGATGCTCAGACCGATTAAGAAGATAACCGTTCGCGACTGGCCGACCAGATCGGCCGGGATATCAAAAAAGGCGGCGGCATTCGCCATGATAAATATCGTGGCCGCCATGACCAAAAGAGCCATAAGGGAAGCGATATAAAACGCGGTGGCGACCACTTCATTGCGTTTTTCTGTCTCGCCGGTTTTCTGGTACCGGGCGACAAACCGAACCACGGCAAAACCGATCCCGAAATCAAAAAGGCCCAGATACCCGGAAAACGACCCGACCAGTATCCAGACCCCGAACGCCGCCTGGCCCAGTTTGCCGATGATATAAGGAGTAAGAAAAAACGATATTACCGCGGCGATCAGATAAACCGCCCAGTTTGTACTCAGGTTTTTGGCAAACTGGCGTTTCATGAATGAGCCAATATAGCCAATAAATAATCGCTTTCAAAGTATTCGAAGGCGGTAACCTGAAAAGCATCGCAAGCGGACCATATCAATCGGTTCAAAGATGTTCGACCCCATTAACGCTGCGAATCCCGTTCAAGTTTCCGGAGTCTGTCCAAAAGTTCTTTTCCGCCGGCGTAATAGCGATCGCGCGCCAGCCCTTCCCGGCAGAATCTTGCCGCCAGATCGTACTTACCCTCTTTATAATAAACAGAAGCCAGCCCGATATACGGCCGGGCTTCGTCTCGATCAAGCGCCATCGCCTTGCTGAAAACCTGTATCGCTTCTTCCAGCGAATCGGCCATAAACAGGGCGTCGCCGAGTTTGCATAAGCTGTGAAGATCGTCGGGAACCATTACCGATGAGACGCGGAGAAAGTAAATCGCTTTATTATATTCTCCCCTTTCGAAAGCCGTTACGCCAGCCATCACCGCGTTCAGGTTGGTTCGATTCTCCATATTAACCCCGGTTTGCGCCATCTGGTAAGCTTCGTCACGATGCCCCAGAATATAGAGGTCCTGCGATATTTTGCCGTAAACACGCGCCGTTCGTTCCGCCGGGTCGATTTTCTGAAGCACCCGCAGTTCATTTTCGTGGTCGTCGTGCGATGCGTAATAATAAGCCAACAACTCACAACCGTAACATTTGTTTTTAACGGCGTGATCGAGAATATACTCCGCCCGCCGCAGATGGCCTCGGGTGTGATTGTTCAGCATTACCCAGGAACTCGTAATTACTATGGCTATCAACGGAAGGCTGGTCAGCCTCAGCAAAGCGGCCTGACTGTCATCGGCCAATGACTCAAAAATTACAAAAAAGAATGGAATTATACATATTGCCATTGGAACGGAAAGAAGATCCCAATCCCGCGCCATGGTCAGTTCCGGATTAAAAAGCAGAATAAACAAACCGGCGGGGAGAAACATTGACCATGCCAGAAGCCGCCGTTTACTCGGCCTTATTATACGGGGGAGAAAAGGCAGAATCATCAGGCCCACCGGCGCCACAAGTAAAAACTGATTAAGAATGTCAAACAGATGCAAGGGTGAGATAACGCCATAAGTTTCATCGACTATCGGCAAAAAATACCCTGACAGCGTCCTTGTCTCTTCCACGCCAAGCAGACGGCTGAGACCGGCAGGTATTAAGAGCGGCAGGAGCGAGACTACCAGCAGACCCGGCAATATCAATAATCTTTTGGGATGAGCGCCGAATTTATCATTGGCCAGAAATATGTATGATACGATTAGAATGATTCCGGCCATGTGCGAAAATCCGGCGAGAAGATAGATGATGGTCAAAAGGCCAAACCCGGCTTCCTTGCCCTCGGGACGAAAAGCCAAAAAAAGGTACCAGACTGCAAAAAGATAAAGCAGTGTGTATGATTCGACGTAGCCGAAGAAAAGCTGGCTGCTTCCCAGGGAAAGGATTACCATTATAAGCAGGTATCTTTTCCAGCCGGAAAAGGGCGTCATACGAAAGAGCATATAGACAAAAGCAACACCGGCGATAATGCTGGTGCCCGCCATGGCGGTGGCGGCCTTGAAATCGCCAAACAGGTTTACCAGATGATACACCACGGCGTGAATGAAAAAGTCGAGCATTTCGGTGGCGCGATAGAAGTAATTATATTCGATTTCATACGACCGCTGGTAACCGTCTCCCAGTGAATGAACCGCCACCCGCAAAAAGATAAGCAGCCCGGCCAGGATCAAAAGCAGCAGAGAATCTTTGAATGCGCCCGGCAGGGAGCCAAGTCTCCTTATGGTTGCCCGGACCATCTTCCAGACCGGCGGCAGAAGCGCAAGAATGGCCAGTAGAGAAAAAACTGTCCGGACCCAAAGAGAATAAAATGAGAGGTGGTTGATTCCCCACCACGGGTTATCCGGCAGCCAGCCAAAAGCGATGAAAACGGCAGCCAGCCCTGTCGAAAGCGCAAAAACCGATTTGTGAATCCCGCCACTCATTAGTGTATCCATCGATATAACTGTTTCGATTACCGCTTTTTATTTTGGATCGACTCCCAGAGCGCCTTTCCCCCGGAAGCGTCGGGATTAAGACGCAAGCCTTCTCGACAAAACTCTTCCGCCTTGTCGTATGCTCCTTTCCGATAGTAGGCGCCGGCCAGACCAAAACAGAAGAATGCATTAGAACGATCCAATGCGAGAGCATGATTATAAACGGCTATTGCTTCATCGAGCGAATCGACCCGCACCAGCGATTCGCCAAGCCTCCAGAGGACCTGAAAATCGTCCCGATCAAGAGTCATTACACCCCTGAAACAGCGGATTGCTTCCAGGTATTTCCCCTTATCATACGCCGTCACACCGGCCATAAAGGCGTTTATTTTCCTGGGGCGCGGCATGCGCACGCCCTGCTGAGCATATTCATAGGCTTCGTCAAGCCGACCCAGCACCCAGAACATCTGGGCCAGCTCTCCATAAACCCGCGGTGTGCGATCCCGGGGTTTTATCTTCATCAGGACACGCAATTCGTTCTCATAATCCGCTTGCCGGTCATAATAATTGGCCAGGTTTTCATACCCGTATCGCTGCCCCTTGACGGCCGTATCGATCACATGTTCGGCCCGTTTCAAATGCCCGGACGTGTAATTATTAAGCAGCACCCAGGAGGCCAGGATAATTATCGCCACCAGCGCCACGCCGGTCAGGCGTTCCGCAACCGCCTGACTTTTCTCCTGCAGGCCGTCAAAGATCAGTATCAGAAAGGGTATGGCCACCGTCGCAACCGGCAGGGAAAACAGGTCCCAGTCGCGGACCATGGTCAGTTCGGGATTAAAAAGAAAGATAAACAGCAAAGATGGAATAATCAAAAGCAACGCCACCAGCCGACGCTGTCCGGACCTGACGGCATAAGGCATAAACGGCAAAAGTATTATCGCCACCGGAGCTACCAGTAAGAACTGATTCAAGATATCAAACAGATGAAGCGGCGTAAGAACGCCGTAGGTCTCATCAACAAGCGGCAGAAGATAATCGGTCAACCCCCTGTATCCTTCAGAACCCGATACCCTGTTGATAAACCCGGTAACCAGAAAAGGCAAAAACGATACCAGCAATACTGATGACAGTATCAGCGCTTTGGCGGCATGTGTTTTATATCTTTGGTATCCCAGGTAAAGGTATGAAGGCAGAAGCAGAATAATGCCGACCTGATGCGACAGACCGGCCAGAAGATAAACCAGGGTCAAAAGACCAAAGCTTACCTGATATCCGTCCCTCCCAAAGACCAAAAATAAATACCAGACGGCAAAAAGATACAATAAGGTGTACGATTCCACATACCCGAAAAACAGTTGGCTGCATCCGAGCGACAAAACGGCTGTCACCAACATGTTTTTTTTCCAGCCGGAATACGGCGCCGTGCGAAAAAGCAGGAAAACAAAAACGATTCCGGCGACGACGCTGGCGGCCGCGATGACGGTCATGGCGTCAACCGCGACAATCAAATTCAGAAGATGATACAGCGCGGCATGAACGAGAAAATCAAGCAGTTTGGTGGGCTGATACCACTTGCCGTTGACGATCTCATTAGCCCGGAGATAACTGTCTCCCAGGGAATGAACTCTTATCCGAAACAGGATAAAAAACAGGGCCGATGTAATAAGCGCCGTCGGAACAGCGACTTTTGCCGGAACGGTCGCCATTCCGTCGAGCGCCGCCCGAAACAGCTTCCGGACAGGCGGTAAAAACGCCGATATTATCAACACAGCAAATATCACCCGGCCATATAACGGGTAATAAGAAAGATGATTAATTCCCCACCATGGATTTTCCGGCAGGAAACCGAGGATGATAAACAGTCCCGAAAACGCCGCAGCCATGCCAAGGGCGGCCGTTATATATTTTTTGCCGGAATAATTGTCGGACATTATATTCAATTTACTCGTATCACGATAGCTTGTAAAGCGATTTGGCTTTTAGCGATATTATGAAAATCGCGGAATTTCTATTTTATAAATATAAACGTCCGGTCGCGCCGATCAGGCCTGATCGGCGGGATAACCTTCCCGACTTCGACCGCTTCGACGTTTCGCTCCCTCAGAAAATTCAGGAAATCATCGGCCCGATCTTCCGGCAAAGCCATCAGCAGTCCGCCGGAAGTCTGGGCGTCGTACACAATATCATAAACATATTTTCCGAACGATGATGCGAACTCAACTTTATTTTCAAGGAAACATTGATTAGCATTGCCGCCGGGGGTGAGCGCTCCGGCCTGAGCGTGGGCAATCGCACCCGGCAATAATCTCAGCCGTTCAAAAATGATTTCAATCGAAACGCCCGAACCGTTGGCCATTTCATAGGCATGACCGGCCAGCCCGAAGCCGGTTACATCGGTGGCGGCGTGAACCCCGAATTCGATCATTGACTCACCGGCAATGTTATTCAGGGCCGCCATGCTCTCGTTCAGTTTTTCTGCCTGCTCCGGTTCGGCCTTGTTCTTTTTAACCGCAGTAGCAATTATCCCGGTTCCAAGCGGTTTGGTGAGGATAAGACGGTCGCCAGGTTTGGCACCACTGTTGGTTATGATTTTTCCGGGATGAATCAGACCTGTAACGGCCAGGCCGTATTTTACTTCGTCGTCTTTAATACTGTGCCCGCCGACAATAATAGCTCCCGCTTCAGCGACCTTATCGGCTCCGCCCCGCAGGATATCGCCGACCTGTTCCAACGGCATTTTTACCGGGAAACAGAGAACGTTGAGCGCCGTAAGCGGACGGCCGCCCATGGCATAAACGTCCGACAAGGCGTTGGCCGCCGCCACCTGCCCAAAAACATACGGATCATCAACAATCGGCGGGAAAAAATCGACCGACTGCACCAGCGCCGTATCATCGGTAAGTTGATACACCCCCGCATCGTCGACGCCCTCAATGCCGACCAGGAGCTTATCCGACGTCGGCGGAACAAACCGCTTCAGGAGCTCGCCCAGCGCCGCCGGGCCGACCTTGGCAGCTCAACCGGCACACGAAACTTGCGCAGTCAGTTTAATCTCTCTGTCTTTTCTTCCGTCTGTCATGACTATCTTTCGGATATTACGCATTCGCGATGTTTAGTCAAGTGAAATTGCCGCAAACCGGGTAATACCTGCCATAAAACAGTTATTCGATTTTGGCGAATCGATTATACCGCCTTCAAGACGGCGCCCGGCGTTTTCGAGATTCAATGCGGATAAGGTTTCCCATAAGAAGCCCTGTTTTTACGTGAAACTTTACCAAGGTTAGACAAGTATAAGTTATAAATGGGAAATGCCAGCTACAGGCTCCATCTGTACTCATGCACATTAAGGTCTGTGAAGGCATATATTCCCGGCCATAAGCGGCAACCCCCGCCTCGTTGACCTATCGCCGCCGGAAAGGCAAGACTGCTTGGGTTTTGTCAAAAAGGTTTATTTAAGGCATCTCTTGGCCGAAAAGCCTGAAACAAAAATGGACTAAATCTGTACATATTGGTGAGAACTCAGGCCTCGATTGCCTTACAGGTACGGAGAAAACAGGTTACAGATTTGGGGTAATGAGGTTCTCACGGCAAATTTAACAGGGCATCTTATTGCTTTGTTTACACCGTCGTTTCGCGGGCACTGGACCGCGTTCGGCAAAAAGACGCCAGGTTGGGGAACATATCGGTTCGGCCACCTGTTTTACAGGTGATCGGCTGATATTCCCCCTGATCAGGAGGGGAATATGGTGGAGCAGAAAGGAAAAGAGCTCCGCGAACGGTATGAACGTGAAGCGTTAATCCATCTGGATGCGCTCATGCGAACCGCGAGTAGAATGACCAAATCGGAGTCGGATGCCGAGGATCTGGTTCAGGAAACCATGCTCAAAGCGTACCGGTTTTTCGATAAATTTGAAGCAGGAACCAACTGCAAAGCATGGCTGTTCAAAATAATGACTAATATTTTCATCAATAACTACCGGTCCAGATCAAAAGCGCCGGAATCGGTGGCCATTGAGGATATCGACGACGGATTCCTCTATGGTCAACTGGCCGAAAACTACGGCGTAACCGATCCGGAAAAGCAGTTTTTATCGAAAATAATTGATGACGATATTCAAAATGCCATCAGCGAGCTTCCCGAGGATTTTCGTCTCGTGGTGGTGCTCTCGTTCCTGGAAGGGTTTTCGTATCGGGAAATCGCCGATATAACCGGTCTCCATATAGGCACCGTTAAATCGAGACTTTATCGGGGAAGAAAGCTATTGCAAAAATCTCTTCTGGAATATGCTTTGCGAAGCGGACACATCAGGGAGCCAATGAATTGAATTGCAAGCAGGCGCTGCAGCTTCTCTATGATGTTCTCGACCGAGAGGCCAGCCGGATCGAAACGGCCGGGGTGGAAAAGCACCTCAAAAGCTGTCGTCCCTGTCTGGCAACGTACGAATTTGAGCGAATGTTTCAGACCTTGATTGTCAATAAAAGTCAAAACGTTGAAGACAACGGCATCTTAAAAGACAGAATCCGCGCGCAACTCGACGCCATTGACGCCGCCGGGTAGGTTGGCCCGTCCAGATTATAATTGCTAATATCCGGTCGATGTGGTAGTTAGCCGATATGCGGCGCCGGATTGGTTTTCATTTTTCAAAGACTATTTATATAATTGCCGTTGTCTTACTATTTGACCCTCTCCTTGCGGGGCACTTCCCTGATGACTTAAAAGACTGTCTCAATCGAACCACGGCCCATATTTACAACAATCAATTTGAAGCGGCTGAAAAAATAATTGATTCCCTTGAACAATCCGACTATGACGGGCCGATGGCGTTTCTTTTTCGAGCAGTACTGTACCAGTCGCAGATGATGACGGCCGAATCCGATTTTCTGGAAGAGCAGTTCTTTGCAGTCCTGGATACGGTTGAAAATTATTCCAAAAGTATGCTCAATCGGCGCTGCGACTCGGCCGTGGCTTATTTCTGCCTGGGCCATGCCAACGCCTTTCGGTCGCTTTATAATGCGCGAGCCGGACGTACCTGGGCGGCCATCAAAGGCGGGTTGGCCGCGCGAAATGATTACGGCAAAGGATACCGAATCGATCCCGCCTTTCACGATATCGCCCTCGGGCTTGGCTCATACCGCTACTGGAAAACGGTCAAAACCAAATTAATAAACTGGACTCCGCTATTTAAGAGAGAAAAGGATAACGGCATCGATCTTCTGCGGCGGGCGGTCGATTCTTCGGAAATATCGTCCGATGCCGCCCGGGCTTCCCTGATCTGGATATATATCAATGAAAAGATGTACGGCCAGGCTATCCGGCTGGCCGATCTGATGCGCCGCAAATATCCTTACGGCCTAACTTTCCTCTGGGCGATGGCGGAAGCCTCGTTCGAAATCGGAGACCGCCAACTGGCCGCGGACATATATGAGACCATTTTAGGCCGCCTGAGAAATAATCCCGGCAACTATTACAACAGTATTGAAGCGGCCTGTTATCTTAGCGTGTGTTATCGTAAACTGGGTGAAAAAAATCCCGATTATCGCGAAAGACTGACCAGGCTCCGGGAGGAGATGCGCACATGCCCGATACCTGAAGATACCCGGAGACGACAGGAAAAGAAACTAAAGAGAATTCTCAAAAAAACCGAATAAATATACTTCGACCGGCGGCCCCCCGCACACCATCTTTTCGAGAATCAATCAAAAAACGCATAAAATTCCTCTTCGACCTTCCGAATACAATAGAGGAGCCTTATAGGCGCACAGGCGGAAAACGGGATCAAGTTGTTGTTATTGCTAACGAAGCCCCTTCATCTTGAAAGGCAGCCGCTAAGTAAATGGAAAAATTACTGCAATCGAACCGAACGCTGGACAGGGTTATCTCTTCGGTCGGCGATCTTCCGGCTTCACCGGCTATCGTTTCCTCCCTGATGAATCTGACGACCAACGTCAATATCAATATCGATATAATCTGTGAGACGATAATGGCCGATCAGTCATTGGCCGCCAAGCTGTTGAAGCTTTCCAATTCGTCTTTCTACGGCCGCGCCAAGGAAGTTCGAACTCTCAGAGAAGCCGTCGTCCTTCTCGGTTTCAAAACCCTCCGCTCGCTGGCAGTGGCCACCTCGACCCATGCCCTCTATCAAAATATCGCCAACGAGGAATTCCGGGTTAAGCTCTGGGAACACGCGCTTGCAACTGCGCTGGCTTCCCGCCTTATAGCCGAGGACATCGGACATCCGAATTCCGAAGAGGCTTTCATCTGCGGACTTATGCACGACATCGGCAAACTGGTTTTAAGCCAGAAACTTTACGACGATTACAATCAGGTGATCCGGACGGTAGAAGAAAAAGGCGCCAAGTTCATCGATGTTGAGGAAGAAAAGTTCGGTTTCAACCACACGGATGTCGGCCTTTTACTTCTTCACAAGTGGGCCTTCCCACGGGTGTTGAGCAACGCCGTTTTCGAACACCATCACCCGATTGATGCCGGAGAAAAACCAATCCCCTTGGCGTTTATTATCAATCTGGCCAATTACATGGCCAAGAATCTCAAAATCGGATTTAACGACTTCAAAATGGCCGACCTGTCGCTTCTTCCTTCAGCAGGCACTCTTGAACTCGATACCGACAGGCTGGAACAGATCAAAAACCGTCTGGAACCACAGTTCGAAACCGAAAGAAAGCTGCATCAAAGCGCGGCCGTGTAGAGTTGCGCCTTCCTATTACTCCAGTTTCAACTGCCTTTTAATATCGAGAACCGACAGCCTGTCCAGGGCATGTTCGGAGATAAACTCCTCCAGCGTTTGGCTTCGTCCGGGGAGGCAGAATCTATCGATAAGGAACCGGCCAGACCGTGGGTCGGCGGCCCAATCTTCACCGAATTTCCGGAAAAGAATCTCCTCTATCTTCAGGCGGCTGAATATATGGGCCAGCCACGCGGGGTATCTTTCCAGCGAGCCGGTAAGAACGGTTTCTATCCAGTGATATGAGCTGTCGCTGTTTCTCATAAGCGACTTCTCCAGCGACCAGTAAAGCGTCGCCGGGTCGGACGATTTCCCTTCGGCAAGGTAGTAATCAAAGAAAAAGTAAAGCAGCACCTGGCGGATACGATAAACCGTCAGCCACCGGTTATATTTTTCGAAGCGATTTAGTTCTTCGACCGGTACGGAAAAATTATCGGAAAAAAAGGTGGTATTAAGCGCCAAATCTTCAAAGAGAGAGGTCAGCATCTCCTCGGTTCCCGGCGGATAATCCCGCAACAGGTATGGAAGCGAACTATCGGCAAAAACCCAGGGGAGGCTTCGGCCGACCTCCGACGCCAGCCTGCGGTAACAGGCAAAACCTCCCCGGTTATCTTTTATCAGGATGTTATCATAAGGAGGATACAGCTTGATCGCCAGAGTCGGAACCGAACCGGAATCGACGGCACGAATATGCAACCTGTTGGCAAGCGATTCGAGGCCAAGACCGGTTAGAAGATTATTTACGGCCGAGTCGCATTGATCGCGCGGGAAATACTCATCCGGCAAAACGGCGCCTTCACGCAAAAGCTGCTCGGCCTCGTAAAGGGTCAAATCATCCCGCCCGCTTTCCTCCCGAAGAACCGCAAGGCACTTTTGCATTTCCGCCTCGGTCGCTTCCTTCAATTCCCCGGCAATGGCGAACCATTCCGGCTTTCGGAATGAAAGACGCGACAAGGTATGGTCAAAGGAACTGCGGTGACCGAACCGCTCGCCAAGACGATTATACATGAAATAAAGCCGCGCGGCGTCCCGGGCCAGTACCGCCGCCGAATCGTTTTGCCGTTGAAACAGTATCCGGGCCAGTTCGGGATCGGCCCCGGCTTCAATTATCTCCGCGGCCTGGGAGGCGCTGTAGATTTTGTCTCCCACGCGAAAGTGAAATTTATAGAGTCGGTCGGCTATTCTTTCCGCCAGTTGTCGCATCTTCCATATTTCACCCGGCTCAACGAGAAGTTCTTCGCGGCGAGCCATGAGTAAATCAATAAAAGCGCGGTTTACCCGATTATCCGTTTTCTCCTTCCACTGGCCAAGCTTCTGAAACAAAAAACCGTCACGCAGCAGTTCACGATACCGTTCTTCGAGCCGGTTCTTGAATCGGCGATTTATCAGGGAATCGGTCCCCGGCGTGATAAACTCCCTGCGCTGACGGTAATCGATCACGGCCAGTTGATAGTCGAGAGCGTCAATAAGATCGCGCAGCGAGGCTTCATCTTTAACTTGTGTATAATCATACTGAAACGAAAAGGTTAGGAACCGATCAATTTCCACATCGGAAATATCGATCGGCTGCCCCGATGCCGGGGCGCAGGTCAAAAGAAATGCGATGCAGGCCAGAAGCCTGCAAATGGTTCTCTTTACCGCCATAATTAACGCCATTTTATCCAACGTTGGAATTTATGCCGGCCACCGCTTTTTTACAATATTTTGCTTGCCAATTTTGTTTTTTAATATATCTTTTATTCTCGTATGTAACAACAATGGAAAAACCGTTGGGGGTGGCCCAAAGGCCTGAGATTACACCCCCGAACCTGATCCGGGTAATGCCGGCGGAGGAAAACGGTTGGCAGATTTCATTCAAGCCGCCTGTCGTCGCTCCCTCCCCTACCCGGCAGGCGGTTTTTCTATTTAGACTTTAATCCGTGGGGGTGGCTACGGTGAGCCTGAGATTATACCCCCTGAACCTGATCCGGATAATACCGGCGTAGGAAAATGGATTAGGCGATCTTGACTCCAGCCTTACTCACTTTCTTCACCATCAGGAGGCGTTGCCTCTTATCCGGTCGGCGTTCACGCTCAGAAAGGAGTTTACCATGAAACGGATCGGTACAACGATCCTGCCGGTTCTTCTTTTGGTGTTGATCGCCTGCCCTGAACTTTTGGCCCGGAATATAATCACGGGACAGGTACTCAATGAGAACGGGCAGCCGATCAGCCAAGTGAATATTCAGTCCGGCGGCATAGAGCGATCGGCCCGGACCGACGACGAAGGCAGATTCAGCGTCAGCCTCAAAAGTATCGAACCGGCCAACCTGATTTTTACTCACGCCGGATACATTCCGCGCACGGTGCGCGTCAGGCCCGGCGAAAAAATGCCGGCAGTTGTTCTCAAACGGCAGGTTTACCCGATGCAGGGGATTACCGTCACCGCCGGGCGGGCGCAGGAAGGCGTAAACCCCGTTGCGCAAGCCACCATCGGACGGGAACATATTGAACGGGATTACGACATTGGCGAAGTACCGGCCCTCCTGGAAATGACGCCCAACCTGTATTCCTTCTCGGATGCCGGGGGAGGGCTTGGCTACAGTTACCTCAAGCTGCGCGGGTTTGATGCCCGCCGATCGCCGGTTTATATTAACAGCGTACCGCTCAACGATCCTGAAGACCACGCCCTGTATTTCGTTGATCTACCGGATTTCGCCTCGCACGCCGAGAATATCCAGGTGCAGCGCGGCATTGGCAACGCTCCCTACGGCGATGCCGCCTTCGGCGGCTCAATCAATATATTAACCAGTCCCCTCGCGTATGAACGGCAATTCGTTACTGAATTCGGATATGGCGGCTTTTTGCAGGGAAACGAAACGGTCGGAATCATGCGAAAATCATCAGTATCGTATTCAACCGGTTTGCTTGATGGCGGTTGGTCTCTATCGGGCCGCTGGGCCGATCAATACTCAGACGGCTACCGGGAAAAATCGTGGTATGACGGAACGGTCTATTACCTGATGATCGGTCGACTTGATCCGGATCTGATTACCACCCTCAACATCTACGGTGGCCCGATGAGAACCCACGCCGCCTGGGATGGAATCGACCTAGCCACGCTGGAAACCAACCGGCGCTACAATCCTTATCAATACGACAATGAAACCGATAATTTCAACCAGCCGCATGTCGAATTGCACAATATCTGCAATGTTACCGACCACCTGACGCTGAATAATACAATTTACCATATTCGAGGGAAGGGATACTACGAACAGCTTCGATCCGGAGCTCAACTTTACTCATATGGCCTGTCGGACAATCAGGACGATTACAGCGACCTTGTCCGCCGAAAGTGGGTCGGCAAATGGCAGCTGGGACTTAACAGCCGGGCCATCTATGAAGGCGCACGCCACCAGAGCACCGTGGGAGGATCATACTACCATTTTGAATCGGAACACTGGGGCGAGGTAATCTGGGCCGAGGCTTTATCACCTTCAATGCGCAATATCAATACCCCGAAACGGTATTACGAGTACTTCGGGAAATACAACAATATCTCGGCTTACGGTTCCCGGCTTCAACAGATCGGCGACCGCCTGACCCTGAGCGGTCAACTCCATGCGCGCTATATCCGTAAAGATATCAACCAATCACCGATTGCACCGTACGAAGCCCGGGATTACAGCGTGGACTGGCTGTTTTTATCGCCTCGTATTGGTGCAACATATTCCCCGACCGATACCTGGTCGGTCATGGCCGGCTTCTCAATCGCCTCGCACGACCCCAACGACGATATGATTGACGATGCCAATGATCCATCCACGAAACCGCGCCTGGAGGTCATCGACGATTCGGTGATACCGGTTGTTTACGGAGAACCATTGGTCGACCCGGAACGACTCTACGACTTCGAAATTGGAGCCAATTACAAAACCACCAATATAGCGACGGACATTAACCTGTTCTGGATGGAATACCGTAATGAGATCGTCCCCGATGGCGGCTTGACCGACGACGGTTTTCCTACCTACGGGAATGCCAACCGGTCAGTTCATCGCGGGATCGAACTGGCTTGGAACTACAGGATCCTGCCCGACCTGACGTTCGAGGGGAACTACGCCGCTAATGACAACCTGATCAAGGATTACAACCAGATCATCGACTACGACGCGGATACGGGAGACACGACCATTATCAAGCATCGCAACGTAGCAGTACCGAATTTCCCCAAGCACCTCGGTAACTTCATCCTGGACTATACCTATGGTTCCCTGCGATTAGTCTATCGGCTTCGTACGGTTGGTCGGCAGTTTATCTCTTATGACGGCCGCTATACGTCTTCGGGCAAAGACATTTCAATCGATCCGTATACCGTATCCTCAATCAAGGGAATTATACGCCTGGGCTCCGTGTTTGGCGGCGCAGATATTACTCTCGAGGGACGCATCGACAACTTATTCGATAAGCAATATGAAACCTGTGGTTACCGATGGGGCGATTACTTTTACTACTGGCCGGCTGCGGAACGAAACTGGTTCGTCAATCTCAAGCTGGCGGTTAAATGATCGAATGGCCTGACCTGACGCTGATTGCTCTTTACCTGGTATTTCTTTTCGTCGTCGCCGTCAGGGGAATAAGGCGGAAAGAAATCGACGGCGAAAACCTGATTCTGGCCGGAAGGCAGTTAACCCTTCCGGCCTTTGTCGCCACGCTGGTTTCCACGTGGTACGGCGGCATCCTCGGCGTAGGCGAATTTACCTACCGATTCGGCTTGTCCAACTGGCTGGTCTTCGGCGTTCCGTATTACCTGGCGGCCGCGATATTCGCTCTTTTTCTTGCCGAACGCGCCCGCCGCTCGACGGAGATGACCATCCCCGACCGGCTCTCTAAATTCTACGGCCCGGCTGCGACCGTAGCCGGGTCAACGGTTTTAATTATTATTACCCTGCCGGTAGCCTACGTGCTCATGATCGGAGTGCTGGTCAATCTTTTTTTTAATCTCCCTGTCTGGGTCGGGATTATTTTGGGGACGGTTTTTTCAGTCTTCTACGTAATGACCGGCGGATTTCGAGCGGTGATCCGAACCGACCTGATTCAGTTTACGTTGATGTTCATCGGGTTTGGCGTTCTGTTGCTGACCGCCGTTACCAGCCTTGGGGGATTGGAATACCTGCGCGAAAACGTGCCATCCGGGCATTTTACGGCATCCGGCGGCAATTCGATCGGGTATATCGCCCTCTGGTACGTAATCGCACTGGCGACACTGGTCGAACCGGCCTTTTACCAGCGTTGCTTTGCCGCCCGGTCAGTACGTGTCGCCCGGAGAGGTATCCTTGTATCAATCCTTTTCTGGATATTTTTCGATTTTATGACCACCAGTTGCGGTCTGTATGCCCGGGCTCTCCTGCCTGAACTGGAAAACCCGGTAGCCGCTTATCCGGCCATGGCTATGAAACTTTTACCGGCCGGGCTTTTGGGCATTTTCCTGCTCTCTCTTCTGGCCACGATCATGTCGACGGTCGATTCATATATGTTTTTGGCCGCGACCACTATCAGCCACGATCTTATCTGGCGTTTCAGGAGATTCGAAGAGAGCAGGTTCAAATATTACACCGCCCTCGGGCTGATTATCTCCTCGGCGGCCACTATTCTAATCGCGATTTCATCCAATTCCGTGGTCGGCATCTGGCACGATTTCGGTTCAGTCGGAACATCTGCGTTGCTTCTGCCATTGCTTACCTCTTATTGGGGGAAATACAAATATTCGAATCCGGGCGCGTTCCTGTCGATTTTGCTTTCGTCGCTCATCACTGTATCCGCCCTGCTTTATCACCGCCTGATCGGCTCCGGCGGGTATCTTTTGGGCATTGAACCGATATATATCGGGCTAACCGTATCGGTTATTATTTTCCTGATTACGCGAACCCCGAAATCTCCTCACCGGCAACAAGATAGATGACCTTTACGCCCGGTGGCGGCTAAATCTTTGCTGTCACACTCCGATATATAGAAAATAGGCAATACCCGCATCCGGCCTGAACTATGACGAATATCATCAGCGAACATCTTATTCAGGAAGCGACCTCGGACATCAATCTTCTCCTTCGGGATCTTTTGAAGGTCATCAAGGTACTCTCGCTTTATCCGCCTGATAACCCTTTACCGATAAAAATGCGCGCCTCGGTCGGTCGGCGGTTTATTGAACTGGTAGCCCGGTTTGACGGCCTGAAATTCGATATCCGGCCGGGTAAGCTGATTTATCGGAAAGAGGTTGTTTTTAAAGATAGCAGTAAAGAAGAAACTCTGGCATCGTTTTTCCATGATGCCGGCATTATCGTTTTGGAATTCCTGAACGGTTTGCGCCGCAAGGAGTTCAACTCCTTCCTTGGCCGCGTAAAAGATTATATAAATGATCTCTCTTCCGACCGCGACCTCGTTTCGCTTCTCTGGCAGGAGCAATTTGATCATATTACCTTCAAAACAGTCGAAGATGTCGCCATTGGCGAGTACGACTCCGAAACTGTCATCCGCGGGCTTTACTCCGCGTACAATACCGGCGGCGATAAAGCCGGCGCCGTTCAGTACAGAGATATCATACTGGATATCAGGGAAGAGCAGGCCCGTGAGGCGGCAACGCCGCCCGGAGGTATATCGACCGTTTCTGCACCGGCAACGGCAGAGATAGCCGAAGCCGCCCGGCAGACCGGTATATCGTTGGAACCCCGGCCCGACCAGAATAAAGAGCCGGAACTACTCATTAACGGAAGTTATTCGCTGAGCTCTGAAGAAAACCGCGAAATCAGGCGTCTTCTCGAAGAGAATCGATATTTCAATCCCTGCCGCTCCGCCGCCCGTATCCTGGTCGAGATCCTCCATCTATGGGATGAAAAGAAACCGTTTTTTGACAGCGTCGGCGCCTGCGAAAAGATACTGGATGAGCTTCTGACGGCAGGCGTTTTTGCCGTCGCCGCCGATTTTGTTCATTCAATCCGCTGTCGGCAGAAAAGCCTGGCCTCGACCAAGCCGGTCCTGGCCGCACGGCTGGAAGAATTCCTGCGGCGAGCGGGTGACAAAAAACGAATCGAGCAGTTGACCGATATCATCAACCTGCAGGAGGCGATCGATACCGGCGCTCTTGAAATTTACCTGGAATCGCTGGGCTGGGAATCACTGGCTCATATCACCGACATGCTCGGTAAACTGGTGGCCAAAAACGCTCGCCTGATGGTGTGCGACTACCTGGCGCGACGCAGCCGGGAAAGAATTACCGTTATCGGTAAAGGAATTCAGGACAAACGCTGGTATATTGTTCGCAACAGCGTCATGATTCTCGGCCGGATCGGCGGCGAACAGATATTAACCTATCTGGAACAAACCGTCGATCATCCCGACAGCCGGGTGCGGGCCGAGACAATCCGAGCACTGGCCGGTATAAAATCGGACGCCGCCATTTATCTTCTCTGTCGCTTCCTCGAAGACGGCGATTCCGAACTGCGGTTGAATTGCTTGAAATACCTCGAGCAAGTGGGAGGGCGCCGGCCTTTTGAGAATCTTTCGAGCATTATTAACTCGGAGAAATTCGAAAAATATTCGATGGAGGAACAAGAGTGGTTTTTAATCGCCTTTTCGCGCTTGGGCGGCGAAGAAGTGGTTGATTACCTTACTTCCATAATCGGAACCGTTCGACTCTTTGCACCGGCCCATTCGATACGCTATCGCTTGGCCGCCCTGACGGCGCTTGTTCATAATCGATCGGATGATGCGGAAAAGGCAATACTGAAGTTCACCTGCTCGCGGCGGCGATGGCTTCGGGAAGCCGCCTCGGCGGCGCTGGAACAGCGCCGGAAACTGATCTACGGCGGAGGCTGTGATGACGATGCTGAATAAGTCAATCGATCGGCCAACGGACAGGGAACAGCTGCAAGCCGCCAGGGATATGGCCTTCGCCCTGTTTATGCTGATAAAAGCCGCCCGGCTCTACGACACCAACAACGAATCCTACCTGAATCGGTCTGCCCGGTTTTTTGACCTGCTTACAAATTATATGGGCGATCATGGCGGCGTCAGCATCAAGGTCATTGATAAACACCTGTTTGTAAATGACAATTTCCTCAGTGTTGAAACCGACGAGAGAACCGGTTCCGAAGAGGTAGTCCGACGCTGGGCGGAGTTTGACTTCGGCGGTATAATAATCGGCGACACCATAACGCCGGAACAGTTGAACGTCTTTGTCGCTATGCTCTGGAATCTTGACCCTCCGGAGAAAGAACCCCGCGAGAAGTTAAAAGTCAAACTGGCCGAACTGGGGGTTGATTCGATCTCTCTCATTGCCCGCCAGACCCTTATGGACAGCCAAAAAATAAGTCCGGAAGACCGGCGACAAATACGCCGGCAGGCGCGCAATATATTCTTCCGGGCTCTTTCAACGGTTAAAGAGGTTCTGAGTTCGGCCGCCGACAAAAAGCATATCCCCGTTTCCCGCACGAGGCGGGTGATTCACTCGATTATCGATCAGATCTCACAGGACGATGCTGCCCTGATTGAACTGGCCTCAATTAAGGATTTTGACGAATACACCTATGCCCATTGCACCAACGTCTGCATCTACGCGCTCACCCTCGGTTTTCGCCTTGGCCTGTCGCGACGGGAGCTTCTGGAACTCGGCCTGGCCGCCATATTTCACGACGTCGGCAAGGCCAAACTCCCTTCCGATCTGATCAATAAACCCGAAAAGTTCAACGAATTTGACTGGGAGCAAATGCGCAAGCACCCCGTTTACGGGGCCATGACAATCGCCAAAACCATGAAACTTGATTCCGGTATGGCTCGAGCCATGGCGGTCGCCTTCGAACATCATATAAATCCCGATCATTCCGGCTATCCTACGCTGCCGGATGAGCGCCCGACCAACCTGTACTCCCGCATCGTATCAATTGTCGACAACTTCGACGCCCTTTCATCCGGACGGGTTTACATTAAAGATCCTATACCGCCGGATGAGGTTATGCGCAGGTTAATGAACCAGATGAAAGTCAAATTCGACGCCCTGCTGCTGAAACTTTTTGTCGGCGTCATCGGCATTTATCCGGTCGGAACGCTGGTTCTGTTTTCAAATGACAGTTTCGGCATAATCAGTCGCACCAATCAGGAAAACCCGTATCGTCCCGAACTGTACATCATCGCCGATCGCGAAGGCGAAAAAGCGGAACCGATCCTGATTGATTTAAGCATGGAAGAAAACCACGGAATAAATATCGTCCGCATAATTGAGCCGGAGAAATACGGCCTCAAACTGTCAAAATATATTCTGGCGGATTAACATAACCGCTTCAGTCTGATCAAAATCTATAATTGAAATATATTCCTGCTTGTGTACATGGAGTAACATCAAATGATACTTCTTCCGGCTTTGTCACCTGGTCCGGGAAAGGCGCCAGGTGAGCATCAACATAAGCGTCAAACATTGACAGGAATATGGTCAGGGCTGTGTACCAGAGGTTGGTGTTGCGGCTGTCGCGATAGTCGGCATATTTTTTGAAGTACTCCGATTTCAGCGTATTATCTTCAGCTTCCCGCCATTTGTCTTTCCAGTCGGATGCTTTGCGGCCAAAGTCGATTGACTTGTAAATGAAGTACGATTCCACCGCAAACACCAACCCGGCTTTGAAATATTTCCGGTTGGAATACTGCCCCCATCCGGGAAAGGCAACCGATTTCAAAAGAGCCATAGTGGGTGAGAGGTGCTTCGCGGAATCAACGCCGCGTGGAATATAAGCCCCGATTAGTATCGTGTCCGGCCCGAACCGGTAAAGGACCGGTTCAAGAATGACACTGTCGGCAAGGGAAGTGTCTGCCTGTATGCGAGTAGAATCATCGAAACCAACAGGCAATAATGTATCGGAGATGGTATCAATGTCTCGTTTCCCGGTATCAGCGGCTTCGCCCGGTCTGACGGAATCCGTCTGCGCTATAGTCGATCCTGAAGGCGAAAATGATATTAATTCATTTGTATTATTTCCCGCCGCGCCGATACCGAAGCAGCAGAAAGAAACGGCAAGCAGAAAAGTGAATTTATTCTTTCCCGGTTGCATGGGAGAATATTCTCAACGCCCGGTGAAGCACATCAATGGCCAGTTCATTTGCGGAAAATTCAACCGCATCGCCGTCCATCAGCCATACCCGGCCGGCGACAGGACTGATAGCAATCCGCTGGCCCCGAATCATCCGCATACCGTCGGTGTACTGGTATTTATCTTTTTTCAGATCACGAATGTAATGCGCAGCCATGTCATGATCGCCGCTCCGGTCAAAGATCAAAATTACCCGGCCGTCGTCCGGAATCGCCGCGGGTGCAAACCGAAGCGTCATAAGGTGAGAGAGCATATGGATGTTCAGGATCAGCGGCTGGGCATTGAAGGTATATGAATCGACCTTCATTTTGGTCGCCCGCGGCGTAGTGGCGGCGGCGGCATGCGAGGCCAGCTTCGACCAACTCACGGCCATCCGCGGGAGTTTCTCTTGCCCGATCCGGTCAACCATACCGGGCACCAAACCGCTGACGAGATTACCGAGGAAAAAATGGCCGTTGGCCAGGCCGGCATCGATCCGTCTCTGGTACTCCGACCGAACGACATCAAGCGCGGCTTCCGGGTTACTATGGCCGTAAATCGACGTGAATATATTGTTATACCGGCCGCAGGGAACAATACCCAGGAGGACCCTGGCCCTGACCGCCAGTGAAGCGGCCAACCGCACCGAACCGTCGCCGCCAAAAACAACCACGGCAAACGGCCGGCTGCGTATGGCCACGGTGACCTTGTTGCCGTATTCCTCCCAGCTTGAAGCGACAGACAGATGACATTCCCGACGCCCGCGTTTCAGTCGCCGCTGCAGCTTATTGGCCAATCTCAATGAGTTCTCCGGGTTGTTTCCGGCCAGCCGATTAACGACCAGATGGTACATACGCCTGCGCCGAGCAGTCGATCTCAGGCTGCGCGTGCGATGAGTCCGCTTTTCCCCGCGTGGGTCTATCATATACTCAATATCGGTAAATCGCCGCAACCGCTGAATCTCTGCTTAGTCCCCGAAGACACCTGCGGCTACGCGCTCTCTACATTATTTATACCACTAATCCCGGTATAATATCCTCAATCAGGCCATAAACCGAATTTGCCGAAGTATCGACAAATCTTTCGTCCCGCCAGCCGATAATATAGTATATATTATAAGGCAGCCCAATAAAATCCCAAAAAGTGTTCGACTTTTTGGTAAAGGAAGCGTTTTTTTAGCGTCATGCCGAATAAATCGATCTCAAAAAGAAAGCCTTCCCTGATTCTGGCGGCTGCCTTTATTCTTTTCCTGATCATTTACATACCGGTAATCATCGGTATGATCGGGGACTGGTACGATGACGCCAATTACTCTCACGGTTTTCTTATACCGCTTGTTTCCGGTTATTTGATCTGGAGAAAAAGATCACGCCTGAAAGAGTTGGTCGATCCTTCCGGCGACAACTCCGGCCTGCCGATTATCATCTTCGGAATGATTATCTTTATTCTGGCCAATGCCGCCGCCGAGTATTTCACTCTCCGGTTTTCGCTGGTGGTAACCTTGTTCGGTCTGGTCTGGTATCTTTTCGGCCGGAAAGTTATCTCCGCCATCTGGTTTGAACTGCTTTTTCTCCTGTTTATGATTCCCCTGCCGTATGTCGTTTATAATTCGCTGACCTTCCCGATGCAGCTTTTCGCCACCAAGGCGACAATCAAAATACTCAATCTTATCGGTATGACGGCCGTTCGCCAGGGAAACATCATCCACCTGCCGGGATATTCTCTCGAGGTGGCCGAAGCCTGCAGCGGATTACGGTCGCTGATTTCCCTCCTAGCTCTGGGGGCCGTCTATGCCCGGTTGACCCAGAAAGATTTCCTCCGGCAGGTGATTCTTTTTCTCTCGACTATCCCGATCGCCGTCGCGGCCAATGTTTTTCGCATTCTTTTCACCGCCGTCGGAGCTCACACCGTCTCCAGAGAACTGGCCGAGGAATTTTTGCACGAGCTTTCCGGCATGATGGTTTTTGTGGTCGCTTTCATTATGCTATTCCTCTGGGGAGCGGTAATCAAGATCGGCGCCAAAAAGGCCCGGATAAAGGCCTCAAAGAATTGAGGCGATAGTATTTGCGCTCATATATATTTTCCCAAGTTGAAAGCATAACATATTTTTGAAAGAGTAACGCCTGACCTCCGGCCTGATTTTTAGAAGCTGTTCGGCGAAAACCGGACTTCTTTTACTCCGGCAAAACCGTTTCAGATTATACCGCAAATCTTTAAGGCGGCTGTCTTGGCTATTGTCAAGTCAGGGGAATTTAAGTATGTTACCTTTGACCCGGAAAGCTACCGTCAGGGAAGTCTAATCCTGACTTAACGACAAAAACGGAAGGTCTGGACAATGAATGAAAAAAAACCGCCGGCATTGAAAGTCCTGATAGACGGCAAGGAACGGGAAATAACCTACGAAGAACTGACCCTGTCCAATAACTTGGCTCAGGAGGCGCTGGTACGCCTGCTGATTACCAAAAAGATTATCGATCCCAAGGAATACCTTCAGTTCATGGAGCAGGTGAAAAACGAACGGTACAAAATCCTGCAGGAGAATCAAAGTTCTCCCGGCGGTGACCAGCCGAATAAATAAACATGGAAAACAAAAACCGGGATAAATCTCAACGGCGGACTTCCGGAGACGCTGATGTCAGCGACAACAGCCAACCGCTCCTGGAATATCTGTGCCATCCGGCCAGGCGGAATACGACCATCACCGCCCTGACGACCGTATTTGTCATCATCTGCACTATCCTGGTCTGGCTTATCTCTTACTCGATTATCCTGACCGCTCTGGCGGTGTTGATTCTTTTCGGCTCTCTGACCGGCTTCTATTTCCCGACCCGGTACCTTTTCTATGATGACCATTTTATCGTCAAGACCGCCGTGCAATCTCTTCGTAAGGAATGGAAACAGTACCGGTCGTTTTATCCCGATAAAAACGGCGTTCTTCTTTCCCCTTTCGGTCGGCCGACCCGGCTGGAGAATTTCCGCGGCATTTACATAAAATTCTCCTGTAACCGCGACCGGGTACTTGATCTCGTCCGCTCCAAAATTAAATTCGAGAAAGATAAATGAGCATTTTCAAAGACATCTTTTCCTCCTCGGGCGGCAGCCAACGACCCGAAAAACAATCGATCCCGCCGGAAGAAACCGCCGTTCTGGAAAAAGTGGCCAAAAAAGTTGTCTCATGGCGGATGACCGTGCCCGCCGTTCTTTTTCTCGAATCGGTCAAACCGCTCAATTATATAGGATCGCAGGCGCTGGTCTTTTTCGAGCCGATTATTCAGTCGGTTTTTTCAATCAAGGATTACGATACCTTCCGGATCGCCATGGAAAGGCGCGAAAATGTCGAAAACCTTATTCAAATAATCGAAAAATACGACGCCGTCGCTCATAAGAAAGAAAAGCTGTACAAAAAGAAACTAAAAGGACAGCGAAAATACTGGAAATGGTACCAGCGATACCTCGGCATCAAACAGCCACGGATCGAAATCGACCCGGCCGAACTGGAAACTATCGAAAAAGAGATGGAGGAAAACGGCGGAGAAAACCAATCAGTGTCGGGGAACTGATAAAACGATTGCTCTCGTATTTGGCCGCGAATGGTTCCGGGTTTAACTGAACATTCTTGGCCCCATATAAGGAATACCCGACTATCAGTCGATTATATTAGAGAAGATTTATTCAGCGTTCATGCAGGCATTTGAATTTATCGCAGACCGCACAGGGATGAACGCAAAGCACAAGGCGGTGCAAAAATGAAAAAGGAATATTTCTTTATCACTCTCTTTTTCACTTTGGTGGTTTTGTCGTTTTACCTGTTTTATCGCTTGCTGGAGCCGTTTCTGGTGCCGCTCTGCTGGGCCGCCATTTTCGCCGTCGTTTTTTATCCCCTTTATCAGAAACTTGAAAGGGGCGTCAGATCGGACAATCTGCGCTCTTTGCTTCTGACGGCCCTGATAGTAATTATCATCATCGGCCCGATATCTTATCTCGGAGTTGCCCTGGTGCAGGAAGCGATCGGCATGTTCGACCATTTCAAGGTCTGGGTCGATGCCGGAAAGCTTGATCAGTTTATAGATTTTAAAAATTCCCCGGTCTATGCCGTTGTCCAGCATCGGCTGGAACCGTATGTTGACCTGTCAAAGTTTGACCTGAAGGTCATTATCGAGAACTCCCTCAAATCGATTTCCAAAATCGCGCTTTCACAGGCCACCAGTATCCTGGCCAACGCCGGCAAGGTGATGTTCCAGTTCGGCATGGTGGTCTTTTTTATGTTTTTCTTTTTCCGCGACGGGGAGAAACTTTTCGACCAGATCAAATCCGTTATTCCGATGTCCCAGGAAAAGGCCGAAGCAACTACCACTCATCTCCGAAACGTCATCCAAGGCACCATGTACGGCGGAGTGGTGGTGGCGCTGGTTCAGGGTTTTCTGGGCGGGTTGCTTTTTGTCATCATGGGTCTGCCTTCGCCGGTATTCTGGGGCGCGTTCATGGCCTTTCTGGCGTTCATTCCGATCCTGGGGCCGTTTCTGATTTATATTCCCGCCGGGCTGATTTTAATCATCACCGGCGAATATATCAAAGGCATCCTGTTGATCGCCATCGGCACGATTGTGGTCAGCCAAATCGATAATATCCTGCGGCCGCTTCTGGTTTCCGGCCAAACCGGCATGCACACCATGCTACTTTTCGTTTCAATTATGGGTGGGGTAGCAATGTTCGGCCTTCTGGGGATTGTCCTCGGCCCGTTTATCGCCGCCGTTTTCGTCTCCATCTTCGACATCTTCCGGTTGAAGCTGGCGGAGGAGGACGAAGTGGCTGTGGAAATCGTGGAAGATGCAGTGGAAAAAAACGGTAACGAAGAAAGCTCAAATCGTTAGCTGCATTATGCCTTGGTATGGTCAATCATTTCATTATAATGTCCTCCGATGAAGTCTGAGAGGAAAAAACTCGTTGTGCCGACATGGTTAGAATTCGCGTGGGCGTCTTTCTTATTTGGGGCAATTGACGGCGATAAGGTTTACCAACAGAT
>CAZSYD010000013.1:16946-20716 GCA_964611355.1 uncultured Ignavibacteriales bacterium | reverse complement strand
TTAATCCACCATTCCTTAAAAATATCAGTGAACAGCTACTCGCTTGCGCATCACCCTGACGCCGAATGTAACCAATAAATAAACCGTGCCGGCCAAAACGATAATCATCGCGCCGGCGGGGAGGTTGGGAGAAAAACTAATTCCAATGCCGATGACGGTAAAAGCGACACTGAACAAAATCGCCAGAAGCATCATCCGCCAGAGAGTATTGGTCAAATGTCCGGCCACCGCCGCGGGGAGAGTAATCAGGGCGATCACCATCACGATCCCGACCACGCTAATTAAAATAACGACCGTCAAAGCCGTCAGACAGAGCAGGACGATATAGAAAAGCTCGACGTTGACGCCCCGCAGGCGGGCATATTCCTCGTCAAAACATACCGCCAGCAGTTGATTATAAAAAAGCAATCCGATTAGAATAACCAAAACGTCCAGCGCGCCGATCAACCACAGGTTGGTTGGCGTAACCATCAGGATGTTGCCAAACAGGTAACTCATTAGATCCTGATTATATCCCGGCGTCTGCGAAATAAAAAGTATACCGATCGCCATGCCGACCGCCCAGAGCGCGCCGATGGCGGTATCTTCCCGTTCACGCGCCCGTAGACTGACCATGGCAATAATCACCGCCGCGATAAGAGCCGAGATAACCGCGCCGTGAAGCGGCTGCAAAAAGCTCCACCCGTGAACAACGTTGAGATACCGGACAACGCCCATACCGCCGAGAACAAAATGCGAGATCGCTCCCGCGACATAACTTATCCTTCGCGTGACGACGTAACTACCGACCACGCCGCAGGCGATCGAGGCCAGGATACCCGCCAAAAGAGCATATCTCACGAAAGCGTAATCGGACACGGCGCCAAAGAATTCACTCATCGCGCGCCACCCCACCTCCATGCCGCCGGATATCATGGTCGTGACGGACGTAGCAGACGTCGCCGCCGAAAAGCTCGATCTCCATCCCTTCAGGAATTTCGCCGGTGGGATGAGTCATAACTCGGCGATTGACGCACAGAACCGACTTGACAAACGAAGAAACAAAAGTATAATCGTGCGTAATCACGAACACCGTTACTTCTTTATTTATCTTTCGTAAAAATTCAGACAATTCCCTTTGCGCAACGGTATCGATATGAGCGGTCGGTTCATCGAGAAGAATAAGGCGCGGACTCGAAGCCAGCGCCCGGGCGATCAAAACCCGCTGGCGCTGCCCGCCCGATAGTTGAGAAAAACGGCGGCCGCTCAAAGGGGCCATTTCCATTTTATCCAGGGCATCCATAGCCGCCTTACGGTCGATGCCGCTATACCCGCCAATTCCCGACCAACCTTTCAGGCAACCCATAAGGGCCACGTCAATCACACGCACCGGGAATTTTGGATCGTAATGGAACTGCTGAGGCACATACCCGATCTGAGGACGAGCTTGCCTGGGCGATATACCGAAAACCTTGATCTCGCCTTTATCCGGTTTGAGCAAGCCCAGAATCAACTTCAAAAGAGTTGTCTTGCCGCCGCCGTTGGGACCGACGACCGTAACGTAATCGCGTTCGTCGACGCTAAAGTTGACGTCTTCCAGCACGATTTCACTATTGTATGAAAATGTCATATCCCGGACTAATATCGCAGGAGGGTCGTTTTTCACAGGCATGATATTGTTTTCCTTTATGACCCTTAATTCTCACCCAGAGCATCACGAATTGACTCGGCCATTAAGACGAGATTATTAAGATAATCACGGGCCAGGGGATTAACCGTTACCACCTTGCCTCCTATCTCACGCGCTATTGCCTCAGCCGATTTGGACGAAAACTCCGGCTGCACGATTATGGTCCCGATACCATCTTTTTTGGCCATCTTAACCATATCAACCATTTTCCCCGCGCCCGGTTCCTTACCGGCTGCTTCGACCGCCATCTGCTTCAACCCGTAACGGTCGGCGAAATAGCCGAAGGTCGGATGGAAGACACAGAAAAACGAGCCGTTATACGGAGCCAGCATTTCGGTTATGGTCGAATCGACTTTATCCAAGTCGACTTCAAACTTCTTAAGGTTTCCTTCATACTCTCCGGCGTGAGCGGGATCGAGCCGCCCCAGTTCATCGGAGATATTCCGGGATATAATTTTAACCAGTTGCGGATCGAGCCAAATATGGGGATCGCGAGCGCCTTTTTGTCCATGATGACCATGAGGATCAGGTTCGTGATAATACTCTTCCATCTGACGCAGAGCAATCCCTTCACGGGTGTCAACGACGTTGAAATCCTTTATCATTCCTGACACCTTTTCTATCAGCTTTCTTTCGAACGGGAGCCCCGTCAGAAAATAAACATCGGCTTTGGATAACCCTGCCATATTTTTCGGGGTCGGATCATATGTAGCGGGCGACTGCCCCGGCGCAAGTAAGACACTGACCTCAATAAGAGTATTATTCCCGGCTATTCGCTCCACGAAATACGCCTGCGGCGCAATCCCGACATAAACATGGATAACCCCGCCATATCCTGGCGCTTCCTCAGCCTGACTCAATGCCGGCATCATACCGTAAAAAGCCAACAGGACTATCAGACAGGACAGGGCGATATCTTTTCGCGTAAATAGCATTTTCTCGTTTTTCCTAACTCTACCGGTTTGAGCCCCGGGCCTGTTTCCGGTCAAAGGAGCAGGTCAGGCGCAATTCATGGCAGTCGTCGCATTCTTCAACCTTATGGTGAGCGGCAAAGTCGTCCCAATGCTCTTTCTGGTTTGGAGTCAGTACACCTGATCCCTGGCATAGGGGACAGGATACCCCCAGGGCGGACGTCACCGCCGCGCGAATAAATGCCGACTTGTTGGCGATTCCGTTCAGCGACTCGGCCAGCGACGGATCGGCCTTGAAAGTAACGATTTCAGACTTGGTTTTCTTCATAGTTGACTTAACCCATAGTTGAATGGTAAAACAACAATTATTACTTTGTAATACGGAAAGTCAAGCGATTTTATCAATCATCGAAACCGCTTGCCGAAGTCAAAACGCCTGCATATATTTACTTGCGCATGGGCGAACTAATTGATCAGATAGGTATCGGCAAGAATTTCTTCCTGATTGCCGGCAACTGTGTCGTTGAAGACGAATTCATTACCCTTGAAACAGCCGGCTTTCTTAAGAAACTCTGCGCTAAATTCGATCTGCCGCTGGTCTATAAGTCTTCTTACCGCAAAGCCAATCGCACCTCCGGCGACTCGTTTGCCACTATCGGCGATGAAGCAGCCATCGAAATCCTGAGTAAAGTCAAAACCGATCTTTCTCTGCCGCTTCTGACCGACATTCACGAAACGTCTGAAATCGACCTGGTCGGGGATATGGATATTTTACAGATACCGGCTTTTCTCTGCCGCCAGACCGAATTGATAAAAGCGGCGGCCACCACCGGCAAATGGGTCAACATCAAGAAGGGGCAGTTCATGTCGCCGGAGAATATGTGTGAAGCGGCCGAAAAAGGAGCGGGACTGAACGGCAAAAAAATCATGCTGACCGAGCGGGGAACAACTTTCGGATACAACAACCTGGTAGTTGATTTCCGGTCGTTGGTGATAATGAGACAGTCAGGCTACCCGATCATATTTGACGCCACGCATTCGGTTCAGCGTCCCGGCGGCCTTGGAAATCGTTCCGGCGGCGACAGGGAATTTATCATACCGCTGGCCAGAGCGGCTGCCGCGGTCGGCATCGACGGGTTATTTATCGAAACTCATCCTCAACCGGAGATCGCCAAATCGGATGCCGCCTC
>CAZSYD010000013.1:0-16846 GCA_964611355.1 uncultured Ignavibacteriales bacterium | reverse complement strand
GGTTATTTATCGAAACTCATCCTCAACCGGAGATCGCCAAATCGGATGCCGCCTCCCAGCTTCCCTTGAAGCTAATGCCGACGCTGCTTGAGCAGGTTATAAAAATCGTGAGATCATGATCTATGACTGACCGTAAAAAGAAAATCTACCTTACCAAAACCAGGCTGGAGAAAAAGCTGGCCGGAATCAAGGCGATTATTCTCGACGTTGACGGGGTGCTGACCGATGACCATCTCTATATCGGCCCCAACGGATTTGAATTAAAACAATTTCATATCGGCGACGGTCTCAACATGGTACTGGCGATGCGAGCCGGATTGGAAGTGATTATCATGTCGAATCGGCCTTCAGCGGCCACTACCAGCCGGATGAAAGACCTCGGCGTCAAACACGTTATCCAGAATCGGGGCAATAAAGCCAGGCTGGTGAAAGAATACGTTAAACAACACGGTATCAAAATCAACTTGTCCGAAACGGCATTTATCGGCAACGATATTCTCGACATTCCGCTTATGCGGGAAACGGGGGTAAAAATCTGCGTCAGGGATGCTTGTCCGCAATTGAAAGATATCGTCGATTACGTTACCGATAAAAAAGGCGGGCACGGCGCCGTGCGCGAGGCGCTCGATCTTTATTTCAAAGGGAGAAGGCTGTATCCGGCCGATTTCTCAGGAAAATGACACTTGAAACAGCCAGAGATGTAATCAAAAAAGAAGCCGAGGCGGTGGCCGGACTGCTTGAGCGGCTTAACGAAAATTTCGTTGCCGCCGTTGATACCATTCTCGAAACACCAGGCCGGGTAATCGTGACCGGCATGGGGAAATCAGGTATCGTCGGCAAAAAAATCGCCGCCACGTTCTCCTCGACCGGCACGTTGGCTCTCTTTCTTCACCCGGCCGAAGCGTTTCACGGCGATCTGGGTATCGTCACCACCCGCGATATCGTTCTGGCTATTTCCAAATCCGGCGACACCTCCGAACTCTATCAACTGATTCCGGTCTTTAAGCGGCTGGGAATTAAGATTATTTTGCTAACCGGTCAAATCGATTCATCGCTGGCCGAACGATCCGATATCGTCATCGACTGCTCCGTCCCGGCTGAAGCCTGTCCGAATAACCTGGTTCCGACGGCTTCCTCGACGGCCGCAATGGTGATGGGCGACGCCCTGGCCGTGGCGCTTTTTCGCCGGCGCGGTTTCTCATCGGAGGATTTCGCCCGGCTTCACCCCGGCGGAACCCTGGGACGACGGCTTCTGATGCGCGTCTCCGACCTGATGCACACCGGCGAAAAAATCCCAATCGTTGGCGAATCAACGTCTGTAAAGGACACCCTCATTACGATGTCACGCGGCAGGCTTGGCATCGCCGTAGTCGTTGACCGGGAAAACAAACTGGCGGGTATTTTCACCGACGGCGATCTGCGCCGCCTCTCGGAACGGGACGAGGAGTTCTTCAATCGCCGTATCTCCGAGGTTATGACCCGAAATCCGAAAACCATCGATCCCGACGCCATCCTCGATGAGGTCCTGGCTCAGTGCGAGCAGTATAAGATAACATCGCTGGTGGCCGTCGATCAGGCGCATCGCCCGATCGGCATTATCCATCTGCATGATGTGCTCAAATCAAAACTGGTCTGAGCCGTGGCCGGGCACCTGAAAAACAACCTCATATATTTCGCCGCCCGATCACTCTCCAAGTTTTTTAATCTCCTGCCGCGGAAACCGGCCCTCTTTCTGGGAGAAACGCTGGGACTTACAACTTACCTCTCCCATAGAGCGGAAAGGCATAAAACCCTGACAAACCTTGACAGGGCTTTCGGCGATGAGCTTTCCATCAAGCGAAAAAAAGAAATCGCGCGCGGCTGTTTCATTACTTTCGGACGGGCAATAACCGAAGCAATGCGTATCCGGCGCTATTACCATACTCAAATCCGGCCTGATATCGAAGTCCTCGGCGAGGAAAATCTACGGAATGCTTATAAGCGCGGCAGGGGGATCGTTGTTTTCACCGGCCATATCGGCAATTTCGAGCTTCTGGCCGCCTACTGCGCACAATCTAAATACAAGACAGCCGTAATCGGTCGGGAATTATATGACCAAAGACTTGACAAGATGCTCGTCTCCAACCGGCAGTCAATGGGGATTGTCAATATCAGAACGGACGCTTCACCAAGAACGGTCTTGCGATACCTAAAAGAAGGGTATGTTATCGGCATTTTAATCGACACCGATTCGTTTCGCGTAGGCGGAGAACTGACGCCGTTTTTCGGCCGCCCGGCCAAAACGCCGACCGGCCCGACTCAACTTGGACTGATCTCGGGCGCGGCCTTCATACCGATATTCTGCCTGTCGCTTCCCGGCGGAAAATACAGGATCATCATGGGCAAGGAGCTTGTTCCCGAATCACGAAAAAGAACACGCGAAAATATCTACCGCATCACCTGCCGCATGACGAATATCATTGAAAATCTGATTCGATTTTATCCCGAACAATGGATCTGGATGCACAACCGCTGGCACACCCGCCCGGAAAAAGACGACAGGGAATTCCTGGAATCAATCGGAATTACATTATAGAGACAACCCGGTCGTCACCATACGGCCATTGGAAACCCGTAGACATATCAACTATTCTTCCCGGGATAAAAGGCCCGTATTGTTACGCCGGTTTCTTCCCGCCCGCGTTCGGCGATCTCTTCAAGTTTTTGCGGCAATACCAGTTTGATATTTTCTCCCGGCACCGGGCGGTCTATCGAATAAATGTGAACTTCGACCGGCCTGATCCGCTCAAGATAACCGAACCAGGCAGTTAATTCTGTCTCACTAATGTTGCAGGGTTCACCGTCAATCATCACCGTCTGAATATATATATCTTTGATTGAAGTAAGTTTTTCAATCAAAGTTTCAAAGCTCATTCCTTCAGCCGGCCTGTTTATAATCTTAAATACGTCTTCCGTACCGGCGTCGAGTTTGAACACCGGCAGGTCGAGGAGAGGGACAACCTCCCTCACGCCATCATAGAGCAACCCGGACGAGTTCGACAGCAGCGCAACTTTTGCCTCGGGGCGATATTTATCCCTTAGTCTTACGACTTTCTCAACCATTTCCGGAAAGTCGGGATGAAGGGTCGGCTCGCCGTTGCCGGAAAAAGTAACATAGGCAAACTCAAGCGGCGACTTCATCGCCTGTTCTACCGCCGCCGCCACATCGCCCACCTTTGGAAGATCATCAATATACGGCGTATGATCGAGCGTATGTCTTTTTGTCCAGCCGTAATGGCAATAGATACAATTGAACGAGCACAGTTTATTTTTATACGGCGACAGGTTTATCCCCAGCGACTTACCCAGCCGCCGCGAATCGATCGGACCGTACAGGATACCTTTTTGCATTTCCAGCAGCATGGTTAAGCCCTCCTTATCATTTCTATATCCACTTTGCCAATCATATACCATTAATTTTTATGGTCAATAGCTTCATACCATTCTTTTCCGGAACATGGTCAACCATGATAATCAGGCGGAATTTGGCCGGAATAGATATCGGCAGAGAATAAGCAACAAATTCTTCGGTATGCCTTTTGGCCTTGACAGTCAGGGGGGATTTGTTATAATTGGAGTTCTGGAATTTATTGTAGCAGCAGGTAAAAAAAGTGCCAAAAAGAACATATCAGCCGTCGAACCGCAAGAAATTAAACGATCACGGTTTTCGCAAGCGGATGTCCACCAAAAGCGGGCGCAGGGTCCTGGCTCGCCGGCGAGCCAAAGCGCGAAAACGGCTCGCTCCCGAGGTAGGCCGCAAGAAATAAAGTGGGAAACAGGTTGCCGGCAGAATGCCGGTTGAAAAAAGCAAAAGATATAAAAGCCGTTTTTGCCCGCCGTGACGTTTTCAGAGGCAAGCGGCTTGTTTTCTACCGCGCGGAAATCCTGGCCAAACGGGATAATACAAAGGGTAACGACCCGGGCAATGCAATAAAAATCCACAGGTTTTGCCTGATGGTTCCCAAAGGATGCGGCGGCGCCGTCAAAAGAAATCGAATAAAACGGGTGCTCAGGGAAATAATCAGAAGTAATCGGCACCGGATCGAAACAGGATATGATTATATCATCCGGGTTGAACCGACCGGCGTCGAAGATATTAATATTAAACAGGAAGTTTTTCTTGACGATTTCGAAAATTACTTCGGCTGGAACTAAAAAGCGGCCCTCACCGCTCGCTTTTCTTTTCCTCGGGTTGATATATCTTTATCGCCTCTTTCTCAGCCCGGTAATCAGCCTGTTCGCCTCCTGCCGCTATTATCCCACCTGCTCAAGGTACGGGCTCGACGCCATCCAAAAATACGGTGCCCTGAAAGGCGGCTTTATGACCATCAAGCGGGTACTTCGCTGCAACCCGTTTTTCCCGGGCGGATACGATCCGGTCAAATAGAATATAAGAGGTAAGTTTGGATAAACAGACAATCATTGCGATTATTATTTGCGTCCTGATCCTGGTTTTCTGGACACAGATTTCACAGTACCTTGGGCTTACCGAAGAGCCTTCCCAACAGGAAATTGCCGGCCAACACCCCGCAGACAGCCTGACTGTTACCGAAACTCAACCGACTACCATGCCGGTGAAGAAAGAAACGCCGCCCGAATCAGAAGATATCGCCAAGACAATGGCTTCTATTAAGGCCGTCGATTCACTCATTCCGGAAAGAACCTTTACGGTTACCACTCCGATCTATGAGTTGACCTTTTCCAATTATGGCGGCGGCTTAAAAAAAATTATTCTTCAAAAATATACATATAACGGTAATGGTTGTGTCATTATGGCAGATGATGCTGACAAAGTTGTGCCTGATTTTGAAACTTCCGGCGGATCATTTATAGCTAACCGCCTGGCTTTTGAATGCGATAGGACAGATTTCGAGCTTTCGGCAGGTTCCGAACCGCAAAAAATCGAATTCGTCTATAATAACGCCGATGGCGGCAGAATTGTTAAAACCTACACAGTTAATCCCGACCGGTATGATATCGAATTTAATCTTACTATTGAGCAAATCGAAAGTTTCGGATTTGAAAGGTCTTATCAACTCGTTTGGGGAATAACGCCGCCGCCGACTGAAAAAAACCTGAAAGACGATTACGGCTATTATAAAGCTGTGGCGATGATGGACGATCATCGGGATTTCGATGATTTTGATAACGGCGTTATGAACGAAAACATCCCCGGCTATACGGTCTGGGCGGGACTTAGGACGAAGTATTTTACGACCGTGATGATCCCCCGCAATCGCGACGCCGACGGGATAATCGCCAAAGGGACGAAGCGAGAAACCAAGATCAACGGAAAATCGATTGACGTGCGGAAAATTTCAGCAGCCCTCAATATGCCGATCTCGAATTACGGCGCCGTAAGCGATTCCTATACCCTCTACGTCGGACCGATCGAATATAAGATTCTCAAAAGTTATAACATCGGCCTGGAAGAACTATCCTCTTTGGGCTGGGTTATAATCAAGCCTTTTTCGATCGCTATAATATGGCTTTTGCCGAAGATATACAGTGTTATTTCCAATTACGGTATAGTGGTTATCATCTTCGCTTTTCTGATCAAGCTCATCACCTACCCTCTCTCAAGAAAACAAAACATCGCCATGGCCAAAATGAAAGATCTCCAGCCGAAAATGAAGGCGTTGCAGGAAAAATTGAAAAACGATCCGGCCAAGCTTAACAAGGATATGATGAAGCTTTACAAAGAAGCCGGGGCCAACCCGCTTTCCGGATGTCTCCCCATGCTGCCGCAAATGCCGCTATTTTTTGCTCTTTTCACCGTTTTCAGGACTACGATTGAATTTCGGGGAGCGTCCTTTGCGGGGTGGATTACAGACCTGTCCACACCCGACCCTTATTATATTCTGCCGATTATTATGGTGGTCGTCATGTTTATCCAGCAAAAGCTGACCATGACCGACCCAAAAAATAAATTGATGGTCTATGCCATGCCGCTTTTCTTCGGGTGGATATCTTTTAAATTCCCTGCCGGACTGGTGCTTTACTGGACTTCGTTTTCGATTATCTCTTTCTTTGAGACGATGCTGGTTCGCAGGCAGCAGGCCGAGGTCAAAGTTATTGAGGAAAAGACATGACGCGGGCGAAAAAAAAAACGATAACGACACCATCGCCGCTATCGCCACCCCGACTGGCTCGGGCGGAATTGGTATTATCCGAATTTCCGGGCCATCCGCGCTTGATATATTAAAAAAAATCTTTATTCCTCGGAAGAAAAAATCGCATCCCGTACCATATCTTCTCCGTTTTGGCAGAATTGCCGGTCATAATGACAGTGATATTCTTGATGAAATTATGGCGACCTATATGCCAGCGCCAAAAAGTTTTACCGGTGAAGATATGGTCGAAATCTATTGCCACGCCGGACAGTTTTCCCTTAATACCGTACTGGATAACATCTTAAAATATAACTGCCGCCCTGCTGAACCGGGTGAGTTTTCTCTGCGAAGATTTCTCAATCACGGCGTCGACCTGACAAAACTGGAAGGGGCAGCTGATATCGTATCGTCCAAAACCGGTTTGGCGTATCGGCTGTCGCGGGAACATCTTCTGGGAAATTACGGCAAACATATTACCGGGCTTAGAAGTAAAATCGTCCGTCTTTTAGCAGAAATTGAGGCCGATATCGATTTCCCGGACGAAGATTCCGTCGGCAGAATGGGCCGTTCGATCCTCAATAAAGAGATTGACATAATTATTAATGATCTTGAAAACTTAGCGGAAGGATACAAGACCGGCAGGATTATCCGGGACGGTTACCGGGTGGTTATTCTTGGTCCTCCCAATGCCGGGAAATCGTCCCTTTTCAATCGCCTGGTCAGGCGAAATCGGGCCCTGGTGACCTCGATTCCGGGAACGACCCGCGATTACTTGTCGGAATGGATTGATATCGACGGCCTGCCGGTGGAGATCTTTGATACCGCCGGGTTGCGTAAAGGCCGCGGCCGGGTGGAGCGTGCCGGTATCAAAGGCTCGCAACAGCTCATCAATAAGGCTGACCTGGTAATTTATATTTTCGACCTGACAGCCGGATATCAAGAACCGCCTCAATTAGTGTCTGCGAAGGATCGTCAACTTATTATCGCCCTGAACAAGGTTGACCTTCTGCCCGAAAAAAGTAAACGAATAGAAAAATGGCTGGATGCTCTGGAAAGCGATCTCGAGATTTGCGTTATTTCAGCAAAGACCGGACGCGGAATCAAGCGGCTTCTATCTTTAATATATAAAAAGGCGGGTTTAGCCGATCTGACCGATTCGCTGGTAGTTACATCACATCGGCACAAGATAAAAATCGACCGCTGTCTCGCATATCTGAAAAAAATAAAGAAAATGACCAGTGCGCCGCCTGAGATTGTTTCCTTTGAATTGCGTCAGGCGGCAGATCAAATCGGCGAAATCACCGGTAATATCTATACCGAGGAGATACTCAATGAGATTTTTTCCAGTTTCTGTATCGGCAAATAAAATTCAGATAATGTCAGGGTATGATGAATGCCTTTAGGGAATCGACTTCATGTTTCACGTGCAACAAGGAAAACTCCGGATATAAGGCCGTTTATGGCGGCAGCCAAAAAGCAATTTTTCCTTGACCCGGCGGCTTACTCCTCGTATAAAGCTTCGTGATGACGGAATGTGATTTTGACATACTGATTGTCGGCGGCGGACATGCCGGTACCGAGGCGACCCGAATCGCCGGCCGGATGAAAATGAAGGTCGGGCTGGTGACAATGGACAAAACCAAGCTGGCCCTTATGTCGTGTAACCCGGCCGTCGGTGGAGTCGGAAAAGGCCATCTGGTGCGCGAGGTTGACGCTCTGGGCGGTATTATCGGGCAAGCCGCCGACTATGCCGGAATCCAGTTCCGGCGGCTGAATCTGTCGAAAGGCCCGGCTGTCCGATCCACCCGGGTTCAGTGCGACCGGCGGAAACACTGTGAATACGTGTCGAACTTCGTATCGCGGCTGCCCGGCGTGGAAATAATTGAAGATGAGGCAGTCGGCCTGATAGTGGAAAATAACGCCGCCGTGGGTGTTGTCCTGCGAAAAGGGAACAGCCTGTCCGCTAAAGCGATCATTCTGGCTACCGGAACTTTTCTGGGCGGCCTGATTCATATCGGTACAAAGCAGATTCGTTCCGGCCGGCGGGGCGAACCGGCCGCCATTGGTCTGACCGAATCGCTCAACCGGGTCGGTCTTGAAACCAGACGGTTAAAAACAGGAACACCCCCACGGATTGACGGAAAAAGTATCGACTATGGCAAGGTCGAGCCGCAACCCGGCCACGAGCCGGCGCCGTTTTTCTCGCATTTCTATCAAGAAGCCATCGATTTCGACAATGACAGCCTTTGTTATCTTACTTATACGACGCAGGATACGGCCGAAATAATTCGCGAAAATCTTGACCGGGCGCCCCTTTTTTCCGGACAAATAAAGGGAACCGGGCCGAGGTACTGCCCTTCAATCGAGGATAAAATCGTTCGTTTCCCCGAAAAGCTCAGACATCAGATATTTATCGAACCGGAAGGAAACGGCACCGATGAAATCTACCCTAACGGCTTTGCTACGTCGATCCCGGAAGACATTCAACGGAAAGCCGTTAGAACAATCATTGGGCTGGAAAAGGCGATTATCACCAAACCCGGATATGCCATCGAATACGATTTTGTGCCGCCTTATCAAATCAGGCCGTCGCTCGAGACAAAGATCATTTCGGGGCTGTTTCTGGCCGGCCAGATTAACGGAACTTCGGGATACGAAGAGGCGGCGGCCCAGGGTCTGGTCGCCGGTCTAAACGCCTGCCTTTATATTAATAATGAGCAGCCGTTCGTTCCGGGACGACACGAAGCATATATAGGGGTACTTCTTGATGATCTGGTTACGCGCAATATCTCGGAGCCGTACCGGATGTTCACCAGCCGGGCCGAATATCGACTCGCTTTAAGAGAAGACAACGCGCTTGACCGAATGGCTCCTTACGGGAAAAAACTCGGAATATATACCGAAGATGAATTATCAATTATTAATCGGCAGAAAAACGAGCTTGATCGGATAATCTCGTATCTGAAAGGGACCCAATTCAACAGCCGGATAATAAAAGGCCGTTTCGGCCTGCGGACTAAAAAAGGGAGCATGAGCCTGGCCGATCTTATCTGCCGGCCGGATTTCGAAATAGAGCATCTTTTTGAATTATCAGGAAACGGGCTAAATGGCAGTCGAGAAATTCTCGAAAAGGCGATTATCCTTATCAAATACAAGGGATATTTAGGCAAGCAAGATCGGGAAATAGAACGCCACCACCGAAGCGAAGGGATAAAAATCTCTCAATCGATTGACTACCACGCCTTATCCGGCCTGAAAAGAGAAGCAATCGAGAAGCTGAACCGGTTCCGTCCTGAAACTTTGGGACAAGCAGGCAGAATCGAAGGCGTAACGCCTTCCGATGTTGCCGTGCTGATGATTTATCTCAGCAAACGCGAGAACAGGGAAACGGCTCTAAAAAGATAGAAAATTCACTTTGGCCTACTGGTAATCCTGGTGAAGGAGCGAAGAGGGGGGGTTCAGGGGCCCCCTGTTTCACGTGAAACGGCTTCCGCAATGACTAAATTTGAATCGAAAAATCTAATCGAAAAATACCTTGAAAAAGAAAAGCTGGAGTTTTATCTCAGCGAGGTAGCCAGGGGGAATAAGAATTTTAATCTTTATTCCCGCAATCTTGAAATCAATGATCTTCGGATAATGGCCGCCGAATCGTTAATTCCCGTTGAACTTGGATGGATCGACCGGAAATGCGGACCGATTCTCGATATCGGCTCCGGCTGGGGAATACCGGCCATACCGCTTCTGCTCTCAGAAAAAACCGCTGGCCTAACTTTAACCGAAAGATCGCAGAAAAAAGCAGATTTTCTTATATTACTCCTCAGCCGCTTAAAACTTAAAGCGACGGTAGTCAAGGACGATATCGGATTTGACGACAGATCGATAAAATATTCAATCATTACCCTGCGCAGGGTAGCCATCAACGAAAAACTTATACGTTCCATCAAAAACTCCGCCTCCGACGATGCGCGTCTTATCTATTTCGGGCCAGGCTTGCCGCAAACATTTTTCCCATCAGTCCAATCCATTATCTATTCAATAGATAACGTGCCATCCCGGCATCTGATAAGAGCGGAGATTTTTTAAAAAAACTGTTGCCGGCCGCTTTTAATTTCTCTACCCTAATTACCTGACAAGGATATTTTTAGCGAGGCGACTATGGGGAAAATAATGGCCGTCGCCAATCAGAAGGGCGGGGTCGGCAAAACCACCACGGCGATTAACCTGGCGTCCTGCCTGGCGGCAGCGGAAATAAAAACCCTTCTCATAGATATAGATCCCCAGGCCAATTCCAGTTCCGGCCTTGGTATATACCCCGAGGAGACGGACAATACCGCTTATGAAGTTCTCATCGGCCGGGCCAAAATCGCCGAGGTTATCGTACCGACCATACTGCCCTATCTCAACCTGCTGCCGTCGCATATGCGCCTGGCCGGGGCCGAGGTGGAGCTGGTGCCGATGGTTGCGCGCGAGCATAAACTGAAAGAGGCCGTATCTTCAATAACTAACGATTACGAGTATATTATTATAGATTGTCCTCCCTCGCTGGGCCTTCTGACGCTTAACACCCTCACCGCCGCCGATTCCATATTAATACCAATTCAATGTGAATACTATGCTTTAGAGGGAATGGGGCAGTTGCTCAATTCCATCAACCTGGTACAGCGGCATCTTAACCCGGATTTGAAAATCGAGGGAGTGCTTTTGACCATGTTCGACGGCCGGCTTAACCTTTCGCGCCAGGTGGCCGATGAGACGCGCAGGTATTTCGACGACAAGGTTTATGCAACCACCATCAGTCGCAACGTTCGTTTGTCGGAAGCGCCCAGTTTCGGTAAGCCGATTATTCTTTACGACATCCTCTCGACCGGGGCGCAGAACTATATCTCACTTGCCAAGGAGATAATCAGCCATGGGTAAGATTGCACTTGGGCGCGGACTGGAAGCATTAATCCCGACCGGATCGCCGGATGACGAAAAAAGCGGACAATGGCGCTTTTTGCCGCTTGAGAAAATCGCTCCCAATCCTTTCCAGCCGCGCAAATCTTTTGATCAGGGAAGTATTCAGGAGCTGGCCGATTCAATCAAAGCGCGCGGGATGTTGCAACCGATTCTGGTTATAAAAGACGGCGCAGGCTACCTGATGGTGGCGGGTGAAAGACGCTTCCGCGCCGCCAGGCTGGCCGGCATGGAAAAAGTATCCGCCGTAGTGCTTGACGATATTGACGAAACCGATATGCTCCAGATCGCGCTGGAGGAAAATCTGCAACGCGAAGATCTCAACCCGATTGAAACCGCCGAAGCCTACCGGTCGCTCCTTGACCGGTGCGGTCTGACGCAGACGCAACTGGCCGGCCGGGTCCACAAAAACCGCGCCTCGGTGGCCAATACCCTCCGGCTTCTAACTCTTCCCGATAATATCAAGCAAATGGTGGCGGAAGGAAAGCTGAGCGAAGGCCACGCCCGGGCGATTCTTTCGGTGGCCGATCCGACCATGCGGGATCGGATCGCGCAGCGGATAATTTCACAAACATTGTCGGTTCGCCAGTCCGAATCTCTGGCGCGAAAAACCAAACGACACAGGCTGACGGTCAAACGCAAATCGCCTGCAATCGAAGACGCCGAAACATTTTTGAAACATACCCTCGGTACCGCAGTAAGAATCGTACCGGGTCTGAAGAAAAGCCGTATCGAAGTTGAATATTACGGGAATGAGGATTTAAGTCGCCTTTTGGATCTGTTCAGGAAGATAGCGTAAAGGAAACCAATGTCCGGAAAGTATATTACATTCCTTGTAGTGCCGGATGATGAAAGCGAACCCCGCCGGTTTCGCCTGCCGCTCTGGCTTTATCGCGTACTGTTTGCCTTTCTGATAGTGGTTATCCTGGCGCCGATACTTTACATCGCCATTTACTACGAAGTGCTGGCTAAGGCGGCCGAAGCCGACCGCCTGGCCGAGGAGAACGAATCGCTCAGGCGTTACCAGTACAGAGTCCAGATACTGGAACAGTCGCTTTCGGAGACAAGGCAATTAATGGCTGACATTACCGCCATGGCGGGACTCGATTCGGTGCTTCTCGCCGATCTTTACATTGAAAGCGACACCATGTCGACGCCCGATCGGAAACCGCGGCTCAAAAGCATATCGCGCACTCTGCCGCCGACATCGCCAATACCGGACGGCCTGCCGGCAACCGGCTGGATATCACGGGGTTTCTCCGATATCCCCGGCAAAAAGCACCATGGCGTCGATCTGGCTTTGCCGGAAGGAACGCCGGTCTACTCTACAGCTTTTGGCACGGTCGAATTCGCCGGGTTTGACGAGGTTTTCGGACAGACCGTCATTTTGCAAAATGGCGACAGCATCGAGACCGTCTACGGTCACAACAGCAATCTCTTGGTACAAAAGGGAGATACGGTTTTCGCCGGACAGCGGATCGCATTATCCGGCAATACGGGGATAAGTTCGGCGCCGCATCTTCATTATGAAATCAGAGTCAACAAAAAAGCAGTTAACCCTATGAAGTATTTTATCCATGAAGATCAAACAAGGTAAACCACCAGAATTAAAAACGGATGGGAAGATGAACACTATTATCGGTAAGGATTCGGTAATAACCGGAACCATCGACGTCAAGGGACCGTTGCGCGTTGACGGCAAAATCAAGGGACAGGTGATCTGTTCCGATACCGTTACGGTCGGCGCAGGGGGTGAGTTGGAGGCGGAAGTCAACTGCAAAAACACCACCATTGCCGGCAAAGTCAACGGTAATATCATCGCCTCGGAAAAGGTTGAACTTCAGGCCAAGGCCGAAATTTCCGGCGATCTGAAAACAAAGTCCCTGGTTATCGAACAGGGAGCGATATTCTGCGGCTCCTGCAACATGAAAAACGCTGATTCCGGCACAGCCAAGTATTCCGATATCGCCGATAAGGTTCGCAAGGAAAAAGAAGAGACCGAGACCGTTAAGTGAAAATGTTGATAATTTCCGCAAAATTGTGGAAATGTGACCAACTGCTTATACCAAAGGCTGTTACGCCAATGCAATAAAGGCTCGGTTAAACCATTTATCCACAATTTGCACTCCCTATTGAAGTTAGGCAAATACGGATATATATTCGGACTTTTTCCTTTTTCAAAATGTTAAACGGAGAAACGAGATACGGTGAATTGCGTATAATGAGAATACTCTGGAGGACTAATGGCTGAGGATATACAAGACGACATCGAGGCTTTGAAAAACCTGAAAAGCTCTTATGACCTGATCAAATCTGAGATCGCCAAGGTGATAATCGGGCAGGATGCGGTTATCGAACAGCTTCTGATCGCCCTTCTGGCGCGCGGTCATTGCCTTCTGGTCGGCGTGCCGGGACTGGCCAAAACGCTTTTGATTTCCACCCTGGCCCAAATTCTGGACCTCAGGTTTTCCCGTATCCAGTTTACGCCCGACCTGATGCCGTCCGATATCACCGGCACGGAAATTATCGAAGAAGACCGCTCAACCGGCAAACGGGGTTTCAAATTCGTGCGTGGGCCGGTCTTTGCCAATATCATTCTGGCGGACGAAATCAATCGCACTCCTCCAAAGACGCAGGCGGCGCTGCTTCAAGCGATGCAGGAGTATGAGGTTACCGCCGCCGGAGAAACGTACAGCCTCAATCAGCCGTTCTTTGTCCTGGCGACGCAAAACCCGATCGAGCTGGAAGGGACTTATCCGCTGCCGGAAGCGCAGCTTGACCGCTTCATGTTCAATATCTACGTCGATTACCCAAGCCGGTCGGAAGAAGAAGAGATCGTTATGACCACTACCGCCGCGCCGACGGCCCGGCTGGAAAAAGTCCTGGGCGCCGAACAAATCATTTCGCTCCAGAACCTGGTGCGCACGGTTCCGGTATCGGAGCATCTCGTTTCCTATGCAGTGCGGCTGGCTCGTCTCACCCGACCGAGTGAGGCGGAAAGTCCCGATTTTATCAAGAGTTGGGTGTCGTGGGGCGCGGGGCCGCGCGCCGGGCAGTATATGATTCTGGCGGCCAAGACGCGCGCCGTTCTTGACGGCCGTCCCACGCCGTCGGTTGAGGACGTCCGTTTCGCCGCCATTCCGGTTATGCGTCATCGGATCGTAACGTCATTCAACGCCGAAGCGGAAGGCGTCGATACCATTGCAATTACGAATAAGTTGTTGGAGAAGGTCAAGGAATAGAGATCGTCACGGTCACCGAGGCGACCTCGCGATGACAGGGGACTTATGAGACAGCCTCTGGATATGTGCTATACACAACTCTACAGCGTATCGGTTCCGATTAGAGCGCAACGTAATGAGTAATCCGACAATAAAGTCTGAGTTATGAAAACCGACTACCGAAAATTCTTATCGCCTGATATTGTCTCGAAACTTAAAGGGATGGAACTCAAAGCCCGGATGGTGGTGGAGGGGTTTATCGCCGGGTTGCATAAATCGCCGTATCACGGCTTTTCCGTCGAGTTCGCCGAGCATCGCCAGTATATGCCGGGCGATTCGATTCGCGATATCGACTGGAAAGTTTATGCTAAGTCAGATCGGTATTATATCAAGGAGTACGAAGAAGAAACCAATCTCAAGGCCTACCTTCTGCTCGATTGTTCGGCATCGATGGGGTACAGTTCCGATCCGTCAAAGCACAATAAATTCGATTACGCGTTAACGCTGGCGGCTTCGCTGTCGTACATGATGATCAAGCAGCGTGATGCGGTCGGGCTGGTGACGTTCGCCGATAAGATTAATAAATATATTCCACCCCGCTCGGCCGGCGGGCATCTGCACGTTCTGCTGCAGCAGTTCGCCAACCTGAAAACAGCATCAACCACCGACATAGCATTGCCGCTTCACGAGATGGCCGAACGGGTCAAACGCCGCGGGCTGGTGATTATTATTTCCGATTTGTTTGACGAACCGGGTAAAATCCTGTCCGGAATAAAACATTTCCGGCATCGCGGTCACGAGGTGATCGTCTTCCATGTTCTTGACCCGCGCGAAAAAGATTTCGCTTTCTCCGGCGAGGCAATTTTTGAAGATATGGAAACCGGCGAAAAAATCACCACTCTGCCGTGGCAGATACGCAGGGATTACACGCGGCAGTTCAACGAAACGGCAAATTTGATCTCGTCCGAATGCCGCCGGGCCCGGGTGGATTACCATATGCTCGATTGCTCGACGCCGTTCGACAAAGCGCTTTATGCTTTTCTGGCCAAACGGGAACGACTGAATTAATTCTTCTTGATCGGTTTCGATCTCGAAACTATCTTAAAATAATATTCACAACACCATCCCGAAGGGAAGCGAATATGTCAAGGATTCTTGTGGTCGGCGGGACCGGGATGCTGGGCCGGCCGGTGACGATGGAGCTAATCAAGGAAAATTTTGACCTTCGGCTCTTTACCACCAACGCGGAACGGGCGCGGGAAATATTTGCCGACAAGGTGGAATACGCCGCCGGCAACATTGACGATCCGACCAGTCTGAAAAAAGCGATGGAAGGATGCGAATACATCTATATCAACCTTAAGGGCGGGCCGAGGGATGCGGATTATATCCGGGTTGAGGAAGAGGGTTCAAAAAATATATATGCAGCCGCGAATGAAGCAAGCATCAAAAAGATCGTACAGATAAGCGGCGCCAATGTTGATGAAAAAAACGCCCGGTATATTTTCGTCAGGGTTAAACTGGAGGCGGAGCACGCCCTCAAAGCATCAGGCGTCACTTATACTATCCTCAGGCCATCATGGTTTTGCGAATCACTGCCGCTTTTTTTGCGGCACAATAAGGCGGTCTATATCGGGTCGGGGAAAACGTCATTTTATTTTCTGGCGGCCCCGGATTACGCTCGCATCGTTGCCAGATGTTTTCAGACCGACCGGGCCGACAACAAAACGCTGACTATATTCGGCCCCGAACCGATGCCGATTTCGGAAGCACTGCGGAGGTTTTTATCGATCGTCTATCCCGACGCCAAAATCGATCATCTTTCTGTCTGGCTGGCCAAATTTTCAGCAATGATTACGTTTAATAAATCACTTAAATCGGCTGTCAGGGTGATGGCATTTTTCGACAAGCACGATGACAGCGAGGTCGCCGTCGGCCCTGAAGAAACCGACCGGCTTTTCGGCGGCTGCCGGACGACGGTCGAATTATGGTCGGAGGTGTATCGGAAGGTGGTTAAGGGAATATGATTGGCCAAAATAGGGTGAGTAATTAACATTATGGTAGTATATAACAAGGACCCAATGGAAGTATATCTATGGGATGCGTCTGCACTGGTAAAAGTATTTATTAAGGAAAAAGGCTCCGATAAAGCAGACAAATTGTTTCATTCATTAAACGCTCATTGGGTAACTGAACACACAAAAGCTGAAATCTTAGGAATATTGAAACGTAAATGGTTAAAAGGTAAACTAAGTGATGATGACTACGTTGGTTTTATCATTAGCGTTTATGATTATTATACGAAATTGAATATATGTCCTGTTAGTTTAGACAATTATAATTATCTAATAGAGGCAATTATGATTATAAAAAGATATAATAATATTGATATAGTTGATGCCGCCGCGATAGTTGGAATATCTCACGAAATTTTAAGCACCTTTGACTATGAATCGGGATCCTATCTAATTACAGCCGATAACGATTTGGCAGCGGTGGCACAAGAATATAAAATTA
>CAZSYD010000012.1:0-59917 GCA_964611355.1 uncultured Ignavibacteriales bacterium | reverse complement strand
GGGAGGCTTCCGGCAGCGCGAAGCTGATCCGGGTTATCGGGTTGAACGGGTTGGGGTAGTTCTGAGAAAGAGAGAATCGATCAGGAATGAGTGAATTCGCTTTCGCCTGTTGGCTGGTGCCACCCACACCACTACCACGGAACTCAATCTCATCGATATACACATCATCCTGGTTGCCGCTGGCGTCGCACATGAACCGAAGTTTGGCGTTAGTCGGGAAGTTGTACTGGCTGCTGGAAATGGTAACGACCTTGTTGTAGAAGACATTGTTATTAAAGTCGATACTTCGGGCATAGGTTGCTACCGTTCGCCAGGTGGAGCCGTCGTAGTACTGAACCCAGAAGTCTTCACTGGAATTGTCCATACTGACAGCATAGAACCAGAATTCAACTTCCAACTCGGTATAACCGGATACATTATGACCGACAGTGTGGTAGAATGACGAAGCAACGCCGCTATTATCCTGGATGTCCGCCGCGTTACTGCCCTGGTGGGCATAAGTACCGCGGGTATAGAGGTACATATCACCACCACCGTCGGTATAATCACCCATTCCGCCTTCGAAGTCATCATAAGTGATGACTGTCCAGGCACCACCCTCTGTCACCGTGATGTACCCGGTCTTGGTCTCGGTATCACTACCAAAGGCGTTTGTAGCGGTAAGCGAGACCGTATAGGTGCCGGCGTCGGTATAGGTGTGCGACGGATTCTGTACGGTCGAGGTGCCGCCGTCACCAAAAGTCCAGCTCCAACCGGTCGGATTGCCATTGGACTGATCGGTGAATGTCACCGCCAGAGGCGCGGTTCCGGAAGTTGGCGACCCGGAGAATTCGGCCGTCGGAGGCGTTGGACCGGAGCTCATTCCTCTAAACTCGATTTCATCGATATACACGTCATCATAGTTGCCGCTGGCGTCGCACATGAACCGAAGTTTGGCGTTGGTCGGGAAGTTGTACTGGCTGCTGGAAATGGTAACGACCTTGTTGTAGAAGACATTGTTATTAAAGTCGATACTTCGGGCATAGGTTGCTACCGTTCGCCAGGTGGAGCCGTCGTAGTACTGAACCCAGAAGTCTTCACTGGAATTGTCCATACTGACAGCATAGAACCAGAATTCAACTTCCAACTCGGTATAACCGGATACATTATGACCGACAGTGTGGTAGAATGACGAAGCAACGCCGCTATTATCCTGGATGTCCGCCGCGTTACTGCCCTGGTGGGCATAAGTACCGCGGGTATAGAGGTACATATCACCACCACCGTCGGTATAATCACCCATTCCGCCTTCGAAGTTATCATAAGTGATAACTGTCCAGGCGCCACCCTCGGTCACGGTGATGTAGTCGGTCTTAGTCTCCGTGTCGTTGCCGCAGGAGTTGGTCACTGTCAGGGCTACGGTGTATGTTCCGGCGGCAGTGTATATATGACTTGGGTTCTGCGCCGTCGAAGTTCCGCCATCGCCAAAGGTCCAGCTCCAACCGGTAGCCCCCGTTGACTGGTCGGTGAAGTTAACAGTCAATGGCGCATCGCCGGACGTCGGTGAACCCGAGAATGCAGCCACCGGAGGCGTGCAGGTAACGGTGATATAGTTAGTCTTGGTTTCCGTGTCGTTGCCGCAGGAGTTGGTTGCCGTCAGAGCCACGGTATATGTTCCGGCGGCAGTGTATGTATGACTGGGATTCTGAGCGGTCGAAGTTCCGCCATCGCCAAAGGTCCAACTCCAACCGGTAGCCCCCGTGGACGCATCCGTGAAGTTGACCGTCAGAGGAACCTCACCCGATGTCGAGCTGCCGGAGAAATTGGCCACCGGAGGAGTGCAGGTAACGGTGATATAGTTAGTCTTGGTTTCCGTGTCGTTGCCGCAGGAGTTGGTCGCCGTCAGGGCTACCGTGAAAGTGCCCGCTTCGGTATAAGTGTGGCTCGGGTTGGTTGCAGTCGAGGTGCCGCCATCACCAAAGGTCCACGAATAAGAACTGGCGCCAGTTGACTGATTGGTGAAGTTGACCGTCAGCGGAACCTCACCCGATGTCGGGCTGCCGGTGAAGGCGGCTGTCGGAACATCGTTGACCGTGACGTAACCTGTTTTCGTCTCGGTATCGCTGCCATAGGAGTTAGCGGCTGTCAGCACAACCGTATACGTGCCGGCCGCGGTATAGGTATGGCTTGGATTCTGAGCCGTTGAAGTTCCGCCGTCGCCGAAAGTCCAACTCCAACTGGTCGGGCTATTAGTTGATTGATCTGTGAAATTGACCGCCAAAGGAGCGCAACCGGAAGTCGGCGAGCCGGTAAAAGCAGCCACCGGGGCGTTGCCGCCGCTGACCGCGTTAACCGAGGCATAGGCGTCAAGTAATCCGTGACCGAAGTACTGATCCCAGCCTGACGATCCCAGGTCGACAACATTATCCACCAGGTAATTCTTTACCTGGGCAGGCGTCAATGATCCGCCGCCGCCGGCCTTGGATAGAATCAGAGCCGTCACACCGGCCACGTGCGGCGCTGCCATCGAGGTACCCTGATAGAAGTAGTATCCGAAGGTTGTGTAATTCGGAGGGTCAAATGTCTGCTGAAGGACACCGTCAACGTAACCATCGCCATTCTGGTCGATATTCACATCGCCACCGGGAGCGCAAAGGTCGATGTTGGAGCCGTAACTTGAATAGTAAGCCAGCGTGCTGTCGAACCTGACGGCTGAAACCGATACGCACACCGAATAAGACGCCGGGTACTGTGGCGTGCTGTTGGCGGCGTTGCCGGCGGCACAGATAATCGTGACGCCCTTGTTATAGGCATACTCACAGGCATTCTGAAGAGTCGACGAAGAAGAGGTTGAGCCGAGGCTCATGTTAATGACATGGGCGCCGTTGTCCGCAGCGTAGTAGATACCGTCCGCCACATCGCTCAGGTACCCGTTACCGCTCGCATCGAGCACCTTGACCGGCATAATGCTGCAATCAAAAGCAATACCGGTTACACCAAGGCTGTTATTGGTGGTTTGTGCGATTGTGCCGGCCACATGCGTGCCGTGGCCGTTGTCGTCGTTGGGGTGAGAATCGTTATTCACGTAGTCGTACCCCTGTACGAAATCGGTTCCGGCCAGGTCAGGCGCCTGGGCAAAGGAACCGTAATTCTCATAAGCCACGCCGCAGTCGATGATCGCGACCACAACACCAGATCCGGTTGACAGATCCCAGGCCTGTCCCATGTTTATCATGGGCATGTGCCACTGATAGGAATAATACGGATCATTGGGGGTCATAAGAGCGTGGAAGGTGTAGTTGGGCTCGGCATACTCAACATCCGGGTCCGCCCGGTAGATATTAACTGCTTCCTCAACAGTCATTGTAGCGGGGACCTTAATCCGCCTAAAACCACCACGCGGGCTGGCGTACATCTCGGAGCCGCCGTGTTTTGCATGAACTCTGTTGATTTCCATGACCTTGACGCCAGTCTTGAACTTCACCAGAATCTCGCCCCTGGCGTATTCCGTTTTGCGAGGCTCAAGGGTCGTCTTTTTTACCTTAAAATCCTGGTCACCGAAGGCAACACTCGCGCTGAGCAGTAAGACCAGGCTGGTAATCATGCATAAAGTAACGACTTTGCGCATTAATACCTCCTGACAATAGGTTAGTTACTCTAGTTAATGGCGGGGAAATCAAAAAGAAATACTTCTCGGCCGCATCCCTCCTTTCAAGTTCTTTTTAATAGTTACGTTGGCAGGTGGGCAGGTGGGCAGCTTTGTCGGTCAGGCGAAAAGATATTATGCTCTACCCATCAATAACATGATATTTTTGATTAAAAACCGGGTTAGCCACCTGACAACCTCTCTCGCCAAAATTTAAGTCTTTGATCCAATAAGGGCAAGTAAAAAAACGCCGTTTTTTGGCTTTACGGGCCGGCCGGCGTGTGTGCGGCATCCTGTCTGTAAATAGTCTGAAGTGTCAAATGGCAGATCGCAGGCAACCGCCAATAATAATACCAAATCGTCTCATATTCCGCCGGGTCTTCGCCGCATTCCTTCAGGCCAATAACGCCTGTCCGATGCGATCCGATCCACACATGAATTATATTACGGATTATTAATCGGTTGTCCCCGGTAAATATAAATTATCCAAGGAGTCTTTTAATCTCCTCGATGTCGAGAGCCTTGCCGCTCGAATATGCAATGAACTCATTGTCTTTCAACAAGTGTATTTACAATCATAAGCGCCGCCGCGATCAGGGTCGTTACGGCAAAAAGAATTCTCAGGCACTTCGGCTTTGTCTTCAGTGCAATTTTACCGCCAAGTACACCACCACCGATTGTCACGGCGGCAATTGGTATGGCCCAGGATGGGTTAAAACTACCGTGGAGCGCATGCCCCATAAATCCCGCGAACGCGGTGGCGGCAACCATCGCCGATGCCGTTCCGACGGCGACGCCCATGGGTACACCGCACGCCAGCACCATCAGCGGAACCAGGAACGAGCCGCCTGAAACTCCTACCATCCCGGCGAAAAAGCCGGTGATAATAACAACGGGAACTGTTAGCCATAGATTGATGACGTACACGTCATCGCCCGCGATAAGGTGCCAGTATCCTATACGGCCGCCTGTTTGCTTCCTGCATTCTCCTTTTGTAAAGAGCATCATAAGGCCTGCAACGGTTAGGAGAAACGAAAACACGATCTTCAAATCGTTACCACTGAAAAGTTGGGCGAGGAACCCGCCCGCGAATGCCATACTTGCCGTCAGTCCCCCTAAAAACAAGGCCAGCGGTAACGATAGGACTTTATGTCTGCGAAAGAGTATCGATGCCGCCAGGGCGGTCGTGAAAAGCACAAACTGGCCCGTTGTAGCCGCCTCATGCATCGGGACGCCTGCCAGCACAAGAGTTAAAACATAAAAGTTGCCTCCGCCACGCCCGGTCATGGTCATCACGACAGCAAGCGCGAAAATTATCAAGGCGACTACAGAGATTTTTAACATGGGATATTCCTTATTTCAGGACGTCCTGTTTTACCCAATATGCTTCAATAGTTCCCCCGGCAACATGAGGTTTGTGACGGCTTCGTGGCCGCCGATCGCGAGGCGCACATTCTCATATCCCAGGGAACGGAGGTATGCGTACACGATGGCCGATCTGGTTCCCGCCGAGCAAAATACGGCGACGATCCCGTCGCGGTGCACTTCGTCTATGCGATCTGGTATCTCGTCGATGGGAATGTGCAAAACCGTAATGTTGTGATGCTTGAAGGTTAATTGAATGGTTTCCTGCTCGGGAATAGAGCGTACATCCAAGAAAACCCCACCCTTGGTTTGAAATAAAACCTCCAGGTTGATCTTGTGTTTGCCTGAACCGAAAAATTCCAAGGTCATGCCGCGTAAGACACTTTCCAAATCGTTCATTGGTTTTCCTACCTCTCCTTCTAAGGCCATGTTTTTGCTCATTCGCGGGCGTACCAGTGAACCAGATACAACGCCTCCACAATAGCGTTGTCAAAACGAACCGAGCCGATTGGAAGATAGAAAAAGCCTAAAAACACAATAGCGATCCCCGCCAGAGGTTTCCATTCGGACTTCCAGTTCATCTTTTCTCCAAAAGTTTTGTCTGTCGGACCGCACTGGATTTTAGTACGGATTCCACGCAGGTGAAGAATTTCAGGACGCACGGCACCCTGAGGATGTAAAAAACCTGCCGTCCCCGCTTTTCATCAGTTATTATGCCCGCTTCTTTGAGGATTGACAGGTGTCTGGAAACAGTCGAGATATCGGCTCCTATCATTTCGGTTAACTTGCACACGCACAGTTGGTTGCGGGACAGCTCATCGACGATAAACAACCGGGTGGGATGACCCATCGCCTTGATTATCCTGGCGCGTGCCTTGAAGCTGTCTTTCGTTTTTCTGTCCATGACCAACCGCCTTGATTAATAGGTTATTTGGCAAAATAACCAAATATATAGATTTGTCAACCTTATTAATCCCGTCTCGCTGCTATGAGTTTTATTTCCTCCCGCCCTGACCGCGAGCGACCGAAGAGAGCGTGGTGATCTCAAATCTGTAATAATCTTTGCCGCAAGAGATTGCCGCGTCGTTCGCCTCCGGCGAATTTCTCGCAATAACCTCTCTGGGAGCCGACGCAATTAAGAACAGCTCTTTTGGGACAGCCTCTCCGCATCTGCCGTAAGTCGTATGTTCAATTAAATGCTGCTCGAAATTTCTCGGTATCTTTCTGCCCGAAAATGACGAAATGGATTTCGCTGACTGACTTTGCGGTCAAGGCGAATTCATCAACCGCTTTTTTCATGGTATTTGCGCAGTCGGTGATGGAAAGTTCACCTACGCCGGTACCGATAGCCGGGAAAGCTATCGATCGGATGCTTAGTTTTTCGGCCAGCTCAAGGCTGTTTTTCGTGGTTTTATAAACCAAATCGCTTGACGTTTTTAAATCCTTGCCCATGCCGGCGGCGTGGATAATATGCTTGTGGGGCAGACTGCCCGCCGACGTTGCCACCGCTCCGCCGACTTCGATTGGCCCCAGGGCAACCGCTTCGTCTTCGATTATCTGCCCGCCTTTGCGCTTGATGGCGCCGGCCACGCCGGAGCCCATCCAGAGATAATTGTTGGCGGCATTGACAATGGCGTCAGTTTCGGCATCGGTAATATCGCCTGAATAGATTTTCATATTCATACCGTTTCTTCTCCTGCCCTGCAAACCACACGGCAAAAGTATGCCTTACCCGGCACGACAAAGTCGTTAGTTGAAATAAACCGCAATGATTTGAAGCAATATATCGAAACGGGCCGATTTATCAAGGATTATTCTGTCTAAACTCGGGTATTCTGAAGTCGAAGAGATTCCGGTTATATCGGCACATGGAAAGGTAACGGCGAAAACGATGACCAATAAGGCTTATCAGAAAAGTCTGCTTTGCGTCCAGCCCTGTACGACAGCAATAAAAACGGTGATTATAACCGGTAACGACTCGTTCCAGCCGGTCTCAATCGGCCGGCTGGAGTTCTTCTATCTCTTCTGCAGCTTCTTCGTATTCCTTTTCAGTCTTTCCCTCAAGCGCCTGATGTTTTGTTCCGCTGCCTTTAATCAGGTCCCTGACGATAAGGAGCAGTTCATCGACGTTAAGCTTGGTAACATGGGCATTAGCCCGCAGGAATTCAGCCCGGTTCTTCATACCCATATCACCTATTGAGGAATAGACGACAACGGGAAGATTACTGTCACACTTGGCCTCGCCGTCTCTGATCGCAACGGTTAGCGCCAGCCCGTCCATCCTGGGCATTTCGACGTCGGAGATTACCATTGAGAATGCTTCCGGATCAAGCTTGAGCGTATTCAAAGCTTCGATGCCGTCGGCCACAGCCACGGTTTCAAACCCGATTTCACCCAGTTCCGTGGCCAGCATCGCCCGGACCGACGGGGAATCCTCGGCGATCAAGACTTTTCTGCCTTCGCCGGAGAAGTCGAGCTTGGCAGCCTTGGACATCTCTGTCTTTTGCAAGGTGGGGCAAAGGTCAAGGATAATCGACTCATAGTCCAAAAGAAGAATAATGTGATCCTCAGTCGGTTTGACCATTCCCAACACATAGCGGTGATCGAGATTACGCAGAACGCCGTCGGCGTCTATGACGTCTTCCCATTTGAAATGATGGATCCAGTCAACCCGTTCAACCAGAAAGCCGTTGGATATCTCAAAGAATTCAGTGATAATGAACTTGGCGTTATGGCTTTCATCTATGGCCGGCAGACCCAGGAATTTGGCCAGATCGATAATCGGAATTACCCGGCCGCGATTTTCGAAAATACCCTTGACGGCCGGGTGGGAGTCCGGGGTGGTTGTTTTCAACGTCACTTTTGAGACGATACTGTTGACCTTGAGAATATTAATCCCAAAACTAGCGCCGCCCATTTTGTACTCCAGGATTCGGACTTCGTTTGAGCCGCTTTTCAGGTATGAGTCAGCTTCTGTCTTCATGATGTTTCCCCCTGATAGGTAAGGTAAAACGGAATAAAGCCCCGCCATCGGGGCTGTTTTCAGCTTGTATATTTCCATCCATTTTGTCCACGGCCAGACGACAGAGATATAGGCCAACGCCCACCCCGCGGTGAAGGCCGCGAACACGATAGTCAGTCTGTTTGAATATGGTGAAAAGGTCTTCCGGGTCCATATCCTTAAATCCCGGCCCGGTGTCGGAGACGGCTATCTCGACTTCGGTTTTGCCGGGCATGACTTCTATGGTGACATTACCGTTCGGCGGGGTGTGCCGGATGCCGTTAAAAATCAGGTTATCCAGTACCCGTTCCACCAGCAGCCTATCCGCCAGGACAACAGTATTCTCTTCCGGCAATTTCATCATAATACGGACGCGGTTTTCCTGCGCCGAAGGTTCGGCCATAAGGCAACTATCGGTAATCAGCCGGTTCAGGTTGCAATCTTTCAGATCAACAACCAAGTTTGACTCACCCGATCGGGCAACCGTTAAAAGGTCATAGATAAGCGCTTCGGCGCGGTTGACGGCGATATCGGCAGAAGTTAGAAGCGCCTGGTGGGCCGGCTTTTTTTGATCGAACTTCTCCCGTTCCAGGAGACGCAAAAGCGTTTTCATAGATACCAGCGGCCCTTCCAGATCATGCACGAACATCGAGACAAACTGGAGAGCCTGCTTCTCACCGGCGGTTATATCCGTGGTTTTGGCCCCGTTTGATGTACTTTTCATACCCATAAACAACCGGTATATTTATATTGGCCCCATATCAAGATAAAGACCTGCCATGTCTGTATCGGCTGACGGGGGCAAAACTGAAACCGGCAAATCATCGTCATTCTCAGGGCCAATGATAGATTGTACTTTTACGTTTCCTCATCACGATAAGCCTTTATTCCCAAGCCCATAATCAATTGTTTTAGAGAGGCTTCAAGTACAGGTTATTTCCCATATGCACCCGCACACGAGGCAAGGAACCCAAGCAACCTGATTTATATTGGCCCGAGTTGGCGCTTAAAACTATTTGACCCTCATATTCCATACTTGTATATTCGATGCATAAAATTGTACCCATTTAAAGGGGAAATATTATGCGTGCGCTAATAACCGGTATTACCGGGCAGGACGGGTCGTATCTGGCTGAAATGCTTCTGTCCAAAGGATACGAAGTTTACGGCATGGTTCGCCGCTCCTCGACCGAGTCTTTTGAGAGAATAAGCCATATCCGCGACAAAATCCATCTGGTTCAAGCCGATTTGCTGGACCAGCTTTCTATCATCAGCGTTATCGAGGAAGCTGAGCCGGACGAGGTTTATAACTTGGGGGCTCAGTCGTTTGTGCCGACTTCGTGGAGTCAGCCGGTTCTTACCGGCGAATTCAACGCTTTGGGCGTCACCAAAGTCCTGGAGGCGATCCGGCTGGTGAATAAAAAAATCAAATTCTACCAAGCTTCGTCTTCGGAGATGTTCGGGAAAGTGCAGGAGGTGCCGCAGAAAGAAACGACGCCGTTTTATCCCCGCTCGCCCTACGGGGTGGCCAAGGTTTACGGTCACTTTATCACTGTTAATTATCGCGAAAGCTATGGTATCCACGCCACCAGCGGGATTCTTTTCAACCATGAATCGCCCCGCCGGGGTCTGGAGTTTGTCACGCGCAAAATAACCGACGGAGCCGCCCGCATCAAGCTGGGTCTGGCCGACAAGCTGGCCCTCGGTAATCTCGACGCCAAGCGCGACTGGGGTTTTGCCGGTGATTATGTCCGGGCCATGTGGCTGATGCTGCAACAGGATAAAGCGGATGATTTTGTCATCGCCACCGGCGAAAACCATTCGGTCAGGGAATTCGTTGCCGAAGCGTTCGGCTGTGTTGATCTTGATTGGCAAAAATACGTCATCACAGACCCTCGCTTCCTCCGTCCGGCGGAAGTCGAGCACCTGGTGGGCGATTCAAGCAAGGCAGTTGAAGTACTTGGTTGGAAACCGGAACATAATTTCAAAGATTTGATAAAGATGATGGTTGACGCCGATTTGAGGCGGCTGGAGAATGAAAAACATTAAAGCCTATATTACCGGCATATGCGGTTTTGCAGGTTCGTGGCTGGCCGAGGAACTTCTGGCTAACGGTTACCGGGTGCGCGGCGCAGCCCTGCCGACAGAACCGGACGACAATCTTAAGGCTGTCCGCTCAAAGGTTAAAATCGACCGTTTCGATATTACCGATCCGGAAGCGTGTCGAACGTACTTCGAAAAAGCGCAACCGGAATTTCTGTTTCATCTGGCCGCAATCGCCTCGGTCGGTCAATCGTTTAATATGGCCGAGATGACTTTCCGGGTTAATGTCATGGGAACCTTCAATATTTTCGAGGCCGTCCGAGGGAAAAAGTGGCTTAAGAAACTCATCTATGTCAGCTCGCCCAACATATACGGCCCGGTTAAGCCAGAGGAAATGCCTCTAAAACCCGACCGACTATTCAACCCGATTTCACCCTACGCCGCCTCCAAGGCAGCCACCGAGTACCTGGCCCGAATCTATATTGAACAATACAATTTGCCCGTGGTAATTGTCCGGCCGTTCATCCATACCGGCCCGCGGCAGAACTCTAACTTTGTTATTCCCTCATTTTGTCAGAAAATCGTTGCGGCCGAGAAATCCGGGAGTAAAAGGCCGGTTATGGTCGGCAACCTTTCGATCAAACGCGATATATCCGACGTGCGCGATATCGTCCGGGGATACCGGCTCCTGGCTGAAAAGGCCAATCCCGGAGGCATATATCACCTTTGCTCCGGAAAAGCCCGCGCTATCGGCGACTTACTAAATAAACTAATCTCGCTGTCCGAAAAATCAATCGTGGTGAAAACGGATAAAAAGCTCTATCGTAAATCGGACATACCTGTTTTGCGGGGAAGTTACCGCGCCACGCACAGGGAAATCGGTTGGAGGCCGGAAATCAAAATCGACGCCACCCTGAGAGATACTCTCGCCTTCTGGCGACGTAAAGATGAAAGCAGGAATCAAGTATGAAGAAGAAACTGATCGATCGAATCAGAGATAGAAGCGCCCGGGTCGGTATTATCGGCCTGGGATATGTCGGCTTGCCGCTGGCGGTGGAATTTGCCGAGGGCGGGTATAAGGTTACCGGTTTTGACATCTCGACGGAAAAAGTCAAGCTCATAAACGGCGGACGATCATACATTGACGACATTCCCGACAATCGTGTTGCGCCCCAGGTAAAATCGGGGCACCTCAGGGCGACTACCGATGATAAACTTCTGGCCAAAATGGACTGCGTTTCCATCTGCGTGCCGACGCCTTTATCCAAGACCAAAGACCCTGATATCAGCTACATCATAGCGGCTATCAAATGGCTGAAGAAGTACCTGCACAAGGATATGCTGATTGTCCTCGAATCGACCACCTACCCCGGCACCACCGACGAAGTTATCCGGCCGATTCTCGAGGAAAGCGGCCTCAAAGCCGGCCGCGATTTTTACCTGGCCTTTTCTCCCGAACGGGTCGATCCCGGCAACGCTTACTTTACAACCAAGACCACCCCGCGGGTGGTAGGCGGCCAGACGGAAAAATGCACCCGGATCGCCAAAGCCTATTACGAGCAGGTGATACCTTCCATTTATGCCGTCTCTTCGACGCGCGCGGCCGAAATGGTCAAGCTTCTGGAAAACACGTTCCGTTCGGTTAATATCGGTCTGGTTAATGAAGTCGCAGTTATGTGTCGCCGGTTAAAACTGGACGTCTGGGAGATCATCAACGCCGCCGCAACCAAGCCGTTCGGTTTTATGCCATTCTACCCGGGACCCGGCCTGGGCGGCCACTGCATCCCGATCGATCCCCATTACCTTTCGTGGAAACTGAAAACGCTCAACTATTACGCGCGTTTTATCGAGCTGGCCGGCGATATCAATTCTCATATGCCGGAATGGGTGGTCGATCGCATCACGGGGCTTCTCAACGATCATGGGAAAGCGGTCAATGGATGCAAAATTATGGTCCTCGGCGTGGCGTACAAGAAAAATATCTGCGACATCCGCGAATCACCGGCGCTGGATGTTATCAGGATTCTGGAAAATCTGGGCGCAAAGACTAAATATAATGATCCTTACGTCCCGGCCGTCAACTGGGACAAAACCTCTCTCAAATCGTCGCGGCTGACGGCTTCGGTATTAAATAAGAGCGAGCTGACCGTGATTTTGACCGACCACAGCGATTACAATTACCAGTGGGTAGTTGATAATTCGAAAATGGTTTTCGACACTCGCAACGCCACATCGGGCGTGGTAAAAAACCGCTCCCGTATTTTCTTGCTGTAAGAATCGCGCTGTTTTTATCGGCAGCAAGCTGTGGGATACCTGTCAATTATCCATAATAGTTATCCACAATTCCAGAAGTTGAAAACATCATGTATCCTGATACCGGCCATGCGGATACGGGGAAATGGGTTCGTTTCATCATATTTATATTTTGCAACTACAGGTTTGGTGGTGATTGTTGGAGTGGTTCACGTTTTGCCCACATATATTTGAATAATTTGACATAGTCATCCATAGAAGGCGGGGGTTTTTGGATTAGCGGTGATGATGTTGCGAAACTGTTTTGTAGATGGCGATTCGGTTATTGTCGGCGGCGTCTCAGGAGGGATATTATGACTCACCCGCTGGGGGGCGGTACCAAGTACATGAAACAGACTTCTTATTGCGATTTCCTTTCTAATTTTCGCAAAAAGCCTGAAACTCCAGCTTTAACATAATCATATGCTTCTTTCGAATCCTGAACTTTGAGAAGAAATCTACGTGCTTCGTTAAAGTTCTTCAAGTGGAAATGTGAAATCCCCATTAGATAGGCAATTTCAGATTGATCGCAGGCGGAACCAAAATCTTTAACTTTATCATGCATTTGAACCGCGGCTTTATAATTACCATGGAGGGCATAAAGCTTAAAAATAGTAAAATTATAATGCGCAATGTCTCCTGAATCCATTGCGGAAGTATCAATATTAGTCATATATTTGTATGCCAGCTTCAACTTCCTAAGGTAAACGTAGGCACGCCCTATTTCAAATTTAGTCATATTTATATATTTATCCTTATAGTCAGCAAATGGTATCATTTTCACATATTTCTCGGCCTTAATAAATTCATGCAACGCCTTATCAGGTATCCCCAGATATAGATAGCATCTACCTTTGCCAATTAAAAAACGACATAAATCGACAATTTGACCACTATCTTCATAGTGGTGTAGATAATGACTAGCTTTTTCGTAAAGATTTATTGAAATATCAAATTTCTCCACCGCAAAATATGAAGATGCCAAATAGTACAGCATAATCAAAGTTAAATGGTCATCCTCCTCATTATCCTGAATTTCCTGCAGTGCTATTTCCAATTGCGTAATGGCATCATTATATTGTTCGGCGCAAGAATATGCCATTCCAAGAAGCATCCTCAATTCGTATTCAGCAATATTGCAATCTTTACTGTTTAGCAGATTCAGACAAATATCAATCGCTTCTGAGTATTTTTCATCATCAAATAGTCCCATGGCCCGATCAAATTCCGCTTGTTCATTTCTTGAATCATGTATTGTCTTCATCATCACTACCCTCAACTATAATAGGAGTACATCTGTTTTATGCCAATCTACGCATAACTATCGTCCGCGCTGGTGCCCTACGTCTGCAGACGTGGGGTTAGTCTAATCAACTCAAATCAACTTCATCTACGATAACAATACTATCCCGAATACCCTGATACCACCTATAACTGGACCATCTCCATTCGTCCGGATCAGAAACCAAACCGGCACGAACGGGATTCATATGGCAATAATTTATTTTTTCTCTAACTGTTGCCAAGGTACGACAATTATGATCATAACACCGCTTCTGCCAGAAGTTAATAATTTCTTTTCCGTCTCGCATTGTCCGAAGCCAATTAAGAGTACGTAACCCCCTTCCTTTCCATTGTTGGATTATTTCATAAGCAAAACGGGCTTTTAGAAAACCGATAGCTCGACCCAAAGCTATCTCATACTTGGGGTTCAGGACTAAATGAACATGATGCGGCATTACTACGTAACCTAATAACTGAATATCGTAACGCTGTCGAAATTGCTCCAAATGACGTAGAAACAGTTCATAGATATAATCCCCATAAAACAAACGATAGCGGTGATAGCATGAAAAGGTGACAAATCTTGCTGTCTCAAATTTGTCAAAATGACGAAGTTTTACCATAATTTAGAATATGGTTGATAACCACGTATTGCAATCACATTTCATATCAATATCTTTCCCCACTCCTGAAGGAGCGGGGCACCCGCGGCGGGGAAGCATAATTACAAATCCCACTTTACATCCGTTCCACCACGCCGGAGATGATGTCGCGGAGGTGGGGTTCGGCGCGGTTGGCGGTGGCGATGATGCGATCCAGACTGCACGGTTTCAATGCATCGGGCAAACCCATATCGGTTATAATCGACATTCCCAGAACGCGCGTGCCCTGATGGCGCGCCGCGATAACTTCGGGAACGGTGGACATGCCGACCACGTCGGCGCCGATTGTCCGCAGGAAACGATACTCGGCGGCGGTCTCCAAATTAGGCCCGGCGACCGAGACGTAAACGCCTTTCTTTAAGGGAAACTTTAATTCGAGAGCCGCTTCTTCGGCCAGTTTGATAAGGTCTTTATCGTAGCAGTTATACATATCGGGGAAGCGTGCGCCGAGGCGGTCGTCGTTTTTGCCGATGAGAGGGTTGTGCCCCAATAAATTGATATGATCGGTGATGACCATGATATCGCCGCCTTTGAAAAGCGGATTCAAGCCGCCGCAGGCGTTGGAAACAATCAGCGTTTCGACGCCCAGCTCTTTCATCACCCGCACCGGAAAGGTTACCTGCTTCATGGTGTAACCTTCGTAAAAATGGAACCGGCCCTGCATGGCGACAACCGGTTTACCTTTCAGCATGCCCAAAAGCAGACGACCGTGATGCGACTCGACCGTCGAAACGGGGAAGTACGGGATAAGATCGTAATCGATGCTTTCTTTGACGTCGATGCTGTCGGCCAGAGACCCCAAACCGGTGCCGAGAATGATGCCGACTTTGGGGGTTAAATCGGTTTTCTCTCTGATGAACCCGGCTGATTCTTTGATCATATCATAAAGTTTTTCCATTGTTTTATTCCTCGGTTAATTCTTCTCTGAGGTCTTTCCATTCATCATCTTCCTGCGTTTTTTCTTCCTGTTCTTCAGTCTCAGCTTCGGGCGGAGTTTCAACGGGAGCTTCGGTCTCGGTCTCGGCCGGCGCTTCATACGGAGTTTCACCCTGCGGAGGCTGTTGCGCGGTTATTGGCATTTCCTGCGGGATTTCGGACGATGCCGGTTTTTCCTTTTGATCCTCCCTGATCTCGTTTTCTATCATCTCCAGTTGGGAGTTAATCAATACCTTCAGCTTACTCAGGTAGTTTGACCGGATGAAGCGGATCTTATTGATATCGCCGACGAGTTTGCTCATCTGGCGGTGCATATCGGCGACAACCTCATCGCGTCGCTGATGCGCCTCCCGGATAATCAGTTCCGCTTCTTTTTTGGCGTGGGTGACGGTCATTTCCGCTTCTTCTTTGGCGTTGCCGATAGTAGATTCGGCGTTCTTTTGGGCTTCCAGCACGGCGGCCTTGAGCGTTTCTTCGATGGAGACCAGATATTCCAGTCTTTCCCTGAGATGCCTGTTCTCCTCGGTCAGTTTAAGCCCCTCGGCCCGCGCTTCCTCAAGCGCGTCGGCGGCCAGATCACGAAATACTTCAACGTCATCCGGGTTGTACCCGCGGAATTTGATCTCGAATTGCTGCTGACGCAGATCGTTTGGCGTTGTTTCCATGGCTAATCTCTCAAAGTTTTTTAGGTTTTTTTATGCCTCTTTCCAAATATGGCGGCGCCGACCCGGACCATGGTGGAGCCGCACTCGATAGCCAGCCGATAATCGGAGGACATACCCATTGACAGGATTTTGATTTTCGGCCCAAGCGATTCTTTCATATTCTCGAAAATTTCCCTGGTGAGATCAAAGGCTTTTTTAACGCGTCCCTCGTCGGTTACCCACGGTCCGACGGTCATCAAACCGCAAAGATTGATCCCCGGCAGTTTTTCTATTTGTTCCGCCGCCGTCAGTACGTCCACCGGTAAAAAGCCGTACTTGCTCTCTTCGCTGGAGGATTTAACCTCGATAAGGCAGTCGATTGTTTTATCGTAGCTGACCGCCTGCTGAGATACTTTTTCCGCCAGGCGAACCGAATCAATCGACTGAATCATGTCGAAGTGCCTGACGGCAGGGGCGGCCTTGTTCGATTGCAGGTGACCGATCATGTGCCAGCGGGCGATCTTCCCCAGCAACTTGATTTTGTCGGTTCCTTCCTGCACGCGGCTTTCGCCGATATCGGCGACGCCGGCGGCCACAGCGGGTTCGATTACTTCGGCCGGGAACATTTTCGACACCGCCACCAGGGTAATACCTTCGGGGTCGCGTCCCGACCTGTCCGCCGCCTGTTTTATCCGGTCTTTGACTGCCTTTATATTCTCCGCAATCCGGGCGGTATCAACTTCGCTCATAATAGAATTATAATAGGTTCACATATCACTCGACGCAATAAAAAACGGCCAGGTGCAGGTGTTTGTTCGAGATGAGCCAAGACAATAGATCGAGAAAGCTCTTGCCAAGACAAAAATTGTTTTTTACTTTCAAGTGCATGTTTTGAAAAAAACCTTTCGGATTGGAAAACGTACGTTTTATCATATCCATATTAAGGAAGGAGTTACCAAAATGAAAAGCCTGAAGACATTGGCGGCGCTTTTCCTGTGCCTGCTTCTGGTCGGAACGCTGATTACTTCCTGCAGCACCAAGGGAATCTCGAAAGAGCCGAAGCTGATCCCCAGGAAGGTGATCTTCGGGAATCCGGAAAAGGCCACCCCAAGGCTGTCGCCGGACGGAACCATGATGTCTTACCTGGCGCCGGTTAATGACGTTCTAAACGTCTGGGTCGGAACCATCGGTCAGGATAACGCCAAACCGGTTACCAAAGATACTCTTCGCGGAATCAGGCGATATTTCTGGGCGGGAGACAACAAGCATATTATGTACCTTCAGGATAGAAAAGGCGACGAAAACTACCGCCTTTACGCCACCAGCCTGGAAACCGGCGAGACCGGAGACCTGACCCCGTTTGACAGCATCACGGTGAACATTATCCAGCAGGACAAAAATTTCCCCGATGAAATACTGATCGGGATGAACAAGGAAAACCAGGCGCTTCATGACGCATATCATCTCAACCTGGTGACCGGGGATTTGAAAAAAGTAGCCAAAAACCCCGGTAATATCGCCGGTTGGATTGCAGACGCCAAGCTGAAGGTTCGAGCCGCTCTGTTTACCGACGCCGAGGGCGGGTATGAACTGAAAGTGCGAAAAAACGAGAAATCCAAATGGAAACCGCTCGTTAAATGGGGCCCGCAGGACGCCTTGTCGAGCGGCGGTCTCGGTTTTACCAAAGACGGCAAGTATATGTATTTGATTGATTCTCGAGATGTCAATGCCGGCCGCCTGACAAAGATGAATATTGCCAGCGGAGAAACGGAAATCCTGGCCCATGACCCGAATTACGACGTCAGCGGTATCATGGCTCACCCGGATACCTATGAAATCCAGGCGGTCATGTTTGAAAAGGAACGGCAGGAAATTGTTATTCTCGATGAGTCGATCAGGGAAGATATTGAGACAATCAAAAAGCTTCATCACGGCGACATTTTTGTCAGCAGCCGCGACGACGCTGATGATACCTGGCTGGTTGGTTTCACGGCCGACGACGGCCCGATTCCGTATTACGCCTATGACCGCGAAACCAAAAAGGCCACCTTCCTGTTTCATCACCGGCCGGACCTCACCAGCTATACGCTGACGCCGATGGAACCGGTTTCGTTTACTTCCCGCGACGGCCTGACCATCCACGGATATATCACCTATCCTCCCGGCAAGGAGAAAAAGAATCTGCCGATGGTTCTGAATGTCCACGGCGGGCCCTGGTACAGGGATTCATGGGGTTACACGCCGGAGGCGCAGTGGATTGCCAACCGGGGGTATGTCTGCCTGCAGGTAAACTTCCGGGGTTCCAGCGGATACGGCAAGAATTTCCTTAACGCCGGCGACAAGGAATGGGGCGGCAAAATGCACGACGATTTGATCGACGGCGTCAACTGGGCCATCGATAACGGTATCGCCGATCCCAAAAAGATCGCCATCTACGGCGGTTCCTACGGCGGTTATGCCGCACTGGTCGGCGCCACTTTCACGCCCGACGTATTCTGCTGCGCGGTCGATGTCGTCGGCCCCAGCAACCTGCTGACATTTATTAAAACGATTCCGCCATACTGGAAAACCTTCCTGAATATCATGTACAAGAGGGTGGGTAATCCGGAAACCGATGAGGAGTTCCTCAAGTCGCGGTCGCCTTTTTTCAAGGCTGACCAGATCACGATTCCGATGCTGATCGCCCAGGGCGCTCATGACCCGCGCGTGGACAAGGCGGAATCGGAGCAGATCGTGGAAGCGATGAAGAAAAACAACGTGGAATACGAGTACATGCTTTTTGAAGACGAAGGGCATGGCTTTGCCAGGCCGGAAAACCGGTTGGAATTCTACGCGGGTGCCGAAAAATTCCTGGCCAAATATCTGGGCGGCCGTTTCGAACAAGCTCCGGCGGAGGAAACAGAGTAAGGCAGGGATTTATATATAGCCGATAATACAGCCGGTCTCTTCTGTCGGGTCTTGCCACCCGATGAGAGGCCGGCTTTTTTTATTATCCGGATATCTTTGAGATCGCGAATTGACAACAGACGGACAAGCCCCGCCTGATGGTAACCAGGCGGGGCTTGTCGGAGGATGATGGAGGAGGTGTCGGTTAGTATGTGTCTTCCAACGCCACCGGTGCGGCTTTGGTTTCTCCGTCGTAAAGGGTGGTGATAAGTCCTCCGGAGATCATCACCAGGCCGCTATTGGCCGTTGCCGCCAGATATTTCCCGTCAGCTTTGATCAGCCGATTGACGACCAGTCGTTCGAAACGGGGCATCAACTTGAATTCATTGTTGAAAAAGGTAACCGCACCCCGCGCGGTGCCGACTTTAATTACCCAATCGTCAGCATTGATGAAAGTAATCGTCTCCGAAGGCAGACCATCGGCCAGGTCGTACGGCTGCCAGCGGCCGCCGTCATATACGTAAAATCCTCTGTCGGTTCCGAGATAGAGATGATTGTGATTGTAAGTCAGCGCTGTGACGTTATCAAAGAGAGTCGAATCGCGGCTGAGGTAACGCTTGCGGAATTGTTCGCCGTTCCAGAAATAAAGTCCGTCGCCTCCGGTACCCACCCAGATACCTCCATTGAAATCAGACGCAAGAGCCGACACGTGAATGCCCTGCGCCAGTTCGCGGATGCCGCCGATGCTGAGTTGATACAGGCCGTCGGTGGTGCCGATCAGGAGGTTCAATCCGTGACGATGCAGAACCGTTATCGGCCCGGAAAGGTTAAGCTGGTAATCTTCGTCGGAAAGGACATCGCCGTCGAGAGTATAAAGATTGTTTCCGCCGACAAGAATCTTCTCGCCAAGATCGGCAATGGCTCCGATCGGTTCATCAAAAGGGATAAGGAGATTATTACCGTCGGTCAGATCGTGCAGGAGAATCCCGCCTTCAACAATGGCATGGATGGTATTGTCTTTGAGGACCATATCCAACACAGCCGGACCGTCCTGTTCGACGATATCGCTATCAATTGTAACCTCCTGCGGACTGTTGCCGCTATCAACCGCATACGCAACGTCGACGGATTCCGGTTCGACGGCGGCAAAAGTGCTCTCGACCAGATTATCAACCAAAACGTCGGTGACGGATTCGCCTTTGGCTCCTTTCTGTTCGTCTGAAGAACAGCCGGTTACTAAAAGCGCCATTCCCAGAGCCATTCCGGCCAGAGTGATGAGTAAAATCCTTGTATTCATTTTTTCCTCCTCGTTTAAGGGTTGCGGGTTTGTCTGTAAAGGTTTATGTCAAGAAACGTGCCGGAATCGCAATGCGGTGTCAGGCAACAAGTTTCAGGTCGTATGTGAAAACATTGACGGCGAATCTGTGTCATAATTGACACGGGGGAATAAAAACTATATTATGATCATGAATTTCCTCGCATATGGGTGAGTATGAAAAAAATCGCGCTTTTGCTTTTGCTTTATCCGGCGACGCTGGTATCGCCGTCCCTGTCTCAGGATGTCGAGACTGATATTCTCCAGGTCAGGCTTGACCGTATTTATTTTGCCGGAGGAACAGAACTCGGCTTATACGTCGGTTCGCCCTTTCGGATAGTGTGTAACGGCGACTCGGTTACTGCGGGACTGATCGAATATGTCGGGCCGGGGATATCGTACAGCCGACCGATAGCCGATCTTGACAGCCTGAACATCACCTCCGATTGCATCGCCCGATTGACTATTTCCGATATCGATTCCGCGGCGATCATAACGCTGGGCGCCGATATGCCGCTTGATAAATTCAGGCTCGAACATGAAACCCTTTTTCTGCGGCAAGGCGATTCCATATATCCGAATCTGGTTGACTCCGCGCGGCTGGTCGGGAACCTTCTCGAGTTGTATCTGCCGCTAAATATCAGGTTTTCAGACGGCAGCCGTCTTGACGCCGAGACGTTGGCATCGTGCCTGGAGGATTTGAAAAAATACAGTCGGTCGTATCCGGTCAGGTATTTCTTTTCCAAATTGCTTCCGATCGATTCGGGCGGCATCGAGTTGATGGACGGCTTTTCGCTCCGCCTTACGTTTTATCATCCGCTTCCGCGCGTGCTGTATTTTCTCAGTCACCCGGATTTTGCGATCTATAATAAACGGCTTCGGGGCACCGGAGCGTTGATCGACGTTGACCGGATTAAGGCAAATCAGAAAACTTTTATTCCAAACATTTATTATCGCGGCGATCCTCCAGCCTTAGGCAAACTGGTCGTTAAATATTTCAGTCAATCGTTTCGGATGAAGTTTTCTTTCGAACAGGGGATGCTTGACGGATATATCGGTTTCGGGTTTGACGACGTGCTGGCGGGAAAACATCAAGCCGAATCGCTTTACCCGGATATCGCCGTCATGATGGCCGGTATCGGCGGCGATATCTTTTCCGGCGGGCGTTTCCCCACTTCTCTTTATTACCGCTTTGATCCCTCCCGATCGCACCTGTTTTTCCCGTTCGGTGAAGCCGTTCCGACCAATCGGTGGCTGGTTCTTCAGGTTCCGGACAGCGCGGGCGTCTTGCGCAATGAACGTTATTATCCGTATGACTTTTCAAAAGGGAAAGCGCTCCATCGGTCAATCAGAACCGGCACTGATCAAATCAAAGTTGTGTACGATTATCCACTGCTTACGGAAACAGCCCGCTACCTGGCCGACATATCCGCCCGCGAAGGTTTGAGCGCGGATATGGAAAGATATGCGCCGGGAAATGGGTATGACATCCGAATCGCCTTTTTGCCTGCTTCAGACGATATTGTTCCGTTTGCTCTTTTTGCGGCTGTGCTGGAACTTAATGATCAAAACGCGATGATACCGTCCAACAAAAAACTCGACCGACCCGGCTGGAGTGACTGCGACCGGGGTTCGCGGCTTCGCGAGAGGGCCAACCGCAACAAATTCTTCAGGCGTGCCGAAGAAACAGTAGTGGAAACGTGCGCCTGTTTTACCCTGTTCCGCCCGCATGTTTTTGCTGTTACCACGGCGGGTGTAAGAAATATCGGTTTCGATTTTTATGGATATCCCGTGTTGAATAAGATAGTCAAATTCAAGAGCCTTAAACTCCAGACCGATACGGAAAATTCGCCATGAGCTTTACCGGACGATTAAGGCTGACTCTTATACTTGCCGCGCTGATTCCCACGGCGTTGATTACCGTTATTGTGATCGCGGGCATATCCCAGCAGGTCAAACGAATCGAACATCGTGAGGCCGAAGCCGCCGTGATTCGCTTTTCCAATCTGCTGGAAAATGCCGCCGAGCGTATCCGGGCCAACGTGATATATATTAAAGAAAGCCGTGATTTTCAGCTTCTGGAGATGGGTCTGGCCGCGAGAAAGCGTCCTGACGGGAAATACCGGCTGCCGCTGCTTTCGCTTGACTTCGTGGAGTACGCGGACGCATCGGGCAAAATACTATTATCCGCCGACCGCCCGGCCCTGGTAGGCCAAATACTTATTGATGCAGGGAAGATTGAGAATTCCGCAGAGGGTTTACCATTTTTCAGGTATGAAAATGATCTGCACGGATCGCACCCTGCGATTGTGATTACAGCTACAACCGAAAGCGGCTGTTTGGCGGGCGGTATTTTTCTGGACGGGCAACTCAATGAACTGGCATCAGCCATCATGCGCGCCGATATTGTCGCTACTGATATTCGAGACGAAGATGGTTTAAAGCAGGTATCCGGGGAAAGGCGGGAAACCGGCATACCGTACAGGTCAGGCGGGAAGCTGCAGGCGTTGCTTCTGGATAATCCTGATTCCGATTTTCAACTCAAGGCTTGCTTTCATCCGATTGACCGCCGTTCTCTTTTTTCCGACTTTATTACCGCCGTTATCGCAGTAATAGTTTTTTCACTGCTCGTTGTCATACCGACCGGATTGTACTTTTCATCGCAGACCAGGCGCAGGATAGCCGCTCTGACCGATGGAGCCGGTCGAGTGGCTTCGGGGGACTTTACTCAGGCTGTCAGTGAAGAAGGCTCCGGTGAATTCGCCGAACTTGCCGAATCATTCAACCGGATGATGAAACAGCTTGGTCAATACCGTGACAGGCTGATCGTTTCACAGAAGATCGCCGCCTGGCAGACTATCGGGCGAAAAATCGCTCACGAGGTAAAAAATCCGCTGACGCCAATCGCCATTGCCGCCGATGACCTCAAGCGCAGCTACGACGAAGAACGTTCCGATTTCAAACAGATCCTCGACGGTTCCACGGCCACAATCAAACGAGAAGTGGATCGGTTGAAGAAACTGATTAATGAGTTCTCCTCGTTCGCCAGGATGCCGGCGCCGGAGGTAAGGAGAATCGACGGCGGTTCGTTTATCGAAGAGCTTTTGGTCCTGTTCAGGGAAGAGATTTCGCAGGGAAGGTTGCAGATTGATAACCAATTAACCTGCCCCGATATTTTTGTCGATGCCGATCAGTTCAGACAGGTCCTCATCAACCTGATTAAAAACGGACTGGAATCGGGCGGTGGGAGAGTTGCCGTTCAGGTGGCAAATAAGGACAGCCAACTCGTATTGATAGTCGAAGACAGCGGGCCCGGTTTCCCTGATAAAATTCTGGATGAGGGAATCACCCCGTATTTTTCAACTAAAGAGGACGGCAGCGGATTGGGGCTGGTCATCTGCCAGCGGATTGTCCATGACCATGAGGGTAGTGTGACGCTGGAGAATATAACCGAAGGAGGGGCGGGAGGCGCGAGAGGCGCGCGGGTTGTCGTCTCCCTGCCGCAGAAAAATGCCTGATATACTTTTGATAGACGATGAACATGAAATCCGAAGGACCCTTTCGGCCGCCCTGAGCCGTCGTGGCTACCGGGTTGATACGGCAGCCAATATCAAAGGGAGCCGGGAAAAAGAGTTTCCCAAATATGATCTGATACTTCTCGATGTGATGCTTCCCGATGGAGACGGCGTGGAATTATTGAGCGAAATAAAGGAAATGGAAGACGGCCCGCCGGTGGTGATGATATCGGGACATTCCGGAATTGAAACGGCGGTCAGGGCGATGCATTTGGGCGCATCCGATTTCCTTGAAAAACCGCTCTCGCTCGACCGTGTGCTTATAACCATCGAAAACGTGCTGAAAACCGAAAAGCTGCAGGAAGAAAATAAAGCCCTGTCTCAACTTGTTTACGGCAGTTTTATCGGCCGGTCTGCCGAGATAAAAAGGATAAAAAAGGAAATAGAAAAGACGGCGTCACGCTCGAATCGTTTTCTTATTCTCGGTGAGAACGGCACCGGCAAGGAACTTGTTGCCAGAATGATTCATGAACGCTGTCGATACAAATCCGGCCCGTTCGTTCCGGTTAATTGCGCCGCACTGCCGTCGGAGCTGATTGAATCGGAACTGTTCGGGCATATTAAGGGATCGTTTACCGGAGCGACAAGCGACAAGACGGGTCGTTTTACCGAGGCTGACCGTGGAACAATCTTTCTTGACGAGATCGCCGACATGCGGCAGGAAGCGCAGGCCAAGATATTGCGCATCCTGGAAAACGGCGAACTGCGGCCGGTCGGTTCGAGCGAAACGTTTCATATTGATTTGAATGTTATCGCCGCCACCAATCGCGATATCCTCAAGCTGGTTGACAGGGGAAGCTTCCGCCAGGACCTCTTCTACCGGCTCAACGTGGTTACCATAAATATTCCCCCGTTGCGGGAGAGAAAAGATGATATATCGCTTCTGTACGAGCATTTCCTGAACGTCTTCGCGCAGCAGTCAGGCGGTATTCCGATTAAAATCGATTCGAAGGCGATGGATATTCTGGTCGGTTATGGATATCCCGGCAACGTCAGGGAACTGAAAAATATCGCCGAAAGAATATCGATCTACATCGACAAGCAGGAAGCTTCAAAAGGCGACATACAGTCGTTTCTGCCGATACGTGCCGGTAAAGAAATAGAGCCGTTGAAAGATGCCGTTGACTGCTTTGAATCGGATTATATCAATAATGCGATCAGCCTGTGCGGCGGCAACATGGCCGAAGCCGCCCGCCGCCTCGGTCTGGAAAGATCGCATTTGTATAAAAAATTGAAAAAACTGGATGGCGATTGAAATAACGCCTTATTCTGCGGATGCTATTTTTATTCGGTTTCTGGCCCTCTCGTATGAAGCCCTGGCCCGGCCAAAGTCAATATCTCCAACGACATTGCGAATTCGTTGACGGGCGCGTTCAAGAGACTCCCCGGCCCGTTCGAGATCAATATCGCCGGCAAACTCGGCCGCGTCCGCCAGGATGGTGCACCGGTTGGACGAATTTTCCAGAAAGCCGCCGGAAACGGCAAGGGTAATTTCATTGCCCGATTTATCCGTGACCGTCAGTTTGCCCGGTTTAAGCGAGGTAATTATCGGGGCATGATTGCTCAGGATGCCCAGATACCCCGCCCCGCCGGGGGCGATGATCGAAGCAACATCTTCTTCGTAGACAATCTCTTCCGGCGTGACAATCGAAAGACTGTACATTATTGTTCGCTTTTCATCTTTTCAAAGTTTTCGTAGACCTCTTCAATCGGGCCGGTCATATAGAAAGCCTGCTCCGGGATTTCATCCATTTCCCCGTCAATGATCTTTTTGAAGCCTTTGATGGTATCCTCAATCTTGACGTACCGGCCGGCTTTGCCGGTAAAGACTTCGGCAACGAAGAGCGGCTGTGAGAGGAAACGCTGAATCTTGCGCGCTCGGGCCACGGTCAGTTTGTCTTCCTCCGAAAGCTCGTCCATGCCGAGAATGGCGATAATATCCTGCAGGTCCTTGTAGCGCTGAAGGATTGTCTGTACCCTGCGGGCAATAGCATAGTGTTCCTCGCCAACGATATTCGGGTCGAGAATCCGCGAAGTGGAGTCAAGCGGGTCAACAGCCGGATAAAGGCCAAGTTCGACTATCTGGCGCGACAACACGGTGGTCGCGTCAAGGTGCGAGAAAGTAGTGGCCGGAGCCGGGTCGGTCAGGTCGTCGGCCGGAACATAGATCGCCTGCACCGAAGTAATCGAACCGGATTTGGTCGAGGTGATTCGTTCCTGAAGAGCGCCCATCTCGGTACCAAGGGTGGGCTGATAACCGACCGCCGAAGGCATTCGTCCAAGAAGGGCCGAAACCTCGGAACCGGCCTGAACGAATCTGAAGATATTATCGATAAAAAGCAGCACGTCCTGATGTTCTTCGTCACGGAAATACTCAGCCATGGTCAAGCCGGAAAGGCCGACGCGAAGTCGAGCCCCGGGCGGCTCGTTCATCTGACCGAAAACCAGCGCCGTCCTGGCCAAAACACCCGATTCTTTCATTTCCAGCCAGAGGTCGTTCCCTTCGCGGGTACGCTCGCCAACTCCTCCAAAAACGGAATAACCGCCGTGTTCGATGGCGATGTTATGGATCAATTCCTGGATTACCACCGTCTTGCCGACACCGGCGCCGCCGAAGAGACCGACCTTGCCGCCCTTGGAGTACGGTTCGAGCAGGTCGATGACCTTGATGCCGGTTTCAAACATCTCCGCTCTGGTTTCCTGATCCACAAACGACGGGCTGGGACGGTGAATCGGCAGGCGCGGGTTGTCCTCCGGTATTTTTTCCAGATTGTCGATTGTGTCGCCAAGAAGGTTAAACAATCGGCCAAGTGTTTTTTCGCCGACGGGAACGGTAATCGGCCCGCCGGTATCCCGAACCGGCATGCCGCGCACCAGGCCGTCGGTCGAAGCCATCGCCACGCACCGGACGATATTATCGCCGATATGATTGGCCACCTCGACGGCAAGATCGATGCCCTTTTCTTTGTCCTTGATCTTGAGCGCGTTCAAAATACTCGGAAGTTTGTCTGCATCGAACACACAGTCAACGGTCGGCCCAATCACCTGAACGATTTTCCCGATATTCTCAGCCATTGGTCAAAACTCCGCTATACAAACTGACTTTTTCACTTCCACCCGGCCGGTTAGTCTTTTATTTCCAAAGCCTCTCCGGCCGTAGTTTATATATAGTTTATGTCCTCAGCGCCTCGGCACCGGAGACGACTTCCAGAAGATCTTTTGTAATAGACGCCTGACGCGCCTTGTTATACTTCAGTGTCAGGTGGTCGATCATTTCTTCGGCGTTACTGGTGGCGATGGTCATGGCCATCATACGAGTGGCGTGCTCCGAAGCGAACGAATCGGCCAGCGCCGCCTGCAGCCGAATCATGGTGTACCGGGGCAGAAGCTCCGAGAAGATGGCATCAGGGTCCGGTTCAAAAATATAAGGTCCTGCAGTAACGCTTTCCCCGTTTTCCGGCCGGTCGATATTGAGATATTTCTCCAGAGTTACAGTCACCCTGGCGATGGAATAAAACTTGGTGTAAAGGAGATATATTTCATCGGTCTGACCGGTAGTAAAACGGTCGGTCAAATAACCAACCAGATCACGCACCATTGGAAAATCGAGGCTGGCGTTGAACTCGTTGTAAGCCGACACGATCGGCCACTTCCGCCGACGGAAATAGAGATGTCCACGGCGGCCAACACAAACCAGTTCCGATTTACCGGTATCCCTTTCCGAGAGCCAGCCCTCGGCCATGCGGATCAGATTGGTATTAAAAGCGCCGCAGAGACCGCGATCGGATGCAATCATCACCAGCGTCTGATTTTTTACTTCACGTTTCTCGAAAAAAGGATGCGACAGCTTTTCGGTCGCCGCCGCCGAAAGAGAGCCAAGCATCTCGGACATCTTTTCGGCGTAGGGGCGGGATTGTTCCGCCTGAAGTTGCGCCTTGCGCAGTCGGGCGGCGGCCACCATTTTCATCGCCCGGGTAATCTGCCGCGTCGATTTAACGGACCGAATTCGCTTTTTTATATCTCGAAGCGTCGCCATTTATTTTTCGCCTGCCGCCTTGAACTGCTCCTTGAACTTCTTTACCGAATCATTCAGTTTTTTGTCGGTTTCATCCGATATCGTTTTCTCGCCGGCAATAGCGTGCATGATATCGGGGAATTCCTTCTCGACAAAGTCGAGATATTCTTCCTCGAATTTCGCTATCGTTTCCACCGGAATATCGTCAAGATAGCCGTTTGCGCCGGCCCAGATAATAGTTACCTGGCGCGCCAGCGACTGCGGCACGTATTGATCCTGCTTGAGAATCTCGACCATTCTCTCACCGCGGGTAAGCTGCTTTACGGTAGCGGCATCGAGGTCGGAACCAAACTGCGCGAAAGCGGCCAGTTCGCGATACTGGGCCAGATCCAGCCGGAGCGAACCGGCGACTTTTCGCATCGCCTTGGACTGAGCGTTTCCACCGACCCGGGAAACCGATATGCCGACGTTAATCGCCGGCCGAACACCGGCGAAGAACAGGTCCGGCTCAAGGTAAATCTGGCCGTCAGTGATTGAAATCACGTTGGTCGGGATATAGGCCGAAACGTCGCCGGCCTGAGTTTCGATTATCGGCAAAGCCGTCAACGATCCGCCGCCTTTCTCCTCGGAGAGTTTGGCTGCCCGTTCCAGGAGGCGGGAGTGGCAATAGAAAATATCGCCCGGATACGCCTCGCGTCCCGGCGGACGGCGCAGAAGCAGGGATAATTGGCGGTACGCCTGAGCCTGCTTGGACAGGTCGTCATAGAATACAACCGCATGACGGCCGGTGTACATGAACTCTTCACCTATGGCACAGCCGGCATACGGGGCGATATACTGGAGCGGCGAAGGGTCATTGGCCGTGGCCGAAACCACGGTGGTATATTCCATGGCGCCATACTTGTCCAGTGTCTCCACCACCCGCGCCACGCTGGAGGCCTTCTGGCCGATGGCCACATATATACAATAAACGTCGGTGTCTTTCTGGTTGATAATGGTATCGAGCACAATAGCCGTTTTGCCGGTCTGGCGGTCGCCGATAACAAGCTCGCGCTGTCCGCGGCCGATCGGAATCATCGAATCAATGGCCTTAAGCCCGGTCATCAGCGGTTCTTTCACCGGTTGCCGCTGGACCACGTTGGGCGCAAGACCTTCGAGCAGACGATACTTGTCGGTAACAACTGGACCTTTGCCGTCCAGCGGTTCGCCGATCGAGTTGACCACGCGCCCGACCAGTGCATCGCCGACCGGCACCCGGGCCACCTTGCCGGTTCTGCGGACGGTATCGCCCTCTTTAATACCTAGATCACTGCCGAAAATGGCCACCCCGACGTTATCCTCTTCGAGGTTAAGCACCACTCCGGTGACATCGCCGGGGAACGTGACCAGCTCCGACATCATCACGTCTTCGAGGCCCCAAACGCGGGCAATACCGTCGCCGACCTGAAGGACGGTGCCGACAGATTCCATTTCAAGCTTGGTCTCATACTTGGCGATCTCTTTTTGTATGACCGATGAGACCTCTTCAGGATTGAGACCCATAAGGCGCTACTCCCGTATATAAAGTTCTCTTGTCCATAATTGCGTCAGCGCCGAAGGCCGGATGAAAACGCGTATTCTCAGGCAACCTTCAGCTTCATCAATTCCTCTTTCAAAAGCGACAGATGATGTCTGACCGAGCCGTCTATAATCTGGTCTCCCAAGATGACGATCATGCCGCCTAAAATCGACGGATCGACCTTTTCGTCAAGTTCGACCGATTTGCCGGTTTTCGATTTCAGCCGCTCAATCAGAGCGCTTCTCTGACCGTCATTCAGCGGCTTGACGGTAGTAACCCGGGCTACGACCATGCCCCGTTGCTCGGCCACCAGTTCGCGGAACTCCTCGATTATCCCATGCAAAAAGCCGACCCGGTGTTTATCAATCAGCACCAGCAGGAATTCGACAAAAAGCGGATCCAGACGGGGATCGAAGACGTCTTTAATCAGGGCGACTTTATTCCGGTCAAGAATATGAGGAGCCAGAAGAAATCGCAAAAGCGACTTATCGGTCTTAACCAGATTATCGAGGTCCTCGAACTGTTCGTAGGCCTTGTCGATCAGCCCTTTTTCACGAACGATATTGAACAGCGCCGTCGAATATTTCTTTGCTACCTGATGCGCCAGCATACTTATGCTTTCTCCACGTTATCGATATACTCCGAAATAAGGCGGTGATGTTCGGTTTCATCCAGCCTTGTAGTAATGACCTTTTCCGCCGCCGCGATGGTCATTCTGATCATGTCTTCTTTAAGAGCCGCGCGGGCTTTCTCGACGTCCCGTTCCAGTTCCGCTCCTGTACGGGCGATAATTTCTTTGGCATCATTCCGACCCTGTTCTTTTATTTCCGCGGCGACCTTCCGGCCTTCGTTAATCGCCTCGGTCAATTTCCGCCGTGAGAGGTTGTCGATATCTTTCAGTTTTGTCTCGTAGTCAGCCCTGACCTCGGCGACTTCGTTCTTCTTGTTTTCGATATTATCGAATTCAGATTTGATTTTCTGCCGTCGTTCCTCAAGGATGCCCAGAATCGGTTTCCAGGCCAATTTCTTGAGGATCAGGACCATGATGACAAAGCCAACGATGTGAGTTAGTATCAGTTTCCAATCAAGTTCCATAACACTTTCTCCGCGGCCGCTAAAAATAATCAATATTTATGCGCGGCCGGTTTGTTTCGGCAAACACTTATTGCTCAGGCAACTGAAATCAGGCGCCGATCTTGCCCATAACAAGGAGAAAGGCCAAAAGGGCATAGATGGTCAACGCTTCGATAAAGGCGGCGCCGATGATCATACCGGTCTGAATCTTGGCAATTGCCTCAGGCTGACGGCCCATGGCTTCCATAGCCGAACCGACCGCCTTACCCAATCCAACAGCGGAACCGATGGCGGCAAAACCAACCGCCAACGGAGCGGCTATCGCTAATCCCGTCTGATAATCCATTGCTTAACTCCTAATCGAAAGATTGTTTTATCTATACTTACTTCAACTCACGCTAATGTTCATCTTCCTCGTGGGGCAGAGACAGCATAATATAACTGGTTGATAACATGGCAAAGACCAGCGCCTGAATCGTTCCCAAAAGCAGCGAAAGAAAATAAAACGGAATCTGAAACGGAATCCCGACCGGGCTGCCCAAAAACGCCAGAGAGACGACACCCAGTGATATCATAACCGCAATGAGCGTATCTTCGCCGAAAATATTGCCGAAAAGTCGCATGGCCAGTGAAAAGGGCTTGATAAATTCGCCAATAAGATGCAGGGGGAAATTGATTATCACCAGCACCCAGGTAACGGCCGAACTCGGTTCACCGCCCAGATGATGCAGGTATTTGGCGGGCCCCATTCGAGTCACGGCGGTAAACTGGACGTAAATAAAAACAGTAATGGACAGGGCCAGAGTCATGTTCAAAGCCGAAGTCGGGGCGTGAAAAAACGGTACAATCCCGCTCAGGTTCATGAACCAGATATAGAGAAACAGCGTCCCGATAAACGGTATATAACGGTCTGTTTCCCTGCCAAGCATAGGTTCGACAAGGTTATACAGACCTTCCACCAGCATCTCCACCGCGTTCTGAAACGGTCCCGGAATCAACTGCCGCCTGCGATAAACAATGGTTGCGGCGATAACCATCAGCAAAGCGATCAGCAGAGCAAAAAAGGTGACGGCGTAATGATGAGCGAATTCGGGCCCGAAAATGAAACTAAGCAGATTGGGGGTATGCATGCTCAAACCGTCACCACCGTGCTCGGCAGCCTCGGCCGCATGCCGGCCGTGTTCGACCGCTTGGTGAGCAACAACTATCACGCCGTTTAGAAAACAACAGGGAATCATGCCAACCCCCGGCTGTCTTCCCGACTGGCGACATCAAGTTTCAGGACAGCTCTCGAAACCGCCTTTAGGACCATTACTACCAGGACCATCGACAGCCCCATAACAAGCGGCGCCGGACGAAAAATATCCGCCGTGATAAGAAAATACCCGGCGGCATACAAAAGGGGGAATTTTAACAGAGCCAGTCCGAAAGCCGACAGCTTGTCGATTCCATCAGGCCGGACGACGGTTCGAATCAGAGCCGACAAAAAGATCAGATTAACCATCGACCACACGCCGGCCGACAGGACCGCCAAACCGTCATAAAAATCGAAATAGACGGCGCCGAAACCGAATATAACAATCAGGACAATCCCGGTCGTCCTGAGCGTTCGCTGAATAAAATCAAGTCCGAAAGTTGTCGTCAGAATCTTCGCCGTCACCGGATACCATCTTTATAAGTTTATAAGTCTCCTTGCCTGACGCGACCAATCCCAGAAGAGCAAAGAGAATCATCAAATAAGGAGCAGTGTTCAACTTCCCGTCGAGCCAGTTTCCGATAAAGTATCCCACCACCGGCCCGCTGACTAAAATGAAGGGAATGGTGGTCGCGATACCTAACTGCCTTGTACCCTCAATTTTTTTCTTTCCTGAACGTATTTTCTTTTCTTCAAGTTACGGGTTAAGCCCTATCTTAAGATCGGCGGCTAAGCCGTCATCCCGCAACACAAAAATAAAAAAATGTTTCACTCCCCACGGGGTATCAGGCGGGTTGCGTGAATTTTGTTAAATATTTCACAAGCAAAGCGCGAACCGGCCACAAATAATATACCGGCGGAATACTTCAGATAAGCTCCCCGTCTTTTGTAACTATTTGTGTGCCAATTAATTACATTAATGCAAGCAAGTAAGTAATCAGTTTTTACGGCAAATCAATTATGAGCGTATTGATATATAATATAACCGCATTTCTACAACAAAGGCTGATTATTCGATACCTGCAATTTTCATAAAAAAACCGAAACCACTCTCAGGCCGATATGTCGTTTGATAATTTCCACCTCATCCGGAGTCGAAACAATCACTGTCAGGTTCTTCTCAGGAATTTCACGCAGGCAAAAATCACCGGCGCGGCGCCATTCGTTTTCGCGGCGCCATTGCCGATCTCGACTACCGACATTCTGAAAATATGGTTTACTATTATGGTCAAGAGTCGAATAAATATCAGGTGTGCCGTAACGAACCGGCCTGATTCCCAACCCGGCAGCGAGCCTTTTCGGCAGCGCAATTCCGTACGGTTCGAAATACGGGTTGACCAAACGGGGGCGATAGCGGAAGAGGCCCCTGATATTGTCGGGATTGACAGCGGCAAAGCCAACCACATTAAATCCGCCGCGAATATGGCGACTGCCGGCGTGGATTATGCCCGATTTCAGTATATGGATCAGGGCACTTCGCGCTGAATGGATATACTCGTTTTTCGACCTGATTATTCCCGTATAAAAATCATAATCCGGTTCCCCCGGCCAGGCCGAACTGCTGCTTCGAGTAAAATGTATTATTAAATCATCTTCAAATATAGTCGGGTTAAACTCGAGTTGACTATATCGAGGGCGGGATCGCAACGGCTTTTCATAAGGTATTGAAAAATCAGAGTTAACCTTTTTCCTGTGCCCGTTAATCAGAGCGTCGAGGTTTCCGCCTTCCCTGACGGATACCGGCAGTATCAGATCAGCCGTATCGACTATAAAGCGATCCTGCCTGCTTAACCATTCCTTCTTTTTACCGCGGGAAAAATTATCCAAAAACATGACCCCGGCTTTGCCGATGCTGAGGCGAAAGCGCCGGATGACATCACCGAGGAAGATCTCATGATTACCTTTTTGCGGCGGAACAATAACGACTACTTTACCGCCATATCGGGCAACACAGGCAAGGACCATCTCCCAGGTATTCATCCCCAGGGAGGTTAAGACGGTCAGCCGATTTTCAACCGCGTATGCTGCCGCATCGTCGGTACTATTTATCCACCGGTCGCTGCCAAGAGGGTATTTCGACTGCCGGGAATTGAGGATAGCGGCTTTCTTTGCCCGGAAGATATCCTGCGGGCCGATATATGATGTCTCAAAACCTGACGTAACGGTACCCGCCAATGCTCAATTGACGCATTTATTATCAAATTTTTGTTTGTCCGACAGGCAAAGCCCCGGAACTTACACCCGACTGCGTCGTCTGATAGCGGCGACCACAGGCGGAATTAACACAAGCTGGATACAAATTCCGGGAAGGCCCGCCACGACAGCGACTTTAAAATATGTTCCCACGCCATATGGAAGTTCTATAAAGAGGCCCAGCAGCAAAAGCCCCAGTGCAAATCCAAGCCTGCCCGCGATAAGCGAAACAGACAGAGCAACATAGATATTCAATTTGAGCTTGTAATATGTTAATCCCACAGCCAAGCCGTAAAGAGGCAATTCAATAGACATAAGGGGCACGGCATAGGGGGGAGGCATACCGGTTAAAACAAAGGACATACCCGGGGCCAATATGCCAACTACAAGGCCGCTGATCGGCCCGCATACCAGGCCGGCCAGAAGGACCGGGATATGCATCGGCAGGAAAATCCTTCCGCCCATACCAAATTGATGAAAGGCTATCGGCAGAAGAACCGCTATGGCCAAAAAAAGGGCCGAGCGGACGATCAGTTGAGAATTAGCACGCACCTAATCTTTGTGGCCGACGGCCAGGTAAAGGCTGTCGTTCTCAGTCAGCTCGTTGTGGTTGAAACGCCCCCCGTTAAACATTTCCTGCAACTGCCGACGGTCGGGTAGTTCATCGTGATCGATGGGACCGCCGATCCGGTGATGCAGGCGCGCAATCTCCTCCCGCCCGGCCAGGTGGATTATAACTATCCGCCCGCCCGGTTTGAGAATGCGATATGCTTCGTGGATGGCCTTGTCTTTATGCGAAAAATGAGCAAAAGCGGCAAACGAGACCACCAGGTCAAAGGCGCTGTTTGCGAACGGCAGACGGCAGACTTCCGCCTCGACGACGCCGATATTATGAAAAGGAAAGTTCCGGTGCGCCCTATGGGCCGCTTTGGGAGCAAAATCAACCCCGGTGATAAAACCCTCTTCGCCGACCCGGCGCCGCAGCATATCAAACAGGACGCCGGTACCGCACCCCAAGTCGCACACCTTTAACCCTCTGCTTAAATTGAATTTATCAATAATATGTGAAAGGCGCTCAAGATCTTCGGCAGTGAGGTTCTTATCCCACTTGTCGCCGACGGAGTCAAAATATCGCCGCTTTTCGTCCATAAAATGTTAAATAATCCAAGAATTCATCCTTGTCAAGCGGTTCCATTAATTCGGCCAAAAAATAGAGGTTTCCAATGGCCGGGTCGCCTTGTCTTACGGGGGATATATATTCCCGTCCTGATATAAATTTGGTTTTGACTATCAGGATTGAAGAAAATATATTGAAAAATAAACTGAAAAGATAATAAACCACCATGTCTTCAATTAAAGATTATTACACCATCAGGCTGCACGATACCGACTCCGCCGGAATCCTTTTTTTCGCCAACCAGTTCAGAATCGTGCACGATATTTACGAAAAATTATTGGAGCAAATAGGATACGGTTTGCGGGAAAGGTTTGAAAAGCGTGATTTCCTGATCCCGATTATGCACGCCGAGGCCGATTTCCTGCAACCGCTAAAGGTTGGGGAGACGATTGAGATTGAACTTTCGGTGGCCGAAATCGGTCAAACATCATTTACCCTCCACTTCCGGTTGACGGACTTAGGCGGCATCATAGTAGGCAACGTGGAAACGGTACATGTGACGATTGACCCGAAAGGCATGAAAAAGATTGATCTACCGGACGGCTTCCGAAAAAAACTGGAAGAGACGAACCAAGGCAGCTAAACGCCGCCTTCAAGAATATGGCGGTACCGATTCCGCAACGCCTGCCGGTCATACTTACCGCTGCCGGTCAGCGGCAGAGAAGCGACGGTAATAATCCGATCCGGGATCATTATCCGGGGCAATTGGTCGGCTATCAGTTTCATTAAAAAACTTTCATCAATACTATCGCCTGCCATCTCAATGAAAGCCACAGGTCGTTGGCCCCACTTTTTGTCCCGACGGGGAAGCACTACCACACCGTTGACGCCGTCCAGACGGCCAATCGCACGCTCAATACGATCAAGATCGATATTCTCCCCTCCGGATATGATTGTATTATCGAACCGCCCGGTCACGGTTAAATTACCGTCTTTGTCAAGCTGGCCAATATCGCCCGTATCGAACCAACCGTCGGCGGAAAAAATATCTCCCGATGATTGACCAACGTACCGCGAGAATAAAACTTCACCCCTGACCATAATCCGCCCCGATCCGCCCGGCGGTAACGCCCGGGTTTTTTCATCGACGATTATAAGTTCCCGGTGAGGTAATACCGTGCCGGAACTTCCCGATTTTTTCAGAATATCATGCGGCCCGGAAAGAGTAATCATCGAGGATGTTTCAGTCATGCCGTAAGTGGTCCGAACCGGCAGGCGTCGTCTTATGATCTCCCGTCTCAGGGTTTCGTCGCAAGCCGCGCCGCCAAGAATTATCGCCTTCATTTGCCGAAGGTTATTTTTCTTATCGCTTTTTATAAGCTCAGTCAGCATGGTAGGGACAACCGATATGATGCTTACCCTTTTTTCATCTATCGCTTTTAATACACCTTCCGTATCAAACCTATCCATGATAAACGTTGGACATCCCGACAGAACCGTGCGAAACAGAATCGAAATACCCCCGATATGAAAAAACGGAAGCGCGGCCAGCCAGCAATCATCGCCTTTTAGTTTCAGAGACCGGTTAATGCCGACGGCGCTGTGATAGAGATTTGACCATGTCAACACTACGCCGCGCGGTTTGCCGGCGGTGCCGGAACTGAAAACTATCAGGGCCTCGCGGTCGAGAGGATATTTCCCGGGCAACGCCATTGGCGAGGTATCGAAGTTTGTATTAGAAAATTTATCGATATATAATGTGTTGGCCAAAAGATTTTCGCCGGGGAATTCGTTGTTGTAGATAAGCAGACGGCAGTCGGCTTCATCCATCTGCCCGATCCAATCGGACGGCTTCAACCGCCGGTTAAGCGGCATCAGTGTGAAACCATGTCTGAAAGCGGCATAAAAAATTATCGCCGACTGAATTGAATTGCGCGTCAGAACAGCGACCACATCGCCCGGTTGTATTCCTTTATCGGTAATAACGGCGGCGATTCCGTCAACTTCCCGGTCAAGAACGCTATAAGTAATCGTGTGCGTGGCGTCGATCAACGCCGGTTGTTCGGGAGAGGCCGAGGCCATCTCTTTTATCGGGCAGGGGATCGATCTGATCATGGTTTTTTCAAATTGATAAAAGGCCGTTCAATCCCGATGCCGGGTATGCTGCAAGAGACTTTTATTTTTCCGTCAATGACCCGGTACAAAGATGTTTCGGCATCGCAAAAAAGCCGCAGAGTATCCAGTCCGCACGCCAGCAGTTCCGCTTCGACAGACGCCGCCAGATGCAGCAGTGCGGCGATGCCGATTTCCGTTTCCAGCGTTGAGGTAATAACCACCTTTCGGTTGTACAGCACGGCCAGTCTAATAAGCTGAAATGTTTTGGCTATGCCCCCCAAAAGAGTCGGCTTGAGGATTATCACATCACAGGCTCCGCCCTCAATTAACGGTTCGACCTTATCCTGCTCAACCAGCGTTTCATCCAAAGCGACGGCAACGCCGGTTTTGCGCTTCAGCTTGACAAGCATCTCCGGGTTAAAATCGTAAAGCGGCTCTTCAATATATTCTATGTTCAGATCTTTCATACCTATAAGGGCGGTCTTTGCCTGCTCGAATGACCAGCCGCGGTTGGCGTCAAGACGAAATATAATATCATCGCCAAGTTCTTTGCGTACCTGCTTTACGAATTCAATATCATCCTCAATCGGTTTGTCGGCGACCTTGATCTTAACCGCCGGGTATCCGGAATCAATCATATGTCTTCGCATTCCGGCCCAATTATCGACAGGGCGAGACAAAAGAAAATTAACCGGAATTTCGGGCTTTGGTTTACTGCACAGCCATTCACAGAGCGGCTTTCCCGCGTCTTTCGCGGCCAGATCGCATAAGGCTGCCTCAACAGCGAAACGGACGCCGGGAAAAGCTTGGGGTACTATCGAATCAACTAATTGCGATACAGCTTCAAGTGAAGCAGGTATAGACAGGCCGTTTAATTCTTTAACAATTGAAGTCAGGCAATTGCCGGTCTCTTCAAAAGATTCTCGCGAGAAACCATCCAGCGGAGCCGCTTCGCCGAAGCCGCACAATCCGTTATCGGAAACAATGCGGATTACATATCCGGTTCGTTCGGCGATGACGCATCTCGAGGTAACCATCGGTTTCTTAAAAGCCCGGCAATACTTATGTATCTCAACCGATTTGATTTTCACAACAACCAGCCTGCTCCAAATAAGAGTCCATAGATTATCAAAAGACGTCCGGTTACAGCCAGAGTATTGTTGAGTCTTTCGCCGTCTGTGTTCATAAAGACGGTTCTTAGCGCCCCAAGTGAAAAAGCCAAATATAGTATCGCAAGAAGCAGATAAATTTTGTCAAAGGTTATTGACAACAAAACCGCCATGACGGCCGCACCAAGAAGCATAACAAGGTATTCGTATCTGGCAAAAGTCCGGCCAAACCGGACGGCCAGAGTCTTTTTATCGCTTTCTTTATCTGTTTCAATATCGCGCAGATTGTTGACGGTCAGAATGGCAGTTGAGATCATGCCGAACGGAATACCGGCCAGGATGACCGGAAGTGAAACATCAAGAGCCTGTACATAGTAAGTTCCGGCCAGCGCCACGGGACCGAAAAATATCAAAACAAAAACATCACCCAGTCCCAGGTATCCCAGCGCCAGCGGGCCAGCGGTATAAAGTATCGCGCAGGCGATTGAAACCAGACCAATAACAACGATCGGCCAGCCGCCTCGATAAACGAGATAGACTCCGGCGAGCACGGTCAGCGAAAAAACAATAATCGTCGCGGCAGTCATCTGTCGGGGCGTGGCCAGCCCCGCCTGCGTTACTCGCATCGGGCCGATCCGTTCGGAAGTATCGCTCTGTTTTTTAAAATCAAAAAGATCGTTGGCAAAATTGGCGCCGACCTGAATCATAATCGAGCCGAACAACGCCGCCAGAAAAGAAAGCAGATGAAACCGACCGTCGCCGAAGGCCATAACGCCCCCGACCAGAACAGGTACGATTCCGGCGGGAAGCGTTTTTGGCCTCGCCGCCAGAAACCATATCCGCCGGAACGGAGGTTTTATTGGTCTATCCGGCTCCATAACAATTCAGGGACGTCGCGGAAACTTGGAAAAATCGGGTTTGCGCTTTTCCACAAATGCGTTTTTCCCTTCCTGCCCTTCCTCGGTCATATAGAACAGCATCGTGGTATTACCGGCCAACTCCTGAAGGCCCGCCTGCCCGTCGCAGTCGGCGTTGAGAGCCGCCTTGAGGCAACGGATCGCCATAGGGGAATTGGCAAGTATTTCGCGGCACCACTCAATTGTTTCTTCTTCGAGTTTCTCGTATGGAACCACTTTATTGACCAGTCCCATCTCGAGCGCTTCCCGAGCCGAATACCGGCGGCAGAGAAACCATATTTCGCGCGCTTTTTTCTGTCCCACGATGCGGGCCAGGTAGCTGGAACCGTATCCGCCGTCAAACGAACCGACGCGCGGCCCGGTCTGCCCGAAGACGGCGTTATCGGCGGCTATGGTCAGGTCGCACATCACGTGAAGAACCTGTCCGCCCCCGACGGCATATCCGGCCACCATGGCAATGACCGGTTTCGGCAAAGTGCGTATCTGACGCTGAAGGTCGAGAACGTTGAGACGATGCACGCCCTTGCCGTCGACGTACCCGGCTTCGCCCCGGATTCTCTGGTCGCCGCCGCTGCAGAACGCTTCTTTTCCCCGGCCGGTCAGGATAACCACGCCGATCTCCGAGTCTTCGCGCGCGTCTTCAAAAGCCTTTGACATTTCCCGTACCGTTAACGGACGAAAGGCGTTGCGCACCTGTGGGCGGTTGATGGTGATTTTGGCGATCCCTTCGGCCTTGTGATAAAGAATATCTTCAAACTCACCGGCCGGTTTCCATTCTATCGACACTGGTAACTCCTCTATATTAATATGATTATTTTACAAGATATAGGAACCGAGAAAAGAATTCAAGGCCGCAACGAATTCCTCATTGTTTTCCAGATGCGCAATATGCCCCGCGTCAGGGATTATTTTCAGGGCGGACGATTCAATCAGGGACAACATCCGGGCAGCAATATCGGTATATTTTTTATCCTTTTCACCGGCGACTATCAGGGTCGGTTTGTCCCACTTACATAACCGATTCCACAAAGGCGGTTGAATCCCCTGAGACAGGCGCACCAGAATACGAGCCAAATTCTCGGGGTGGTTATCGATTTTTCCGTTAATAATGCCTTCCTTCAAATCCGGCGGCAGCGATGCAAAGACAGGTTGTTTATACCAGTCAGTCAGAAACGTGGCCATATCGCTCCGACGCAATTGCTCTGCAATCATTTTATCTTCCGACAACCTGTCCAGGCGTTCCGTATCGTTTTCTATCCCGGCCGTGGTCGATTCGAGCGCCAAGCCGATAAACCGGTCCGGGTATTTTAATGCCGCATGCAGTGCTATCCTGCCCCCGAGGGAATAACCAACCAGAACTACCGGATTACCGATATGAATATCGATAAAGTCGATAAGACCATCGGAAAGCGAGTCGAAGTCAAGGTTCTCTAAATCGGCGACTGTTTTTCCATGACCCGGCAAATCAACGGCGATGGAATACATTTCAGCAAGAAGCTGCCGCATAGTTGGAAGCCACACCTGTCCGCTCCCCATAAAACCGTGGAGAAAAAGAACCGGAATAGCCCCGGGATCTCCATGATTATAGTATTGCCACGTTATTGACAGTCGGGCCATAAAAGATCAAATCAAATTATAATTTTAGACGCTGATGCAGGTAATTTCGAATTGCCTCGTGCTCGGCGAAATTTTCTCGCCGATCAATGGTAATCTCAATTACCGCTGATTTTCCGTTGTTTCGGGCCTGACGATAGAAAGATTGAAACCGGTCGATCGTCGCAGGGTGATAATACGGCAGGTCAAACATTTCGGCCGCACGTTCAAAAGACAATCCGTGAGGAGTGCCGAAATAATCTTCAAAAGCATCTTGAAATTTGACAACCGGCAGAAAATGAAAAATGCCGCCGCCGTTGTTGTTGATGACAACGATAACGACCGGATAGTCCGACCGGGCCGCAATATCGAGTGAATTCAAGTCATGGATAAAGGCGAGATCGCCGATCAAAAGGGTCGTCGGGCGGCGACTTCCGGCCGCAAAGCCGCAGGCGGAAGCGATCACGCCGTCGATACCGCTGGCGCCGCGATTGGCTCCAACGGGAATATCTTTTAATACAGGTATGATAAAGCCGTCGGCGTCACGCACCGGCATGCTGTTAGACAAATAAAGCGCCTCGCCGTCGGTTATCACTTTGCCGATCTGCCATGCCACGGCCGGTTCGGAGAGAGAACCATTATCGAAATAGTCTTGAAGCAAACGCGAGCATTCGGCTTCGGCGTCCTGCCAGTTTTTATTATTCGATGAATTATTTTCTTGCTGAAGGTTGAGAATTAGTTCTTCGATAAACTCATCCGGGTCGCCCACAATCCTGTCGGTTTCCAGACGATCCGGGTCGATGGTTCGATCGTGGTTTTGGATCTTTATATAGTCGATGCCCCTATAACGATGCAGAAATTGGTTTAGACGTTTTGAAGTCGGCAGACCGCCAATATGAATCACCATATCGGGGCGAAACGATTTTGTCAATCGTTCGCTGTAAAGGTAAAGGTCGTATAAACCACACAGGTTATTGTTAGGGTTGAACCTGTGCTGGGAAAGGATATCAGCCGCCACCGGCCAGCCGAGTGCGTCGGCCAGGTCAAATATCTTTTTGGTTTTCCTGAAAGGCGGCTCCGGCCCGGCGACGATCAGGCCATGATTCTTTTTTTTTATCTTTGATGCTGCCTTTGCCGCTTCCTGCGAAATATCGTGGCTGCGCCCGGGCGTATTATTATCACGCGCGGTATACCATTGTTCGACTCGAGATTGCAGTTTCTCAAAATCGTATTCTTCGGCTGTCGGAGCCAGCGGTTCGCGGAAACGGCAATTGATATGAACCGGCGTCGTTTGACTATGCAGCGCATCATTGATTGCCGAGAGAACAATATACGGATCGGTGTTATCGTCGGGAGCTTCGAGCGTTATACTTGAGGGCGCATAAACGCCGAATAATTTTTTCTGGTTTATGCTCTGGTTGGCGCCGCAATCCTGAAGTTCATCAGGACGATCGGCGGTGAGATATATCACCGGCAGCCGCGATTGATACGCTTCCACCGCCGAGGGGAAGAAATTAGCCGCCGCCGTGCCGGAGGTACATATAACCGCCCCCGGTTGACCTGTTGCCCGTGCGTACCCGACGGCGAAGTACCCGGCGGCGCGCTCGTCGATGATGACTCTGACATCAGTATCGGGATGCTCAGTTACCGACATAACCAACGGAGCGGATCGCGAACCGGGCGAAAGGCAAAAAAGTTTTACTCCCCGACGCACCAGGTGATCGATTATAAGTCGCGCAAAAAAGATATTTACATTGGCCGATTTCACCTGACCACCGCGTCGGTGAGAAAAGGGTTCAGGATATTTTTACTATCAAGTTCGCGCCATTCGGCCTCCGGCTCGGAACCGGCGACAATACCCGCCCCCGTAAAGACCGACACGGTCCTGCCGCGCACCAGCGCCGATCGGATAGCGACGGCAAATTCGGTTTCCTTGCCGCTCATATATCCGAAAGGAGCGCCATACCACCCGCGTTCAAACGGTTCCAGCTTATTAATAAGCTCCAGGGATTCCCGGCGCGGCATGCCGCCGACCGCCGCGGTGGGATGAAGTTGATCGAGGATTTGACTATCACTGATGCCGTTATTCAGTTCGCCGGCAATCGTTGTCTTGAGATGCTGCAGGCGCTCAAGCTTCATAACGGACGTATCGCTAACCTGCGCCCGGTCACGTAAAAAGGGGACAATCCGGTCGGCAATATCGTCAATCACGTATTGATGTTCACGCCTTTCCTTTTCGCTTTCCCGCAGATATGTTTCCAGCAAGTGATCTTCGGTCCCGGTTTCGCCCCTGATAACCGTTGAGGACAAAGCGTCGATTTGAAGCATACTTCCATTACGGTAAAACAGTCTCTCGGGGCTGAGCGAGATAAATGCCATATCAGGACCTGGCTGGTAAAGCATGGCATAGCAGCTTGGGTTGCGTCGCCGAAGAAATGAAAAAAGCGAAAAACAGTCGATCTTTTCATTAAAATAAAAATCGCTTCGCCGGGCAAGGACTACTTTTTCCACGCGGCCTGAAGAAATTGCCGATAAAACCTCCAGGACATTACGCTCCCAGCCGTCGCGATCGGGGTAATGCTCAACTTGTAACGGTACGAGAACTTTTTTCTCCGGTCGGTCGGTAGTCGAGAATATATCCAGGTTTAAGAGCTTTTCAACGCTGGAAACTATTTTTTTATAATCGGCATCCGGCACTATAGGAAAACAATATCTGAACGAATAATTATTTTCCTGTCTGAATATGAATTTCTCCGGAATAAAAGAGATGTCATGAGCGAAATTCTGCCAAGTCGGACCGGCGGCTTCTTTATTTTCAGAAGATGAAAAACGCCGCCCGCCAAGAAAAATCAGCTTATCGTCGGAAAGAAGTTTTAGAATCCCGCTCGCTTTATGGGCGGACGATTGAGTCGCGTCCGATTTCAAGGAGAATGCGATGCCGATGCCGCCGATTTCAATCCGGCCGTCGCGTCCTCGCCAGTAAGACTTTTGCTCCGCCGACTGCCCGGCCAGCCAAGCGGCAATATCGATCTCAGGCATGGGGCGTTCAATAACAAACGGCAGACTCAGCCGGTTCTCACCGGCCAGACTGACAAGCCGGATAATATCTTCCATTATCGGCTCGATATCAATCTCTGTTTTATACCGCGGGCTGGACATGAAAAAAAGAATACCGTCTATGCGTCCCGGTTGGTCGGAACGCCGAACTTTATCTCTTTTATCTGATTAAAAACCGATTCGAAACCGTCGAATGTCATCGATTGGGAACCGTCCGAGAGAGCTTTTTCCGGATCGGGGTGGACTTCGACCATGATGCCGTCGGCTCCGGCGGCCAGGGAAGCTCTGATTAGCGGTGGGACAAGATCTCTTTGCCCTGCGGCGTGGGAAACGTCGACGATCACAGGCAGGCCGCTCAGTTTCCTGGCGATCGTAACCGCCAGAATATCGAGCGTAAAGCGTGTTCGCGGTTCAAAGGTTCGGATACCGCGCTCGCAGAGGATTATCTGCTCGTTGCCCCCTTTGCGAATATAGTCGGAGGCGTGAACCCATTCGTCAATCGTGGCGGCCATCCCCCGCTTAAGAAGCACCGGCCCGGCGACCGCTCCCAGGGCGGTCAGAAGAGAGTAGTTGAACATGTTGCGCGAGCCGACCTGAATGATGTCGGCATAGTGCGCGACGTCATCGAGCTGGGAACGATCCATCACTTCGGTGACCACTTTCATATTATATTTTTTTGCCACCGAGGATATGATCTTCAGCCCGGTTCGGCCCAATCCCTGAAAAGAATTACTATTGGTGCGCGGTTTGAAGGCCCCCCCGCGAAGATATTTTATTCCCAGTCCCGAAAGAAAGCGCGCCGTCGTTTCCAGTTGCTCTTCCGATTCCACCGAACAGGGCCCGGCGATAAACAGCTTTTCCCCGGTCGTAAAATTACTGATGGATATGGATTCTTCCCCGGTTTTCTTCAGCGTAATCCTGCTGCTTCTGCCCGAAGCCCTGTCAAGCCGCTGTCGGAGATCATCGTTTACGCAACCGAAAATCCTGACTACGATTTTGTCCCGCTTTATGACTTCGTAGTCAAGCGACTGATCCGAAAGAATTCCGATAAAATCGTCAAATTCGGAGCCGTCGGATTCAAAGCTGTAAATCATTTGTATCCCCCGATGCCTGTGAACGGAACCGTCCTCTAACCGACTTCCCTGTGCCCAGGTAAGTCAATGCGGGATAACTCGCTTCCAAAAAACCGGCCGATTATTTCCGGAAATTTTAGTCATAAAATATACTGTTTTGAAAGCCGAAATCAAGTAGATAGCGGCAATATAAGAATTATAAGACACATTGACCGACATAAGAAAGCAATTAGATGCAGAGTTTGAACATTCCTTGACTATAAATTCCGTCTGAATTTATTTTTGGTTCAAATCCCGCCATCCTGCAAGGCTGCAAACACCAAGGTTGTTCAAAAATCGAACATGGCAATCATATTTCCGGGATATTCTATTCTCCATAATGCCAACCGATTATAGGGGAAACCGCAAGGCAAAACAGCAACCGCAATGTCGGAGCACATAAATAGGTCATTAAAAGCCCTTTATTCATGCAAGCCATATAAAATAATATGACTTGGAAGAGATATTGGTATGACCTTTGCAGGAAAATATGCTCGAAGAGATATAAATAACATTTTTGATTCCTTGCTTGTCTTGGATCAGGAGAGATAGGATGAAAAAGCCATTTTTCATAATAATAATCTTTATCGTCTTTGGGCTTTCGCTATCAGCCCGGGCCATGAACCAGCCGATTATCACCGGATTATCGGGCGATGTCCGCCATTACCAGAAAATCGACCTCAGGGGCGAAAATATCTACAAGCGCCTGGGAGACAATAAGGATAATTCCCTGCTGACGATTACCGATATGATCGGCGATAATGACGGATATGGTTACGGTCATGACGTTGTGGGCGACGGCGACGATTTACCGTTCGTAAACGGTTATGGCTGGCAGTTTGACAATCGCTCCCAGGAAGAAATAAATGCCGTCAACGGCGCCCAGTCGACCGATATCGAGGATAACTTCGACGTTAGTTTTTTACATTCTTTTAACATGGCGCAGTTTGACTACCTGACCGAAGCCTACTTTACCATCGACATCACCGGTCTGCAGCAAAATTGTTTTGGCGGCCTCAGTCATCTCTTCCTTGACGGTATCGAGGTCGTGGATTTCCTGACGATTAACCAGGGAACCTGGGGTTCCGGCCTGTTCACCTATGCCGTCGATCTCTCTCTTTTGGCCGACGGCGCTCTTGACGTTTATTTTGACAACTGGTTCAATGATTTCGGTTCCGATCACGTCGGTATCGACTTTACTATGCTGACGGTAACCGGCATAACCGATGGCGTCATTCCGGAACCGGCGACGATGATGCTTCTTGGTCTTGGACTGGCCGGACTGGGCCTGCGCAGCAGGTTTCGCAGACAATAAAGTTTATAAATATTAACCCCTCCCCTACCAATAAAAATCGCCCCATAGCTTTGGGGCGGTTTTTTTATGTCCGGTAAGTTTGCCTTTAATCACTCATCCTGTCAGCTTTATACCCAGACCGAACGCCTTTTTCATAAGATCGGGATTGCTCTTAACCGTTCCTTTTTCAAAACCGTTGTATGCGTAGTTGACCATACCGACCGGCTCAATGCCGGCCCAGACGAAAAAACCGCCTATTACCCTGCGGGCATGCTCGTAATCTTCTCTTTCACCGCCGACAAGAATAATTGCCCCTCTTCTTTTCTTTGTAATTCGCCTGATAAACTTTTTATTGCCACTCGGCGTCAAAATTCGGAAGCAGTTGGTGCGGTCGATAAACAATTTGGTTTGAGCGGAAACCGAATCAAAATAGATCGGCGAGCCGACGACGACGGCATCACAACCGTCGAATTTTTCATAGATAATATCCATCCCATCGCTAAAGAAGCAGTACCTGTCATCGGGCGAGCAGCCGCAGGCCTGGCAGGGCATGATATCAAGTTCATTGATAAGGATATAATCGGTTTTTGCGCCGCATGACTCGGCCCCCCGCAGAACCTCTTTGATTAGCATCTCGGTTGAGCTTCCCATAACCGGCGAACCGGACAGGCCGAGCACACGAAATCCTTTATTCATCGGGCGGTTCCTTTTCCATGGCTTCCTTCTCGATATAAAGACCCAGTACCTTTTCTTCCAGCGTTTTTCTTTCTTCCCTGACGGCGTGCAACCGTTCCCAGTCGGAGGCATCAACCGCAAGTTCATCTTTCTCGAGTCTCAGGCAGCGTTTTTCCAGTTGGGATATCTCCCGGACGATTTGCTCCAGTCTTTTTCTGTAGCGAGACCGGCGGCGCGACTTTTCCTTAAATTCTTCGTACGTGGTTTTCTTTTTCCCCGAAACAACTTTTTGGGAAGCCGTTTCCCGGCTCTTCTTTTCAGCATAATCGCTGTAGTTGCCCAGATAGCAATAGAGCCGGCCGTTATCGATTTCAAAGATTCTGTTTACCGCCCGGTCAAGGAAATCACGGTCGTGGCTGACTACAAAAAGGGTGCCGTGGTAACCGGCCAAACCTTCCTCAAGGGCCTCAATCGAGATGATATCGAGATGGTTGGTCGGCTCGTCAAAGATCATCATGTTGGCCGGGCGATAAAGTATTTTGGCCAGCGAAAGTTTTGTTCTTTCGCCGCCGGAAAGCAGGGAAACCGATTTGAAAACATTCTCCCCGGAAAATCCGAAACGAGCCAGAAAAGAGCGCAAACGCCCTGACTCGGCCAGAGGATCAACTTCCCATAATTCGGAGATAACGTCACGACAGGGGTCGATATTGGAAAGCTCTTGATCGAAATAAGCGACGTCAACGTTGCTGCCGACGGTTAACCGGCCGGCGACCGGTTCCAAAAAACCATCCAGAGTCTTGAGAAGCGTCGTCTTGCCGCATCCGTTCGGACCAACCAGGCCAATCCGGTCGCCCCGTGTAAGTTCAAAACAAATATCTTCGACCAGCGGGACGCCGCCGTACCCTATGGCCATATCTTCAACCTTGAGTACTTGTTTGAACGACCTGCCGCCGTCTTTTATATGAAAAGCTGATTGGGCCCGTTCGAAACGCGGTTTTTCGATTCGTTTAAGGCGGGTTAGGTATTTTTGTTTTGATTGCGCCTGCTTTGTTTTCTGCCCGGCGATATTGCGCCGGATAAAATCCTCGATGCGGGCAATCTCCTCGGCCTGATGGCGATAATGATGCTCCGTCAGTTCCTCGCGTTTCTTTCTTTCTTCGAGATATTGGTCGTAGCGGCAATGAAACAGTTCCAGCCTGCCAAGAGACAGACGGACAATCTTTTCGGTTGTATTTTGCAGGAAACGCCGATCATGCGAGATAATCATATAGGCGGCCCGGGAGTTGGCGATATGATTTTCCAGCCAGATAGTGGAATCGATATCAAGATGATTGGTCGGTTCGTCAAGAAGTAAAAGATCATATTCTCCGACCAAAGACGCCGCAATCTGAGCGCGATTGCGCTCTCCGCCGGAGACCGAACTCAGTTGCCGGTTGATCTGGCGACGGGAAAATCCGATCCCCTCCAGCGCCAGTTTAACCTCCGTTTCAAGCCGGTAGCCTCCGAGTTCCTCGTATTTTTGCGTCAGTCCGTGATATTCGTTAACCATTTCATCGGGAGGATTATCGTCGGCCATCACCGGTTCCAGTTTGGCCATCTGTAGACGGATATCATTTATTTCCGGATGCGTCAAAAAGCAAAAATCGAAAAGCGAAAGTTCCAGATAATCTTCCAGCTCCTGCACGACGCCGCCGATTCTGATTCCTTTCCTGCGGTCAACCGACCCCGAATCGGGACTTATCTTTTCGGAGATGATATTAAAGAGGGTAGTTTTGCCGGCTCCGTTGCGGCCGACCAGCCCGATTTTATCTCCCTCGGTAACAGCCAGCGAGCCGTTTTCAATAATCAGTTGATCATTAAATCTCTTCGTGATATTTGACAGGGATACAAGAAGCATGGCTATTCGTCGGATGGAAGGGCCGCGCCCCGGTCACGGGCGATATACATTTCCAGAACCAGCAGGATTAAAGCACAGGCAAGAAAATATTGCCACAGTTCCCGGCCGAATCGCTTTTCGGCAATAAAACCGGCCAGGTCGGCAGAGTACGGCATCTTTTCGGCATCCCGAAAACAATCCGTCAGTTCGTTCCGGTCTTTACGGTAAAGGTCTCCTTCTTCGGGAGAGATATTAACCGCAAAGCGGTCGCTCTCGCGCATCCCGTTCCATATCGAATATACGCCGCTCCGGTCCAGTCGGCCGCAATCTACGGTTCGCGTATTATCGCGAAATTCCCCGGCTACGATTCGGCGGCGACCGTCCGGCATCGTCAGGATATAATCGTTTCCGATATTAAAGCCGCCGCGCAGGACTCTCGTCGGTGAACTGCCTGACGTAATTGACTCGGTATGAGAGGAAAATCTCGACGATAAAAATTCAGCCGAACGCACCACAAAAGGTACAAAAAACGGATGCAGGGGAATATCCGATATATCGGGCGAGATATCGCCGTTGAAAAACATCACCCTGCCCCGCCCGAATGAGGAAACCGCCACAGCTGGCGAGCCGTCCGACCAGCGGGCAAGAATGCGCGCCTGAGAATCATCAGCCAAAGCGCATTTTATCAGGGCGAATGATTTGAAATCAAACCTGTTTTTCCGGTCGGTTCCTTTGAAGACCGACAGAATCTGGTGTTCCAGGTCGAAATCAGTCATTAGATAATACCCGCTGCGTGAAAACTGCCTCGGGAAAGCGGAAACCAGATTCACGCCGGTAATCTCGGCAAAATACCGGCCGTAATGCGCCGAATCGGACGCCTGGCCAAGGTTCAGAAGCAGGCCGCCGCCTTTTTTGACATACTCCCTGATTCGGGCGACATCACCTTCCGGAAGAGTCGGATAGTCAACCATCATCAAAACGTCGTATTGCTTCAGATTCACCGAAGCGAATTTTTCGTATGTAACCTGCCGGACTGTCCAATGACTGCGCAGGTTTTTCTCCGGGGCCAGGGCCAGCCGGAAAAGTCGCGTATCGAGGCGTTCTTCACCGACCAGCAGAATCGTAAACCGTTCGGGGATATAAAAACTGAAGTAATACGTATTGTCCGCCAGCAGATCATCGTCTGACAGGGTAACATATCCCGAATGGAATCCGGGGTCATTGACCATGACATTGAACGGCGCAGAAACCGACTCGCCGATCCCAAGCCGCAAGCCCTGCTGAGCAATTCGCTTATCGTCAAGATAAAGCGACGCCAACGTTTCATCCTGGGCTCCCGAGCGTCGTTTTATTGCCGCCGTAACGGTAAACTCGGTTCCGACTTCGATAAGCTGGTTACCGAAATCAACCTCGATAACGCTGACATTGTCGATTCTTTCTCCGGGCAGATCGGCCAGAAAAATTTTGGCGTCGTTTTTTTGCAGGGTCTTTTCAGGATCAAAAGAATTTTCCTGGAAATCGCTGATCACATATATCTCTCGATTCAGATTCAAACGTTCGGCCAAAACCGAAATCGCCATATTAAAGTTTTCCACCAGATCGGCTCGACCGTCGGTCAGGGAGATTTTATCGAGAACAGCTTGGGCGGCAGCGGGATTGCCGAACAGGTTTTCGCCCTGAGACCGGGCAAAATCTCCGGAGGTCGTCATAATCGCGGTTTCGTCCGACTGCCCCATCTGACTCAAAACCTCTTCCGCCTTTTTGACGGCCAGATCATACAACCTGCCGTCTTTGACCGACAGTCCCATGGAAGCGGAATTGTCGATCAGGATTACGGCCGAAACCGAGGCGTGCGATCCAAGATACCCGCCCCGCGTGGCCGGTCGGGCAAAAGCCATCACCACCGCCAGGATAATCAGGGTGCGGATAATAAGCAAAAGCAGTTGCTTGATCTTAATCGCCCGAACCTGCCGTTTCTGCATCGCTTTAAGGTAGGTGATCGAGGAAAACGGAATTACCTTAACTTTCCTTTTGGAAAAGAGATGCAGAAGGAAAGGTAAAAACGCCGCGACGGCAAGGGCGAGAACAGCGGTATTTAGAAAATTGAGCATGCTCTTTTATACTATCTGTTGAAAAGACCGGTCAAAACGGGGGCAAGGCGCCGATTATCGCCCATATCCGGTAAACGGCGAGACAATATAATCGCGGACCTGCTTTTCAAACCCCGGCGGCACCGGGTATAACAGGGCCGTTTGGTAGCGCTCGATCGCCTTGTCCCGATCTCCTTCCAAGTCGGCTAATCGTCCCAGTTCCCGCAGTATGCGACTTACAAAGATTACGCGGGTCGGGTGCACCTCAAAATAAAGCGCCGATTCCAGAAACGACCCGGCCGTGGCCAGCGACGACTCGCCGCACATCGCCAAACCCAGATGCGCCTGTCCAAGGCGAAGAAGAAACGAGGATCGCGTTTTGCCGTATTGATACACCTGCTCCATTAACTCAAGCGCCTGCTTGTAATAATAGGCGGCTGAGGCGGTATCGCCCGATGTCAGCATCAACTCACCCAGCAGAATCGCCGACGACGAGCGGCTCAACTGCGACTTATCTTCGTCAAAATCCCGCCGGAGGTATTTTTCGGCGCTGTCGGATTTATTTTCCCAGCAGTAGCTTTCGCCAATTTTGTAAAGCGCGGTTTTGACCGTGGAATCGACCGTCAGCAGGCGATCATAAATCGTGCGGGCCGAATCACAGCGGCCGTCGATAAGAAATAAATTGCCATAGACAATCAGATGAGCGGTATTGTTGGGGGTCATTTCCAGAAGCGTCCGGTAAACCTCACGAGCCTTCTGGTACTCGCCCCGCATGTACAGGTTCCATCCTTCTTCCGACAAGACATAGGCCGAATCGTCGAACGAATCCATGCGCATTTTCAACTCGCCCAAAAATATATCCATGCCGGTTTCACGGTTAATATACTGTTCCCGCTGATAATAGTATCGGAACTGCCCGTTGGAGAAAGCGACGGTATCGAGGAGATGACGCCATTCGATCTCAAGGCTGTCCATCGATAACCCATAGACCTCCGAGAATTGACCTATGATAGTCAGATCGGTGGACTGGCGATAAAGCCGGGTAAAACGGCCGAATCCATACGTATCGATCAAATACTTGACGAATGAAGAGGCCGTGGAAAAGTTGTTCAGCTCCGGCAGTCTGAAGTAATCGACCGATTTGAGAATCATCGACAGCGGGGGAAGTTCATCGGTTTCTTTCAATTTTTGGGCGTAATAATGAGGGAATTCAAAATAACCGGCCATTCCTTCTGCCAGTAAAGGCGGCGCATAACCCATGAACCTGTATATCTTGACCAGGTAAGCCGGCACCGGATCGACGGTATTATGCTCGTGAGTGTAAAGCACAAAAAGGTTGGAACGGGGCGGATCAATGGCGTACCCCATCCGTTGATCCCAGACAACCTCGGGAAGAAGACAGGGCGACAGAAAACAGTTGATCTTGCCGGGGAAGCTAAGCTGAAAAACTTCCTTGAAATCCTTGAAATTAATTTCCACGAAATCGCGCAGCAGGTTCCAGCGAGCGTCCGCCAGCGATTTGGGGATAAAATAGAAGTCGAAATGGGCCGAAGGATCGAAGTCCCAAACGCCGTCTTCCCTGAAATCGAAATCGCAATCCTCAGCGTTGACCTCAACGCTGTCAACCGATATCGGCGAGACGCCTACCCGGTAAAGCGTCTCCTCCTTGCCGCGGATATTTTCAAGGAAATAGATGCCGCCGGGCTGACTGCGAAACTTCTTGAAAAACGTTTGCGCCTGAGGGCCAAGCGTGAAAAGAGAAAAGTTGCAGTCAAAATAGGCGGAATCATCGCAGGAAGCGGTCAGGTCAATGGTGAAATTGACGATAAAGGCGGTCGTTTTGATTCCTTCCTGAACCTGAATAAGTTTGTCTTCAATCAGAACGTACAGGCTATCGTTTTCGGGGTCTTTTTCCCGGACAGTTATGTCGAAATTCAGCCGGCGCGCAGCCAAAGCATCAACGGCCAATGACAGAGTCGCTATCAACAGACAACAAGCGATCAACAATCGTCTCAACCGCCACCCCTTTCCGCTTCGAGTTTATATTTATACAATGAAATCACACATCCGCCTTCACTCGATAAATATCTATAATAACAATCGACCGGTTCCTTTTATGGTTATCGGGAACACCGGCCGGTATTGTGTACGGTTCCATCATCCGCCGGGGTCACTTGTCTTTTTTATAAAATGGCGGTTTGATCACCTCGGCCGGAAATCGCCTGCCCCTGATGTCGATTTCAACTTTATTTCCCGATTTCGAAAGCGACCGAGGCACATACCCCATCGCAATCGGCGTCCCAAGCGAGGGCGATACCGTGCCCGAAGTCACCTCGCCGATCTTTTCGTCGCCATTGTAAATAGCGTACCCCTTTCGCGGGAAAGCTTTTCCTTCAAGCACCATGCAGACCAACCGGCGGTCGGGCTTATCCTGTTTAACCTTTGCGATGACGTCGGAACCGATGAAACCGCCCTTTTCGAGTTTGACAATCCAGCCCAGTCCGGCCTCGATCGGATTGGTAGTCTGGTCGATGTCGTTGCCGTAGAGAGCCATTTTCATTTCCAGCCGAAGGCTGTCGCGCGCTCCCAGGCCGATTAATTGCAGATCGTATTTCCTACCCGCCCAAGTGATTGCCTTCCAGAAATAACCCCCGTCGGCGTTAGGTATATACAGCTCAAATCCATTCTCACCGGTGTAACCGGTACGGGAAAAGAGAACCTTTTTACCGGCTATCTCGGTTTCAGCCGCCCAATAGTATTTCAGGTCTTCGAGATTATAGGAAGTTAATTCGGATAGAAGTTTATGGGAATTCGGTCCCTGAATGGCCAGGAGCGAAATCTCGTCGCTTCGATTAACCAGCGTCGCCCCGTCGATCAAATGCCGTTGCAACCAGTTGAAATCTTTATCTATATTGGCGGCGTTGACAACCATCATATAATGATCACCAAGATTGTAAACCAACAGATCGTCAACGATGCCGCCATCGGGATAAGTCATGCAAGAGTAATGAATCTGCCATTTATCCAGAGTTGAGACATCGTTGGTGGTCATTTTCTGGAGGAAATCAAGCGCCTTCGGGCCGGAGACTTCGAACTCTCCCATGTGGGACAGGTCGAACAGGCCGATATTTTGTCGCACCGCCTTGTGCTCTTTGATGATGCTGATGTATTGCACCGGCATATAATATCCTGCAAAGGGCACCATCTTCGCGCCGGCCGCGACGTGAAAATCAGTGTAGGGAGTGTGTTTCGGCTTCTCGTGTAATGTAGTCATTTACCTCCCCCTCTTGTGTAATTCAGCAATCCGCCCGCGCGAACAATCTGCACCTCGCGCGATGTCAGCGAATAGGTTACCTGAATGTCGATTTCCTTAGTCAGGTTTTTGACGGTCAGATCAGCTCCTGTGGAAAGAATGTCGGCAACCATCGGCAGTTTGAGACGATCGCCCTGATCTATCTTGTCATAATCGTCGGGATTGGCAAAAGTCAAAGGGAGAATGCCGAAATTGATCAGGTTGGCCAGGTGGATGCGGGCAAACGATTTGGTCAAAACCATCTTGAGGCCGAGGTACATCGGCGCCAGCGCCGCGTGCTCGCGCGATGATCCCTGACCGTAATTCTCACCGCCGACAATAAAGCCGCCGCCTTTCTCTTTTGCCCGGGTGACAAAATCAGGATCAACATAATAGTAAACGTATTCGGCGATTTTGGGAATGTTCGAGCGCAGCGGCAATATTTTTGCCCCGGCCGGCATGATATGGTCGGTGGTGATATTGTCGCCGGTCTTAAGAAGCACTTCGGCTTCAAGCGTCGAAGGCATCGGGTCGTTAATCGGCAACGGCGCGATATTCGGTCCGCGCTGAATCTTAACTTTGGCAGGCGTCCGCGAAGGCGCGAGAATTCCGGAATCGTCAATCCTGATTTTTTCGGGAAGCCTTATCCGCGGGTATTTGCCCAGCTTTCGTGGGTCAGTGATATAACCGGTCAAAGCGGCCGCCACACAGGTTTCCGGACTGGCCAGATAAACCTGGGCGTCCTTGGTGCCGGATCGTCCGGGGAAATTACGATTAAACGACCGCACCGAGACCGCTCCCGAACTTGGCGCCTGGCCCATCCCGATACACGGCCCGCAGGCTGATTCGACTATCCTTGCCCCGGCGGCGATGATGTTGGTTAACGCTCCATTATCCGCTATCGCTTCAAATACCTGTTTTGACCCGGGAGTAATGGTGCAGGATACTTCCGGATGAACCTTTTTCCCCTTGAACAGGGCCGAGGTTATCATCAGATCGGCCAACGACGAGTTCGTGCAACTGCCGATACAAACCTGATCGACTTTTACTTTTTTGACCGCCTTGACTTTGACGACGCTGTCCGGCGAATGCGGTCTGGCAATCAGCGGCTCCAGCCTGCTCAGATCGATCTTTATCGTTTTGGCGTATCTGGCGTCGTCGTCCGATTCCAGAGCAGTCCAGTCTTTGATTCGTTTCTGCAACTTCATAAAGGCCTTGGTGTTGTCGTCGGAGGGGAAAATCGAAGTAGTTGCGCCCAATTCGGCGCCCATATTAGTGATGGTCGCTCGCTGAGGCACCGAAAGCAATTTGATGCCGGGTCCGCCGTATTCGATAACGCGGCCAACTCCGCCCTTGACCGACAGGATACGCAAGACCTCGAGAATAATATCCTTGGCCGTAACAAACGGTTTCAGCTTTCCGATCAGATAAACCCTGACAACTTCGGGCATCTTCAGATAAAAGGCGCCGCCACCCATGGCCACCGCCACGTCAAGACCGCCGGCTCCCATGGCCATCATCCCGATACCGCCGCCGGTCGGGGTGTGCGAATCGGAACCGAGCAAAGTTTTGCCCGGAACTCCGAATCGCTCCAGATGAACCTGGTGGCAGATACCGTTTCCCGGACGAGAAAAATAGATTCCATATTTTGAGGCCACCGATTGGAGATATTTATGATCGTCGGCGTTTTCGAAGCCGGATTGCAGCATATTATGGTCGACATAGCTTACCGACAGCTCGGTTCTAACCTTTTTCAGACCCAGCGCTTCGAATTGCAGGTATGACATGGTTCCGGTAGCGTCCTGCGTCAGGGTCTGGTCGATTTTGACAGCGATATCCTCGCCCGGTTCCATTTTACCTTTGACCAGATGCGCCGAGATTATCTTTTCGGCCAGATTCATTCCCATGAGACCTCTCCTTTTGAATTGTGCGCAAAAATCTACAATTGCAAAAAATAATTATCTTCGTCGAAAGTCAACCGATTATTCACCTTAGCTTGAAAGGGAACGGATAAATTCGTATATTTCCATGATGCAAAGCCGGGAGATAACAACACCCTGTTTTGATGGCCGAGTCAAAGAAGGCGGAAAAGCCATTTTCATCTCCGCACCAGCCAAGATAAACCTGTTTCTGAAAGTAACCGGTAAACGGCCCGATGGGTATCACAATATATATTCATGGTTTCAGGCGATTGATCTGGCCGATCATCTCGAAATAGAACTGCAGGACGATGCGGGAATTGAAATCTCGACCAATCTTGACGATCTGCCGACCGGAGAAGATAATCTAATCTTCAAGGCGGCGCGGCTGATACAGAACAGGAGCCGCGCAAATACCGGTTTTCGGGTAAAATTATGGAAAAACATACCGGTTGCCGCCGGACTTGGGGGCGGATCATCGGATGCCGCCGCTTTTATTAAAGCAGCGGATAAACTCCTGAATTTGGGTCTGTCCCGTACGGAAATGGCCGGGATCGGCCTGGAGATCGGCTCGGATGTCCCGTTTTTTTTCAGCCGCGGACAGGCCGAGGTTACCGGAAGAGGCGAGAAGGTAAAAGATATTACCCTCCCGACGGATTATTATATCGGTCTTGCGATTCCGCCGTTTCATATCTCAGCCAGGGAGGCTTACAGAAAGCTCAAAATGGACTTGACAGGGTTGAATTCAAGCGTTAGCTTAAAACGTTGCCAACAAACGGGTAGATTGTTTAGTATTGTTGACACTTTGGCAAATGACCTGGAGAGGGCTCTCCTTGAATCTTACCCTATACTGGATAGGATTAAGGAAGAATTGACAAAAACAGGGGCGGATATTGTCAGGTTAACCGGAAGCGGCCCGACCGTATTTGCCCTTTATCGAGATAAAGGGCTTGCAAGAAAGGAGTTGGCGCGATCATTTGAGCGGAGAGGATGGGATTTTAAAATCGCAAAACCCGTTATTCTTCCCGCTAAAATGATCGGTAAATAATCAGCGGGAGGGGTAGATTGTGAAGATTACCGAGATTAGAATCACGCTTCGCGACGAGGAGAAGCTGAAAGGTTTTGCCAATGTAACCTTCGATAACGCCTTCGTTATCCGCGGACTCAAAATTATCGCAGGCAGTTCGGGATTTTTTGTTTCGATGCCGAGCCGCAAGAGGCCCGATGGCACCCACCAGGATATTTGCCACCCGATCAATAACGAAACGCGCAAGATGATCGAGGAAAAGGTCTTGGAAGCTTATGAAAACGAGCTTAAAGCCTCTACGATAACGGAGACGCCATAGCCGCTTTTGGGGCGTCGTCAAGTGGTAAGACACAAGCCTTTGGAGCTTGCATTCGCAGGTTCGAATCCTGCCGCCCCAGCCAAAAAGATAATACGAGGTTAACTTGTCTTGGTTTTCCAAGCGTAACCAAGGCATCTTTTCTTGACGATCACAGACAATCAATAAGACCATGTTAAATAATAAAAGAGTCAGGGTCATCAGCGGTACCGCTAATAAGCCTCTGGGAGAGGCTGTCGCCCGCAAGTTGAACGTCCCGCTTTGCGATACCGAAATCCGCCGCTTTTCCGATAGAGAGCTTTTTGTCCAGATAAATGAAAATATTCGCGGCGCGCATGTTTTCATTATCCAGCCGACTAATCCGCCCGCTGAGAACATCATTGAACTCCTGATGCTTATTGAGGCTTCTCGCCGCGCCTCGGCCCAGAATATCACCGCCGTCATCCCCTATTACGGGTATGCTCGCGCGGACAGGAAGGAAATGCCGCGGGTTTGCATTACCGCCAAGTTGATCGCCGACCTTCTGGTTGCCGCCGGCGCCGATCGGGTTATCACCATGGATTTGCATGCCGCCCAGATTCAGGGCTTTTTCAGCATCCCGGTCGACCATCTTTATTCGTCGATTATTTTTAACAGCTACCTGGAACAGATTCCGACCAAGGACCTGGTCGTCGTCAGCCCCGATGTCGGCTCCATTAAGGTGGCCCGCTCCTTTGCTAGAACCATGGGAGCCGCGCTGGCAATAGTCGATAAGCGCCGCCCCAGCCAGAATATGGCTGAGGTGGTCAATACAATCGGTGAGGTTGCCGGTCGAGACGTTATCATCCGCGACGATATGATCGATACGGCCGGAACCCTGGTGGAAGCCGCCGCCGCCCTGAAAAACCAGGGATGCGGAAAAATTTACGCTTGCGCCGCGCACGGGGTCCTCTCCGGCCAAGCGGTCGAAAAACTGGATAAATCGCCGATAGAAAGGGTGATTATTTCCGATTCCATAGACAGCAGTCATCGCCATCTGACCGATAAGTTTGTTATACTGAGCAGCGCTGATATTTTCGCCGAGGCGATTGACCGGATTGAGAGCGACGCTTCGGTGTCGATCATGTTTCGAGAGTGAAATGAACGGAATTTACGGAGGTTAACGATAGATGAAGGAACTTAATCTAACGGTTGAAAAAAGAGACACTACCGGAAAGGGACCCAACCGTCGGCTACGCGCGGCAGGTGACATTCCCGCCGTGGTATACGGCCCTGAAATGGAGCCGGTTCCGGTCATGGTCAGCTACATAAAATTGTATCATCTGATGCATGGCGCTCCACTTAATACCATCATCAATCTCGATATAGAGGGCGCCGACGGCCCGACGCGCAAGGTGCTCATCCGCGAACTGCAAAAAGACCCTCTCTCCGGTAATCTGCTTCATATCGATTTTCACCAGATACCGCTCGATAAACCAATCACGCTAACCATCCCGGTTAAAACCGTCGGCACGCCGGTCGGCGTCAGCGCCCATGGAGGTATCCTCCAGCACGTTCGGCGAACCATAGATATTTCATGCCTGCCGGTTGATATCCCAGACGATATTGAGATTGACATCGGCGAGTTGAATATCGGCGATTCGGTTCACGTCTCCAGCCTTGAAATCAAAAACGTAACGATCCTCACTAACCCGGTTCAAACAATCGTAACGGTAGTGGCTCCGACGGTCATCAAGGAGCCGACGGTTGCGGCGGCGGAAGAGGAAGAAGTCGAAGCGGCCGAAGAGGCTGAAGGCGAAGCCAAAGAAGAGGAAGCCAAACCGGAAGGCGGGGAAAAGAAAGAAGAAGGCGGCAAAGAAAAGAAGAAATGACCGGCCGTCCGACCCGGCTTTACTTGACTTTGTCTTATTATCACGACAACAAGAAACCCGTCTCCCGGCGGGCTTTTGCTATTTTGTTTGATTCTAATGCCGAATTTCGTATAATTGAAAAATACTCCAATCGGGGAGGAAAACGATATGAAAAAAGTTGCCGTATTGCTGTCCGGGTGTGGCGTTAATGATGGCGCCGAAATACATGAATCGGTGGTCACCCTTCTGGCCATCAAGCGGGCCGGAGCCGACTACTTTTGCTTCGCTCCCGATAAACCGCAATATCACGTTGTTGACCACGTCAAAGGCGAACCGGTGGAAGGTGAAACCCGCAACGTTTTAAGTGAATCGGCCCGCATCGCCCGCGGCGAAATCAAGCCATTGACCGACTACGATCCGGCCGACTTCGATGCTCTCATAATTCCCGGCGGATTCGGTGCCGCCAAAAACCTCTGCACCTTCGCATTCGACGGCCCCAACTGCAAGGTTGACGGCAGCGTAAAGGATGCTGTCCTTAATACCAACGCCGCAGGCAAGCCGGTCGGCGCCTTATGCATCGCTCCGGTGATCCTGGCAAAGGCGTTTGAGGGTTCCGGCAAATCGATTACAGTCACCATCGGCGAAGCCGCCGACGTCGCCGGTGCGATTGAATCGATGGGCGCCAGACATCAAAAGCGCCGCGTTGATCAGGCCTGCGTTGATGTCGAGAACAAAATCGTGACCGCCCCGGCCTATATGCTGGCCAATGACATCGCCGAAGCCGCCTCCGGCATCGAGGAACTGGTCAAGAAGATAATTGAGCTGAGTTGACTTACTCCAGAAGTTGGTTTCGTCTTGAACAACAGCCCGCTTTCACTGCGGGCTTTTTTATACCACCATAGACAACCTTCAAATC
>CAZSYD010000011.1:63220-65077 GCA_964611355.1 uncultured Ignavibacteriales bacterium | reverse complement strand
TACAATTGTAAATTATCCCCCGGGGGGTTTTGTAAATATTATTCTCCCCGCAAGCGGTGAGCCACCTGTCATTGGCTTTGATGCGATCTCCTGAAATAAATATAAATACACATTCTCGTAATTTCTTTTAATCTTTTTTCCGGTATTATTGTCTAAGGTTTAAATACCAAAAAGACAGGGAGTTTTTTTGATGTGGGATATTATGAGAAAAGCAGTCTTCTTTACTCTGGGGCTCATAGTCATCACTATCATGAACGTCAAGGCCGGCGACCTGGAGTCGCGCTGGATCGACCATTCCATTACGGCCGATGGTAACCTTGACGACTGGCAGGGAATGCCGTTTGAAAGTTATAAAGAATATGCCACCTACGCTGTCTGCAATGATAGCGATAACCTGTATATCGCTATCCGTTTCAAAGACCCGATGTGGCTGCGGTCAATCCGGCAGGGAGGGCTGACTGTCTGGGTCAATAACAAAGGGAAAAAGGACAAGATTATCGGCTTCAAGTATAACGGCGGCCCGGACCGGGAAGAGATGGAGAAATTCATGGAGAAATCCGGCCGCAAACCGCAGACCGGCACGGGCCGAATGATGGAACGTGAGTCCGGAATGTCAGACTCTGTCGAAGTAATGTTTGCCGTGGTGGAAAAAGACTGGTGGTATCAGCCGACGCCGATTGATAAAAACGGCGCCAACGGCCCGGCGGTGGCTTTTGGAATCGAAAACGGGATTTTCTGTTATGAGTATGTCATTCCGCTGGCCGAAAGCGGGAATAAGTTTTATGGGGGAAATATTGACTTGAAGAAAAAAATCCGGATCGGATTCGAATGGGGCGGCGTAGAAAGAAAAGACAAACCGCGCGGCGGGATGCGAATCGGCGGAACCGGGCCGGACGGCGGCATGCCCGGCGGCGGCATGGGCGGGCCGGGTGGCGGAATGGGCGGAGGCCCCAGAGGTATGAACCGCGGCGATTTTGAAAAATATATGGAAAAACAGGAATTCTGGATAAAAGCGGAACTGGCAACCGCCGGTTCCCTATAGTTTTTCTTCCCTCCCCAAATTGCCCTTGTCGTGACAAAGGGCAACTTTATTATACAGTGCGACTTAGTACCCCACCAAGAGCGGCAACGGCTGGTGGGTTATTGATATTAATCCTGAGAAGTCAATTTACAATTGTAAATCATCCCCCGGCGCCCAACTCATTTACGGGTAGAATTTACGCACTATTAACCAACCTTCATATTATCAATCAACCTCACCGGGCCGAGGCGGAGGGCTAATGACGCAACAATGTTTTTCGTTACCGTCTTGACCGCCTTTAGACTCTCCATCTCGGTGAAAGCGATATAATCAATCTTTCCCGACGGTGCGGTCTTTTTAATTACCTGTCGCATCTTTTTGCGAATAGCCGATATGCTTGTTTCCCCGTTGCGGATCATCCGTTTTGCGGCAGTCAAAGATTTATATAAAGCCAATGCTTCCCGGCGCTGTTCGGGAGAAAGATAATTGTTGCGTGATGATAACGCCAGACCGTCTTTCTCCCGCACAGTAGGGCAGACGATAATTTTTATCGGCCAGTTCAGATCGGCAGTCATTTTCTTTAATACTATCGCCTGCTGGTAATCTTTCATCCCGAACAAAGCCACGTCCGGCCGGATGATGTTAAACAGCTTGGCGACAATGGTCGTTACGCCCCGAAAATGAGTCGGGCGCAATTCGCCTTCCAGCGTTTGAGTCAGTTTCTCAACCGCAACCCACGTTTCATAATCATCCGGATACATATCCGACATCCTGGGAATAAAAACGACCTGGCCGCCGACTTCTTTGATTTTTTTCAAATCTCCCTTCGTATCGCG
>CAZSYD010000011.1:0-63120 GCA_964611355.1 uncultured Ignavibacteriales bacterium | reverse complement strand
GAACTGCCGGGCCGCTTTTTCGATTTCGGCGGCAACGTCGGTATATTGCCTGACGAAACGGGGTTTCATCTCGCCGTACATTCCGATAATATCATTTATGACCAGCACCTGCCCGTCGCAATGTTTGCCCGCACCGATTCCGATGGTAGCCATATTTACTTTTTTGGTAATTTCCTGAGCCACGGGTGAGGTAACAAGTTCCAGAACGCATGAAAAACAACCGGCTTCATCGAGAGCTTTGGCCGATTCGATAAGGTAATTTCGATTTTCTTTTTCGCGACCCTGAACGCGCGGGCCGCCGAAGCGATTGATCGACTGCGGCGTTAATCCAATATGCCCCATAACCGGAATGCCAAGTTCGATCAAGCGCTTGACGGTAGGAATAATCTCAATGCCGCCTTCCAGCTTGACCGCCTCGGCCCCGGCTTCTTTCAGGAATCGTCCGGCGTTGAGGATCGCCGTTTCCATCGAGGGCTGGTAAGACATAAACGGCATGTCGGCAATCACCAGCGCCCGCTCGGAACCGTCGGCCACCGCCCGGGTGTGGAACAGCATCTTTTCCATTTCCGCCGACAAAGTGCTCTTTTTTCCATATAGCACCATGTTAAGCGAATCGCCGACCAGAAGCGAATCGACGCCGCTGTTTTCAAGGATGCGCGCAGTGTAGTAATCGTAGGCTGTCAGGACGACAATCTTTTCGCCTTTTTGCTTTTTCAGCAGAAAGGTTCGCGTGGTGGTTTTTTTGTTCTTTGCGGTTGCCGACATGCTTTTCCTACATAGCCAGTTTGTCGAGGTCGCCGGTCGGAGCGTAATACATAACCCGCGTGCGCGGCCTTTTTATCTGTTCGACAAGATCGTCAAGATGCGCCGGATTGGCGACGAAATCTATATCGTCGGTCCTGACCACCAGCAGGGGGGCGTCGTTGTAGTGAAAGAAAAACGAGTTGTAGGCCTCGTTTAATTCGTCGACGTAATCGTCATCGATTGGTTTTTCAAAGGCGCGGTTTCTTTTTCGTATGCGCTCCATCAGGACCCGCGTCGAGGCTTGCAGATATATTACAAGATCCGGCGGGGAAACGTCGCGCCTGAGAACCGAAGCGATTTTCCGGTAAAGGCCGATTTCCCGTTCCGGCAGGTTTACCGAGGCGAACAGGATATCTTTTTCAAAGATATAGTCGGAGACAATCCGTTCCACGAACAGGTCGCGTTCCAAAAGCTGCTGCTGTTGCCGGTAGCGGGAAAGAAGGAAGAACATCTGTGTGGGGAAGGCATACCGCCTGCGATCCTTGTAGAAATCAGCCAGAAAAGGATTGTCGGCTGCATCTTCGAGAAGAAGATCGGCTTCTAATCGTCCGGCCAGAAGCTGCGCCAGGCTGGACTTGCCCGCCCCGATAACGCCCTCAACGGCGATATACTGCGGGAGCCGGTCAGCCACCGGCCTTTTCCTTGTAGATGGTTACGCCCTGGTCGCCGGTTTTTTTCAGCATGTCGGCGAATTTTGCCCCGGTCAACGGATCAACAATATCCGGATCCATTTCACACAAAGGTATCAGTACAAAAGCCCGTTCGCCCATTCGAGGATGCGGGATTTCGAGCCGTTCATTCTTAAAAATCCGGCCGCAGAAAAGGATTATATCGATATCAATGACTCGATCGGAAAAAAATCCCTTTTCGGTTCGTCCCAGCGAAATCTCCATTCGTTCGGTGTTATCAAGGAGTTGCACCGGCTTGAGGGTGCAATCCATTTTGACGATTTTATTTAGAAAATCAGAGGTGTCGGCCGGACATCTGATCGGGATAGAGTTGTATATGGATGATTCGGCCAAAAGCTTCATCCCCATCATATCGGACAGCCCCTGCGTGGCTTTTTCCAAGTTTTTTCCCCGATCCCCAAGATTGGAGCCGAGCGATAAATAGACGATTTCACCCATCGGTTTCCTCCGGAGGTAATAATTTCTCAGGGTCGGACTGCCGCCGGGTAACTTCAACTTCGATATGGTCGATATAACCGTTTATCGGAGGCATAAGTTTTCTCACCAGTATAGTTACCTCAATAACCGGGAAGGCCGCCAGTACCTCCGATGCCAGGTTGGCCGCCAGCCCTTCCAGCAGGGAGAATGACCTGTTTTGAACCACGTCGGCGATAAGATCATAAACCGCCGCATAATCGATAGTGTTGTTCAGGCGGTCGGTTTTCCCCGCTTCGGCCAGATCACCGGCCAGCTCGCAGTCCACCTCGAATCGACGGCCGGTTTCTTTCTCCGCGGCAGAAATACCATGATAACCATAAAAGGTCATATTGACAAGACGAATTCTATCCATTGACCGTTTTCCTTTCGCTGGTTGTCTGAAACAGTTTCCCCGTGGCCTCCAGAGCTTTTTGATAATTGTCCGTCCGTCCGGTTAATGAAAACCGTATATATCCCTCGCCGTTTTCCCCGAAGGCGATACCGGGGACAGCCAGTATTCCGCATTTTAAGTATAGTAGGCGGCAGAAACGATGTGACTGTTTCCGACCCGGCAACTTCGCCCAGTAAAACGGTCCGGAACGATATTCGGCTGGTATCAGGCGTATCTTTTTGCAGAGCCGGTCGAGCATTTCACGATTGCCGGCGAATCGGCTGCGGATTTTTTCCAAACCGGATTTCGGGTCATCGCAGGCGCTCAGGCCTGCTCTGATTTGACATTTGGTAGCGATGTAACCAAACGCGGATATTATCTTTTTTAGCCCGGTAATGATAGCCGGTTGCCCCACGGCAAAGCCGACAGAGGGGAGAGTCTGACCGAAATTATAGGCGTATGAATACAGTTCCAGAGCGGCTTTTCTTCCTCCCGGGAGAGCATACAAAGAAGTCGAATCGTTGCCGTCGATAAGTCCTTCAAAAACGTGGTCCATTATCAGGAGAAGATTTTCACGCGCCGCCATACGCAGGATCTCTCTCAGTTCTTCCCCTGCCGGCACGGCGCCGGTGGGATTATGGGGCGAGTTGAGGAACATAGCCTTGGCCGTTCGGGCCAGGTTACCGGAAATCGTATTTAGCGCCGGCTTGAAGCGATTTCTTTCACTCAGGTGGTAAGGAACCGTTTCCGCCGAGGCCAGTGCGGCTGCGGCGCGATAATGCCAGATGCCGGGATCGGGAATCAGGATAATATCGCCCGGATTGAAAAAGGCCAGTGAAAACAAGCCCAGAATCTGACGAACCGATCCGCCGATAATGATCTCTTTGGCCGGGTTGATTTTTACGCCAAACCGATCATGATACCAGGCCGCGGTTTCCTCGGCCAGTCCGAGGATTTCGTCGCCGGCAGCGGGTAGGGAATCGTTATTGTATGACTCCTTTTGGCCGTCGGCGGGCCATTGAAATCGGGCCAGGTCGAGCACTTCGCGGCCCAGCATTTTTTTTCGTTCCCTTTTGGGCAGGAATTCATCAAGAACCGGCGGCAGATGGTAGAGCCTGTCGGCTTTTTCCAGCATTAATTTCTTTATCATAATCGATTCCCGGGCGGCTGTCTCATCAGCCTTAACCCATTTTGTCCGTGTTGCGGGGTATCTGCTGTCTTATTTTTTCGAGTCGTGCTATTTCCTCGCCGTCCAAATAGTCTACATTTCCCAGTTGCCGGGCAAGAAGCAATATCCGGGCGAAATGCTCGATGGTTTCCATACGGTTGTAAGCTTCTTCAAATGTCCGCCCGACCGTTACCAGGCCGTGATTCTTAAGGAGAAAAGCATTGTGGTCGGCGATATACTTGTCCAGTGAGCGGGCAACGAGCTCGGTTCCCGGGGGTGCATAATCGGTAAGCGGGATATCGCCGACAAATATAACAACCTCAGGCAGGACTTTTTCGGAAAGCGGTATTCCGGCCACGGCGAAGGCGGTCGCATATGGCGGATGAGCATGAACACAAACGGCGATATCGCTGCGTTTTTGATATATATGTAAGTGCATCGCAGATTCCGAGGAAGCCTTATTCCTGCCGCTCAAATGACGGCCTTGCCCGTCGATTATTACCAGATCGTCGGGCGATAAAAACCCCTTGCAAACACCTGACGGTGTAATCATGATTCGGTCCGAACCAATTCTTGCCGAGATATTGCCGTCCCCTCCGGCAATCAATCCCCGGGCGTAGAGACGCTTTCCGAAAAAAACTATTTTTTTGGCAACTAACGAGGATATCGGCATTGGGATCACACTCCGGATATGGCAACATAAACGCTTTTTTGTCGAAAATCAAGTGAATATCGGTGCAAAGGTATCATATACGGCGTTTTGGAATGCGAATCACGATTTTTCCCTTATGAATGCGGTTTTTCTGTCGCAGATAATGCGAAATATCAAAAAAAGCTTGACAATTTTATTGTCATTGTGTAAGTTATAGTAAAGCAAAAGCTGCGATAAGAAGGCAGATCGATTTGTATATCGGTATCCTTATTTGGAAGCATTTTGCTTTGAACCTAAGAGGAGGTTGATACCATGAGGGTATCGAAACTACTCGGGTTTCTAATCCTTGCCATCATTATCGGGGTTGGTTTTTTCCTTACTCCCATAACCGCGGCCGAACATCCGTGGGCCGAAGATCCTGTCTGGGATGATTTCGATACTATCGGTTCGCCGATTGGTAATAATAACAACGGTGACTATGACGGTGGCGAGGATGGGTTGGGTTCTGGAACTACGACCTTCGGGTCATCACTATTCTGGTGGAATCTGCTTTATGACGCCATCGACTATAATGCGAACCAGGTAAATCCGGTGTCCGATCCCGTGGAATCCGTTTTTTCGAGGGAGTAATTCGGTCAAGACCGAAACAGCTATACGGATATTTTACCGGAGAGTAACTAACTTCAAGACGGAAGGGTTATGAACCGAACCTCACGAAAATCGAAAGGGCTGGATGCCCGGCTGCTTAAAATAGAGGAATACTTTCACCAGAGGGATCCGGAGCGAGCCGTATCGGCCCTGAAGGGGTTGGAAAAGGAAGGATATAACCCTGGAGGGGTTAATAAGGGGCTATATTCCCTTCTTCATGCCAGGAAGGCTGTTTTTCAAAATGAGTATAAATTGGCCATTACCTTATGCCGTCAGGCATTCGACATTCTGGCCTCGACAAACCTTAATAGCCGGATCGGCCACCTGCAGCTTTTGCTCTATAAGGCGCATGTTGCTTGTGGGGAACTAAAACCGGCTCAGGTCGCAGCCGGCGATGCGCTGGCGTCTTTCCGCAGAGCTAAGGATGATTTCGGTATTGTTGACGCCTATAACGCGCTGGGCCGAATCTGTTATATACAATCCGAATATGTGAGGGCGGCCGAATACGTCAGCGATGCTATTCCGTATGCCGCCTGCGACCCGGTCAAAAAGGTGCAGTTATTGGGGAATCTCGGGCGAATCTACCTGCTGACCGGAGAAATGGATAAAGCCGAGGAAAATCTTCGTCTTTCATTTAATATAAGCCGTGCACAAAATCTGCCGCATTTACTGGCTGCCGATCATCTGTCGCTTGGTTACCTGTATCTTCGTCGCCGGCAATTCCATATGGCTGAATCCGAGCTTAACTCGGCAAGAGAGGTTATAGATAAAAACCATCTTAAGCGGGAACTGGCTATCTGCCTGGAATATCAGGGCGAACTGGCTTTCGAAAAACAGGATTATGTCACCGCTAGAAAGTTCCTCGAACAGGCCATTGAAATCGGAAAAAGTATGGCCCCGGAATCGGCTCTCCTTAGTCAATCTATGCGGCGGCTGGCCGAGGTCGAACTCGAACTTAACCATAACGACAATGCTATGCGTCTGGCCCAGGTATCGCTCGATCTGGCGCAAAAGATCGGCGAGAAGGCTGAGATTGGGCTTGCCCATCGGGTAATAGCGCGGGGATTTCTGGCCCGTGATGAGATCGCGGATGCCCGCCGGTACAGCCTGCAGGGTATTGAAATCCTTCGTCAGACAGGAGACAATTACGAACTGGGACGTTCGATTATCGCTTACGGTCAGATTGCGCTGGCCGACTCGAGTTACGATAATCGGGAAGCCGTCTCTTTGCTGCGGGAAGGCGAGAAACTGTTTGAGCGGTTAGGCAGTGCTTTTTACGTGGCCGGATGTCAATTTGAAATGGGCCGTCTATGGCATCGCGCCGGCAGGAACGGTGAAGCTCTGGAATATCTTAAAAAGGCAGTCAACGGTTTCCGATCCGTCGGTGACCCGGCGGGGGTCAATAAAGCCAACGAGTTTCTGCGGGCTTTGTCGGAAAGCGCCATTAATAAAGCCCTGTCCCGGGATAATGAATTCAAGATATTTGGAAAAATCATATCCGGTTCCGACTACAAAAATTTGAAGAACGGACCGCTTGAGGTTTTGTTTGAAGTCCTGATCAAAAGAACAGCGGCAGACAGGGGTTTTATCGTCAATACGGTGCAGGGTCAAAGGTCGGAAATATCGGCTGCCCACGCATTGGATGAAAAGGACTTCGACGACGTAATGAAAAGGTTCGATGGACTTTTAAAAGACCGGGTGGCATCGGATGTTCCTACCCTGGCGCTTGACTGTACTAATGACGCCGATTTCGTCGACCTGCTGTCGACCGGCTCGAGCCAGGCCGCCAGCCTGCTGATTTTGCCTCTTATTCTTGGACGCAATGTTGTCGGTTACATTTATCTTGACCGAATGGCAAACGATAATGGCAGCGGATTTAATCCTTTCTCGCAAAGAGAAATTGATTTTGCGGTCGGTTTTGCTGATCTGGTAGCGTTCAAAACTTCCGAATATCAGAAAGAGAAACTGCTCGAAGATAATTATCGTCTTAAAGCCCAACTTATGGAACGATGCGTTTTTCCGAATATTATTACTCAATCGCGACCATTCATGGAAATGTTGTCGAGGGTCAGGCAGGTGGCTGATTCCAACATGCCGATCTCGATCAGCGGGGAAACAGGCACCGGCAAGGACCTTCTGGCCAAGGCGATTCATTATAATTCAAACCGTCGCGGCAAGCGTTTCATATCGGTCAATTGCGCGGCTCTTCCAGAATCGCTTCTGGAATCGGAACTTTTCGGATATAAGAGGGGTGCATTCACCGGAGCCGACCGGGATAAACCGGGTCTGTTCGAAGAAGCCGACGGGGGAACATTCTTCCTGGATGAAATCGCCGATATGCCGCAGTCCATTCAGGCTAAGTTGTTACGGGTCTTGGAGAATCAGGAAATAACCCGGCTGGGCGATACCAGGCCACGCAAGGTTGATGTTCGAGTCATTTCCGCAACCAATAAAATCCTCAAAGTGGAAATGGAAGAGAAACGATTTCGCAGCGATCTTTATTACCGCTTGTGCGCTCTTAATTTCACGATTCCATCACTGAAAGATCGCAAAGAGGATATACCGCTTCTTGTAGATCATTTCCTGTCGGGCAGCAAATGCCGAATTTCGCCCGATACTTTGAAATATTTGATTGATTGGGATTGGCCGGGGAACGTCCGGGAATTGGAAAATGAAATCAAGAAGCTGGTTCTTCTGGCTAATAACGAGGGAACTATAAACCCCTCGCTTTTGTCATCGAGGATTCTTGGGGAAGGGAAAGCCAATATCGAAGATGGTCCGGATGAGATGGCTTTCTATACCAGGGACGGATTTTCGCTTTACAATTACCTGGCGGAATACGAGAAACGGTTTATTATCAAGGCCTTGAAGGAACAGGGAGGTGTAAAAAAGAGGGCCGCCGACTCCCTGAATATCCCGGAATCCACGTTGCGTCTGAAGCTGAAGCAGTATGGCATTAATCCCAAACGGCTTAATAGTATAAACTAATCGCGTGTCCGGATAATAATCCGTATCCATCGCGCCGCCCTGACGGCGGCGTTTTATTTTTACCGCTCCGGATTTACTTCCTTCAATAAATCCTTTATAATTTGTTGGTGGAGACCTGTCGGTTGATACCGTATGAAAAGAGGTCGCCGTCGTTCAATATGGCGGCGGATGCCTGTCTGCCGGATATCGCGGAGTCGGGGGAATCGGTTCCGATATTGCGGATTTACGGATGGAGCGAGCCGGCGATTACTATCGGTTATCACCAGGAATTTGATCGGGCGGTTGATACGGGCAAACTCGGCGGTATGCCGGTTATACGGCGGGTTACCGGCGGGCGGGCGCTACTACATGACGATGACGAACTGACCTATGCGGTGGCCGGCAATTTTATTCGCTATCCCGTTCTGGGGAAAAGTCTTAGCGACAGCTATCGCATAATATCACAGGCGATAGTCATGTTTTATGAAATGATTGGGTGGAAAGCATCATTTTCGAGAGGAGATAACCCGGTAAGATTGTCCGGGTCACAGGCGCTTCAGAAGGGGTGTTTTGCGGCGGTATCGCGGTACGAAATTATTGTCGGAGGGCAGAAAGTGGCCGCCGGGTCGCAGCGTCGCGGCCGCAGGGCTCTTTTGCAGCACGGCGCAATTAAAATAGCCGCTCCTTGCAGCCATCCGGCCATTTTACAGGAGCCTTGGAAAACAAAAAAGGCCGTGATTCCCATTTTGCCCGGGAGTCGGGAAGAGCTGTCAGAGGTATTGGTCAGGGCGTTTGAAAAGACCCTGGAGATTCAATTATCGCCGGAACGGTTCTCAAATTCGGAATTGACGGTTATCAGGCGGCGGGAAATCCATTTTAAAAATTTGTCTTTGGCCTAAAATTAGTTGAACAATCATGTTGCCATGTTAGTCTTAATGATGTGCGAGGTGGCGAAAAGGGCAAAAAACCACTTGACGGCAGGCAGCGAAATATCGTATTATCTTAGGTCTAAGCGGCCTTCGATAGACCGTACGGGACAGGGTGGACAGGTTAGCGGCTGTTTTAAGGTTTAGAAAGGTTTGGTTGCCGGGGTTTGTTGAATAGAATTTTTTTTCGACGGGTTGATATCCCTCACACCAAAGTAAATAGATATAGCTGTCCCAGCGAGGAGGGTAAGGTTATGTTTAGCCGAGTTCCAAAGACGGCGTTTTTTGCCCTTGTTTTGACGGTAACGCTGTTGCTGACGGCCGGCTCGGTGTTTTCCGCCGAGGTCGGGCGGATAAAAGGAACCATCACTGACAAGAATACCGGCGAACCGAAGTTTGGCGTATCGGTTCAGATTGAGGGGACCAATATCGGGGCCAAGACTGACATCGATGGAAACTACATCATCCTGTCAGTTCAACCCGGTACTTGCAATCTCAAGGTGACATTGCTGTCATATGAATCGGTTCTGGTGGAAGACGTCGAGGTCAATACTGACCAGACTTCGGAGATTAATATCCAAATGAAGCAGACCGTGATTGAAACCGGCAAGGTGACTGTCGTTACAGGTACCCGCAAGGGAATCGACGTTAATGTGACCGGTACGGTATCGATTAAGACGCAAAAAGAAATCCAGATCGCCCCGGTGGCCAGCGTGGGTGATCTCCTTGCGCGCGAGACCGGTATAACCACGGATGCTGAGGGTGAATTACATATCCGCGGCGGCCGTCGCGGCGAAACGACATACCTGGTTGACGGCGTGAACTATTCGGATCCTCTCGGGGGACGCGCCCCGGTCGATGCCGGTATTAACATCTCTTCCTCGGCGGTTCTTGAGTTGCAGGTTATCAAAGATGGTTTTGATCCCGAGTACGGAGAGGCGCTTTCCGGTGTTGTTAAGATTACTTCTCCGGAAGGCTCACCCGCAAAAACCAGATCTCGGCTAGAGTATTATACGGACGATTTTGGAGCTGAAAACCTTAATAAGTATTCGGAAAATTATGATCAACTTGAATTCAGCATCAGCGGACCTGATCCGGTCCTGACAAGTCGTATTCTTCCGGCCGTGGGGATCAATTATTTCGAAGGTAAGGATTTCACTTTCTACCTGTACAGCCGGGCGGTGAAGCAGGATACCGGCAATCCGTATTCGCGGTATAACACACCGGCCACGCGGAAGACGTATTCGGGAATGGATATTCTGGGCATCCATATTCCGGATCGGCAGAACAACCTTTATAACCTCGATTTCACGCTGGCTTTTACCCCCACAAGCAACATAAAAGCCAAAGCTCTGTACAAGGGCAGTTGGCGGCATGAAACCGACTTTTGGTGGGTTTATCGCTATACACCGGCTACGGCGCCGATTTATGATTACAGTACTAATACCGTTTCGCTGCAGCTTAAGCAGGTTCTTTCCAAATCAACCGACTATGAAGTCAACTTTTCGTATTGGGGTTCCCGCTATACGCAGAAACCGGGTGATCCGGAACATCCCGGAGAAGGCCTCAACCCGGACCAGTTCCTGTTTATTGATGAATACGAAACCTATGATGATCTCAATGGCAATAACCAGTTTGACGAAGCTGAACCGCATTTGCATATTTTCCCCGATTCGGTCAGTTGGGGGAGTATATATGTTCCTTTTCGTAACGGAGGCGACGTCTGGATTTCGGAAGACGCCCAGATAGGAGGTTACTGGTATCCGTTTTTCGACCTGAACAATAACGGGATAATGGACCAATTCGAAGGTGAGCCTTTTGCCGATCTTAACGGTAACGGCATCTGGGACATAGGGGATCGCCTGACCAGAGACGTTAACGGCAACAATACCTTCGATAGTGAATATCAGGATGTCACTACTCCGTTTGTCACCTCCCGTGAGGAGCCGTATATTGACGGCGACTCCTCGCTGGGCGAGCCGTTTACGGACATCAATGGTAATGGTATATATGATCCCGGTGTTGATCGTTTTGTGACGGCGCTGAATACTCCTCCCAATCAGGACTTCAATCGGGACAACAAATACACTTCGCCCGGCCGGAATTATTGGGAACCCGGCATTCCCTACATCGATTACAACGGCAACGGCGTTTATGATGCGCCGAATAACAGATATGATCCCGGCGAACCGTTTGTCGACATAAACAAGAACGGCCGTCATGACCAGGGAGGGGATAACGGCACCGCTTTTCTCCTGTACGGTTTCGAGCAGGGTGGATATACCAATGTTTGGACGGAGGAGAAGGTCGATAAATATACATTAAAGGGCAACTTTAAGAAAGCCATTGGTCGCGCGCAAGAGATAAAAGCCGGTCTTGAATTCCGGCGGGAGGATATCAGCGTGATGGCCATTCAGCGTTTGCAGCAGTACAGCAACGAACCCGACAGTCTCCCTTACAATGCTAATCCGTACTTTGGACGCGGGACGATTCGGGATTTCTACAAGCGTGAGCCCAAGGTTCTGGTCGTGTACTTGCGCGACAAGATTGAGTATGGTTCGCTGGTGGCCTCGCTGGGGTTGCGCGCCGACATTTTCCTTCAGTCCGACCTGAAAGGTGTTTCCACCGTCCAGGATATCACCGGTAGCAAATTAACGGATATCCGAGACAAGCTTTCACCGCGGGTGTCAATCAACTACCCGATCTCGGAAAGGGCCATGATCCGATTCAACTACGGCCATTTCTATGAGTTGCCCAGTTATGCCAAGATGTACCGAAATGCCAACCCGTTCGGCAGCGGGTCAGTTAATCTGGTCGGCAATCCCAACCTTGATTACACCAAGACGGTTAACTATACTTTCGGCGTCAACTTCGCTTTCACTGATGAATATTCAATGAAGCTATCCGGTTTTTACAAGGATTACTTTGATATTATCGCGACTTCGGTATATGGTCAGGGGGCAAGCGCTTTTTCGTACTATGATAACACCGACTACGCTCGTGTCCGTGGCGTCGAGATGGAACTGGAGCGAAAGGCGTCGCGGTTTGTCAACGGTACCCTTAGTTATGAGTATTTGTTTGCATACGGTAAATCCTCCTCCGATTCGGAAAACTATGAGCGTTTGCTGGCGCAGGATGAGATTTCCATCGATGAAAACCCGCTTGATTGGGATATCCGCCATCGCGTCTCGCTCTGGTTGCAATTTTATTTTACCGATCGGGATCATCCCAGGGTGTTTGGTATTTCCATACCGAATGATTGGGATATGTCGATTTACTGGCGTTTTCAGACCGGTTTCCCTTTCACTCCCGACAAGAGTTTTCCCGGTATAACGCTTGATGTCGGCGAGAAGCCGATGAAAAACTCGATGCGGCTCCCGTCAACCGCCTTTACTGATGTTAAGTTACATAAGCGATTCCGCATTTCGGGAATGGATTGGACTTTCAAGGCCTGGGTCAAGAATCTCTTTGATAATAAGAATGTTCTGTCAGTTTACTCCACCACGGGTCTTCCGGACACCGACAACAATCAGTCGGGCATCGTCGGCGGCGGTACCGAACGCCAGGCCAACCCGGGTCGCTGGGGCCGTGGTCGTCAGATTATTCTCGGTTTGGGATTACAATTTTGATGAGTTCATAAACCATGAAAACACGCCCTTGGAAATAGATTGAATGGGAGCATGCAAATGTCAGGCATAAAGAAGTTTTTGACAGGACGATGGGTGCTGCTTTTGTTTCTGGCCGCGGTGTTGGCAGTCCAGTTGCCTTCCGGTGCATATGGTCAGGCGAAGGTCGCCACGACCGGCGCTAAGTTCCTCGATATAGGTGTTTCAGCCCGAGCGACAGGCATGGCCGGGGCATATCTCGCTATGGCTAATGATGTGTCGGCTATATATTATAATCCGGCCGGTCTTACCCAGCTTTTCGGCAATGAGGCGATGTTTACTCATGTCGATTATCCGGCCGACATCGCCTATGAGTTTGCCGGAATCGCCTTTCCTCTTGAGGAGTATGCCGGCGTCCTTGGGCTGGGTTTTTATTTTCTCAATAGCGGTGACATACCCTTAACCACCCACTCTCATCCTGAGGGGACAGGCGAATTTTTCAGGGCTTATGATTTCGCCTTTTCGGTCAGTGTGGCTCGAAGTCTGACCGAGCATTTCTCCGTCGGCGGCACATTGAAATATATCGGCGAGTTTTATGATACGGAATCGGCTCAGGGCTGGGCGGCTGATGTGGGTACGCTGTATGACACCGGGTATCGGGGATTCAAGATCGCCATCAGCATTGTCAATTTCGGTCCTGATTTGAAGATGATACAGCAAACGTACTCGTTGCCGATGAATTTCAAGTTCGGCGGCTCTTTCAATCTTGTTGAGAGTCCCGATAATCTGGCGACCCTGTGCGTCGAGGGCGCGCATCCGTCGGACAATCTCGAAACCTACAACGCCGGCTTGGAGTACTGGTATCTTGATCGATTCTCGGTGCGAGTTGGCAACCGTTTTAATTACGATTCCGATGGTTTCACTGCCGGGGCCGGTTTGAAATGGCCGCTCGGAGAAGCCAGTGAGATAAGAATAGATTATGGATACCAGGATTTCGGCTTTTTGCGTGAAATTCACCGGTTTTCATTTGGTGTAGCCTTTTGAGGAGTAAGTCATGACAACGACTGCGGAAGGAAAAAATATGTTCTCGGCCCAAAAGATTCTTATCTTTTTACCTGTTTCGGTCCTGTTGCTCGTGGCAGTCTTTGTCGGATGCGGGCCGGATCGATCGGGCACTGCTTTTGAAAATCAGAAACCCATAGTATATATCGCCAATACGCCCCCGGACGGCGCCCAGTTTTCACGCAATCCGGATTTGAACTGGTATGCGACTGACATCGACGGTTTTATCTCTTTTTTCCGGTACGCTGTTGTGGTAGAGTCGCTGCTGACGATAAACGGTCAGCGGGTTTCGGTTGAGGTTTTTGCCGATCAAGCCACCGACGATCAGTTTGGCTGGAAATACCGGCCTGTTGATCTTGATCATCCCCAGTCAACAGCCACCGTACGATTGTATGCTGATGTCGATTACCCGGTTGATTCCTTTATTAACCAGTATTTCTTCATACAGGCACAGGATAACCTGGGCGCCCTGTCGGATATGAAATGGCGGCGGTATTCCCGGAATAACCATTACCCCAATACTCACCACCGCGGCAACCGGGTTTATATCAATGCCAAGGATGACAAATCTCCGGCGCCCGGTATTCAGGTTGTCTGGAGCGGCGCCGATTCGACCGACTGGGGTCGAGCGATACCGCCTTTGGAATTCGAATGGCGCCTATATGGACCATTTCCCGATACCGCGAAGATTTTCGTTAATATAGCCAAAGAAAATTGCGTTTGGGACCCTAGCGCCGATTCCTTCACCAGTTGCATCGATGTTCAGGTTCTTGATCTGGATGCTCTTCCGACGGCGGTTGGCGATCTTCCGCAGCCGCTTGTGCATTCGGAAGGCCCCCAATATGATACGGATTCCACGGACGTCTGGGTAACGGACGAGGAAGTCACTATTTATGACGTTTTCAAGGATTTGGAAAGTCTTACCAAAACCACCCAGTTCAAATTCATCTTCTGGGTTCGCTCCCGTGACGACGGCTTTATTCCTGATCCCTCGCCGGCTTTCAGCCAATTTCTTGTGCTCGAGGCGTTGTTTGAACGGGATGTGGCTGTGTATGATGAGACCTATTACACCAAGGTGGCCGGCCGGTGGTACCCGGACAGCCTGCAGTTGGTGAAAGGGATTTTCCAAAATTATATAAATGCCGCCCTGGATGACATCCACTCTGGAGCCTATACTCCTTTTGATACGTTCTCCAGATTTGATTACGTCGTGGAGCAGGGAGGGTATCCGCCTGAGGTTACCACCGATTATTTCTCTCTTACTACAAGGCCATACGAAGAATACATCGGGCCGCCGAAATGGGGTAGCGTAAAACCCAACCTGGTCGATCTCCTGTCGCATAAGGTTCAGCTTTTCTATAATGACGATGCTCAGGGTGGACCAGAGGAAAACATGACCTTTGGTCTTTTGGGCCATGTTTATTTTGCTATGGATATGGGATCTTCGGGGTGGTTTATGGGCCGCAATCTTGCAGATGGTAACCAGGATAAGCTACCGGGAATTTATGAGCTTTCGGCTGATTTCGCGGAACACTTCGGTATGACGCATATATACCATGAAGGCTGGTTGTATGATTGTTTGGGTAATGTCGTGCGGCCCCCCCATAAGCCACCTGTCTGGAACCAGCAGTTTATTGGATGTTATTCTCTTGTCCCGGAGATATTCCCGGATATAGATATTAACGTCGATTACTTGACGGAACGATATTACCTATTGGACAAGAATAAATACTTCCGACAGATTCCTTTCGTTGACACACTGTTTTTGGATGCCATGCCTGAGGTTGGAGCGGGAACGAGGACCAGCAATGCCACGGCGGTTTATCTGTACCACTCCAAACACGGAACCCTTTCTCTTCTGAACGGTCAGGTCATGGGCGTGGCCCAGTCGATTGGCGATCTGAGATCGGTTGCAGTTACCTTTACGCCGATCGCTACCGACTCGGCCCAAACCCAGCAGTTGTTTACCTCTGTTTTGGGCTGGTTGACGAACAAGTGGCTGAGTTCTCAGGGAGCGGCGAAAGTAACCCCGGGAATATTCGCCAAAGGTTCCGCCGCGGACAACCTGGCTGAGCGCCACCAGAAAATCAGGGATTATTTTGAAAGGGTGGAACAGGAGGCGCAACAGCATCCCGAGTTGTTGCAGCAACTGGGCATCGCTATTGATCCTCCGGTGGTGCGAGACAAGGATTAGAATTTCTAATAGTCGGCACGGGACTGCATAGACTAAATGGAAACGCAAAAGCCCGCTTGGAAGGCGGGCTTTTTTGTGCCTTAATCCCGGTTAGAAGTCGCCCGGCCAGATTGAACGATAAACCGCCATGACCGAATCCGCTCGGCGGCGGTCCCCGATTGAATGATAAGCGGAAATAAGATTTATGTAAGCATCTTTCATATTGGGGGCAAGTTCAATCGCGCGTTGGGAAAATTGAATCGATTTCTCGTATTCGCCGATCAGGCCATAGAGATATCCCAATTGATAACAGGCGAGCCTGAGAAGATTATCATGACTATGAGATGCATGCACGCTGAATTTCGATTCGAATGAAACTGACGGTTTGTGTTGGCGAATGATTTCAATGACCCTCAAATGGTTATTGATGGCCTCGGCGTATCGCCTGTTTTTAGTAAAATATAAAGCTTCTTCTACGAGATAGACCGGACTGGCGTCAAAAAACAGCCTGAGACTGCGTCTCTTGATCTCCACTGAGTCCAGTTGTTCCGGGCCGGTAATGCCTGCGGCGGAGCGCAGGTAATTCACCGCCGCTTCCGTATAATACGGCTTGATATCCAACGCTTTTTCGCAGCAGGCAGCGGCCGAATCATACTGCCTTTGCAGCAGGGAAATTACGCCAATGTTATTATATGCCTCGGCGGAGGCGCGGTTGCAGCCAAGCTCGCTTCGAAAGGCCTCAATGGCGGCACCGGTATTTCCCAGTTTGAGATTGGCGATGCCGAGGTTAAGGTAGGTGTTCTTGAAATACGGTTTCGTGCGGGATAGGCTGTCAAAACAGGCGACAGCACCTTCGTAATTACCCTGTCGGAGAGAACGATTTCCCCTGAGAAACATGGCGTATTGCGGATTGGAAGACGAATCTTGATAAAGGCCGGCTCCGGCAAGGATATATATACCTCCGGCGAAGATAAGGCCCCAGAAAAAGCGGTAACCAATCCGCCCGGATCGTATAGCTTCATATATCGAGACCAGGCCAATGGCGGCTAAAATAGCAAGGACGGGGATTAACGGCAGACGAAAGCGCGAAGTGACAAAGAAGAACGAAACGGTCAATCCGTAAATCAAAACGATGGAGTATAAGAAAAGATATCGGCTTGTATCTTTGCGATAGAAAAAGAGGGGCAGAACGGCCAGAGAAAGCAAGAGAGATAACCTGACAGGCAGCCATTTCAAAAAACCATTATCAAAGACGGCCTCCTTAAGCGGCAGGTTGTTGGAAATCTCGTGTCCGGAAAATAGGAAATAGAATTTTTTTGCGAAAAGTCTGATAAACCCTGATGGGTCGGAATAAATATATTTTATCCCCTTCAAGTACCAATGCCGCGATTGTTCCGCATGCAGGATTCTATGGCCGGTATCCTTAAAAGCGAAGTAAGCGGCATCATCGAGACTCCAGTCACGCCCGACCGGCGGAAGGCTGGCTGAAAGACCGTCGGCATCCGGATTATTGCCGATAAAAAAGTTTACGCCTCCTTGATACGAAACAAGAATGAACTGATCCGAGCGGATATAATTAACCAGCGTTACCGGCGCGATGACCATAACGGTTATGAACAAAAACGCCGCCGCGGCTCGGAGGCCGTTTCCGTATTTCTCCTCGCGTTTTCCCCGACAGAGTAAATAGATTAATACAATCGGGACAAAGACAAGTACAACCGGACGGGTCAAAGCCGCCAGAGCGAAAAACAGACCGGCCAAAATAGGTCTGTTGTTACGGTTGTTATCGGGGACGAGATAATAAAGCGATATCAGGGCGAGAAGCGAAAAGAGCGAATCAAGAAGCAGTTCTCCCTCAAAAAAGGTCATCACCGGGTAAAGAAGTAATATGATAAGGGCAATGGCGGCGATTCTCCGGTTTGATATTTTCTCGGCCAACCAGTAGGTAAAAAGCAGCGTGAGACACCCGGCAAGCAGTTGTATGATTCGGACAAAAATCAGGCTGTTTCCGGAAACCTTCAGTAGAAAAGCCAGAATGAATGGATACAGGGGAGCCCTGAAATAGGGCGCGTTGGCGAATATATCGCCCGATGCAATAAGAGAAGCCCAGCGGTAATGATACAGAGCATCTACGGATAGAGCTTCCGGCGACGACGGCTCCGGCAAGCCAAAGAGCAAATACCCCGTTTTGACCGCCAGAGCAATCAGTATCAGCCACCAAACAGGAGAGATTACCTGCTTTGTCATGGCAGGAAATATAACCGGTGGGGCAACTATTTATCAAGCAATTAAGATATAAGAAATATATGCATATACGGGCATCCTGTGAACCTGTCTGCATAATATGAACGATATTGCGAGTCCCCTCGGCCCTTACCGGCAACGTTTCAACCTGCTGTAAAATAGTCGGTTAAGACTACTACCGGAATAGTCCGTGCAGTAGAAATTGCCTGATTCATGGTCAATAGCGCGTCTTCCGGCAGCGGCATGACGGTTGCTTTTTGGGGTCATGGAACTACTTGCCGAGGAGACATGATGAACCATAAGGCGGCCATTCGGACCTCTCTGACGTTTCTTTCAATAGCGCTTCTCTTGACCATTCCGGCCCAATCGGCAATAGTAGTCCAGGAATCTGTAAAAACGGCCGTCGGAAAAGCTTCCCCATCTTCTTATATAGAGCTTCTCCTCAGTTTTGAAAATGATCTTGATCTTACCGCGCTTAAGATTGGCCGCTGTCGGGATAAGTTAAACAGAGCAGGCAATTATCGCGAAGTGATGAACCGCCTTTCCCGAAACAGGGAAAATCTTGAGAATGATCTTATTCCTGAACTGGAACGGATGAAAGCGTCCGGCGGAGTTGAATCATACAGGTTTTTTACCGTTTCTAAAACAGTACTGATTCGCGCCAGGGCCGATTATGTCGATTCTCTTCTTCCACTGCCCGGTTTGCGTCTTATAAATTCAAACAGCGCCGTTTCCCTGATTGCTCCGGTCGATGAAAACGATGTGAACGCTTTTGCCAAAAAATCTCTTGCCAATTCCGCCCTGGAAACCATCAATGTTCGGTCTTTGTGGGATATCGGTCTTAATGGCGCCGGGACTCTTATATGCTCATTCGATACCGGAGTCGACGGCGACCATCCTGCTCTTGGCCCCAAATGGCGCGGCAACAACGGCGCCGCCTCCGAGGCGGCCTGGTTTGCTCCTCACGGGGACGATGTTCCCGACGACGGCGCCGGTCACGGGTCGCATGTCATGGGTATTATGGTGGGCGGAACGGATGAGGATACGATCGGGGTTGCCTTCGGGGCGCAATGGATTTCCGCCGCCGTTATAGACCAGGGGGCGGACTTCAATACCACCATCGCCGATATTCTCGACGCTTTTGACTGGGCTCTCAATCCGGACGGCGATATTACCACCACCGACGACGTTCCTGACGTTATTTGCAACAGCTGGGGTGTTCCCAAGGGCGTTTTCGACGATTGCGACAACACTTTCTGGACAGCTATCGATAATGTCGAGGCGGCCGGTATCGTGACTATCTTTGCCGCCGGCAACGAGGGCCCGACCGAACGGAGTATCAGGAATCCCGCCGACCGGGCCAGTTCGCCGATTAATGCTCTGTCAGTCGGCGCTATCGATGCTTCGACACTGGTAGTGGCGGATTTTTCCAGCCGCGGGCCTGCTAACTGCGATAACTCCATAAAGCCGGAACTGGTCGCGCCCGGCGTCGGCATCTATTCCACCTATAAAGATGGCGGCTACAAAATAATGTCCGGCACTTCGATGGCGGCTCCTTTTGTGGCCGGTCTGGCGGCGCTGGTTCGGCAATACAATCCCGAGGCGACAGTAGAGGAGATAAAATACGCTCTTCTGGCGGCGACAACCGATCTTGGTCCGGCGGGCGAAGACAACAGCTACGGACACGGGCTGATCGATGCCGCGCGTCTTATTGACTATATTTCAGACCCGACTATCCCGCCGCTTCAGGTTTACAATCATTACATAAGCTCCGGTGGCGATAGTTATGCCGACCCGGGCGAAGAGGGCGACTTGTCCCTGACCCTGAATGATCCCAGTGGAATGACGGATTCAATCGACGTATGGCTTGGCGCCGCTTCCGATCAGATATCAATATATCCCGATACGATTCGTTTTTATTTTGCCGGCGGTTCCAATTACGCCATCAGCCTGACGCCGTTTCGGTTCCATGTGTCGCCTGAGGCGATTTCCGGTCAACCGGTGGATATAAATGTCCATATGGTTCCGCCCAACGGCATCAGCGTAAATACAGTAACCTATACAATCGTGATAGGGCATGAACTTCCCGGACAGATTTACCCGGCCGGCAGCAACAACATCAGCTTTTCCGCTTCCGATTTCGGTCAGTTTGGATTCGGATTGAGTTCCATATATCAGGCCGGTGGAGCCGGTTTCCGGTTTGGTCAGAGCGACAATCTTCTGTACGAGGCCGGTTTGATAATCGGCCGCAGCGGACAACAGGTCTCCGACGCCGTCAGGAATTCCGACGGCGGCTTTAAGGAAAGCGATTTTATTCCGGATTTGGAGAAAAAGACAACAACCGGCGAGGAGGCTCTCTATCTTAGTTTCTCGGACGATAACGCCATTGTCCCTATTCCGGTGGAAGTGAATCAGTCGATCTATCGGACGGGCCAGGATTTCGTAATTATTGAGTTTAATGTAATCAACCCGACGCCGTCGCGCATAGAAAGACTCTCGGTTGGTCTCTTCTGTGACATTGATATCGATCGTTACAACGATCAAATCGGTTTTGATACCATGATGGGTATGATTTATCAGTATAATGCCGGAAACGGGTATTATATCGGCATGGTAGGACTTTCAACAAACGAGTTCGCCTATCTGGCGGCAGCAAATGACGACTCAGGGAAAACCGGTTTCACCGGGCTGCAAAAATATGATATGATTGATCAATCCGGTATAGAAATCAACGGAGACGGACCGGCGGACTGGTACTTTGTCGTATCCCACACCGCCGCGCTGATTGACGGCTTTGCCTGCGAGAAGGTAGCCGTGGCAATGGTGGCGGGCGTTTCGGTCGAGGATTTGCGCGCGCAGGCCCGGGCGGCTATGGATGAATATGACCTTCTGCTTGACGCCGAAGAGGAAAGTCTTGCCATGCCCTCGATGATTGAAATGGATCAGAACTATCCCAATCCGTTTAATCCGACGACTACCATCAGCTTCAACCTCAAGGCTTCAAAGCATGCTTCGCTGGTTATTTATAACATCGCCGGACAAAAAGTATGTGCGCTTGTTGACGGCGTTATCCAGGCCGGTCGGCACATGGTAATCTGGGACGGTCGGGACGCATCGGGGGCGACCGTTTCGTCAGGGATTTACTTCTACCGGTTGACATCGAGCGGCGAGACGGTTTCTCGCAAAATGATATTTCTCAAGTAAAATCACGACACTCCTTTTTAGTAGTTCCATTTTACTCCCGTTCACACGAAGAAAAACCCGCTTCCCGGCGGGTTTTTTGTTTATGAATAGATGACCGGTGAAAATCTTGAATCATTATTATTTTTCCGTTAATTAGACGAATAATACTGCAACCTCGAACTTCTCTCTATTGACACCTTAAAGAAAAGCGTGTTATATTTACTCAGCTTACTGAGGGTATTATGATCGATCGCAACAGGTTTATGATTGGCCGGTATTGCCCCGGAACGGGGTTTATTTATCGGCTCGATCCGCGGACCAAGATTATTGTTGTGCTTCTTATAATGGTGTCGGCGCTGGTTGATACCTCCTTGTTGTTTTATGCCGTTTTGACGGCGGTGTTGCTGGGGGTGCTTGGCCTGTGTCGGCTGGAATGGCGGCTTATTATAAGCAGCCTGAAGCCGGTGGCATTGTTTATTATTTTTACCGCCCTTTTCCACCTGATCTTTTCCGGTCGGGGTGATCCGCAAATAGTATTTTCGGTCGGTTCGTTTGTAATCAGTCGGACGGCGCTTGTTATGGCGACGACTTTTTCGACCAGAATCCTGATTTTTGTCCTTGCCACTTTTGTGATTTCACTGACGACCAGCCCGTTGTCGATCTCCGAGGCGATTGTTTCTCTGTTAAAGCCGCTTAGGCTGTTCAGGATACCGATCTATGATCTCGGGATGATATTATTTATAGCTCTGCGTTTTATCCCTGTTCTGGCCGATGAAATCGAAACAATCCGCAAGGCCCAGTTTATTCGGGGCATAGACTTTTCCGGAGGTCTCCGAACCCGAATCAAAAGGTCGGTCGCTCTTATTTTGCCGATCTTTTTTTCGGCTCTGCGCCGGGCCGACGATCTTTCGGTTGCGATCGAAACCCGTGGCTACAGGAGCGGCCAACCGCGAAGTTCGCTGTATCCTCTGAAATATGGCGGATATGATATGGCGGTACTCGGACTGACGACATTACTGATGCTGACCTATTTATTGGGGAATAGATTAATTTGGCAGAGCTGAAAAACGTCAAGCTTGTTATTGAATACAATGGGTCAGCGTACGCCGGCTGGCAATACCAGCCGAATCAGAAAACCGTTCAGGGAGAAATAGAGACTGCGCTGAATAAACTAACGAGGGAAAAGATAACCGTACATGCCGCCGGGCGAACCGACGCCGGAGTCCACGCCTTAGGGCAAGTAGTCAGCTTCAGGACAAAGCGACGTCTATCAGTGGAAAAGTATCGGGATGGGTTGAACTTCTACTTACCTGACGATATATTGATTCGCAGGGCGGAGGAAGTTTCACTTGACTTTGATGCCCGCTATAGTGCAGTTTACCGGCGTTACCGGTACCAGATAGGTATGGAACGATCGGCTCTTGGTCATGGTCTGCGCTGGGATATTGGTTTTGACCTGAATCTGAAAATGCTGGAATCGGCTGCTGATTATATAAGGGGCGAACATGATTTTTCTACTTTCTGCGTGCTCTCATCCCGGAAGGTTGATAATCGGTGTCTGGTTTACCAGTCACAATGGCGCAGGAAAGGGAATGTTTTGAAATACGAAATAACCGCCGATCGTTTCCTTCATACCATGATCCGGTCGCTGGTTGGCCTGATGATGGAGTTGGGGCGAGGCGATATTACCATGAAACAGTTCATCGGGATTTTCAACAGCGGCGACCACACCGCCATCAGGAAGGTGGCTCCGGCCCGGGGGCTGTATCTGGTTGCCGTGGGATATTAGAAGGAGACGGAAATGAAGTTTTTTATCGATACCGCCAACCTTGATGAGATTAGGCAAGCGGCGGCCATGGGCGTATTGGACGGAGTAACCACCAATCCTACGCTGCTTTCCAGAGAAAAAGGCTCTTACCGGGAAATCCTGACGGAAATATGCAGGGTTGTACACGGTTCGGTCTCGGCCGAGGTGGTCGCCACCGACACCGAAGGCATGATCCGGGAAGCGAAGGAACTGGCCAGGATCGCCGCAAATATCACCGTCAAGATACCGAGTATATTTGAAGGCCTGGCAGCTATCAAGAGCCTCACCGCCGAAGGTATTCAGACCAACGCCACTCTGGTATTCAATCCGATGCAGGCGCTGCTCGTGGCCAAGGCGGGGGCCACTTATGCCTCGCCGTTTGTCGGCCGTCTGGATGATATTTCCCATAACGGTATGGATCTGGTCGAACAGATGGTAACAATTTACAGGAACTATGATATCTCCACCAAGGTTCTGGTGGCGTCGGTAAGAACGACGCAGCATGTGATTGAAGCGGCGGAAATGGGCGCTGATGTCTGTACAATGCCGTTTAAGGTAATCTCCCAGCTTATCAAGCATCCGTTGACCGATATCGGGCTAAAGAAATTCCTGGCCGATTGGGAAAAAGTAGACAAGGGTTGATATGATCGCGCGATATACTTTGCTTGAAATGGGGACCGTCTGGACTGAGGAAAATAAATTTCGCTCCTGGCTGAGAGTCGAGATAGCCGCCTGCCGGGCTTCGGCCGAACTGGGGATTATTCCCCAAAAGGCGTTTCGGGTCATCGAGAAGAAGGCGGATTTCAACCTTAAGCGTATAGCGCGAATTGAAACGAAGGTTGATCACGACGTTGTCGCTTTTTTGACCTCAGTGGCGGAAATCGTCGGCCCGGAAGCAAAGTATATCCATTACGGCATGACCTCGTCCGACGTTCTGGATACTTCGCTTGCTCTGCAAATGAAACAGTCCTCAGCGTTGATTGACAAGAAGCTCGTAAGGACTCTTTCTCTTATCCGCTCGCTGGCGAAAAGACATAGAATGACCCCGGTCATGGGCCGAACGCACGGCATTCCGGCTGAGCCGACCAGCCTGGGACTCAAGTTCGCCATGTGGTACACCGAATTGTCGCGCGGGCGCAAACGGTTCAAAGCAGCGGTAGAAGATATTTCGGTCGGCAAGATTTCGGGGGCGGTCGGCAATTTCGCCAACCTTGATCCGGTTGTGGAACGGAAGGTATGCGGGGAGTTGAAATTAAAACCGGCCGCCGTATCGACCCAGATTATTCAGCGCGATCGCCACGCGGCTTTTTTAACTTCGCTGGCTTTGGTAGCCTCGTCGCTCGAGAAATTCGCCACTGAGATTCGTCATCAGCAGCGCACCGAGATCGGCGAGCTTCAGGAAGGGTTCGCAAAGGGGCAGAAAGGTTCCTCGGCGATGCCGCACAAGAAAAACCCGATCACTTCCGAACGGGTGGCGGGGCTGGCCCGTGTGATGAGGGGCAATGCCCTTGCCGCCATGGAGAATGTCCCACTCTGGCATGAGCGCGATATTACCCACAGTTCGGTGGAGAGGATTATCATCCCTGACAGTTGTATCCTGATCGATTACATATTGCACAAGTTTATCGGCATTCTTGAAAACCTGGTCGTGAATAAAAAGAGGATGCGTGAAAATATATTCATATCCGGCGGGCTGGTTTTTTCGCAAAGACTTCTGCTCAAGCTGACCGGCCCGGCCGGCAGTCGCGAGAAGGCATATAAACTGGTTCAGGAAAACGCCATGAAGGTGCATAACGGCAAAGGGAAGTTCGTCGATCTCGTCAAGGCTGATCGCCGTATTACGAAACTTATTTCCAAAGAAGAGATTGACGATTGCTTCACTCTTGATTACTACCTTCGTAACGTACCGAAGATATTCAGGCGGGTGTTTGGATGAAAATCGCCGAAGAAGGTTATCCGTTTATAATCGGTTCTCTCGTGCCGGGAGCGATTCTGGCCGGACTGTATCCGGTTCACCATTGGGTATCGCTTTTTGTCATCGGTACTTTAATGATTCTTTTTGCTTTGGCTTGTACTTTTTTCTTTCGCAACCCTCGCCGCGAAATACCTGCGGATGAGAGAATGATTTTGTCTCCTGCCGACGGCCGGGTAGTGAAAGTAAAACCGATCGAGGATGATTTCGTGGGCCGGGGGCATCGGGTGGATATATTTCTTTCGGTTCTCGACGCTCATCTTAACCGGATTCCAACTTCGGGAACGGTCGATTTTGTCAGGCATCGTCCGGGTAGATTCTTTTCCGCTTTCAAGGACAAGGCTTCCGAATATAACGAACGAACAGACATCGGCATTTCAGGAAAATGGGGCAAATTCCGGGTTGCTCAAATAGCCGGTTCTATCGCGCGGCGAATTGTCTGTCGTGTCGGGGAAAAGGACGTTGTTCAGGCCGGTAAGCTATATGGCATGATACGCTTCGGCTCCCGGACCGAGATCAGCTTCCCGGAGTGTTTTGTCCCCTGTGTGAAACTTGGGGAACATGTCAAGGCGGGCGAAAGCATCGTGGGAAAGCTGGTCGAAGATGCCTAACTATCGCCCTATTTTCCCCAACATTTTTACCGTTGCCAGTGTGTTCTGCGGTTTTTTATCGATTATCTCGGCCGCCGAAGGCGAACCGACCACGGCCGCCTGGTTGATTATCCTGGCCGGATTTCTTGATGCGCTCGACGGCAAAATCGCCCGCCTTTCAGGCGGCGCTTCCGAGCTTGGCAAAGAGCTTGACTCGCTGGCTGATATGGTTTCTTTCGGAGTTGCCCCCGCTTTTCTTATCTACACCTTTAAGCTCCATACCTTCGGAAAATGGGGCTGGATTATCGGGCTGGTATATATTACCGCGTCCGGATACCGTTTGGCCCGTTTTAACCTGCTGGCTCATTCGGAAGAGAAGAAAAACTTCCTCGGCCTGACGGTGCCGGTTTCCGCCCTGACGTTGGCCAGCTACATTATTCTGTGTTATCACTTATGGGGCAGGGTTGAATATGGCGAATACCTGATTACAATGATGATATTGTTTTCGACCCTGATGGTTTCGCAGATCGAATATGACTCTCTGCCTGACAATTTTAACACCCGCGAAAACCGCATAAAGATAATATATATCGTCGGGCTGGCGCTGGCGGCGTTGATCAATCCCCGCCTTTTGATGTTCCCGTTTTTTGTGGTGTATATTATAATAGGCCTGGTAAAGGAAGGATTTAGAATTGTCAGGCTGGCAAGTTCCGGCGGCAACGGTGAAGATTAGTCCGGTAAAATCGGCTGATTTTGAGAGGAATGACTGAGTGAACAAGAAAAAAGCGATCATATATGTCCGGCTAAAGGACGGCGTTCTTGATCCCCAGGGAAAGACAATCGCGCAGGCGATGGGGAATATGGGGTACGATGAATTCAGTTCCGTTCGCAGCGGGCGTTTCTTTGAACTGGAATGCGAATCGCGGCCCGATCTGGATAAGAGGATTGACGAAGTTTGCCGCAGGCTTTTATCGAATCCGGTTATTGAGACTTATCGGGTGGAAATGATATCATGAAATTCGGTATCGTAACTTTCCCCGGTTCCAATTGCGACTACGATTCGTACGCGGCAGTCAAATTCGTTCTCGGTCAGGAGGCGGTTTTCCTGTGGCATAAATCGGAATCGCTGGAAAGCTGCGACGTGATAATTCTCCCCGGCGGATTTTCGTACGGCGATTATCTTAGATCGGGCGCCATTGCCCGATTTTCGCCGATTATGAAATCGGTGGAGCGCTTTGCCCGTTCGGGCGGCATTGTTATAGGTATTTGCAACGGCTTTCAGGTCTTGGTGGAATCGGGACTTCTTCCGGGGGCGCTGATGCGCAACGCGCACCTACGTTTTTCCTGCAAGCATGTTTATCTGAAAATCGAAAATTACGATACCCCGTTCACCGGCGTCTGCCCGCCGGGGAAAACGCTGAAAATACCGATTGCCCACGGTGACGGGAACTATTATAATTTCCAGCCTGAACTTGAAAAGTTGAAAAATAAGGCGCAGGTGCTTTTTACTTACGCCACCGTTGATGGAAACGTGGTTCCGGAGGCGAATCCGAACGGCTCGCTTATGAATATCGCCGGGATAACCAATCGCGAGGGGAATATCCTGGGGATGATGCCTCATCCGGAACGGGCGGTGGAGAAAATACTCGGTTCCGACGACGGCCTGCATATCTTTAATTCGCTGGTGGCCTGTTTCGAAAAACGGCCGGCCAAAGCCGGATAAAGCGCCTGTTTATTTCGGCGGGAGAGGTAATTGAAAAGACGCGAAGTAATATTTATTGTAACGGCGCTGATACTGGGTGCGGTCATCGGCGGGTTGATAGGAGATATCATCGGCACTTTTCTGCCGCCGGGCGCCGCCAAGACGCTTTTTTCCAAATCAATTCAGATCGGATTGGATACCACCCGATTGGATTTTTTCTCCATTACTATTACATTCGGCTTGATGGTAAAAATCAACTTTGTTTCCATCTTGACCGTAATACTGGTTATAGTATATTTTAGATGGTGGTATTTATAAGACCTTCCGGTCAGGAGTGTGGTTATGTTTAGCGGAATCGGCATGCAGGAGCTTTTGATTATTTTCCTGGTCGTGCTGCTGCTCTTTGGCGCCAAAAGAATCCCTGATATCGCCTCCGGTCTGGGCCGGGGCATTCGTGATTTCAAAAAAGCCCTCAAGGATACAAAGGACGAAATCTCAGTGGATTCATCCGACACCAACGAACAGGAAGAAAAAAAGAAATGAATAAATTTACCGAGAAGGACGCCGCCCGGGTTGTCTCGGTCCTGGGCGTGGAACGGTACACCTTTCATGACGACCATTATCGCATCCGGCTGGAAAATCGCGAAGAAAAAAGAGTCCTGACACTCGAAATATACCCCAAAATCCAACTGGGCGACAAAGATGGAATGCTGGTAGTGGTTTATACGGCCAGCTCGCATCTACAATTGCATAACTGCAGCGGATATGTTTGTTCCGAGGAACTTGGCGAGGTTACCTTTGTGGCTGAAACAAACGGTACCCTTTCCGGACTGGTGGTGGAACAGGTTGCCGGTTGCTCGCTTTACGCCGGTATTAATCGGAAGCTTATATCCTCCGATTTTACCAAGCTGGGTGTGGAAGTTATGCTGTCCGGCGTGGCGCTGTCTTTGACCGAGGATATTATCGAACCGGAAGAAAATCAGGAATAGTAGCCGCGAAAACCGCATTTCGGCCCTTTTTTATAGACCTACCTTTTTGGCTCCCTCAAACGATTCTACAAAATCAGCCAGCGCCAGGCGCAAATCGGAAACCTTTTGGTATCGATCAACCGGGTTTTTACTGAGTGCCCTGGCGGTGATATGATCAAATATCAACGGCAGATTCTCGTTGATCGAAGAGGGCGGCGGCGGGTCGTCATTTACGATACTATAAACCAGAGCCGTCAGGTTTTCGCCTTTGAACGGGCGTCGTCCGGTGAGAAGCTCGTAGATTACGACGCCCAATGAGAAAATATCGCACCGGCGGTCAACGTTTTTACCCTGCAGGAGTTCCGGGGCGATATAATTTGGCGTGCCCATGGCGATACCGGTCCGGGTCATTGACGAGGTGTCAATCCGGGCGATACCGAAATCCATTACTTTAATGGAATAATTGGGAAGGACCATAATATTGGCCGGTTTGATATCGCGGTGAACGATTCCCTGGTCATGCGCGTATTCCAGGGCTTTGCATATTTGGGTGATTATATTGGCTATGATCTTGTATGAAAACTGAACTTGTTTCTTGATCAACTGCTCCAGGGTCTGTCCCTCGAGATACTCCATGGCGATATACTGGAGCGTTCCCTCCGAACCGGCGTCATAGATGGTGACGATATTGGGATGCGACAATTTGCCGGCGGCCTGTGCTTCACGCAGCAAACGATCCCTGAGTTCAGCCATTTCGGTCTCGTCCGATACGAAATCGAGCCTGATCGTCTTAAGCGCCACGGGACGGCCGATAGCCGGATCTACGCCCTTGAAAACGGTGCCCATGGCGCCCTTACCCAGCACTCCCGCTACCTGGTACCGGCCGAGATTTTTAAGCCGGTCTATTTCGTCGGATCCCGGGATCGGCGTCGGGGCCGGAGATTGATCGTCAAAGCGGCCCGAATCTATCGACAGCGGCGGTGATGATTGCATCTTTTGAGCCGTGGCCGCAGGGGGGGCTTGCGGCGGATCAGGGGAAGCTCCAAGTATTTCAGTTTCCTGGAACTTAGCCTCATCGTCGGTGTCTTTTAGCTCGCGAACCGGTACTTCTTCCTGCTGGAACGGTTTTCTATCTTTGGTATTTTTCACGGAGGGAGCCGGCGTACCGAAACCGAATCCCCGGCGGAATCGAGCCTGATCGATAAGCGGGGCGGCGATTATAAACAGCACCAGTTCAAGCCCCAAATATAGCGGTCGGGACAGCATGTCGTGCGAGTTGAACAGCACATAACATACATTAGCCATGATAAAAAGGCAGACGGTGAGGACAATCATGCGGTAGAGAACCGGAATCCGAGGTAAAAAGAAGGCACAGAAAGCGCCAAAGCCGATTAGAATTAGAATGTTGATGCCTGCCGACATATTGAGTTGTTGAATATAGTTTTCATGGATTATATTTTCGATAACATTGGCCGATAATTCCGCGCGTGACATTCCGGGCGAAACCGGTGTGGCATAAAGCTCACCAGCACTGCCGGCCGTCAGCCCGATTATTACAAGATTTCCTTTCAGGCCGCTCAGGTTGAATTTTTCGTCAAACAGATCGGCGGCGCTGTATTCGGGGAAGGTTGAACCGGGAGTATTGTAATTAATAAATACGCGAGCTGATCTGTCGGTTGGTATCGTGTATGGACCGAATTCTACGATTTCGCCGCCTTTAAGCGTAATCTCTTCCGGTTTGAAACCGAGAAACGTGGTGGCCGTCAACAGCGGCGCCGAAGGGTAATAATATCCGCCGTAATTGGCTGCCAGGGGAGCCCATCTCACCTTGCGATCATCGTCATACTCGGTATATATAAAACCCAGGCCGTCAGCATATTGACAGATCAAGCCGGAAGGTAAAAACGGTTTCCGGATATTGAGTGCCGCATCCTCTTCGAAAATGTTGCTCTCATAGTCGGTCTGGATGGCGCTTTTCCAGAGATACTCCGGTTTCGACATACGCTGATGAGAATATTCCGCCAGGGCAATATCGTACGGCAGAACGATGTTCTGGGCCCAGGAAATCTGGTTCGCCAGGATCCGGGTATTGCCGGTGGTGTCTTCCGAGACGCGGGATGCCAGGTCAAGATCGACCAGCATCGCCTTTGGCCGGCCTGTATTGCAGACAGCTATCAGATCAGCCAGCATGTCGTATGACCAGGGCCAGTTACCCAGTTTGTCCTGGGAGGTATCGTCGATATTTACCAGAATTATGTCGGGCGAGGAGGTATCTTTGCTCCGAAAGGTATACATCAGATCGTCAATCTTCCACTCGAGTTTTCTCAACCCGGAGAAGTCACCGAGGTAAAGACTGATAACCAGGATCGTAATCAGCGCATAAAGCAAATATGATGAGAGGTTTTTCCGCATTGTTCATCTCATACGTTTATTGGCCGCTGGCCAGACGGGATATAAGAAATTTCGGCAGGTTGGCTTTCTCCATCTTCTTTTGAGCTTTTTCCAGGTCATAGGATACACGCCGGAATTCAAAGCTGTTATCATCCGTATTGGCGATCAGGTAGCAGGCGTCCTTATTACCGTCGCGCGGCTGACCCACGGAACCAACGTTGATGATATAACGGCAGCCGGGTATTGCTTCATGTCGAGTTTCGTTTATAACGACAACGCCGCCATCCGGTTTAAGGCAAAAAATGACCGGAATGTGCGAATGGCCGATAAAGCAGAAATCCTGCGGGAAAGATTTAAAATTGATTTGGGCGTCGTCGACAGTCAGAAGATAGTTCCAGTCCTGAGGATTCTCCGGAGTGGCGTGTACAAGATGATAATCGAGAAAGGTTTCCTCCATTTCGAAATCAGACATTATCTCTATCGATTTTCGCTTCAGCGTTTGCTGTGTCCATAGTATCGATTCCCGCGCCATCTGGTTGAAATACAGGGGATTTTGCAGGCCAAGGGCAACATAGTCATGATTTCCCAGAAGCTTTATATCACAAATATTGTTTATCAGTTTAAGGCAGGCATTGGGGTCGGCGCCATACCCGACAGCGTCGCCCAGGAAATGAATTTTCTCGACATTCTGTTTTTCAATATCCTGAACAGTTGCTTTCAGGGCCTCCAGGTTGGCGTGAACATCGGATAAAATGGCCACCCGCATCGATTATCTTTCCTCTATAAAGCGAAAAGTCGATTTTCCAATCTGTAGAATATCTCCGTTTTTTAACTGAGCCCGGTCAATAAACTCACCGTTCACTTTGATTTTGCCCTTGCGTCCCAGATTAACCACTGAATAAACATCGCCATCCTTGACGATTTTAGCCTGAATACCGGAAAGCATAAACCCGCGCGCCCTGATATGAACAAATTTGGCTTTACCCAGAGTGGTCACTTCGCGATCCAGCCGGTACTGGGAAATGTCGGTATTATCCAGACCCACAATTACGCTGCCGCCGACCCGGGAAACGATACGCCGGTCAATCTTATCGTTTTCCATCAATTTCTTTTGCTGTTTGGTCTTGAGGACCATGGTTCCATCCAGTTGATTGACGGTGTCAGGCGAATTGATGTTCTGATGGTATTCCAGGCAATATTTGCCAATGGTGATACTGTCGTTGTCACGGAGGAGTTCCTCGGAAACGCGTCGGTTATTTACAAAAGTACCGTTTAGAGACTCGTTGTCGATAACCACAGCCGCATCATTGTTAAACTCAATCTGGGCATGTTTTCGGGATACTCCCCGATTTTCAAGAACAATGTCGTTATCTTTGGTTCGGCCGACACTGATCCGTTTCTTTTCCGTGACCACGCGTTCAATAACTTTATCATTGAACTTGATTATAATCTCCGGCATCTCCGCTTCCTCCTATCGCAGGACAGGCGTTTATTCCGAGTTATCTTCCGCTAATTGAGCGACTTATGCATATATTGCCATATACCGTCTGGCCTATTATATTGTCGGCATGACGATAGGAAACTTAAATATCGTGGGACATGTCTTTTGTGCCCCTATGGCCGGCATATCAACGTCTGCCTATCGGCTTTTGGCTCGCCGCTTTGGAGCGGCCGTCGTTTATACCGAAATGGTCTCCAGCGACTCAATTATTCGTAATAATAAAAAATCGATTGAGCTGCTTAACTTTGGCCCGCTGGAGCGGCCAATCGGGTTCCAGCTTTTCGGCAACGATCCGGAAATCATACACCGGGCAGTCCTGATTGTTTCAAAATGGAAACCGGATATAATTGACCTTAATTTCTGCTGCCCGGTCCGGAAAATTGTGAGAAATAATCACGGGGCGGCGATCCTCAGGGACCTGGATTTAACGCGGGCTTTGGTCGAGGCGGCCGTGGCGGCCACAGACCTGCCGGTAACAGTAAAAATTCGTTCCGGTTGGGACGAATCGGACAGGATTTTTGCCGATGCGGGATACATTGCAGAAAGGGCAGGGGCGGCGGCGGTAACTCTTCATGCCCGGACGAGAAGCGCCGGGTTTGGTGGAAAAGCCCGTTGGGAAGATATTAAAAGGTTGAAAGAAGCAGTCTCAATCCCGGTAATAGGTAACGGCGATATCGCCTGCGGCGAAGATGCGCAGCGGATGTTCGATCAGACCGGCTGTGACGCCGTCATGGTCGGCCGTGCCGCCATCGGCAACCCGTGGATATTTCAAGAGATTAACTACTATCTCAAAACCGGCAACAGTCCGGCTCCACCGACGCTTGAAGAAAAGATTGATATTATATTGGAACACGCCCGGTTGCTGGCCGATGCCAACGGCGAAAAGCGGGCGATTCTGAAGATGCGCGGTATTCTGCCGCGATACATGAGGGGTTGGATTGGCGGTAGTATTTTGCGGCGGAAAGCGACAAAAATTGATACATTGTCCGATCTTAAGACGCTTTTGGACGAGTATATGGCAACCTGAATGAATAAGATTCCAACTGCATTCAATATGACTTCGGAAATGGCCGGACGCCGCTCTGCGAAAAATCGGTTGCTCCTTTGATTTCAACCGTTATATTTTCCGAAACCATGAAAAAACGTTTCCGTTTCGAAGATTAACCGAGGCTGTCTATAGATTATTTCCCGAGAAAGGATGAGTGTGTTGTCATGAAGGTCCTGACTATAGCCGAACAAAAAGATAATTCATTATCAAACGTAAGCTTTGAACCGATTCATGCCGGCCGATCGCTGGGAGGCGAGGTATCGACGGCGCTGCTGTGCGGCGATGCCGGTGAAATGGCCTCCAGGTTGTCTTCCAGGGGCGTTAAGGTTTTTGTTTATGTTCATGAGGATTTGAAGCATTTTCATGATGAACCCTGCGCCAGGATACTCAAAGCTCTCATAGATCGCGAGCGGCCGGATGTCGTTATTGCCAGTGCTACGTTTTATGGCAAGGCGTTGATGGCTCGTCTGGCCGCCATGTGCGGCGGAGCAATGGCTTCCGACTGTACCGGTCTCTCGATGGAAGGAGACGTTGTAACCGCTTTGCGCCCGGCGTACGGGGGAAACGTTTTTCTGAAAATCCAAAATAACCGGCACGGGCCGTTTTTTATTACGCTGCGACCCAAGGCTCTGCCTGAAGCGGCTGACGAGGCCGGCGGCGAAATTATCACTGAAACCATCGATGAGTCGCTTCTGACCTCCAATACCAAAGTAACCGAACGCGTGTCTGCTTCGGGCGGCAGGGTCAGCCTGACCGAGGCCGATATAATCGTTTCGGGGGGACGGGGTATTCGCGGTTCGGAAAACTTCAAGCTCATCGAAGAACTGGCCGAGACAATGGGCGCCGCGGTGGGAGCTTCACGCGCTATCGTGGATGCCGGGTGGGTTGAGTACCTGCATCAGGTAGGGCAGACCGGGAAAACGGTCAACCCCAAACTTTATTTCGCCATTGGCATTTCGGGTGCGATTCAGCATCTGGTCGGTATGCGTTCGTCGAAGACAATTGTCGCCGTCAACCGCGATAAGGATGCGCCGATTTTCAATATCGCCAACTATGGCATTGTAGGTAACCTGTTTGACGTAGTGCCGGCCCTTACCCGGAAATTCAAAGAAGCCCTCGGTTAAGGCAAATTACAAGAGCTTTTGATTAGCAAAAACCCAGCCTGTTATGGCCGGGTTTATCGTATGACGACATCTGCGAAAGTGAAATGAAGACAATCGCCTCTATTGATATCGGTACCAATTCCGTTCTTTATTCACTGTTTGAAATACGGCGAAAGACGAAAATAGACGAGATTCATTTCGAACGCAATTCTCCCCGTATCGGCGGTAAGTTAAAAGGACGGCGGCGCATAACCGATGAAAGCTATGATACTCTTCGCCGGATTCTGAAGCGCCAGATTAAACACGCCATACACAACAGCGCCGAGGAAGTGTTGATTGCCGCCACCAGTCCGCTTCGGCTTGCCGAAAACGGCCGCGAAGTGAAGAAGAGGCTTGAAACTGATCTCAATTGCCGGGTGGCAGTCCTTTCGGCGAACCGGGAAGCATATCTTTCCTTCGTTGGCGCAGTCGGCCGTTTGAAATCGAACCGGACGGCCGTGGTCATCGATCTGGGCGGCGGTTCGACTGAACTGGTGGTTTATTGCGGCGGTAAAAGGCTTGCTTTTGTCTCACTGCCGGACGGTGCAGTAAGCCTGACCGAAAGGTTTGAAGCCACCGGAGAAGTCAGCCCGGAAATATTCCCTCAATTCGATAACTACCTTTCCCGCTACGATAAGAGAATTTCGACCATTCTTCCTTATCTAAAACACCCGGTTACTCTGGTAGGGGGAACGTCAGCGGCGCTGGCTTTTCTCAAAGACAAAGATATTCACAGATTGCGGAGGAGTGTAATTATAACCGCGGATGAAATAGATATTTTTACCCGCCTGTTTTCCGAATTGAACCTGCCCTGCCGCCGACAGCTTCTAACTGTCGATAAAAAGCGGGCCGAAATCATTTTTTCCGGATCCTTCTGGCTCGGATATTTGTTTAAGATACTGAAGATACATAAAGCCACGGCGACCCCGCGGGGGCTGCGGCACGGTATGGTTGTCGAGTATCTGGCAGGGCAACCATTTACCGCTTGACTTTAACCGTCAAATGGATTTATTCCATACGATCGGAGGGTGCGAAGAGACAATATCTAATGTGATTTGTGAGGTTGTTATACCGGAAGCTTGAAACGATTTTGCCGCTGCCTGTACTTTGGACGGGCGAGCGGTGTTTTTTTGGAAGGCCTTCATGAGGAAAAAACCGGTTCTGTTTTTATCATTATTGCTGCTTGCTTTTCAAATCCAACCGGCATATGGCTGGATGATCTATTCAGTTGATGCAGTTGCCGATTCATCTCTTCTTGGAAATTCATTCGTCGATATTTTATATCATGACGGTATTCTCTGGCTGGCCGGTGGAAAGGGCCTTAGCGGCTCGGATAATCAGGGTGAAACCTGGGTAACTTATACCGCTGATACTACCGAGTTTGGACTTAACTCCAATAATCCGTCGGCCATATTCGGCCGTCCCGGGCAAATCTGGGTGGCCGGGTCGCATTTTGAAGCGTTTCAGGGCTTCAATTACCCTTTCGGAGACGGCTTTAATATGTCAACCGACGGCGGCGGTAGCTGGCAGTCGTTTACCCCGTCGGAAGCTTCCAATTTCGGCAAACTGGCCTATGATATTGCCGGTACCGATAGCAGCACCTATGCCGCCTGTTTTCACGGCGGCCTGATCGTCAGTCACGACTTCGGGGAAAACTGGACTCATCTTTTCTACTCGCCGCTCGATTCTCTCGACTGGATAGCCAATGAATGGGCCGACTCGGCATCGGGAAGGTTTTATTCCTGTGTCGTTGACACATTTCACGAGGACACGCTGGTGCTTCTGGCCGGAGCGGCCAAAGGGGTATACAAATTCATTTACCTGCCCAAACGGGTCAAACTGGGCGGGGATCGGATCTACGATATTATCAGCGATGACAGTACCGTGTATCTTGCGCACGAGGGCGGGGTTACCCGAACGGTTGACAGCATTATTACGCCGTTGTTTACTGTTGATACGGCTGATGGTTTGGGCGCCAACCTTGTCAGGAAGCTGGCCGTTTTTGATGGAAAATTATGGGCCTGCGTGTTCAATCCCGAAGACAGCAACGGGGCCGGGCTTTATTATTCGACCGATTCAGCGGAGACCTGGGATAAGGTTTCTGTTGATTATTTCAACGGCCCGGGCGCCGGCGTTTTTGATATCAAGCTTTATCATGATTCGGCCTTTTATGTCGCTGCAGGCGACAGCGGCGTTTTTCGTTCCGTCGATTCCGGTCAAAGTTGGGTGCGCTTTTTTGTCGATTCGATGAATCTTGATCTTGATTCGGCGTGCAATCAGGTTTATTCAATCGATTTGACCGGCGATACTCTTTACCTCGGGACAAAAGCCGGTCTGGTCAAAGCGCCGTATATCAACGAACCTTTCACCATAGACGATGCCAATGATACCCTGATTACTTTCCCCGAAAGCGATACATCCGGTTCTTTTGTTTCGCTGGTGCGGCATACCGACGGGGATTTTATCACCCCGGAAGAAGACACCATACATTATTGTTTTACCTGGGTCGGCGTTGAACCGCAGACCGGATCGGGCAGTTATGCGGGTATTCTCATTGACAGCCTGGGTAACGATTCGACGGCCATATTCGCCAAAGTAAACGATATAGTCGTAAAAGATCCCATTACTTCGATCATTGCCACTCGGTATGGCCTATCGCTCAGCTCGAACGGCCTGGTCGGATTTCCTTCGTTTAATTTCTCGGTAGTTGACCCGACAAAGGGCCTGACGCTTAACAGTTATGAGTTTCTTACCGCGGATTATGTCGGTGACAGGCTTTATACCGGCACCAGCGCCGGATTCGCATATATGATTACCAATAATGAATGGCGCGTCTTTAAGGCCAACACCGATCCGAAAAAGCATGATCTGGCCGTGGCTCGAAGACATTCCAATTCCGGGTTGCCGGGCGACTGGGTGGTGGCGCTCGATATACAGGTTACGGATGCGGATACTATCCTCTGGGCGGCCTGCCGCCGCGTGCCGGATACCGTCGAACAAGAAAACGCCATAGCATTCAGCGCCGATTTCGGGACTACCTGGCAGGAAGCGTTACCTGATCTGCAGGTCTGGAATTTCGCTTTCCATAACGGTATAGCCTATGCGGCCGCTTCGGAGGGGCTGTATTATGCCTCTTCTCCGTGGGACAACTGGACGCGGGTCGATATCATCGATCCTGTCACGCTGGATACGGTTATCGCCGGAACCGAGGTTTATTCCGTCGAAGTGGCTGATACTATTCTCTGGGTTGGAACGGAATTAGGACTGGCCATGCGTCATGTTGACAGTTTGAATAACTGGACGGTTATTCGCAATTACAAGTCGACAGAGGCCAAAGACGAAGTTTTTGCGGCGCCGGTGCCCTTTTCGCCGATTAACAACAACGGCCGGTTGAGCCTTCATTATCACGTGGAAAACTCCGCCGATGTTACGGTTGAAATATATGATTTCGCCATGAATCTGGTCAGAGTCGTTGCGGAAAATCGCCCGCGCGCCGGTGACGCCGATTATTTTGAAACCTGGGACGGATACAACGGTAACGGTGACATGGTAGCCACCGGAATATATTACTTCAAGGTTTCATATTCCACCGGCGAGAAGTACTGGGGCCGTCTGGCGATTGTGCCGTGATGGAGAAAGATATGAAAAAGTTTTTAATATTATTGATTCTGGTTCTTCTTCCTCAATTGGCATTCTGCGGAAGCGATGGCAAAGGCGGCCAGCCGGGCGCATTTCGTGATTTAATTCTTGGAGGAAGACCGGGGGCAATGGGCGGCGCTTTTACGGCTATCGCCGAAGGGGGCGCCGGTTATTTCTACAACCCTGCCGGTGCGGCGCAATCGCGCATGTATCACGTTTCGTTTGCCTACCGGGTGATGCATCTCGACCGTCGCCTGGGTTATGCCGCCGTCGGCATTCCGGCCAAAGAAGACGCGACGTTGGCCGTTACCTGGACTTATGCGGGGACTTCCGACCTGGAAGCTCGTGACGAACAGGGGTATATCATTCCGGGTGAAGAATTTTCTCATCGAGAAAACCTGATCAGCGTAATTTTCGCCAAGCAGGTTATCCCTCAGATTATTCTTGGTGGGAAAGCATTTTATGTTCAGAACAACATCGGCAACATCAGCGCTTATACCGTGGGGGTTGATGTGGGAGGGTTGGTGAAGCTGGATGTGAGAAAAACCTTTCTCGGCGAAACTTTTCCATTGCTCAGGGCTGGATTTGCGGTCGAAAATCTCGGCGCTAATTATAGATGGATAACGACCGAATTCTGGCAGGGGTTCGGCCGCGAACGGGGCGTAACCGTAACGGAAAATTTCCCGATAAATTATCGTCTGGGGACGGCTTTGTCCTTCCCCAATAAATATCTTGTCGCCGCCGACGTTGAAGTCAACAGCGTCTCGATGCTTAAGACTCATTTTGGCGGCGAGTACGATGTCAATCGGAGTTTGATGCTGCGCGCCGGTCTGGATGATTTCCATCCGACTTTCGGGTTCGGCTTGTTTAAGAGAATGGAAGAATTCGCCGTTATGATTGATCTCTCGTATCTGTTCGATAAGGCAGGCGAGGGGGATGACGTTCTGGTTTCGTTTGATGTTGTCTTTTAATGTCAGGTAATGGGAAAATGATCAGACCGATGGCAAAAATTCTACTGCTTGCATTAACTTATTATTTTATGGCTTCAGTTCCGGTTGTTTGGGCCGGTACCGGCATGGTGGAAATGCTTAACCTGACCGGCGCCCGGCAGACTGCTATGGGTGAGACGCCACAGCTTTTCGATCATGATCCGTTTAACCTGGAATTCAACCCGGCCTCCATCGTCGGTCTGCAAAGGGGACGGTTTGGTTTTTCGCATAACAGCTTTATCCGTGATAGGAATACCAATGCCCTGGCGGCTATTTTCCCCGCTGAGGGAATTGATTTCGGCGTTCATATTCGGCTTTCTTCTTCGGGAGACATTGAGGCGCGCGGCGATTCCCCTACCAGCGAACCGGATTATACCTTCAACGCCTGCGATTTTGCCGTTAAGTTGTTTTCCGCGATTGAGGTTGCGCCTCGACTTCAGGCCGGTCTGTCTCTCGGATGGTTGATGGAAAAGATTGATATCCACCGGGGCAGCAACGGCGCTTTTGGCCTGGGGGCGATCTATTATACGAGTCTCGGCCCGGCTTTTCATGCCTCGGTCTCCAATTTCGGTCCGAAATTCAGTTTCATCGACGAAAAAGAAAAGTTGCCGACGATCTATCGCACCGGCGTTGGTTATGCGCGGGATCAACTCTATCTTGCCGCTGATTACGTCAACATAAAATCAGGCGACGGTCATTTTCATCTTGGGGCGGAGTATCTCATTGAAGAATCGCTGTATCTTCGCACCGGCTATCAGACCGGTTATGACAGCCGGGATTTTTCCGCGGGTGCCGGATTCGTGTACGATACCTTTAGAATCGATTATGCTTTTGTCCCTTATAAATCCGATTTGGGCAATTCACACCGTTTCACGTTTACTATCCTGTTAAGGTAAAAAAAGAGGAATTATATGCCGAAGTACAAGATCGCATGGCTGCCCGGCGACGGCGTGGGTGTTGACGTTATGGAAGCGGCCGGGATCGTTCTCGATAAATTGAACCTTGACGCCGAGTATATTCAGGGCGATATCGGCTGGGAATTCTGGAAAACGGAAGCCAATCCGTTTCCCGACCGGACCAAGGAGCTTCTCAGGCAGACCGATTGCGCTCTCTTTGGCGCCATCACTTCGCTTCCCAAGCAGGAGGCGGAAGCGGCCCTGATTCCGGAGCTTCAGGGGAAAGGGCATATTTACGTTTCTCCGATTGTCCGACTGCGTCAGGAGTTTAATCTGCGAACCAACATGCGTCCCTGCAAAGCGTATCCCGGCAATCCGCTCAATTACCGTGATGGTATCGACATTGTCGTTTTCCGAGAGAATACAGAAGGTCTTTATTCGGGCGTGGAATTTTATCCGTTTCCGGATGAAGTCCGCGAAGCGGTCAAAAAGCACAACTCCAAAATGGCCCGCTTCGATCACCATCCGGCCGATGAGATCGCGGTAACGCTGCGGATAAACACTAAAACCGGGTGCCGCGATATCGTTACCGATGCCTTTGAATACGCCCAAAAAACCGGGCGCAAATCGGTCACGGTAGTCGAGAAACCGAACGTTATGCGTGAAACTTCGGGCCTGATGGTGCGCACCGCCCGCGAGGTGGCTGAAAGCTATCCCGGCATCGAACTGTGGGAAACCAACATCGACGCCATGTGCATGTGGCTGATCAAGAACCCAACCGATTATTCAATACTGGTAACCAGTAACATGTTCGGCGATATCGTTTCCGACCTGTGCGCTCAACTGGTCGGCGGCCTCGGTTTCGCTTCGTCGGGAAATATCGGCGATGACTATGCCGTCTTCGAACCGACGCACGGATCGGCGCCCAAATATGCCGGCCGGTATAAGGTCAACCCGATAGCAATGCTGCTTTCTACAAAGATGATGCTTGGCTGGTTAGGGGAAACTGATATGGGCGATCGCCTTGAAAATGCCATCGCTGACGTTATTCGAGAAGAAAAAGTGCGTACTTATGATATGGGCGGCAGCAACAGTTCGCTCGAAGTTGCCGAGGCCGTCGCGGCGCGATTGTGAACGACTAAACGAATTTCGCCCAAAAAACCCGGCCAGGAAGTCGGGTTTTTTATTAGGTTTGGGAGTGGCCTAAATAAAAGGCGATGCTATTTCATCAATGTCATAAACCGGTCTTGGTCAAGAATCTTGACTTCCAGCTTTTTTGCCTTGTCCAGTTTACTCCCCGGTGATTCGCCGCAGAGAATATAATCGGTATTTTTCGAAACCGATGACGATACTTTGCCGCCGGCGTTTTCGATTAATTTCTTGAAATAGTCGCGCGGTTTTGACAGCGCGCCGGTAATGACAAACGTTTTACCGCTGATTTTCTCTATTTCTTTTCGCTTGCTTTTATATGGCTTGAACCTGACCCCGCCTTTTTTCATGCGCTCTATCATCTGCCGGTTTTTTTCTTTGGTAAAGAACGATGCGATTGAGCGCGCCAGAATCGGCCCGATCCCGCTGATCAATTCCAACTCCGATTCTGCAACATCAGACAGTTTGTCTATTGTTCCGTACCGCTCGGCCAGTAGTTGCGCCGCCGTTTCGCCGACGCCGGGAATGCCGAGGGCGAAGATAATATTAGGGAAAGGACGATCCTTTGAGCGGCCAATGGCGTCGAGCAGGTTTTGCGCCCGCTTGTCAGCCATCAAATCCAACGGAAGCAGATCATCCTTGGTCAGGAAATAGATATCCTCCGGTGACGCGACCAGTTTGTTTTCGGCCAGTTGATATGCAAGCTTGCCGCCCAGTCCATCAATGTCCATACCGCCTTTGGAGGCGAAATGAAATATCCTTTCGACGATCTGAGCGGGACAATAAGGATTGATGCATCGATAGGCCGCTTCGCCTTCCGTTCGGTGAATCGGTTCGCCGCATGAAGGGCAGGTTTTCGGGAAAACGACTTTCTTCGCTTTTCCCGTTCTTTTTTCCACAACAACGCTGACGACTTCGGGAATAACGTCCCCCGCGCGTCGGACGATTACGGTATCGCCGATACGGACATCTTTGGCCCTGAGTTCATCTTCGTTATGAAGTGATGCCCGCTTGACCATAACTCCGCCGACCCGAACCGGCTTTAGCGCCGCAATAGGCGTAACGATTCCGGTGCGGCCGACCGAAAAGAGAACGTTTTCCAGAATCGTCTGCGTTTCCTCGGCCTTGAACTTCCAGGCAATCGCCCAGCGCGGCGCGCGGCTGACCTGACCAAGTTTTACCTGGTCTTTGAAGTTGTTGACCTTGATAACAGCGCCGTCGATCTCGTAATCAAGTTCTTTACGAACTGCGTCAAGTTTGCCGAACAGCTTTTTGACCTCATCTTTGCCGCGAGCACGCCGGACGTGCTTGTTTATCAGAAACTTTTCTTTCTTTAACAATTCAACCGCACGGATGTGCGTCTCAAGTTCTGGGAGTTCCTGACCGGATATTCCGTAAGCATAAAAAACCAATGGCCGGGAGGCGGTGATGCGGCTGTCGAGTTGGCGCAGTGACCCGGCCGCGGCGTTGCGCGGGTTGGCGAACGGCGGCTGTTCCAATTCCTCCTGCAGTTTATTGAGTCGGGCAAAGTCGGATTTGCGGAGAATAACCTCGCCGCGCACCTCCAGCAACGGATATTTCTTTGCGACTCGGTCCGATAGTCTCAACGGAATTGATCGCAGGGTTTTCAGGTTGGGGGTGATATCTTCGCCGGTGGCGCCGTCGCCGCGGGTTGAGCCGAGAGTCAATAGTCCGTTTTCATAGATAAGTTCGACGGCCAGGCCGTCCAGCTTCGGTTCAAAAACGTATTCGATTTCCTTATCCGGCGTGATGCCCGTCCCCTCGTGGACACGGCGGTCAAATTCGTCAAATTCCTCGCTTGAAGCCGCCTTCTGAAGCGACAGCATCGGGATGCGATGGCGAAGGGATTCGAATTTTTTGGATGGCGGCGCTCCGACCCGCCGTGACGGCGAGTCGGGAGTAACCAGTTCGGGGAGCTTTTTTTCTATCTCCAGCAGGCGATCAAAAAGACGGTCGTATTCGGCGTCGGGGACGGTCGGGCTGTCGAGGACGTAATATCGGTAATTATGCTCTTCAATTCCCCTGCGGAGTTTTTGCAACTCTTCGATTATTTTTTTGGGTGCGCCTTTTCCGGCCATGCGGTCAATTTAGAGGCTATGTAAGCCTGAGTCAACTTCAACCTTGCAGATACGGTTTTTCTTCGAATCCGGTCAGGGCAGGGGCTACTAATCGCTCCCGCCTCGTCGTCTTTGCAAATAAACCGCGACAGGCTGTTGGGTTGGCGTTTACCGGTTGGTTATTTGAATTTGCCGATGGCCTCATCAACCGAATCGGCGACGTCAAAGACCTCAGTCAGGCGGGTAATCGTAATAATCTTATTGATCTTCTCGGTCAGGTTGGCCAGTTTAAGCTCACCGTTCATTCCTTTGAAGGTTGTCGAATGGTGAATCAGGCGGCCCAAGCCGGTGGAATTGATCCAGTCGCAGGCGGACAGGTCGATGACCGCCTTTTTGCGGCCCTTGCCGATAAGAGCGTACAATTTGTCGTCAAGAGGGACAAAATCGTCGCCGCCCATTATCTTCCCCTTGACCTCTATAACGTCAACGTCACCTTTTTCATAGTGATTGAATTTCATTGGAGCTTTCCTTTTTTTAGCCTGAACATTACTGACCTTATATACAAAAAATACAGGAGAGAAGTTACAAAAATTTCGCTTCCCGCGACGCTTTTTGTTATCGCTCTGTTTGACATTAACATAACGGTTGAATATACTATGATTTTGGAGGCAAAAACGATTGAATGAGCCTCTAAATTGAATTAATAAGGAAATGGACAAAGGTAAACGATATGAAAAAAAGTCTGGATTGTATTTTTCACCCTCACTCAATTGCCGTTATCGGGGCGTCATCCCGCCGTCACACGATCGGGAGGGAAATCCTGTATAACCTGATTGATTATGAATTCAACGGCAAGGTATTCCCGGTCAATCCAAAGGCGGGGGTGATTCATTCCATAAAAGCCTATTCTACCATTCTTGACGTACCGGATGCGGTCGATATGGCCATCATTGCCGTTCCAAAGAATACTGTGCCGGCCGTTGTCAAGCAGTGTGGCGAGAAAGGGGTGAAGGGTTTGGTCGTTATTTCAGCCGGTTTCAAAGAGGTTGGCGGCAAAGGAATTGATCTGGAAGACCGGCTGTTGGGCATTGTCAGGGATTACGGGATGAGGATGGTTGGGCCGAACTGTTTCGGCGTGGTCAATACTGATCCGGAGGTGCGGCTTAACGCCACCTTTGGGAAAGCTCGTCCCAAACCCGGGAATATATCTTTTATCTCTCAATCGGGCGCGTTGGGCGAGGCTGTCCTGAATTTCGCCGATCAACTGAACCTCGGTTTTTCCATGTTCGCCTCGGTGGGCAATAAAGCCGACATTTCCGGTAATGATCTTTTGCAGTATTGGAATCATGACGAAAAGACCGGCATCATCCTGATGTATATAGAGAGCTTCGGCAATCCTAAAAATTTCACCAAGATTGCCCGCAACGTAACGAAAATCAAGCCGATTGTGGCGGTTAAATCGGGCGTAACCAGTCAGGGCGCCCGCGCGGCGTCATCGCACACCGGGGCGCTGGCCGGAGCCGACGTCGGCGTTGATGCCCTTTTTGAACAGTGCGGCGTTATGCGCACCACATCGATGGAAGAACTTTATGATGTCGCCATGATGCTCTCCAGTCAGCCGATTCCGAAAGGAAATCGGGTAGCCGTTGTCACCAATGCGGGCGGGCCGGGCATTCTGGCAACCGACGCCCTGGTCAGCATGGGTCTGGACGTAGCGCCGTTGCCGGCCAGGATAAAAAAGGAGCTGAAATCGTTTCTGCCGTCGGAGGTGTCGCTCAATAACCCGCTTGATCTCGTTGCCGGCGCAGGCGGGCGCGAATTTGCCCTGGCTCTGGAGGCGATCGCCAAAGACAACACCTACGATGCCATAATTCCCATCTTTGTCCAGCCGATAACGATCGACGAAGCTGAGGTGGCGCAGTCAATCATAAACGCAAGGGGAAAAACCGACAAACCGTTTCTGGTTTGCTTTATGGGTGTCGGCTTTCGTTCACCGGGGATTGAAATGTTGATGAAAAGCGGCATTCCGGTATATATCTTCCCGGAAGCTATCGCCAAGGCGCTGAAAAACGTTGACGGATATCGAAGGTACCTGCAGCGCAAGAAAGAGAAATTCCCGGTCTTTAAAGCCGACAAGCGAGCCGTGGAGAAAATCATTGAGAAAAACCGCCGTGAGGGTAATGGCGCCATCATTGGCGAGGATGCTCTTGATATCCTGATCGCCTGCGGGATTCCGGTCGCTCCCTATACTTTTGCTTACAGCGCCAAAGAGGCGATTGAGGCCGCCGGTAAGACGGGGTATCCGGTGGTAATGAAGCTGAATACGCCCAAAATCCTGCACAAGACCGAGGCCAGAGCGGTCAGGGTTGATATTCGCAACGGGAAAGAGCTTCGCGAGCAATTCAATGATTTGAAAAAGCAGGTCGGGATTCTCAAAAAGGGCGAACGGTTCTCGGTTGTCATTCAGAAGATGGTTTCCGGCGGGATAGAAACGGTTATCGGTATGACTTATGACCGGGCTTTTGGTCCTCTGGTTATGTTCGGTCTCGGCGGCATTTATGTCGAGGTAATGAAAGACGTCGCCTTCGGCGTCACGCCCATTTCAGATCAGCGCGCGCTCGATATGATCCGGGGATTGAAATCATATCCGCTTCTGGCCGGTTTTCGCGGCTCTGCCCCGGTCGATATCGATATCTTAAAAGAGGCGCTCCTGCGCATTTCTCAACTGGTGATGGATTTCGATCAATTCTCCGAGATGGATATCAATCCTTTTATAGCCTCGGGTAAAAAGGAATGCTGCAAGGCGGTTGACGCGCGGTTTATTCTTAAACAATAGCTGCCGAAAACCTGTGTAAAAACAGCTTGAGACGATACTCAAGCCCGTATATATTTGGAATCATATTTCTTGGCGGCATTTGGCCGCCATATGATTGAAAATAAATGTCTGATATAAGAGTTCGCATAGCGCCTTCGCCGTCCGGTTTTCTTCATGTCGGAGTGGCCCGTACGGCAATCTTCAACTGGCTGTATGCCCGAAGTAAAGGGGGCGTATTTATCCTCCGGATCGAAGATACCGATGTCGAACGGTCATCGCCTGAAATGGTTGATTCTATTATAAATTCGCTTAAATGGCTCGGGCTTGACTGGGACGAGGGACCTTATTTCCAGTCGGAGCGAATCGATTTGCATAAGAAATATCTCGACCGCCTGCTTGAATCGGGCAATGCTTACCGTTGTTTTTGCACGCCGGAAGAATTAACCGCCAAACGGGAAAAAGCTCGGAAGGACAAGGCGGACTACAGGTATGACCGTACCTGCCTGCGTCTTTCCCCTCAGGAAATTCAAAAGAGACTCGACGCCGGGATGTCGTATGTTCTCAGGCTGAAGGTTCCCGAAGGGGAGACTCGCTTCGACGATATGGTTTATGGCGAGATGGTGCGGCAGAACAAGGATATCGAGGATTTCGTCGTTTGCCGCCGTGATGGACGACCTCTCTATAATTTTGTCGTGGCCGTTGACGATTACGAAATGGGGATTACCGATATTATTCGCGGCAACGACCACCAGACCAATACTTTCAAGCAGGTGCTCATTTACAACGCCCTTGGCCTGCCGTCGCCCCGGCTGGCTCATTTACCCTTGATTTTCGACGAGAAGAAAAAGAAAATATCCAAACGAGACAAGGCGGCCAACGCTTCCGACTACGCCAAAGACGGCTTTTTACCCGAAGCGGTGTTGAATTATCTGGCGCTTCTGGGATGGTCGCCGAAAGATAACCGCGAGATTCTGACTATTCCGGAGATAATCAAGGCTTTTGATATTAAGGGAATAAATAAGTCCAACGCTGTTTTTGATCCGGTAAAAATGCGTCATTTTAACGGCGAGCATATACGAAAGAAATCGAATCACGAGTTGGCGGTCATGGTCGCGCCGCTTTTGATAAAGGCCGACTTATCGACCAAATACGGCCTCGAGACCCGCTGGCGGTATCTTATGGACGTGATCGGACTGCTCAAAGATCGGTGCGATTTTTTGCAGCATTTCGTTGAGCGGGGCCGTTATTTCTTCCAGTCGCCGGTATCATATGAAGCCAAAGGGGTAAAGAAATATTTCAGGCTGGAGAATGCCGAAAGGCTGCAAAAACTGGCTGATCTTTTTAATAGCCTTAAAGATTTTAGCCACGAGATACTGGAAAAAACTCTCAAAGGCCTGGCCGAGGAATTGGGTATTAAAACCGGCGAATTGATACATCCCACGCGGCTGGCGGTTACCGGAATGATTACAGGGCCGGGCTTGTATGAAGTCCTGGAATTGCTTGGCCGCGATGAAATCGTTGCGCGAATGAGGACGGCGGCCCGATATATAGGAGAAAAGGTTTCCAATGAGTGACAGGCCGAAAGAAAAACTTCCAGCCAACGAAAAACCGTCCCTCCATTTTATCCGAGAGATAATCCAGGAGGATCGGAAAAAGGGCAAAAACGACGGCCGGGTGCATACCCGTTTCCCTCCGGAGCCAAACGGCTGTCTGCATATAGGGCATGCCAAGTCGATCTGCCTGAATTTCGGCCTCGCAAAGCAGTATGGCGGCCTCTGCAACCTGCGATTTGACGACACCAACCCCAGCAAAGAGGAAGTTGAATACGTTGACTCCATATTGGAGGACGTTCGCTGGCTGGGATTTGACTGGGATGACCGGCTATACTATGCTTCCGATTATTTCGAACAGCTCTATGAATACGCCGTGCAGCTAATCAAATTGGGCAAAGCTTATGTCTGCGACCTGAGTCCGGATCAGGTCAGGCAATATCGCGGGACTCTTACGGAACCGGGGAAAGAAAGTCCTTATCGTAATCGTTCCGTCGGTGAGAACCTGGATCTGTTTGAGCGGATGCGCCGTGGTGAATTCGAGGATGGTTCCCGTGTTCTCCGGGCTAAAATCGATATGGCCTCGGGGAATTTGAACATGCGGGATTCCACCATTTACCGGATAAAGAAAGCGTCGCATCATCGAACCGGCGATAAATGGTGTATTTATCCGATGTACGATTTCACCCATTGCCTTTCGGACTCTATAGAGGGAATAACGCATTCCATCTGCACGCTTGAATTTGAAGACCACCGGCCACTGTATGACTGGTTCCTCGACGAACTGGGCGTTTTCCATCCCCGGCAAATCGAGTTTGCCCGTCTTAATCTCACCTATACCGTGATGAGCAAACGCAAGCTCCTGGAACTGGTCGACCGGGATCATGTCACCGGCTGGGACGATCCCCGTATGCCGACCATATCGGGTCTGCGGAGACGTGGCTACACGCCGGAGGCGATTCGCAATTTTTGTGAACGCATCGGCGTGGCCAAGCGGGACAGCATGGTCGATATCTCGTTGCTTGAACATTGCCTGCGCGAGGATTTGAATAAGCGGGCGCAGCGCGTTATGGCGGTATTACATCCTCTGCGGGTGGTTATCGTCAATTATCCGGAAGAGCAGGCGGAGGAACTGGAAGCCGTTAATAACCCGGAAGACCCGTCCGCCGGAACGCGCAAGGTTCCTTTTTCGCGGGTGCTTTATATTGAGCGCGAGGATTTTCGCGAAGACCCGCCGAAAAAATACTTCCGCCTGGCTCCCGGGCGGGAAGTGCGCCTGCGGTACGCCTATTTTATCAAGTGCGTTGATGTCGTCAAAAACGATAAAACCGGCGAAATAATTGAATTGCACTGCACTTATGATCCCGAAACAAGAGGCGGTTCGGCGCCGGACGGCCGCAAGGTCAGGGGAACGATTCACTGGGTTTCGGCGGCGCACGCATTGGAAGCCGAAGTGCGCCTATACGATCATCTTTTCACCAGGGAGAATCCGCTCGACGATGATGAAGGCGGAGATTTCCGGCAATGTCTTAATCCCCAATCGCTGGAGATGCTGACGTCGTGCCGGGTCGAACCTTCTCTGTCGGGAGCGGCCCCGGGAAGCCGGTATCAATTCGAGCGGCTTGGTTATTTTTGTGTCGATTCCGTCGATTCTTCGAAGGAGTCGTTGGTTTTCAACCGAACGGTCACGTTGCGCGATACCTGGGCCAAGATAGAGAAAGCTATGAACAAAAAATCGGGATAAACGATGATTTCATGGCGCGAGTCTCTTAATTTGATCAATATTATGGTTTGAGTAAAACAGTCAAAAATTCGGGCATAATGACGAAACCCCTGGCAATGCATTTGTCAGTGGAGAAGGAGCGCAAAGAATGAGTGACACGATCGAGAAGCTCAAAGAAGAGATAGCCAAGCTGGAAAGGCTTATCGAAAACGATCATTTTGGCGGACTTCTGGACAAATCACGCGCTGACCACAATTATAGTCGATTGAAAAAACTTCGCAAAGAGCTGAAGAAACTGGAAAAAAATAAATAGCCCCGGCTCTGGTCCGGGTGGCACGAAGGAAGAAGCGTAACGACTATGAACGGACAAAACGGGAAGGCGCCAAAGACCATGACTTGGATTTGCACCCAATGCGGATGCGTTTATGACAGCGATGAGCCGCCAGAGGTCTGCCCTTTATGCGGAGCGTCCCGGGAAAAGCTGAATAAGGCTGATTAAGGCTAAACGGGGGGAAACTTGATTTTTACAAATATATTTTTATGTAATATGTAATGTTAACGCGTATAATATGAGTATGGATCGGCAGGCTGATTATGTATCTAACGGTTCCCGATAAATACCGGCAGGCGACCGACGAGGAGTTGAGGCAGATCGTTCTCGACGCCAAAAAACGGTACGGCCGCCGGATGACCATCCTCGTGCATCATTACCAGCGACTGGAAATAGCCCTGTTGGGAGATTTTACAGGCGATTCGTACGAACTGTCGAAGATCGCTTCGGAGCGAAGGGATTCGGAATTTATTGTTTTCTGCGGCGTTCATTTTATGGCCGAATCGGCGGAAATTCTGTCCGCCGATCATCAAAAAGTTTACATGCCCAATCCGCTGGCCGGTTGTCCCATGGCTGATATGGCCGATATTGGGGACGTTCTGGAGGCGTGGGAATATCTTAAAGAGGTCGGCATCGCCGAAAAAACTTTGCCTCTCGCTTATATGAATTCGGATGCCAAGCTGAAAGCGTTTTGCGGCCGCGAAGGCGGCCTGATCTGCACTTCATCAAGCGCCAAAGCGGCTTATGAATATGTTTATAATCGGGCCGAGAAACTATTTTTCTTTCCCGACCGGAATCTGGGCTATAATACCGGCCGCCGGATGGGAATTCCTGACGACAAAATCGTCGTATGGGATTTTCGTTTGGACGGCGGCGGAATCGATCCCGACCGGCTTCGAGGTGCGAAGCTAATCTTATGGAAGGGTCATTGCCACGTGCATACCAATTTCAAGCCGTTCCATGTCGATGACGTGCGCCGTCAATATCCGAACGTGAAAGTCGTAGTTCATCCCGAGTGCGTCTGGGAAGTGGTGGATAAGGCCGACGCGGTCGGTTCCACCAAGTTTATTGTCAATTATATTGCCGAGCAGCCGCCGGGATCAGTGATTGCGGTCGGCACCGAGATAAACCTTATCAATCGAATGGCATATACTTATCCTGACAAAAAAATCTTCGAGCTGTCGGGACCGATCTGTCCGGTCTGCCCGAATATGTATCGAACGACGCTGGCCGACCTGGCCAATGTGGTCGAAAATCTCGATGTCTTCGACAGAATCGTCGTGGACGAAGATATAAAGGCGGACTCGAGGCTGGCGCTCGGCCGGATGCTCGAAGTGCACTAAAGCATATGCGACTGATAATAACTATTGTTAGTGATTGTTCGTTGACCAGGATCGGAATTTGATTCGTAGCCTGCAATTTTTTGTATCAGGAATACGAGAAATTGTCGATTGTGATTGATTGGACTTGTAAAATCTAATAGTCTCATAATCTTCAAAGTCTTATGTATTTTTCATCAGCTTCATATTGAAAACGCTGAAAACTCATAATTAAAAAAATATGAAATATCTGGGCACATTTTTCATGTAACTTTGATAAGAATCACCGTATCGATCCAAGCAAGCTTGTTCTTCCGCCAGAGTTCTGGAGCGACCAAATAATGAAGATAGAATTTGTATAAATAGTGCGAGCCAAGAGCCTATAGAAATACAAATCCCGAAACCTAAAATAAATAACATTAGAACCTGTGGATGGCGTGATATTCTGTAAATTCCGTGTGTAACTAAATTATCAGGAGGTGTATTTTTGAAAGTGAAAAGAGCAATAATGAAGCCAGTCAAGCCAACGACAAATAAAATAATCCCAGGAATGAGTATATTGGATCCTATTTTTAACGGAGTAAATATTATTAAAACGAGATAAATAAGAACTAATAATCTTCCTATAAAATAAAATGCTCGTTGTCTTTTACTCCAACTGGACCTATCATATTCATAAAGTTTTGCTACCACATACTTGGGAAAAGTGAGAAGCAATATACCCATTATCAAATAGAGCAAAGCTAACAGAAGCCACCCATTACGCCATCCAATTTCAAATGCGGGAATTAGTTCCATTTCTCATTCCTTATTTCTTCTTCTTTAATATCATACCGTTTTCGCCAAATTCAGTAAGGGTATATTTCTCTGGAAATTCCATATTTTAATTATACAAAGAACTGATTTAGTATTCAATCAAAAATTATGTACGGAATTTAACTGTTTAAGGGGTGGAGTAATTCGACGCGAAATCATAGTGAAGGCCTGCGTATCTCCAGCAGTCTGATCGTAACCACCCCCGCCATAATCAAAAGCCCGCCGATGATTTCCCTTGCCGGCGGAAAAGTACCCAGAATAACAAGCGCCGCACCGGCGGCGAAGAACGGCTGACTCTGGACGATGATCGACGCCCGCGATACGTTGATATTCTGCATAGCCTTGAGATACCCCAGTCGTCCCATGTACGGCAGAAACAGCCCGGCCACGCAAAGAATCAATAGAAGATTGACGTCGTTTACCCACACGAATATTCCCGTTGCCGTTCCCACAAGCACGAATATCGCTGACATAAAAAGATTACGGTAGAAAATAAGGGCTCGGTGGTTTACCCAGTCAATCCTCGATTTAATAGTCACTTCCCCGGCCCCGAAGAGCAGGCCGGCGGCGGTGGCGAGCGTAACCGCTTTGGACAATTCCACCGAGGCGTTGTAACGCATTACAAAGATACCGGCCACAACCAGGATCAGGCCGGTCGATTCGGAAAGGTTGATTTTCTCTTTAAGAAACAAAGCGGCAAAAGCAATAGTTGCCACCAGTTCCAGCCGCGAAAGAAAAGATACCGTCGCCGGCTCCGATAACGACAGCGCCGAAAAAAGGCAAAAAGTGGCCCCGCAGAAAATAATCGAGACAATAAGTAGAAACAAAAGCTGGCCGGGCCGCACGCGAATAGTCTCTTTTACTTTGCCGTTGATTACGGCATCGCAGAATATGATTATCGCCCCGACAAAGAACATATAGCCGTTCATGGTGATCGGATTGATTGTCCGGAGAGCCGCCTTGGCGGCGATAAGGCCGGTCCCGGTGGCAAAAGCCGATACGATAGCCCAAAAATCCCCGCGCAGGCGGCTTTTTTCGGGCGATGCCATCTTTAGGATATGCTGGCCTGTTGTTCGGGAAAGTCGGTTTCGCGATATAGTTTTCTCGGCGCCTTTAGATACAGAATTAATCCACCAATAAAAAGAAGCAGCGAGGCAAGTTGATTATAGGTCGGCTCCATACCCAAGAAAGAAAATTTCATCTCGGTTTCGTAATACCGGACATATTCAATCAGATACCTGAAGACCGACTCCATCATAAACAGCGCGGCCAGTACCTGGCCATCGAATCTTTTCCGTTTAATAATTCGATGGAGAATAACGAATAGTATCCACCCGTACGCTGAAGTATAAAGCTGGGATGGATGAATTGGCTGCGAGCCGAAATAAGCGTAGGGTATGGAATCTGGCGGGAATGTAATGCCCCAAGGGAGATTGGTCGGGATACCGAAACAGCAGCCGTTGAGAAAACACCCGATCCGGCCGATTCCGATTCCCAGACCCATGGCTGGAGCAAATAGGTCGAAGACCGGCAGGAGCGGCTGCTTCTTTATCCGGAGGTAAAGCAGGGTCGCCAGAACGGCCAGGATTACTCCTCCGTACAGGTTGAGACCGGCGATACCGAAATGGTCGCCGTGAAACGGGTTTATAGCCGATAGCGGATCGTCGGCGAATTCCGGCAGATGCAGGAAGACATACGACAAACGGGCCCCGATGACGCCGCAAAAAACAAGGATATAGGCGATCGTCAGCATTTTTTCAAACGGCAGGTTCTCGGCCCGGCTGCGTTTCTTGACGTACCAGATACCTGCAAAGAAGGCCAGGGCAATCATCAGGCCGTAGCTGTGAAGAGCAAAAGGCCCGATTTCAAATATTGTGCGATACATATCGTTTCCCTATATCAGAATCGGTTAGTTTTATATCCCTGGTTGACTCTTTATCCATCGGATAGAACTTTACGGTCAGCCACGTGGTTATCGTTCCCAGGATAATGCCAATAACGACATCTGTTACGTAGTGAAATCTGCCGTACACGGTTCCCAGAGCCAGGCAGATAACAATCGGAACCAAAAAGCAGGCCTTTTTCCCATAGAATCGTATGGCAAAATACATAACCACCATGGCTTCGGCCACATGGGAGGAAGGCATGGCTCCGCCCCGGAAGGCCGCGCCATTAATGACCATGTTCACCAGTTGACGAAAGAATGGGCCGGTGAGTTCATTTTGATACGCGGAAGCCAGATGAAATCGCGGTCCTGCCACCGGGTAAAATATAAAGATCAAATACGAAATGAAAAAAGTGGCGCAGGTGGCGGTCATGAAACGTTTGATCTCCCTGTCCCGACGGCTGAAAAACAAAATAAAAGCCAGACCGGCTATCATAAAATAATAAGAGAAATATCCCGCCGACATCAGTTCCGTCAGGAAAACGCTTGACCTTGCATCAAGCCAGAGAGTGATGTTTGCGCCGATAATTGACTTTTCCAGCGCCACTACCCCGTAATCGAAATATCCGGCAGCGATGATATGAATCAGCTTGCCGCAGTGCTGGTATAAGAATGTCAGCGCAAACACGGGATAAAGAAGCCTTATCAGAACCACGAAGCGATTTGTTTCTGACCGGGCAAACTGCACCAGAAGAACCACCAGGACAATCATGCCGAAATGGAAAGCCAGAACGCCGGGGTAATCGTCAATCGAATGGGCGAAATTGACGGTCAGGACGATGATTATCCAGCAGTATATCAACATCAGATGATCAAACGGTAGAAGCCCGTGGAAGAAATCCTCAAAAAGATGAGCCTTATTTTTCGGCATCTCTGTTTCCCATTATGATAATCGTAAATTCGCCCTTGGGTGCTTTATCCTTGAAACGCCCGGCAATTTCAGAAGCCGTTCCTCGGATATATTCTTCATGGATTTTGCTTATCTCACGAGCTACGCATACCCGCCTGTCGGCGAAGATTTCAGTAATATCGGACAGGGATTTTTTTATCCGGTGAACTGATTCATAAATCACCAGGGTATGAGGATATTCCTTTAGCTGTCTTAGTCTTTTTTTCCGCTTCTCGGATTTTACCGGCAGGAATCCCTCGAAAAAAAACCTGTCGGTCGGCATTCCGGAAGCCGTCAGGGCGGGAATGGCCGCATTTGCCCCCGGAAGCGCCTCCACAGGGATGGCCTGTTCTATGGCCGCTGTTACTATTCGGTAGGCCGGATCGGACAACCCCGGACTGCCGCCGTCCGAGATTACGGCGACCGACATGCCTTCCATTAGAGCCGAAATAATTTGAGGTACCCGCTTGGCTTCATTATGCTCAAAATAGCTGACTTTTTTCTTCTTAATGCCGAAATGGGTCAGAAGTCGGCCGCTTCTCCGGGTATCTTCGCACGCAATCAGGTCAACCTCACTTAAAACCCTGAGCGCCCGCTGTGTTATATCCTCAAGGTTACCGATTGGCGTCGGCACAAGGTATAATTTCCCCGGATTCGACATGACCTTTATACTACGAAAGGACTACCCTTGTCGGAACCATCTCGCCGCCCAGCAGGTCGGTAGCGGGAGCGGAACGCTTGAAGGCAAAACGATTGATTCTATCGACTATAGACCTGATGGTCTTTTCATCGGCGCCGGTTTCGGTCAGATTTGCCAGCGTCCGCTCGCCCTCCTCGATCAGGGCGAAAAGAACTTTATCGGCTGTATCGTAGCTGATTCCCAGATCTTCCTCGTCGGTTTGGCCCGGCCAGAGATCGGCGGTCGGGTTTTTCTTTATTATATGGCTTGGAATACCCAGATGTTCGGCCATTCGCCGAATCTCGCGTTTATACAGGCCACCCAGCGGATTCAGGGAACAGGCGGCGTCTCCGTGCCAGGTGGTATATCCGAGGCAGGTTTCCGTCTTGTTCGACGTTCCCAGTACCAGGCTGTTTTCGCGAGCGGCCACGTCGAACAGCAAAGACATCCGTTCTCGAGCCATTTTGTTTCCCTTGCGAATAGCCGAGACTTCCCTGTTACCGAAATAGGCGTCGATCATGGGCGAAATATCGATCTTTTCGATTCTAATGCCGAATTTCTCCGCCACCAGCCTTGCGTCTTGCTCCGAATCAGGCGAGGAGCTTCTGTGCGGCATTATCAGGCCAACTATATTGTCATTTCCGATCGCGCTAACCCCCAGAACGGCCGACAGGGACGAATCAACCCCTCCGGAAAGACCGACCACCAGGCTCGAAAAACCGCTGGCGGCGGTAAAATTGCCAATAAAATCAATTATCCGTGAGACAGCCGTCTTAGTATCCGATATCCTGCCCATAAAATCTCCCGATATTCGGCAAATATACGGCTTTTATTACGGCGGGCAACCAATTTGTGACGGCGACCGCACCGATCCGGTTGACAAGAATCGTGCGGTCGTCTATATTGCGGCAAAATTCTGGAGGGAACTATGGCTTCGGTCAACAAAGCTATTCTTATCGGAAATTTGGGCGCTGACCCGGAACTGCGCTATACCCCGTCTGGTGCGGCGGTGACCTCGTTCAGTATCGCCACTACTGAAAAATGGAAAAACAAGGATGGCCAGCCGCAGGAACAAACCGAATGGCACCGTATTGTTCTTTGGAGCCGTCAGGCTGAGATTGCCAAGGAATATCTCCGCAAGGGGAGTCCCGTTTATATCGAAGGCCGAATTCAAAACCGGAGTTACGAAGACAAAGACGGGATCAAGAGGTATGTCACCGAAATCGTCGGCCAGCGGATGCAGCTTTTGGGCAGTCGAGGCGCACAGCCCAATGAAGGCGGAACTTCCGAACCGCCGCCGCCACCGCCGGGCGGTGATCTTGACGCCGAAGACGACGATCTGCCGTTCTGATTGAGATTGCCATGCGGGCATTCTCAAGGATCGCCGGCCGGCCGGTCGCCGTGCTGTCGGCGGCTTATTATCTTTTTAATCGCTGTCCCGGCCCGGCGTTTTTTAACCTGCTGCGGTCCGGTCTATATCGATTACGGCCTTTCGTATTCCCCGCAGGGAGATCATTACTTCCGTCAGCAGGGATTGTTGATGCGCGTTGATACGGTTTCCGTTTCATCGCCTTTGCCTTAGCCGGAGATAATTTGGCGGGGGAGACCACTGGATAAATATAAAGACTGGCGCGCCGGTAAACATGTTGACATAATCAGATATTTTGGAAGACAATAGAGCCATCGACCTGATGGCAATTCCGGCTTAAGACAGGTCGGTTGAACCGTAATTTATTATTTTTTATCCGGGCTCCGTTCCAGTTGTGATACACGCTTCATAAGTTTCGGCAGTTGACGCAACGCGGCTTCGATCCGTTTCGATTCCATAATCGGCCGGGCCGGGTAGCCGAAATATACTTTGCCCCCTTCAAGCGATTTGGATACGCCGGACTGAGCGCCGACGATGGCCCCGTCGCCGATTTTGATATGGCCCGCCAGGCCGACCTGTCCGGCCAGAATAACCGCCTTGCCCAGCTTTGAAGAACCGGAAATACCCACCTGGCCGACGATAATCGAGTTCTCCCCGATGCGAACGTTGTGAGCGATCATTACCAGGTTATCGATCTTGACGCCGCGCTCGATGACGGTCGGCCCCATGGCGCCTCGGTCGATGGTAACGTTGGCGCCGATTTCAACATTATCGCCGATCTCCACCCAGCCCATTTGCCTGACCTTCTTATATTCTTTACCCGGCTCGGTAGGCGCAAAGCCGAAGCCGTCCGACCCGATAACCGTTCCGGCGTAGATAGTGACGTTGTTTCCTATTTTACTTCCGTGCATGATGGAAACGTTCGGTTGAATCAGGCAGTTTTGGCCGATGATCGTATCTTTGCCGATAAAAGTGCCGGCCTTAATGATCGTCTCCTCGCCAATAGCCACGCTATTTTCGATGACTACGTGGGGACCGATTTCGATCTTTTCCGGCAGGTGGCACGATTCGGCCACTGTCGCCGTGGGATGAACGCCCCATTCTTTTGGATAAACCGGGGGATACAGGCAATCGATTATGCTTGAGAACAGGAGATAGGGATTATCGCCGACTATGGCGCTGCAATGCTCGACATTTGTGTCCGGAGAGATGACCAGAGCCGATGCTTTTGTGGTGGTCAGATATTTTTTATAGGCGGGGTTGGAAAGGAAAGATATCTGCCCCGGCCCGGCCGATTCAATCGGGGCCGCCGATTCGATAAGGACTTCGCCGTCGCCCCGGTACCTGGCGCCGACTTTTTCGGCCAATTGTCTGACAGTAAAGGCCAGGGTTAATTTTCGCTTTCCAGAATCTCGAGTACCTCATCGGTTACATCAAGATCTTTTTTTGCGTAAGCCAGGCCGGCCGAGTTGAAGATAAAATCGTAGTTTTTTTCTATAGCCAGCTTTTCGATGGCGGCCTGGATTTTTTCATAGAGCGGTTTAACCAACTCCGCCATGCGCTGTTCCGCCCGTCCGCCGGGGCCGGAGATTTCACGCGTGAAGGAAGCCAGAGCCTGATCCTTGGCGTTGATTGCGGCTTCTTTTTCAGCCTTTTTCTCCGCCGAGAGGATCAGCTTTTGCCTTTGGTATTCATCACCCGCTTCCTGCAATTCCTGTTGCATCCGAGCCGCTTCGTCTTCCCATGCCTTCATCTCGGTATTAAACTGCTCCTGTGCTTTGGCCCATTCCTTGTAATTCTGCTGGATTTTCTCCGAATCGATAAAGCCGGACTTCTGGGCCAACGCATTACCACCTAATAGCAATATTATTGAAACAAGCAACGCCGGAAATTTGAACAGTCTAACCATTACATTCTCCTTTATCGTTTCTTTTTTCCGATTCGTATGTTAATATCCTGGCGATATCTGGAAATGCGGCCGCCAGCCTTTTTTTTCTCCGCGAAGTTCATCGAGAGCGTATCCGAAATCAAACCCGATCACGCCCACGCTGGGGACGATCAGGCGGAAACCGACGCCAACGCTTTTGTAGAGATGCGAAAACGGCCTGATTTCTTTTCGACTCAGCCAGGCCGTTCCGGCGTCGGCGAAAATCAGTCCGTACATTTGTCCTTTGACGATCGGCAGTTGAATCTGGGCATCATAAATAACCTCCGACATGCCGCCCAGAATGGAGCCGGTCGAGCTTCTCGGCGACAGCGAAGCATCCGGATAGCCGCGCACGGTACCGTCGGGATCGACGCCGCCGGGAGAAAACCTTTCCGAGTATGGTATCAGGTCGTTGTCTTTGGTGCTGATGTACCCGAACTTGCTGGAACCCACCAGGGCCGCACCCCATATCAGGGGGATGTATTTGCTGGCCACGAAAAGGTGCTTGTAATATTCCCACCTTCCGCCGAGGATACCTCCCGATACTTCGCCGGTATAAGCGATTTGCGCTCCGGAAGTGGCGAAAATCGGCAGGTCACGGCTGTCGCGTTCCACGGTAAATGACATGGCCGACGTACGCAGCCATTCCTCGTTGAATGCCATAAGCGAATTCTCAAACGGTCTGTATACCGTCTCACCATAGGAGTTGATAACCGTTTCACCGTTTTGCGTCAGGTAGGCTTCATCAAAATCATGGTACTTGACGCTTTCCAGACGGTACCGCCAGTAAACACGAAAGTAATTATCCGGCCATCTCAACCGCCTTCCCAGACGGAGCGAGCCGCCGCGCCGGCCTTCGGTAAAATCATCGTACCAGCGGCGGTCGAGATTGTAGATTTCAAATCCCACCAGAGTCGGCGTACCCATAAACCAGGGTTCGGTGAAGCTCAACGAAATCGAACTGCGGCGCGAACCAAAGTCAACGCTGATATTTACGTTCTGTCCGTTTCCCCGAAAATTGGGAATCCCCAACCCGAATGTTCCGACCAGTTTGTCCTGACCGGAATAACCGGCTCCGGCGGAAACCTGGGCCGTCGGTTTCTCCTCGACTTTTATTATCAGGTCCACATCGCCTGAAGGCAGATCGCGGACATCGGGAACCACGTCGGAAAAGTAATTCAGTTGGGTGATATCGCGAAGGGAGCGCATCAAAATCGAGCGTCGGAAGGTCATGCCGGGGCGCATCAACATTTCCCGACGGATCACTTTTTCCTTGGTCTTTGTATTTCCGGTAATCTCGATCAGCCTGACTTCCGAGGGCAGACCCTCCGTGATGTCATAATCGATATTAACGGTCGAATCAGCCGTTTGTATCTGGTCGAGGATACGTATATGCAGGTATCCTTCTTCCTGGTAGGCGCCGTACAGTTCCCCCAGCGATTCTTCATATTTTTCCTGATTGAATACCTGCCCCGACTTGAATTTAAGGGTCTTACCCAAGTCTTCGTCCGTATATATCTCATTGCCCGCGAAGCTGCTTTCGCCGAAATAATATTTCGGTCCCTCATATATATTGATATAGATAGTCATCCTGTTCCTGACCGTATCAACGACGGACGAATCGGATACTATATAGGCGTCAATAAAACCTTTCTTACGGCAGTATTCGATGATCTTTTCCTTGTCCTCGGGAAATTTTTCCTTCTTAAAATCGGATGAGCGAAAAAGTCCACGCTTGCGGTTGGATATCTTTTTGATAAGATCATCGGCTTTCAGTTGTTTGTTGCCCGTGAGAACGACTCGCTCGACTTTGACCTTGTTATACTCCCTGATATTGAAGGTTAGCTCCGCGTTGGCCGAATCGGGAGCATATTTCAACTCCGCATCGATTTCCGCCATGAAGTAACCTTTTGATATATATTCCGATTCGATTTTGCTTCCGGACTGGACGACCAGGTGATCGTTGATATACCCGCCGACGGCCAGCTCCAGAAGCTTCTTAAGTTCCTTATCCTTGATCTTTTTGTTCCCCTTGAAATTGATTCCGGACAGCTTGGGGTATTCCGACACCTTGATAATTATTACCACACCGGCGGTAACCTGCTCGACGTCAACTACTATATCGCGGAAAACCCCTTTTGCGTACAGGCTCTTGACGGCATCCTGCAGGGCTGCGCCGGTGAGATCAGTTCCGATTTTCAATGCGGCTGCGTTCCTGATCGTTTTCTCGGACACATGCACGTTACCGGAGACGCGAATATCGATGATTTTATACTGCTGGGCGGCAGCCTGTCCGAAAATAAGTAAAAAGACCCCTACCAATATCAAAAGGGACGGCAGTCGGTTTTTTTTCAGCCTGTCCGTGCTAATGGCGCGTTCCATCAAACGTCCAACGTCAGCCGGGTGAATTGATCCTGGTGATTTTCAATTCCGTAAACTTCTGACGGTGCCCTGTTGTGCGGCGGTATTTGGTACGCCGTTTGAATTTAAAAACGGTAATCTTGTCGTCTTTGCCCTGTGATACAAGCTCCGCTTCCACGCTGGCGTTTTCGAGATAAGGATGACCGACTATCGGTTCTGTCCCGCCGGAAATGAGAAGCACCTTGTCGAGGGTAATCTTGTCGCCGACTTTACTGTCTATATGCGGTACTTTCAGTTGAGTGCCTTCTTCAACCGTAACCTGAGTTCCGCCTGTTTCTACCACAGCGTACATAAGCGCAAATCCTCCAAAGGGTTCGACCGGAATTCAAACTAAGAAGTTAATCATGATAAGCCACAAGTCAAGCAAAAACTGCCGCCGCCTTCGTTAAAGGGCAATATATTATTATTTCAACATTATACTTGAGACAAAAACATCGGTTCATAAAAACATAATCTCCAAATCATTTTGTAACTTATGATTGGAATTTAACCGGCTTTTACTATTTTATGTTTTATGGATAAGTTCAGGCTGGAATCCAATTTTAACCCCAAAGGGGATCAACCGGAGGCTATAGCTCAACTCGTGGAAGGGCTCAACCGGAACCGGAAGTTTCAAACGCTTCTGGGCGTAACCGGTTCGGGCAAGACTTTTACTATGGCCAATGTCATTGCCGCCTGTAATCGCCCGACTCTTATTCTATCGCACAACAAGACCCTGGCGGCTCAACTATACGGCGAAATGCGCTCTTTCTTTCCGCACAACGCCGTCGAATTTTTCATCAGTTACTATGATTACTATCAGCCCGAAGCGTATATCCCGACCACCGACACTTTCATCGAAAAAGATACCTCGATGAACGACGATATCGACCGTCTCCGCCTGAGAGCCACCTCGGCGCTTCTGGAACGAAGCGACGTCGTTATTATCGCCTCGGTTTCCTGCATCTATGGTCTCGGCTCTCCCAAAGATTACAAGGAGCTTTTGCTTTTCCTTGAGGTCGGTCAGGAGATCGATCGCGACAGGATGATTCGTCAACTCATAGATATTCATTATAACCGCAACGATATCAATTTTTCGCGCGGCAATTTCCGGGTGCGCGGCGATACAATTGAGCTTATTCCGGCCTACAGGGAAGATGCCCTCCGAATCGAGATGTTCGGCGACGAGATCGAAAAACTTACCGCCTTCAATCCGGTCAGCGGGGAAATTATCGAAGAACGAAAAAGGGTCGCCATATATCCGGCCAAACATTTCGTTACGACACACCCGCAGTTGGAAAGAGCCGTCAAAGCCATTGAAAAAGAACTGGCTGAAAGGCTGGAGCAGTTTCGTTCAGCCGGGAAATTGCTGGAAGCGCAGCGGCTCGAATCGCGCACCCGTTACGACTTAGAGATGATGCGCGAAATCGGGTACTGCTCAGGCATTGAAAATTATTCCCGGCACCTGACCGGCCGCAAACCGGGGGAGAGGCCTTACACTTTGATCGACTTTTTCCCGGACGATTTTCTCGCTATCATCGACGAGTCGCACCAGTCGATCCCGCAGGTGAGGGGGATGTTCGCCGGTGACCGTTCCCGCAAAGAAACGCTTGTTGAGCATGGTTTCCGTCTTCCTTCGGCGCTGGATAACAGGCCGCTTTTCTTTGACGAATTCGAAACGCTTCTGAAAAATATCATCTTTGTTTCGGCCACACCGGCTGATTACGAAATGGATCGTTCCGACGGTGTGATAGTCGAGCAGGTAATCCGGCCGACCGGCCTGGTCGATCCTGAAGTCGTAGTCCGGCCGGTCAAAACGCAGGTTGATGATCTGGTTGCCGAGATTCGCGATCGGGCTGCCGCACGTGAAAGGGTATTGGTGACGACGCTGACCAAGCGGATGGCCGAGGATCTGACCGATTATCTGGTCAAGCTGGATATCAGGGCGCATTACATGCACAGCGAAATCGATACCATCGACCGCACCGAACTGATTCGCGACCTGCGGCTGGCCAGATTCGACGTTCTGGTTGGCATAAATCTTTTGCGTGAAGGTCTCGATCTGCCCGAAGTTTCACTTGTCGCCATTCTTGACGCCGACAAGGAAGGTTTTTTGCGCAGCGCACAGTCGCTGATTCAAACCGCCGGCCGGGCGGCCCGGAACGCCGCCGGCAAGGTTATCTTTTATGCCGACAGGATTACCGGCTCCATTGAAAAGGCGCTGGCCGAAACCAACCGGCGGCGATTAAAACAGCTTGAATATAACAAGGAGCACGGAATAACGCCGGAGACGATCCGCAAAACGCGCGAAGAAATCATGCAGGCGACGGCTTTTGCCGACAGTCGTACCGTGACGGAGCCGGAGTTTGAAAAACCGAGCTTTTTCAACGATATGACTTACGAAGATCAGATTGCCTTCATGCGTAAGGCGATGAAAAAAGCCGCCGACAACCTCGAATTCGAAACCGCCGCCCAACTCCGCGACGAAATCAAAAAACTCACGGAGAAGTTGAAGAA
>CAZSYD010000010.1:1446-65206 GCA_964611355.1 uncultured Ignavibacteriales bacterium | reverse complement strand
CTTTTCATACCTGGCCTTCATTTCCTGCATATCTTCCCAAGTCGGTCTTTTATATTGCTGGAATCGAAGCAGCGCCGCAGGATGATAAGTTACGATCAGCGGAATTCCCTGGAAGCTGTGCCACGTGCCTCTCAATTTTCCCAACGGCGTAGTCGTATCCAGAAGACAGTGCGCGGCTATTCGCCCAAGGGCACAAATAATCAGCGGCTTGATAATGCGTATCTGTTCTATCAGGTGCGGCATGCATGCCCGTATTTCTTCGGGTTGCGGGTCGCGGTTTTCCGGCGGGCGGCATTTTAATATGTTGCCGATATATACATCCCGGCGGGTAAACTTGATGGCCGCCAGAATATTATCGAGCAGTTTCCCGGCCCGGCCGACAAAAGGTTCCCCTTGAAGGTCTTCCTCGCGTCCCGGAGCTTCGCCGATAAACACTATCTTTGCCCGCGAACTACCGGCCCCGTAAACGAATTTGGTCCTGGTTTGACTTAAAGAGCATTTAGTGCAATTACAAATCGCCGCTCGGTGTTCTTCGAGGCTGTTATATTCCGGCTCGCCCGGGCCGGAGGGTTCCTCGTTCAAAAGCGACATCTGATTATAAGACGAAGATTGCACGTCGGCAGACGATGCCTGAACGCCGGATTCCGGGCCCGCGCCGGATTTATGCCCGGCTTCAAATATAATTTCCTTATGCCCCAATTGCTCCTGGCATTCCAGCGCCCGCCGGGCAAGATGATAGATTTCGCTTAATTCGTCATTGGCGGCCATGCGATAATATATACCCCCAGATTTTTTTAGCAATCGCCTCTTTTTTGTTTTTATCCAGTTCTACCGTTTCACCCGATTTCGAAACAATAACCACACGATTGGTGTCGCAATCGAAACCGGCCCCTTCTTCGGTAGGATTATTGACCACTATAAAATCCAGCTTTTTATCATGCAACTTCTTTTTCGAATTCTCTACTTCATTTTCCGTTTCAAGCGAGAAACCGACTATAACCTGGGATTCTTTACGAATTGAAGAAATCATTTTAAGGATATCAACCGCCGGCTCCAGTGTGATACTCGTTTCGCCGTCTGATTTTTTTATTTTCTGAGAGGATACCGATTTTGGCCTGTAATCGGCCGGAGCGGCGGCCATGATAAGGTAATCGGCAGAGCCGAATTCCTGTTTCACTGCGTCAGCCATCTGCTCGGTGGTCTCAACACTGATAACCCTCACGCCTCTCGGATCCGGCAAGGAGACCGGCCCGGCAATAAGAGTTACTTCGCCTCCGAGCTTTTCGGCTTCGGAAGCTATGGCAAAGCCCATTTTGCCGGAGGAACGATTGGAAATAAAACGAACCGGATCAATCGCTTCGCGGCATGGCCCGGCGGTTACTATGATCTTTTCCCCGTTTAGAGACCCTTCACTTCTGAGCTCTTTGGTCACCAGTTCAAATATCTCTTCCGGTTCGGCCATACGACCGGGGCCAAAACTACCGCAGGCCATATCTCCCACGCCAACTTCAGCCAGGCAATACCCGAATTCTCGCAGTGTGGAAATATTTCTCTGGACGGCCGGGTTGGCATACATTCCTTCGTTCATCGACGGCGCCATGATTACTTTTCTTTTAGTAGCGCACAGCACCGCTGATAGTAACGAGGAACAGCGCCCATTGGCTACCTGAGCGATAAAATCGGCCGTGGCCGGGGCGACGACTATAAGGTCGGGCCATTCGGCCAGGGCAATATGACGGGCGCTGACGAATCTGCCCTCCGGAAACATTTCTACGGCTACTTCGCGATTGGTCAGCGATTCAAAGGTCAGAGGAGTAATAAACTTGACGGCCGCCTCGGTCATAACGACCCGCACTTCGGCCCCTGCTTTGACTAACAATCTCGCCAGATAGGCCGACTTATAGGCCGCGATACCGCCGGTGATACCGAGGATTATTTTGTAGTTGGTTAACTGCATCGGAAGCGACCGATTAATTGATCGGTTCACTTTCGGGATCACCTACCCATATGGCGTAAGGCAGATCGGCGGAACCGACCTCAAACATGGTTGCCGAGGCGATAATTTTTATATCATCTATATCGAGCGGGTCGGTATCGAATAAGATGCAGCGATCAAGTATCATCTCCATCTGCGCGGCGGTGATCAGATCCAGATGCCTGAGTCGGAGAAGATAACCGTACGCTTCGGCAGATATAAGTTTTCTTTCATATTCGGAGAGAACGCGCACCGATCGACTGTCGGTCCTGTCATTTTGATCCGAAAAATCATTGGGATAGTTTTCAAAATGCTTGAGCAACCAGCTATATGCGGAAGAAATTTCATTGTCGGTAAAACCCATAGAGCGGAGGTCGGTTGACATTTCATCCAGGTTGCCAAGGCCCTCCCGGCGATCACTCAGATGACTCACCAGGTAGACAACAATTTCCAGAATTCTCTCGTGTACCATCACCTCACGCCCGTTTAATAAGTAATTTATGTATAGAAAACCGGTTTTGCAAGCACAATGTTTGCCTAATGCTTAAAATGCCTGATCCCGGTAAATACCATACTGACTCCCATTCGGTCGGCGGCTGCAATCACATCCGGGTCGCCTTTTGAACCGCCGGGCTGAATAAAAGCCTTGACTCCTTTATCGGCAACGACTTCCAAACCATCAGCCATAGGGAAAAAGGCATCCGAAGCGCAGGTTCCGCCCATTGCCCGATCTCCGGCTCGCTTAACGGCCAAAAACGATGAATCGACGCGCGAGGTTTGTCCCATGCCGATACCAACCGCCGCCTTCCCCTGACAAATCAATACCGCATTTGACCTTACGTGCTTGACAAGTTTGAAGCCGAAGATTAAAGACTCCATCTCGGCTTCGGTCGGTTTCTTTTTGGTCGCGATCGTAATCCCGGCCCGGTCAAGATCGATATTATCGGGAGTTTGAGTTAGAAGACCGCCTCGAATATGTTTATAGACCTTATCCGGCGCGGGCAGATTTTCCAATATCGATGGCAGCGACAGAAGCCGCCGGGCTTTTTTCTTTCGTAAAAGAGCCAGCGCTTCATCGGAATACCCCGGAGCCAGCACGCATTCGATAAATTTAGTCCGGTGCAGAAGGTTGGCGGTATCAATATTTACTACCCGATTAAGACCGATGATCGACCCATAGGCCGAAAGAGGATCGGTTTCATACGCCAGCCGGTAGGCTTCGGTCAACGTGTCGGCTTCGGCCGCGCCGCACGGGTTGGCGTGCTTGACCACCACCGCGAACGGTTCCTCGAATTCCAGAATCATGTCAAGAGTGGCGTCGATATCGGCTATGTTATTGTATGATAAGTCCTTGCCGGAATGCTGAACGGCGTCGGCCAGAGTAACACCGTTATATCTTTTCAACCGATAAAAAGCCGCCGACTGATGCGGGTTTTCACCGTATCGAAGGTCTTGAATCTTTGTAAAAGAAAGATCAATACCCTCTTTTTCTTCTCCTGCCTTTTTTTCTTCCAGTAATCCGGCAAAATAACCGGCGATAGCGGTATCATATCGAGTCGTCAATGCGAATGCCTTGCCGGCCAGCCGCCGCCGCGTGGCGTATGAAAGACAGCCGTCGTTTTTCTCCATTTCCCCGATTATCCGGACATAGTCAGACGGACCGGTTACCACCGCCACCGATTCATAATTCTTGGCCGCGGCCCGAATCATGGTCGGCCCGCCGATATCTATATTTTCGATTTTATCGACGTCACTCGCGCCGGGGTCACCTAAGGTCTGTTCGAACGGATAGAGACTAACCACCACCAGATCGATTCCCTTGCATTCCTGCTGAGTCATCTCGGCCTGATGTTCCTCGCTATCCCGTCTAAATAAAATCCCGGCGTGGACCTTGGGATGAAGCGTTTTTACCCGACCGCCGAGAATCTCCGGAGCGCCGGTAAAGGTGGTAATCGAAATCGCCTGTATATCCGCCTCTTTAAGTTTGGCCAGAGTACCGCCGGTGGAAATTATCTGCACCTCCATATCTTTCAACTTACCGGCCAGTTCGACAAGACCGGTCTTATCCGATACGGAAATCAGGGCTCGCTTTATCTTCATCAAATCCTGCATTTTTTCCCCTTCGTTATCTTTCCCTGCGACTGCGGAAGCCAGTCCACGGTGATGACAATTTTGTCGTTTGTCAACAATCCTATTATTGCCTTAACCGGGCAACTACCTCCCGATATTTTTCCTGCGTTTCTTTTATAACTTCATCCGGAAGTCCCGGCGCCGGTTCGGTTTTATCCCAATCCAGCATACTAAGATAATCGCGTATAATCTGCTTGTCAAACGAGGGCTGCGAATGTCCCGCCTCGTATTCGTCAACCGGCCAGAAGCGCGATGAATCGGGAGTCAATGCTTCATCAATCAGGATTAAATCGTCGTCATCAAACCCGAATTCGAACTTGGTATCAGCTATGATAATACCGCGGGTCAGGGCATATTCGGCCGCTTTATTGTAAACGGCCAATGACTTATCGCGGCAAAGCTCGGCTGTTTCCCGCCCAACCAGATCGACCATTTTATCAAAAGAGATATTTTCGTCGTGGCCTTCTTCGGCTTTGGTCGATGGCGTAAAGATCGCCCGCGGGAATCTGCCCGATTCCTTAAGATTTTCGGGCAGAGCGAACCCGTGAATCGTCGTGGTTCCTTTTTCGCGCGCCATTTTGTATTCTTTCCAGAACGATCCGGAAATATAACCGCGAACAATACATTCGATATCGACTCGCCGCGCTTTTCTGACAATCATTGAGCGGCCTTCCAGAATGTCGCGATATTTATGCAGTTCAGGCGGGTATTGCTCTATGTCGGCCGTAATCAGGTGATTGCCAATTATGTCTTTAAGGAAATCGAACCAGAAGATTGAAATTGCGACCAGTTCCATACCGCGGCCGGGAACGCCGTTCGGCATGACAATATCAAAGGCCGAAACCCGGTCGGTGGTAACAATCAGCAACCGATCGTCAAGATCATAGACGTCACGTACCTTCCCTCGTGAATAGAGAGGAAATTCCGTTATACCAGTCGTCAGAACTTCTCTCATTGACGTTTCGCCTTCAGTATTTCCTCGGATAGTTCCCTGATTACTTTTGGGTATAGAGTGTGCTCGATTTTCAATATCCGCGCCGCCAATTCTTCCGGCGTGTCTTCCGGGAACACCGGCGCTTTTTCCCGGGCCAGTATCCTGCCGTGATCGTAGACTTCATCTACGGCATGAATAGTTACGCCGGATTCCTTTTCTTTGGCCTCGATTACCGCCCGATGGACACTCATTCCGTACATCCCTTTCCCGCTATATTTAGGCAAAAGGGCCGGATGAATATTGACGATACGACCCCGGTACCTGGCGACAACCACCGGCGGTACCATCTTGAGATAACCGGCCAGAGCGATAATATCGATTTTATATTTATCGAGAAGATCGAGAAGGTAATCATCGGCGATTTTTCCGTCAGGAAAACTTTTTCGGCGATAAATTACGCTTTCGATACCGGCCTTTTCGGCCCGCACCAAGCCATAGACGTCTTTTTTGCTGGAGACGACCAGAGCCACCTCGCCCGGTATAAAGCCGCTTGTACAATTATCGATAATCGATTGCAGATTTGTGCCGGAACCGGAAATAAAGACCGCCAGTCTGACCTTATCAGCCATTCAGTTTTTCTTTCAAAATACTTCTGACCACTTGCGGGTCGGCCTTTCCTCCGGTTTCTTTTATCACCTGCCCCACAAAAAATTCAAACAGCGCGGTTTTGCCGCCCTTATATTTTTCCACCCGATCCTTTTGAGCATTGAGTATGATTTCAACCGCGGAAACCAACTCATCCTTATCGGTAATTTGTCTCAATTCTTTCTTGTCGATGATGGCCGCCGCCCGTCTGCCTGTGTTGACCATCTCCTCGAAAATCTCCCTGGCCATCTTTCGGGATATAATACCTGATTCGATGTTTTGCAACAGTTCCGCCAGCATTTCCGGATTGACTGCAAAAGATCGAATATCGGCCTTCCGCTCCCTGATCACCCGCAAAAGCTCGACCATGACCCAGTTGGAGGCCAGCTTTTTATCTTTGACTCCCTTCGCCACCGCCTCGAAATAATCGGCCAGCTCCGGCAAATCGGTCAATACGGCCGCGTCATAACGAGGTATGCCATATTCTTTGACGATTCTATTCATTTTAACGTCAGGCAGTTCGGGAGGCGATAATTTAATATCGTCGATCCACTCCTTATCAATCTCAAGGTTAACCAGATCCGGCTCCGGAAAGTACCGATAATCCTCAGATTCCTCTTTGCCGCGCATCGGCCTGGTCTTCTGCCTGTTTTCATCCCAGAGCATCGTCGCCTGGCTGACGGCGCCGCCCGATTCCAGTATTTCCGCCTGACGTTCTATCTCATAGGTCAGCGCTTTTTCCACCGCCTTAAACGAATTAAGATTTTTCAACTCCGTCCTGATCCCGAAACCTTCGCTTCCCCTGAGACGCAGCGAAACATTAGCGTCACAGCGAAGGGCGCCTTTTTCCATATCTCCCGAACAAATACTCAGATATCGCAGTACCTGTTTCAGCTTATTCAAATAGGCGCGCGCTTCACGCGGGGTGCGAATATCCGGTTTGGAAACAATTTCGATCAGCGGTATACCGCAACGGTTAAAATCAATCCGGGTTTCGCCTTCGCCATGTTCGGGGTGAAGCAGCTTTGCGGCGTCCTCTTCGAGATGGATACGGGCAATGCCGATGGTTTTGGAATAATCTTCAAGCTCGATATGAACCTTTCCCCCCACGCCGATCGGCCGGTCGTACTGGGATATCTGGTACCCTTTCGGCAGGTCGGGATAGAAATAATTCTTGCGGGCGAAAACCGAATGAAATTTGACTTCTCCTCCGACAGCCAGAATCATTTTGACGGCATACTCCACAGCCCGTTTATTCAAAACCGGCAACGCCCCCGGATGCCCCAGACAAACCGGACAGGTATGGCTGTTCGGCGGCGCGCCGAACTCCGCACGGCAGCCGCAAAACATTTTGGAGGCTGTAAGAAGCTGAGCGTGCACTTCCAGGCCGATAACAGGTTCGTATTCTTTTATCCCGCTCACCATCGATTTTCCGAAGGTTAAAGGCCGATTAGATTCCAGACCCAGCGCCTGAAACCGACAGCTTCAATCAAAATAATCAAAATCAAAAGCATGACAATTATCTTGATAAAACGTCCGGCCGCCGTTTTTTTGAAATCCTTTACTTCCTCAAAGCCGCACTGGCGCAGCAGAATAAACGGCGATTCGGCTGCGTATCCGATAAAAATCACCAGCCAGAAGATAGGATTAAACAACTGCAAAAAAGCCCGGCTGCGCATCATACGGTATTTGACCATGGCCGCTTCGATCGCGTCCAGAGGCGCCTGCTCTTCAAGACTGAAATGTTGAATAAGCGATTCGCGGAAAATCGCCTTGATGATGTTGATCTTATATTTCTTTTGCCCGCGCGAAGGCGCGTCGCGGGCGACGATTGTCCCCACTCCCGCGTTGCGCAGGGAATCAATCGTCATCGGAACCAGCGGCCGCATCTTTTGCAGGAGTATCTGCGCTGCGGGATTATTGAACCGGTTGGTGAAAGTAAGGTATTCCCCATATAGTCTAAGAAATTTCTCCAGAACCGCCAGCCGTTGACGGACCTCGAAATAATTCATAAATCCCCTTCAACCCGATCAAAGAACCGTTCCAGCCTGGAATTAAACCCGTCGGGCGCTTCCATATTTAACATATGCCCCGCGCCGGGCACAATATCAATTTCTGAGCCTTTGATATTGTCGAGAGTGAAGCCATGCGGCAATATCAGGGGTTTCCCCGAACCCTTTTCGTCGTAATAGAGTTTCACTTCTCCGGTATCAATCATCGGCATTTTGATACCCCATTAATTTTTCGGCCTGCCGTGCGGCGATCAAAAGATCAGCCTCGCCGAAGGCAGGCGCGGTTATTTGCAGGCCAACGGGACGGCCGTCCGCGGTTTTGCCGCACGGGATAGAAATAGCCGGTATACCGGCAAGGTTGGCAGGCACAGTAAGGATATCGGAGAGATACATTTCGAGCGGATCATCCAGTTTTTCGCCCAGCCTGAAAGCGGCGGTCGGCGAAGTCGGAGACAGCATCAGGTCAGCCTTATTAAACAGGTTTTCAAAATCGCGCCGAATGATCTCACGCACCTTTTGAGCCTTCAGGTAATAGGCGTCGTAATACCCTGCCGAAAGAACAAAAGTTCCCAGCATGATGCGCCGTTTCACCTCGGCGCCGAATCCCTTACCCCGTGTCTCGCAATACATTTCGGATAATCCCTTATCGCGGCCTTCTGAAAAGCCGTACCTTACGCCGTCGAATCGGGCCAGATTCGATGAAGCTTCGGCATTGGCAATTATATAATATGCGGCAATAGCCAAATCAGTATGCGGAAGGGATACGTTAACGATTCGATGACCGGCCCGCTCAAGCCTTTTAATCGCTTTTTCAACACAGGCCCTGACCTCAGTATCTATTCCCTCGGCAAAATATTCTTCGGGTACTCCAAAACGAAATTTCCTGTCGTCTCCATTTTCAATTTCATTAGAATAGGCCGGGTGATTGAATCTGACCGACGTTGAATCGTTAGCGTCATATCCGGCTATGGCTTCATAAGCGAGGGCGCAATCGGTAGCATTGCGCGCTATCGGGCCGATCTGGTCAGTGGAAGAAGCAAAGGCTACCAACCCGTACCGCGAAACAGCACCGTAAGACGGTTTCAATCCCACCACTCCGCAAAATCCTGCCGGCTGGCGGACAGATCCGCCGGTATCGGAACCGTAGGCGATCGGGACGATTCCGGCGGCCACCGCCGCGCACGACCCGCCCGATGATCCTCCCGGCACGAGACCATCGCAAACTGGGTTCTTGACCGCTCCATAAGCGCTGGTCTCGTTGGAAGAACCCATGGCGAACTCATCCATATTGGCCTTGCCGATAATCACTGCGCCGGACTGTTCCAGCCGCTTTACGCAGGTAGCATCATAAGGCGAAATATATCCTTCAAGGATGCGGCTGCCGCAGGTGGTCGGATACCCGGAATATACTATATTATCCTTGATGATAACCGGCACTCCCGCAAGAAGCGGGATCTTGCCCCCGTTTTTGACTATCCGGTCGACGTTTCCGGCCTGAGCCATAGCCTTATCACGGCAGACAGTGATTACGGCGTTGAGACGTTTTCCTTCCGATTCAGCTAAATTCAGGGCGGCTTCGGCCAGTTCGACCGCTTTGATTTCTTTTTTCCCGACCAGCCTTATTATATCGACGCCGGTCAGGTTGCCGTAATCATCCATCATCCTGTGACGGGTTAAGGCTTAAAGCATCGACATATACTTATCTATTTCATACTCGCTGACATGGATGCGATAGGCGTCCCATTCCACCCGTTTATTGGCCAGAAGCGTTTCAAACACATGATCACCGAGGGTTTCCCTAACCAACTCGGAATTCTCCGTCGCCTGTATCGCTTCTTCCAATGTTTTGGGGAGCGATTCGATGCCGCATGATTCTCGCTCTTCCGGCAACATGTGGAAGATATTTCCCTCGACGGGTTCGGGAAGCTCATACTCTTTTTCGATGCCTTTCAATCCCGCCGCCAGAATAACAGCGAAGGCAAGATAGGGGTTACAGGCCGGATCGGGTGAGCGGAGTTCCACGCGGGTCGAGTTTTCCTTGCCGACCCGATACATCGGCACCCTGACCAGCGACGAACGGTTGCGTCGTCCCCACGAGATATAAACCGGGGCTTCGTACCCCGCCACCAGCCTCTTGTAGGAATTGACCCACTGATTGGTAACGAGAGTAATCTCTTTTATATGATTTAATATCCCGGCTACAAAATTCTGCGCAAGTTTTGAAAGGTGATAAGGATTTTTGCCGTCGAAAAAGAGATTCCGGCCATTCTCAAAAATCGACATATGGACATGCATACCGGAGCCGTTTTCGCCAAACAGGGGTTTTGGCATAAAAGTCGCATAGTAGCCGTTTTCCTGAGCCGTTTCCTTCACGAGAAAACGGTATATTTGGGCGAAATCAGCCATCACCAGGGCATCCCGAAATTTAAGATCGATTTCCTGCTGCGAAGGCGCTGCTTCGTGGTGGCAACATTCCACCGGAATGCCGATCTCTTCCAGCGCCCTTACCGTTTTTTTGCGAAGAGTGGTGCCGATGTCAGCGGTAGCATAATCGAAATACCCGCCTCGATCCAGAATTTGCGGATTCTTTTCATCTTTGAAGTAAAAATATTCGATTTCAGGTCCGGTATAAAAAGTCCAGCGTTTCTCATTAATCTTATCCAGAGCCCGGCGCAGGACGTACCGCGGATCACCGGCATAAGGCTCGCCCTGTGGCGTTTCAATATCGCAGAACATCATGGCTACCTTTTCGCCACCGACCAGCCAGGGGAAAATCCGGAAAGTCCGGGGATCGGGCACCGCCATCAAATCCGATTCCTCGATTCGAACGAAACCTTCAATCGAAGAACCGTCAAATCCCTGGCCGTATTCCAGCACTTCCTCTATCTCAGGACGGGTCAGGGCCATCCCTTTCAAACGTCCGAGAATATCGGTGAAACAAAGCCTGATAAACTTCACGCCGGCGCTGTCGATACGGTCGAGGATTTCTTCCTTTGTTTTTACCATTTCCACTCCTTGATGCGATCTGCTAATAAGCTTTTAAATTAGGTCTAAGGAAAATCAAAATCAAAGTAAAAAAAGCGTGTAATTTCCACTCAGATATCGGACAAAAGAGAGATTTGATAAGGAAATTGGCGAATATTCTTAATTTGTTGTCGTTCAGGCAAAGACATGAGGCATGTTTTGGTTTGCGGATTGCCTGTCAGGTTTAGAAAGAACTGCCGCGGTAAATCACTTTGCCGTCAAAGATGGTGGCCGCTACGCGGGCTTTATATATCTGCGACAACGGCATAGTATAAATATTATCGTCAAGGATAACCAGGTCGGCTTGGTAACCCGGAGCGATTTTACCTGAAAATCTTTCTCTTCCGGCGGCATATGCCGAACCGGCGGTAAAGCCATGTACGGCCTGCGACACAGTTATCTTTTCTTCCGGATAAAAGCGCCCGCCCCGTTCGCCAAAACCGTTCCGGTTGACGGCCGCGTGTATGCCGCCCAGCGGATCGAGCGGCTCTATCGGACAGTCCGACCCGAAAGCAAGCGGGATTTGTTGTCTTAAAAGGGTCTTGAAAATATAGGCGTTGCGACCCCGTTTCCCCCAATAAGCATCAACCGGCTTTCGATCCGAGGGACAGTGACTCGGCTGCATCGAGGCGACTGCGCCGATTTTTTTAAGACGGGAAATATCTTTGCGATCTATAAGCTGGAGATGTTCGATACGATGCCGCAAACTCTTTCCTCCGCCTGCCCCTTCAAAAGCGGTAATGACATTGGCCACCGCCCGGTCGCCGATGGCGTGAATTGCGCAGGCCAGGTTGTTTTGCGAAGCTCGGCCTGTTTGAGATATCAAATCTTTCAAGCCGGTTACTTCAATGCCATAGTTTTTGCTGTCCTTCAGGTAAGGTTTTTTAAGAAACGCCGTTCGCGATCCGAGGGAACCGTCGGCGAAAATTTTCACTCCGCCGACCCGGAGAGTATCGTCTCCCATTCCGGAATAGAACTTCCGCTCAATCAGTTCATCAAGCATGTTAACCGGGAAATAATAATGAACCCGGAAACCAAGTTTGTGCGCTTTATGCCTGCTCGCAAAAAATTCCCACGCTTCGGGAGCATCGACCGAGTGAAACCCGGTTACGCCGCGACTATAAGCAATACGGGCGGCCTTTTTCCATGCCTTCGCGACTTTCTCCGTTTCGGGTTTGCTGAACAGGTTAATCACCGGCATATAACCGGGTACTTCGCGCAGGATACCGGTCGGCTCGCCGGTAGCCGGATCGCGATCAACCGATCCTCCTTCAGGTTCGCGGTAATGCCTGTCAATCCCGGCCATTTGCAGAGCGCGTGAATTGACCCAGAGCATATGCTGGTCTTTGCTGAAAAGAGCGGCCGGTCTGCCGCCGGTAACCCTGTCCAGCTCAAACGCGGTCGGCAGATGATATTCATCCCATCGATCAGGCGACCAGCCGTCGCCGACTATCCATTCATCCAAAGGACATTTGCGCGTAAATTTCTCGATTTTAACCAATGCTTTGCCAAATGTGGCCGTTTTTTCCAGATGCATGGTATCCAGCGTTGTTGCCCAGAAATAGAAATGAGTATGACTGTCCACAAAACCGGGCAAAACAACACGCCCTTTGAGATCGATAAGGCGGTACCCGGAGAATTGTTGTTTCAGGTAAGGTAAATCCCTGCCCAGAGCGGCAATTTTATTGCCGCCAATGACAACCGCCGACGGGCGTTTGTATGTTCGGTACCCGGGATAAACGATTCCGTTATAAAGAATGGCGTTCACCGAATCGGCTTCCCTTAACCCTGACGTCGTCTTCGCGGTGCGTGATTTTGAGACTGTCGAGATATTCCAGCACCGGCAGAGCATATTTCCGGCTGTTGCCGAACCGGTCGCGAAATTCGGCCACGGTCAGTTGACCGTCGCCTTCCAGTTTCTCTTCAATGTACGAGACAATATCATTCCAGATATTGTCGGTCGTGATAAATTGATTACCGATGGATTTGAGTCGGTCCGAATCGCGAAGGAAATTCAGCGTGTTCCTGCTTTCGGGGAAAGAGGTTTCGATTTCGCCAAAGGTCAGGTAATTATGCCCCGCCTGTCGGGCCCGGGCAACGATGCCGTCCGCTTCATTTTGCATTTTCTCGTCGAGTTCAGGCTTAAAACCCGGCAGATGAAAAAATTGTCGGGACCTGCTCAAATCATCGTTTTGCTCCAGATAGCGAAGCAACAGGTTAAACTGTTCATCGACCGGATGCCCGGTAAGCCGAGCCAGTTCGTCTCCTGTAAGACCGGGCAGGTACGAGTTCTTTTCATGTACCTTTCCAAGCTCTGCTTTTATGCGCGCGAAGATTTCATCAACCTTGCCTGATGCAGCCAGGTAATCGCCGTATCGAATAACCTGGTTTTCATCAATAAGCGAAGAAACCGCGGTCTTTATACTTTCAGTCGAAAAATTGGAATAAGCCAGAAATGAGGCTGACGGATTGAAAATCCGTTTGTCAAGCTCATTAAGCAGAACGGTTTTCAAATCGCCGTTGATACGGGCTTTAAGATAATCATTCAGTAGAGGCAGGTTTTTGCGCCTGGGATAATGATTGAGAATATCGAGAATTTGACCCCCGCCAACGGTTACCTGCGGTGTCGGCAAGCGCAGAATAAACCTGTCCTTTATGAAGGCGGCCAACGGTTCGGTCGCCTTCAAAATCGCCAGCCCTGTTTCGCCCGGGGCGACGCCGTCACTATTAAAGGGACGAATTATTGCCTCGGTTTCGGTGGTGCCGAGGATAAGAAGAAGCTTTCGGCCTTCTTTAAGCGTAATTGTGGAGTTGTGCAGGTTTTTTATGTGAACGGCAAAATATGATGGACGTTCGTCGTAGCGAAAGCCGGTGACAACATCACCGCGCCGTATTTCATCACGAGCGATCCCTGAAAGATTGATCGCCACGCGATATCCCGCCCCGACCCTGTCAACTTTGCGACCATGAGATTGCATGGCGCGAATCTTTATTTTTTTACCGGAAGGAAAATGAAAGATATCGGCATCGGCGGAAAAACCACCCCCACGGCTGGTTCCGGTAACCACAACACCGATGCCGGTCAGGACAAAAGCGCGATCAACAAACAGGCGCGATTTACCGATATCTTTCACGGTCGGAAGTTTATTTGAAATCCCGGCGATCGCTTCAATAACATTATCTATGCCTTCACCGGTAACTGACGACACCGGCACGATCGGCGCATCGGCCAGAAACGTGCCGGCCAGCTTTGATTTCACGTCAGACTCAACCAGTTCCAGCCAGTCGGATTCGACCAGATCGACCTTGGTTATAGCAACCAAACCGTAGCGGACATCAAGCATGTTCAAAATATCGAGATGTTCCCGGGTTTGCGGCATCCAACCATCGTCGGCAGCCACCACCAGCATAGCGGCATTGACGCCGCCGGCGCCGGCCACCATATTGCGGATAAATCTTTCATGGCCGGGTACGTCGATTATCCCGATTTCCCGGCCGTCAGGGAGCCGCAGCCAGGCGAAGCCTATATCGATGGTCATCCCGCGTTCGGTTTCTTCCGGCAGACGGTCAGGGTCGATGCCGGTCATCGCCTTTATAAGAGACGATTTGCCGTGGTCAATATGCCCGGCTGTCCCCAGAACGAACATGCTTACCCCAAAATACGATTGATAGCTTTGATGATAATATGATCTTTTTCAGGCGGAACGGCGCGCAGGTCAATCAGGAATTTATCGTTTTCCACCCGGCCGATGATCGGCGGCGAATACAGGCGAAATCGCGCCGCAAGGCTGTTGACTTTGACCGGGGATTGCAATGATACGGCCAGCGAGGGTATCGACTGCGTCGGAGTCGATCCGCCGCCCGGATAGGCGCGTGTCGCCTCAAGGGTCACATCACAGCCACCGCAGGCAGATATTATATTTTTGCCCCTTCTTTTCAAATCGGTAATGGGTGCGGTCATCATCCGCCAGATCGGCAGGTCATCAAATTGGGCCCCGTTCAGGGATGACATTAACACTTGTTCCATCATGGAAAAGACGATTTTGTCGCATCTGATTGTTCGGAAAAGCGGATTCTTTTTTATTTTGGCAATTAAATCGCGGCGTCCGGCAATCAATCCGGCCTGCGTTCCGCCCAGCAATTTATCCCCGGAAAAACAGGTCAGATCGGCGCCCGAACGGACCGACTCGGCCACACTCGGTTCATTTTTTATATCCACTTTCGGCGGGAAAAAAACAAGACCCGACCCCAGATCATGCGTCAGGATCAAATCATGCTCGCGGCACAGGACGGAAAGCTCCCTCATTGAAGTCTCTTCAACAAAACCGGTTTGGGTGAAATTGGACCGATGCACTTTCAATATCATTCGCGTCCGATCAGTCACAGCCGCGCGGTAATCCGCAATGGTGGTCTTGTTGGTAGTGCCGATTTCGACCAGTCGAACGCCGGATTTCACCATAATCTCCGGTATCTTGAAGCCGCCTCCAATCTGTATCAGTTCGCCGCGCGAAATTATCACTTCTTTACGACCGGCCAGGCTGTTGAGAATAATAAACACGGCCGCCGCGTTATTATTCACAATGGTTCCGCTTTCGGTTTCGCAAAGAACCGCCAGCAGGTGTTCGATCAACAACCCGCGCCGCCCCCTTTTGCCTTTTCTTAGGTCAAACTCCAGATTACTGTATCCGGTAACGGCTTCAAGAGAGTTTTGGATCATTTTCTCGGAAAGCGGCGCGCGGCCCAAGTTGGTATGAATAATTATGCCGGAGCCGTTTATAACCGGCTTGAGCCTTAATTGCTTCAGACGATCAAGTTCATCCTTAACAGCAGCGATCAGGTTGTTTTCGGTCAGTGTCTTTTCACCTGACTTAAACCTGTTTTTCAGCTTACCGATAATTTCCCTGACTGTCTGCACGACAATCGGTCGCGTCAGGTCTTTGATATACGGTGCCAGTGTCTTACGTGCGATTAATATTTCGACCGACGGAAAATCACGCAGCGATTGGAATTGCTTTGAGTTTTTATTCGTCATAGATGACTTCTACCATCACACGGCCGACTGCTTCCAGTGAAACCGCGCTGCATTTGTCGGGGGTATCCGCCTGGGTGTGCCAGTACGGATAGTCAAAATCGATTACATCAACCGCGGGTATTCCCGCCGCCATCAATGACAGGTGATCATCAATTACGCCGTGCTTGACGCTGTCAATAAACGCCGTAACTCCCAAACGACCCGCTGCTTCCCATATTTTGTCATTGATCTCCCTGGCTCGCTCCTGTGAAAACCTTTCTCGGTAAATAGCCAGGTCGCTGTCGCCGATCATGTCGAGCAGAATCCCGAAGCGGTATTCCCGTTCATGGTGAGAGGCGAAGTACGAGGAACCCAGCAGGTATTGATCAATTCTTCCCGGCGGGCCGTAATCCTCGCCGTCAAAAAATATCAGATCAACGCCGATACGGGGCGGCGCGGAGGCCATAAGTTCGGCAAGATGCATCAGGACGGCCACGCCGGAGGCGCCGTCGTTGGCGCCCGGGATAGGTTCTTCGCGCCGACTGGTATCGGGATCATACTCTGCACGGGGCCGGGAATCGTAATGAGCAGAAATCAATATCCGGTGATTCGTTTCCGGGCTGATGTGGGCAATCCAGTTTACGAGATGGAGGGTATCATCGGTCAGGTAATCATGGTAATCAAACGGCTGGGTTAGATATTTAATACCGAGTGAATCCAGATGAGCCGAGAGCAACCCCTGGAACGCATGCCACCCGTGGGAACCGGGATTGCGCGGCCCCAACGCAACCTGCGTTTCTAGAAAATCGAAAGCCCGTTGGCCGTCAAAACGTGGTTTGATTATCTCCGGTTCACACGACAGGCAAAAAGCAGCCATAAACGCCGCCGGCAAAATCAGCGACAAATATGACAAAATACTGCAAGGATTTCTATTCATGCTTCCAAGTTATTTCGCTGCCGTCGATTGTCAAACGATTTTTTGCCTTAGAAGTGCATCTCCGCCCAGATGCCCAATTCGCGGGTATGACTCTTTCTCCGCGTTTGCAGGTCATTCGAATCCTGCCATCGGCCTGACAGACCGCCCTTTACGGTCGAAGAGAAACTGTATGATGCGCTCGGCCGGATGTTGAGATTGGTCTTTTCCGAAGTACGTTTAAATTCATAGTTGGAGGCGGCGTTGGCCGATTCGCCCCGTGTCTTCTGATAAGAAACGTTGACTGATATCGACATGGTGGATTCAAATTTTATCCGCCCCAATATAGGTATCTTGATTCCGGTTGGTTTGCGGAAATTACAAGAACTACTGAACGAAATGCTTTTCGATGTATTCCTGGTTTGCGTCCTGACCTCACCGGTACCCTCGTTGAAATTAGTGGAAGTCGAAGTATTGGTTTCGTATCGCGCAGAAGTCTGTATTGCCCTGACCGGCCTGATGCTGAAAGAGATGAGAGGCGCAAAAGCCTCCCGCTCTCTCTTTTCGGACAGATAAGCGGCATTGGTACGCTGCTTGGTACTGGTTGAGCGGGTATAACCGGAACTGGGAGAAAGGGCGTTCATTATCCCGCCCAAAATCCACAGCCCTTTAATCGACCTCAGATTAAACTTAATACTGGGCCAGGTTTCATCAATAGTTTTGGTGGGATAGGCATCGAAGGTTTCCCGCGTTTTCCGGGTATAGGACAGATCGGCACTGATACCGTAAAAAAGCGATACCCCGGAACTCCCCGACCAGGAATCGCTGGTCCATTTGGATTTCCTGACAATTCCGGTGGAGGTTTTTAGCTGTTCGACTCCGGGATCCTCGGTCAAACCGAATCTGAATTTCATACTGGCTTTGTCACAGAGTGAAGGATAGGTTGTATTCTTGCCCCGGCTGTATTTTACCGACACCGGCTTGATGGCATCGGTGATATACCTGACGCCGGTTATTGTGATCGCGTAGAAGCCCCTGAAAAACGATTTCGATTTCTCTTCCTTCCTGATGCCCCCCAGGCCCCTACGCTTGTTGGTGCCGAAAAGGTACTTATGCTTAAAAGCGAAGCTAAAATTGCCGTTTGTGCTCAGACTGGCGCTATGGTAAAAGACCGAATCACGATTAACCCGGTATTGATCGCCGTAACGCGCCGAATAATCAGCCGAGTGAGTCAGGAAATTAAATATCTTGGGCGCATAGCTGACCCGAAAACTCTGATCGTAGGATTGCTCCACGCCCAGTTTGAACTTCTTTGGATTGATAGTGATGTTGATCAGGTTAGGGTCCTTAAGATCACGGCTTGTGTTATAGGCATAGGTGCCGTTGAGATTATCAAAAACCTTGAAGCCGACATTCATGCCGCCTCTAAAAAACCGATCGGATGAGCTTGGATTCGAACCTATGTCATTAAGGGAACGGGAATACGAGCCGGTGAGCGTCCCCGTCATGGAAAGCCGGTTGGGCGTCAGATAAAGCTGCGTTTCCGGCAGTCCGAAGGGAGCCTTGAAAAGCCCCATCCATTTAAGAGGTCGAATTGACGGGGCCTTTGGCAAGTTCATCTGATAATTGCCATTAGCGTTGTATCGTTCACTGAAATACGATGGCCGCGACGGCGAGTGGCCCCGGCTGGTGCTGTAGTTGAATGATGTCTTCAGTTGATTCAAAAGGAGCGTGAAAAGAATATTTCTGGTTTTCTTCCTAAAACTCTCACTTATTCGAATACCCTTGTTAATACTTACACTCGTTTCAATATCCCTCAACTCATCCGGAATGGTGATATCAGTGCCTGAACGCAACAGCGGTTTCTGGACGTTTTGAGACCAGTTGACCGATACCGGCATGGACATTTCAAGAGATCGCGGGAAAAATTTTTCGAGCCTGACCGATCCGGAGAACGAATAATTCTTCCTTGTCTGCCCGGATCCGAGATTGTTGGTCGCTCCGCCCCTGGTGGTAACGCCCACCCCGCGATAATAGGCATCTTGGGTGGAGTAGTTAAGATTATAAGTCAGCAGATCGGACATATTTCCACCGACTGAAATCCTGGCCGCCATGCCGACGTTATTGCGAACATCGGTCAGACGCAGTTCGTCAATCCAGACTTCACCGGATGCTTTTTTCGACTTATTCAGATTTACCACACCCATAGCGAAATACTTGATCTTGGTCAGCGTCGGGTCGCGGCCATTCGAGCTGATTTTAACAAGATACTTCCCATCCTGAATAACCAGCGAATCCACGTCTTCTCTTTTGCGCAGGTCAAGAAGCTTGTCTTTCAGGGCGGTGATTTCGTCAAAATCAATCATTACATAGTTTTCGGGGTTCCACGTCGTCGGTCCGGAATCAAGCACGGTACGGTATTCATAGTATGCGTTCTTATCGGTGCCCACGCGGAAGAAAAAGCGAACAGAGTCGTCTTTACTGACGTTGCTATGAACAAACGCTTCGATCTTCCCGTATCCCATGTAATTTGCTGCCTGGAACAGTTTCCGCACCGCCAGGCCGGTGTCAGATGCAAGTCCGGGAGGATCATCTACAACCACTTGGGAATTCAGGTTCTCAAAGGTTAAAAGAAGGGACTGCTCTTTCTCAACTATATCCCTGGCGGGGTCGTAATATCCTTCAACCCCCGGCGGGGGACTATACCTCTCCCTGTCCACTTCGGTATTGATGATAGCCACGTCAAAGCTGACCGGGCCGCTTCTCAGCGTATCGGCCACGAAGAACGAATCGGCCCAGGTAGTGGAGATCAGTTCAAGGGAGGCGATTTCCACTTCGATCGGCTCGTTGGGATCCAAATACGCGGCCGAGGCCGAATCAAACCAGATGCGGGCATACTTGATTTCGTTCCAGTAAGCCTGGCCGATTATGGTATCAAGAGCAAGATCGCCACGAAGGGGAATACGAATCGTCTTCCAGTTGGAGTCATTACGAGCAACTTCAAAGCGATTATCGGATAAGTCAACCTTGTACGAAAAATAACTGTCCATTCTATTCAGGCCATTGTAGGGATGAGGGTCCTCGGTGTCGGGCTGATACCCGCCGTCAGGATCATCAGCGTTTCCCTCGGTGCCGTTGATTTTCCAGATATTATCCGGGTCAAAATCATCGCCGGCCGGGTCGTACACGCCGTTTTCAGGATCGTACCCGAATTCCAGTGAATTCGGGAACCCGTCGAGGCCGATGTCTTCGTCGTCCTCAAGGGTATGGAAACCGTCCCGATCTTCGGTGTCGATAAGCCCATCACCGTCGATATCCTCGCTTATCATACCCAAGTCAATATGCATAATCCCGACGTCGCCTCTAAGCCGCATCTCCAGGAGCTGGGCATTGACGAGCTGGCTGACAACGCCATCGGGAATATTGCGCATAAACCCGTTCCAGGAATTCTCAGGAGGCAGTGTTCCCGGTATGGAATCTATCGTACTATCTGCATAATTTTTTGTCCTCCTAAAATCCACGGGTTGAAATAAGACCCTGAGGACGTTGGCGATATCGGCGCCGCCTTCGTCGCGATTCCAAATCTCTCTAACGGAATAAGCGTCGATCGGATTGTGCCAACCTATTCGTGCGCGTTCGGAAAGCGTATCTTCCACGGCCACCGGCCTGGAGCATTTACGCCATATGGTCCGTTTAATGCCCAGAGAATAGCTGTCTTTGGCGCCTTCGAAGTCATCGACATATACCTGACCGTCAACATTTGGATTGGGGCGAGACTGCGCCGCCTCGCCAGCGATGTGAACATTTGAAGTTGATGTAGCCGAAACAAAGGGGATAGCGTCCGCCAGACGGGTAATAAGCCCGCTTTCAAAACGGTAGTTGAAATCGACATCCCCGACCAGAATCTTGGAAGTTTCCTCACCTATTTTTGGTTTGCGATTGGTGGATTTGTCCGACTTGTACAGAATAGTCGTCCCGATCCTGAAATCGCGATGTGGTTCGTACAGAAGACGCGTTCCCAGAAGAGTTTTCTTGGAGAGAGAAAAGAATGGCGCCCGCTCGAACATAATCGACAGATTGGAATTGATATCGGTATATTCGTCTTTCAACAGCGTCAGAGATCCAAAGTTGTAATCGATATTGTAATCAACCCCCTTGGTCAGCCGGGTATTGCCGTACGTGATAACCTCAGAACCTTCAATGATATTGGTCGAATTAAGACTAATCGTCGATGCCCCCCGCTGCCTGGAGATTATGGCCAAATAATATTCCGACGACTGACTAATAGTACTCTGATTGGTGGAAACGTATATTTCCGGAACGCTGTCCTTAAGAAAAATCGGTTCGCTATCCTCGGTGCTGTCAAAGGCAAGGGGAGAATCAAAGGGATGCCGGTCCGGAAAATATAAGAGTCCCAGGGTAGGATCGATCAGCCCGAGGTTCCTGTCTATTTTGCCGTCAGGGATTCTTTGATTGCTTTCGTTATACTGATCCAGCCCGAAAATCTGAAGATACTTGACGCCATCCTGATTATTGGGATCATCCGGATCGACCCGATTGCCGCCGATTGGCGAACCTTTATAGATTTCCACTTCCAGATCGGCCAAATCCAGATTGGAACCGCCGAGCCAATAAACATTCCTCCATTCATACTCCCAAACATGATGATTCACCCTGGTGTGGGAAGTCGGCTTTATCAGTTTCAGGATTAAAGTATCCTGCAATGTAGTGATGTCGCCAATGGTGTCAATATAGGTCGAACCGCCCCGTTCTCGACTAACCTCAAGATAAACCGCCAGAACGTCATTGGAATGGATGACCGGACGCAAAAACAGAACGTAAAATCCTGTCGGATTGACATAGTAATCGGTGGGATCAACTTCTACGAAATTTCCAATAGCGGTATAGATAGAATCATCGGTATTGGGATCATCGGGATCGATATAGCAAACGCCGGCCGGCCGCGAGGCTCGAATCGATTGATCGGTCGGCATATCATCCACATAAATGATCGCGCTTACAATCGAATCATAGCCGGGCAGAAAATCATAAACCGTATCTTCCGTAAGAGCATCCGATCTGGCTCGATAGAGAGGCAACCGCCCAAGGTCGAAAACCGTCCGCTTTTTATACTCGATATCGCGGACCACCTTGGTGCTGGCACTTGACGTTCCTGCGTTTACTTCAACCGACTCTGTGGTTCCCTTTTCCTGAGATACAATTGTGGTAACGGCCAGGTCGGCGATCTGAGCGGTGACCTTAAAGCCAAAAAGCCCCTGCACCATGGTTGAATACTTCAGGAATTGCGTGGACGGCAGATTCAATGTCGTATTGCCGGCCTCAACAGTCTGCAATACGTCGTCCTCGCCTCCCCGGTACCTGAGAATCAGGCGATTTGCCAACGGCAGATCGTTGCGTGAATCCTGGCTGACCTGGACGGTAATCTTTGATCCGATTGTGCCGGTAATATCGAAACGATACACCTGCTCCATATCAAGCGAAGGGAATTTAGACTGGCGGTGAAAAGCCGTTTGCTTCTGATCGTTCCAGGTTGATCGGCCGGAGAAGGTAATGCGGCGATATCCGGTAACTTTCAGACCGGCTCCTCCCTCGCCGAATATCGATTCAAAGGCTCTTGATGGGATCGGAATCGTGATCTGGAACAGGCCTCCCGCCTTCTTTCTCTGTTCTCGAACCAGCGAACGTTTGTTGATGTCAAATTCCATTTCCTGCTGTTTCAATTCAAGCCGCCTTCCCTGGAAGGCGCCGATATCGTTGGTAACCTGAATCAACTTCAAATCTTCTTTTATGCGGCGGGCAAATGTAATGGAGTATTCGGGATAATCGAAGAAGTATTCGTAATCTCTTCTAACATCATACTTGGCAAAAGAAACGTATTCTTCGGGGGTAATACTTATTATGAATCCGGGTTCAAGACCCGGAAAGGAAGAAAGCTGAGTGAACCGGAAGTCCATCGTGGTGTGGAACTGCGGCGGAGCAGCTTCGGCCAAAGGCATAAGACACACCACACCAACCGGTATGAGGAGAGCGATATAGAATGTCACACGCCGCAAAATCATAAGTTTATTCATTGGGCGTTAAATTCAAATCATTAGATATGTGCCTATAGAACCTCCTTTGCTAAAAATCTCCCAGGCTAATGATTTCTTCGTCCAGTACGAGGGCGAATTTTTCTTTAACTTTCTCTTTCAATATATCGGCCAGTTGCCGTATATCTTTCGAACTCGCATGCCCGCTATTGATAATTATATTGGCATGCTTTTCAAATACTACCGCATCGCCGACCTTGATATCTTTGGCTCCAATCTCCTCAAGCAACTTCCCGGCTGACAGTTTGCCGTTCCGTTGCCGGGGATCTTCAATGTTTTTGAAAAAGCACCCGGCCGAACACGGCTGCATAGGATGATTCCGGCGTCGCAGGCGGCGTATTTCCTCTGTCCTCTTTTCTATCTCCCGCTTCATTGCCGGTTCCAATCGAAAACAAGCAACCGTCACCGCTTCCTTCGTCTGTTTCAACCTGGAATGGCGGTAAGTAAACTCGAAGTATTCGGCCGTCTCAATGCGCCGATTACCCGCCGTGTCAACCAGTTCGGCATGCTTCAGTATGGAACCGACATCGCTGCCAAACGCTCCGGCATTACCGTAAACGGCGCCTCCGATGGTGCCCCAGATACCGGCGGCAAATTCAAATCCCGATAAAGAGCATTCGGTGGCCAAGTCAACCACCCTGTCTATATCTTCACCGGCTCCCGCTGTTATCTCATTACCTTTTACATCAAGGTGCATGATCCGGTTCCGAATGACGAGACCGCGATACCCGTCATCGCTGACCAAAAGGTTGCTTCCACCGCCGATAACGAAGTAAGGTATATCGACTTCCCCGGCCAGCCTGATTGCCTCGCCCAACTGCCCCGCTTCCGTCGCGTCAATAAACAGATCCGCTTCGCCTCCGGTTCGGAAAGTCGTATACGCAGAAAGAATCTCATTACGCCTTACCGGCCCCCGGAATCGTTCAATAAAGCGATTGTATCGGTCCTCTCTATTCATATGTATCACTCTGCTCGTAAAATATAAGCCTTAGGCGAAATTGGCAAGCCATTTCGGGGTAGATAACGGGAAACAACTTATTGGGGAATAATATGTTACTCTTTACTACCGTTTTCCTCGGCAGGCGTTTCCGAAGTTTCGGATGATGATTTCTCCTCTCCAGGAGGTTTGTCTTTTGGTTCGGATTCGGATTTTTTCCGGTTCAACTCATCAACATAATTCATCTGCAGGTTATAGACGGTGGAATCGATAATCCGTTTTTCATCTTCCAGGAGATTACCTTTCGTTTTTTCCTGAAGCATGGTCAAAAGATCGATGGATATCCTGGCCTGCTCCATATCCTTCTCTATCTTGCCGCTGACGGGCGAGACAATCTTCCCCATTTGGTACATGGCTGCCGATTGTAATGACAACACCAACTGCAAAAACAACGGGTTAATTTTTTCGGCATTTTCGGTCATTTTAAATCTTCCTCAAGCGGTCAAATTGCGTTAATCCAAACCCGCCCGACTTGTCCAATAACGCCTGTCAGGCTACATCCGCCAAATCTGACCGTAAGTTAGAAAACATGGCGGCATGATTCAACAAAAAATCAGGTCTGTCGGCGTTTCGTTGATAACCAATAACAAGCTTTTCGGCCCAGTTTCTGGCAGATACTAAGATTTCCTGGTCGGAGACCGGATTGGCCAACCTGAATTCAGGGAGGCCATGCTGCCTGATACCGAAAAATTCGCCCGGCCCCCGAAGTTCAAGATCCGCTTCGGCAATCTTGAAACCGTCGGTGGTGGAGGTAAAATACTCCAGCCGCCGCCGTCCGATATCCGAAATCGGTTGATAGGCCACCGCCACGGCCAGTCCGCGCCGGTTGCCGCGCCCCACCCGGCCACGCATCTGGTGCAGTTGCGCCAGGCCAAATCGCTCCGCATGCTGGATTATCAGGATATTGGCGCCGGGAATGTCGATACCCACCTCGATAACGGTAGTCGCCACAAGGATATCCAGCTCGCCATCGTGAAAGCGTTTGATCGTCTCGTCCCTCTCCTGCATTTTGACCCGGCCGTGGACCAATCCGATTTTCCTGTGAGGTAAAATCTCCTGCGTCAACTCACGGTACCCATCCTCGGCCGCCTGCAGGTCAAGCTTCTCCGATTTTTCCACCAGCGGATAGATGACAAAGACCTGGCTCCCGTGCTCAATTTTCCCGTCAATATATTTATAGACATCGCCCAGGGCGGTGGAAAATCGCCACACCGTTCTAACCGGTTTGCGACCCGGGGGCAGATCGGGAATGGTGGAAATATCAAGATCCCCGTACAATGTCAGGGCCAGCGTCCGCGGTATCGGCGTAGCCGTCATTACCAGGCGATCCGGCAATTCGCCTTTTTCGGCCAGACGACTCCGTTGCATAACACCAAAACGATGCTGTTCGTCAATAACCGCGAGTCGCAAATCGGCAAAGGTCACCGACCGGCTGATAATAGCGTGAGTGCCGAAGATGATATTAATATCGCCTGATTCAAGGCCGACGGTAATCTTCTTTTTTTCGCGCGCCTTAATCGAACCTATCAAGAGACCTGCCGAAATGCCTGCTTGAGCGAGCGCTGTTTTCCAGTTCCTGTAATGCTGTTCGGTCAGTATTTCCGTCGGCGCCATGATGGCGGCCTGCCCGCCATTTTCTACCGCCAGAACCGCCGCCAGAACGGCCACGACCGTCTTGCCGGAACCGACATCCCCCTGCAGAAGACGGTTCATCGGCCTTGCCGAAGTCATATCGTCGATTATCTGATCAAGGCTCTCTTTCTGCCCCGGGGTAAGTCTGAAAGGTAATTGATCAATAATTGAAGTAAATAACCTGCCGGGCCGCCGACAGGGATGGTCCTTTTCCTGTTGCCGGTATTTCTTTTTGCGTTTCTGAAGGAGAAACTGGATGTACAACAGCTCATCGAAGGCAAGACGACGGCGGGCTTTTTCCGCGCTGTCGGCATCGGATGGAAAATGAATCTCATTGACCGCCTCCGCCAGGTCGGGGAGATTTTCAGCTTCAAGTATTTCATGCGGCAGGTATTCGTCAATACTTTGCCCCAACTCGGAAAGGACCGTCCTGATCAGCTTCCGAATAGAACGGGATGTCAGGCCGACTTTATTCAATTCGGCGGTCAGAGGATAAATCGGCACCACCCGACCGGTATGAATCTGTTCGCCGGAATCATCTTCGAGAAACTCAAATTCCGGATGAATCATCTGATAACCGTTGAAATACGATACCGTACCGGTAACCGCCAGTTCGTCACCTTTCCTAAACTTCCTCTCCAGGTATTTGTAACCGGCAAACCACAAAAGGGAAAGATGCCCGGTATCGTCGCCGACAATAACTTCCAGGCGCGTCTTACCGCCTTTAAGCAAACCTTTTCCGAGGACTTTACCGACGATGGTCTTGTAATCATGTTCGCACAGCGAAGATATTTTGGCTGCCTGCGAACGGTCAATATATTTGCGCGGGAAATAATAAAGGAGCTTACCTGCCGTATCAATCCCGTACCCCACCAATACCTCGCCCCGCTTCGGACCAACCCCCTTGAGATATTTTATGTCGGTTGAAAAATCAAGTTTTGGCACGAGAGAAAGCTATCAAGGGGCTGGATTGAAGTCAATCATTTTAGGCTACAGCGGAAATCATAAAGGAGATTAATTCTATGTTGATAGCAGATTAGCCATAATAAAAACTGTGCCTGACCGGAAATGGCAATGCTGTGCTCTGCAGGGTTGGGCATCACCATCCAGGGGGGCGTCCGGGTCAGGCACATTTCTTTCAATATAAAATAAATGTTAATTTTATTATAAAGCAAGAGGGTATTATATGGTATATATACGGTATATAATATACCATAGACCAGCCTTAATAGCCTTTCTTCCCCAATGAGGGAATACCAATCGAGAAAAACTCACTATTTCAATGACATTAGATAAGAAGACAGATTAACCTTTTTATTCGATATACCAAGTTTTTTCCTGATTGTCGCTCGTTGCTTGAGAACGGTTTGGACCGAAATGCTCAGCGTATTTGCAATATCCTTACAGGTAAGGCCGTTTTTCACCATATTGCAGATTTCCACTTCCCGGGGCGTCAGCTTTGAAAACCGGGTTTCAAGGCTGTCAATAAAAGGGGATGTAATCTCGCTCAGGCTGCTTCTCAGAAGGGAAATATAATGTTTACCCGATTGGCTGATTTTTCCTTCGAGAGTATTCAGTATTGGAAGGATTATTCTGTCAACGTTTGACTGTATTTGCGAAGCCATTTGCCGTTTACCGGCTTCAATCTGATTGAGGATTTCCTGCAGGGCGATGTTCTTTTGCTGTAGGGCCTCATGTTCTACTCTTAGTTCTTCGTTGGTTTCGGCCAACTCTTCGGTTCGTTCCCTGACGCGCATTTCAAGTTCATCACGGGCTTTCTTAATTGCTTCTTCGGCCAGTTTTCTTTCCGTAATATCGCGGGAAATACCACAAATACCAATAACTTTACCGGATTCATCTCTCATTGGCGCCTTGACCACATGAAACGTTTTGAGAGTTCCCCTAACCGGTTTGACTGGTTCTTCCTCGACTACTTCACCAGCCAGAACACGCAAGTCCACTTCAGCGACAGATTCGGCGACATCTTCGCCGAAGAGTTCAACATCGTTCCGCCCCAGCAGTTCCGAGGCCTTAAGATCAAAAAGTTTCTCCACAGCCGGATTGACCTGAATATAGCGTAGGTTCTTATCCTTAATAAAAATCGAATCCTGCGCTGTTTCAAAGATGGCGCGGAATCGTTCTTCGCTGCGTCGTAAAGCATCTTCGGCCAGTTTTCGCTCAGTGATATCATGAGCAATACCCAGCATACCTACAAATTCTCCGTTTTCATCAAAGCGAGGGTTCACGACCTGCCAGGCGGGAAAAGACCTGCCGTCTTTGGCAACATACGTAATTTCTCCCACTAACGGCTTTCCTGTAGTAATCATGTTCTCGATATTTGTCTCCATTACTCCGGACTTTAGATAGTCTTTCGTATGGAATATCCGAACGCTTTTCTTACCCACCACCTCTTGAGGTTCATAGCCCAAAATCCGCCTCGCTCCCTCGTTCCAGATAAGAATAACTCCCGTGATGTCAGTTGCTATAACGATTCCCTCGCTGGAGCTATCCATGATACTTTGGAGCAACGCGATCGTTTCCTTTAATCTTTCCTCAGCATTTTTGTGTTCGGTAATATCTTCGGTGTGGACGAGCACCAGGTTCGGGGGGACATATGCGTATTTTACGATTAAATATCTTTCCTGACCGGTGCTCATAAAACGATACGGCGTTTCTCTGGTTATCATGGCTTTATCGGCCAGACACTGATTCATATCTCTGATAACATCCGGCATATGAGCGTACATTTCGTTGACTTTTTTCCCAATGTAGTCTGATATTTTGCCTTCCGTTATAATCTTCGCCGCCTGGTTATAATCTACAAGCCTGAAGTTATCGCCGATATGCTCCCAGGTAAAGGTAGGCACCGGTATGGATTGATACTGCGATCGATACTTTTCGTCGCTTTCACGCAGGGCTCCCTCAGCCTGTCTTCGCTCGGTAATATCCTGTACTATGGTAATAACATGAGATACTTTCTTTCCTGAAAAGACGGGCAGTTTTCGCGTTTCGGTAATGAAATCTCGTTCATTTATGACTGTTTTCTCTTCGGTACTCAGCATTTCCCCTGTCTGAAACACCTGCCTGTACTCATTCCTGACTTTTGGGGGCAGAAATGGGAAGATATCAAACACCATCTGGCCGATCTCCCTTTCAATATCGAGCCCCAGTTCCCGGCACCATCGCCGGAAAGCGGCGTTGAAAACCACTATCTTCAGGCTAGAGTCAATGACATGGATAGCAAATTCAACCGATTCCAGCACGGCGCGGTATAAATTGCCAAGGTTAGGATCGGTTCCATTATCAGGCTGGTGCGAAGCGCCGTTTTTATTGCTATTTTTGGCTTTCATGGCGGAATATCTCCATATACCGTGAACACTGACTAATTCACAAATGAAAAATACCTTTACCTGCGGAGTAAGTCAATTGATTTGGGAATAACCGGCAGGTATCCGCCGCGTTGAAATAATCGGATTCCTTATGATAAGTTTGCCTATTATGCATCGTTTCAGGCGATTATATAATGCTGTATGGCGTCAAATTAAAAAACGGAAGGGGTGGGAATCGAACCCACCGCCGACGGCCTAACCGCCGGCCCACGGTTTTGAAGACCGCAAGGGCCACCAGACCCTATCCGCTTCCGATTATTCTATAATAAATTCCAGGCCGGAAATCAAGAATGGAAAATAGGCACCGTTTTGAGATTGCCGTCAGATCAATGCAGTTTGGCAATCAATCTGTTCTTTTAACAATCTTCACATGATAATTAATAAAAAATGGCCCGCCGGCTTATATCCATTTCTTTTTCTTGAAGAAAAATAAAAGCGCGATGGTAATGAGCAGCACCAAAGCCCAGAAAAAGACATAACCGTATTTCCAGTTAATTTCGGGGAAATACCTGAAATTCATACCGTATAATCCGACCAGAAAGGTCGGCGGCATAAGAATAGCGGTAAAAATAGTCAGAATCTTGATTATTTCGTTGGTGCGGGTGGAAACGCTGGAAAAATAGACCTCGAGGGCTGAAATCAGGGTATCGCGATAGCTGTCGGTGGTTTCGTTGACGCGCGCCATATGATCGAAAATATCGCTCATATATACGGACGTCTTTTCCGAGATCAAGTCGTGCTTGTCGCGAGTAAGCTGGGAAAGGACTTCCAGCTGCGGTATCGATATCCGTTTCAACTGGTGTATATCGCGTCTCAGGGTAAATATCGATTTGACCGTTTGCTCGTCCGGTTCTTCAAAGACATCGTCTTCCACGGCGTCAACTTCGAATTCAAGCAGATCCAGCGCGGTATTATAATTGTCCACGATGGCATCCAGAATGGCATGGAATAGAAAATCGGCGCCCCGCGAAAACAGGCGGTCATCCTTTTTGGCTTTCATGTAGAGAGTATCAAACACAGTGTGATCGTCGAAATGGACGGAGACGACCGCCTTGTCGGTCAGAAAAAGGTCAACCTCGCTTATTTTCATCCCCTTTTCCCGGCCCATATAATCGGCCAGCTGGAAAACCATAAAGAGATAATTACCATAGTCGTCCAGCTTCGGCCTGGGAACTTCGGAGATAACGTCCTCGATTGCCAGCGGGTGGAATTTGAAATCATGCGTCAGAACAAACGATTCCTTGTCCGAAGGCGCGCACAGATCAACCCACATAATCAAATCAGGCTTAGCCAGGTAGTGGTCGAAATCGATAATCCCCTCGTGAATCTCGGTGCCTTCTTCGGGAGTATAGATAAATGTCCTGATCATGACTGCTCTTCCTCGACCGGCACACTCGGTTCGGTCACCATCTTTTCCACTTCGGCGATCAGCTCTTCATCACGGCTGATCTCAGAGATGGGAAAATGTTCCTTGAATATAAAAAACCCCGACAATATCATCATGGGCAGCATATCAATCAAGTAAAGAATGATGGAAAAAAGGACAGCTTCGGTCTTGGGCACGGAAAAGATATTCAAAGCGGCTACCACCGCCAGTTGAAAAGAACCAAGGTTACCTGGCGTGATCGGCACCATCAGGGCCAGGTAATTGATTATAATAACCACCACGGCGGCCGTGATCGGCAGATTAATATTAAACATATGAAAGAGGAAGAATACCTCCCCAACATGAGAGGCCCAGGCCAAAAAAGTGAAGATCGAGATAATAAACAGTTTATCGGTTGATTTCATCACCGATATGCCTTCGTTGAACGACCTGATGAATTTGCGAAGGATCAGAAAAAACTTGGGCGAACGGCGCCGAATTTTATCATAGCCGAACCGTTCAATCTCTTCCTGAAAATGCAGGCTGGCATAGAACAGGATCAGCAGGATCAGCATGGCGGCGCCGATAATGTAGCTGATGAAGCGGTATTCACGGGGAAAGACAAAGAAACTCGAACCAATAAGCATCAATCCGATCAGACCGGCGCCGTCAAGTACAACTTCCAGAAAAATCGTGGAAAAAGCATAGGTCTTGGTAAACTCGCCCTTTTTCGAAAAAAGGATTATGCGTCCCGCCTGACCGGTAAGAGCCGGCAGGATAACGGCAATTATCTGGGCGGTGGCATAGAGAGACAGGGTGGGCCAGAAAAGGATTTTTCGCACCTTGCTGACAATTGTAATCCACCGCAGGGCCTTAAAAACTATAATCAGGGCGGCACATATAAGGGCGGGAATAAAGTGCCATAAGCTGAGACGCCGGGCGACTTCGACGGTTCGGGGAAGATCGAGATCGTAAAACAGAAAGATCAGAATACCGCAGGCGATCAATACGCCCCAGAACTGTTTCTTCTTCAAGATGAACGGCATGGCAACCCAAAAAACAACCGGCCAAAGCCGGGTCTTTGATCAAACCCAAAGCTATACAAAAAGATACGTTCTGTCAAATAAAATTGGCGATTCGCGGGCTCAGGCGAACCCCTTAGATTTCGGCAATTGCCTTTTTAGGTATCCAACCCTTCAGGCGATTTTCAAAATTGACCAGGAAATAACCGGATTCTTCTCGCTCAATCCTGAACATCAGGCCGGCGTGAGCCGTGAACTGATTTGAGAAATCATCCCCCGGCCCGTTTTTGACTTCAGCCTGTTGGTCAAGCACCACACCGGATCGAGTCAGCGCGTCCCGCTCCAGTTTCACGCCAGTAAAGATCGCTGAAAAGAAGAAAAGCGCCAGAAGAATCACCGCCACCGGCGTGTAAACATACATCCACCGATAGATAAAGCGCACCAGGATTACCGCCGCAGTCAGAATATAAAGCATAATAGCAAGCGTTGTTATTTCATCAAGACTGAAAGAATCAAAAAAACGATTGATATAATCAAGCAGAATGGTTTCCTCGGTAACTTCGATTTTATCGATTGCAAACCGGCGAGCAAACTCGAGGTTGACGCGGATGTCTTCGTCGCGCGGAGCCAGCCTTTTGGCCCGAATGTAATTGGCAACCGCCAATCCAAGTTTTCCCTCGCGGAAACAGGCATTTCCCAAATTATAGTAAAGCTCCGCCGAATGATATCCGGCCCCGAGAATCTTTTCATATTCGGCAATCGCTTTGGTATAGTCGCCCTCGATATAGAATTTATTGCCCAACTCGAAATTACGATCAAGGCTGTCTGCCCGCGATAGCGCGGGAAAAAGACAAAGTAGACAAAATACAATCGGCATTAACCGGCGGGCAATCATATCGCCTCCTCCAGCCCGACGAAAACTTTCCTGACTCGTTCAAACAGGTCGCGCCGGTCCTCGACGGGTTCGGTTGCTCCGGCAAAGCGGCCGAAATCAGCCTGCTGCAACAGCGCCAGGGTTTCCCGCCGCAGGTCATCGTCAATGCTCTTTTGACGTAATAGTTCTTCTACTCCGTCGGACGTAAGTCCGTGCGCCGAACAATTGAATTTGTCGGCGATATACTGCAGGATCACCCCGGATATTTCGGCATAGAAGGCCGTTTTATCGTCGCTCGGCATCAGCTTTTCGGCTTTTTTCAGGCGTTTTTTGGCTATCGCATTGGCCCGCCGCAACCGGGCATAAGCGATATCGCCGGTCAGGCGGCGTCTTCTATGGACGTCAACCATTCCGCCCAAAAGCGCCACCAGCGGCAGAGCGGTCATGGCAAGAAAAATCGGCGAGGTGAGAATCAGTCGGCCCCGCCGAACAAGATTTCCGTCTCCGGTTCTGATAAACCTGATATCGGTTTCGCGCAGGTTTATCGTCTGACCGGAAACCATATTGTAAGGTATCTCCGGCCCGGCCGCCAGTTCGCCCTGTTTTACCGAAAGAGTAATCGAATTAGTTTTGGCCGTGAGATATTTCTTCCTGCCCGGATCGAAGTAGTTCAGGGTAATCGGATCGACGGTGTGGAGGCCGGGCAGTCGCGGGATGAGAATATATTCAAACGTCTTGCTGCCACCCAGTTCACCGTCAAGATCGGTTATTTTGAAATCAGACGAAGATTCCTCCACGCGAAAATCTGCCAGTTCCGGCAGGGACGGTTCGGGAATAGACTTGATATTGCCTCGACCGGAAATCTTTACCGTCAAAGTAATAGCCTCGTTCACCTCCACCTCGCGTTTATCCACCGCAGCCGAAATCTTGTAACTGCCGACACCTCCGGAGAACTGTTCGGTTTTGCCTTCGACAGGCAGCGGCCTAACGTTGACCGTTATCGGTTTCGATTTGACGATTACGTTGCGTCCCTGCTGGAAAATATCATCAAAAAGCGAAAACGGATCGCGGCTTCGGCGACGGCGACGATCCGGAACCGTGGCCGTTACCTGCGCCCGGTCAATAGTTGGCTTGCCCGGCTTGGTTGGAAACAGAGCGGTCTTAATTTCAGCGACCAAATAATCGGTGCCATTAATGGTCTGGTAATATTGCTTCTGAGGGCCAATCTCATTGGTCCAGAACCCGGGCGTTTGAGGCGGAACGTAATCGGGTGTTGAGAGCAGCTTAATCCCTCGGCGTCGGGAAAATTTAATAATGAGGGTCACTTGCTCGTCAACATAAGGATTTTTCTTATCGACTTCAGCCGTCAGGAACAGGTCTTTCGCTTCTCCTTCGCCGTCGACGGCTTCTTTGTCTGCCGAGCCGGCCGCTTCAGCGCCCGAGGCGAGAACTTTTATTGATAATTCATTCGATTCATATCGTTTGCCATCCACCACCACCCATGCGGAACGAATAGGAAAAGTCCCTTCTTTTTTCGGTGATAAAATATAATTATATGTCTGCCCATAGGTCATAGCCCCGTTGATTATTTGCAGATTTGTCGAACTACCCGCGGAATATATTTCAAACTGGGGAAGCGGCGGCAGTTTGGGATCGGGCAATTGTTGTCTTCCGGCGCCGGACATGGTTACCGACAGGATGGTCGTTTCATCCAGCCCGACGGTATTTCGATCAAGCGACAAATTGATAGAAACGTCATCCTGAGCGGCAACCGGTAAAGTTAAAAACATCGCCAGGCTAACCGCCAACAAGGTTATGATCCGATATTTACGCACCGCCTTTACCAATCTTTACCCCGGTATGTACCTTTGATCTTGACCTTTTGCCTGTTTTTCTGATTTTCCTCGTCGGCTTCTTCCAAAGCTCGCAGTATTCTCAGAGCATCCTCTTTTGACATCTCATCAGGGTTAGGCTGTTGCTGTTGCTGTTGCTGTTGTTTTTGTTGTTGTTCCTGAGCCTGCTGCTGTTGGTTCTCTTTCTGCTGCTGTTGTTGCTGTTGATCCTGCTTGTCGTTTTGCTGATTCTCCTGCTGCTGCTGCTGACCCTGCTGGTTTTGCTCCTGTGGTTGCCGTTCCATTTGTTCTTTCAATCGGTTGCGCGCGAGTTCCAGATTATACTTGGCATCCAGATCATCAGGGTTAAGCTCAAGTGTCTGCTGGTAGGCTTCGATTGCTTTCACGTAATCTTCCTGTAAAAAATAGCCGTTGCCGGAATTATAGTAAATGCCGGCCTGAAGCGAAATGTCATCTGTGGCCATAGCCTTGCCGTATTTTTCGGCGGCTTCCTCAAAGCTGCCGGTCTCAACCAATGCATTGGCATGGTTATAATATATTTCCGGCGTTTCCGGTCGCTCAACTTCCGCCCGGCGATAATATTCAAGGGACTCCTTGTAGTTTCCCTCGGCAAACTCTTTGTTTCCCTTTTCGTTTAAGGAAACATGGTCATCGGCCAGAACAGGTACAACCAGAATTACGCTGATTACCGCAAACAAAGTCAGCCGTATCACGCCTCTGCGCTCCTTCTTATCTTTTTTACCCGTTCCGGCAGAAACAGCTCCCAGATAATAAACAGCATCGCTATAGCCAGCGGCCATTGAAACCTGTCGTCATACTGAAGCAGTAGCTTTCCTTCAAGCTCTTTTTTTTCCATTCCGGCGATTTCTTCGTAGATTTTATCCAGTTCCATCTCCGACGGACTCGCCCTGTAAAACTTCCCGCCGGTGGCCAAAGCAATTTTTTGCAGAGAGGTCACGTCGGTCTTGGAAATCACTACCTCCCCCTCTTTGTCTTTTTTGAACCCGACCCGCTCGCCCCGCCTGTTGTATATCGGTATCGGTTCGCCTTCCGGATTGCCGATGCCGATGGTATATATTTTAACGCCTTCCTTGCGGGCCTCTTCAGCGGCTTTGATTGGATCGCTGCCGTGCCCTTCGCCGTCGGTGATAAGTATCAATACCTTATGTTTTCGTTCCCGGCGGATAAACCCTTCGGCGGCTTTTCGAATGGCCGCGCCAAGATCGGTACCGGGAGACGGGATAAGATCGGTATTTATAACGTCAAGGAAAATTCGGGCCGCCGAATAATCAAGCGTCAGCGGGCATTGTATAAAGGCTTCACCTGCAAAAGCCACCAGGCCGACCCGGTCACCCTGGAGCCTTTCCGGATTGATAAGCGAACGAATCTCCTGCTTGGCCTTGGCCAGACGCGATATCGGGCCGGGCGTAACATCCATCGCTTCCATCGACCTGGAAACGTCGATAGCTATGATAATATCGATACCTTCGCGCTTCATCAACTCCATGTGCGTTCCGATTTGCGGTTTGGCCGCCGCCAGCGACAGAAAAAGAACCGCCGCACAAAGCATCGTCACTTTGCTTGCCTGCCGTTTAAATGATATGCCCGAAGCGGCCCGCATAATCAGAGGCATATCGCCAAAACGGGCCAGGAGCTTTTTCTTCCTGTCTATCGCCCACCAGAAAAACAAGGCGATTACGGGAATCAATAATATGCCAAGCAGATATATCGGTTCATAAAAACGCATCAGGCAATATCCCTAAGGAATCTTTTTGAAATATGTCTGACCAAGAACAACCTCGGCCAGAAGCAGTCCAAACCCCGACAAAAGCCAGCCAAAAAACAGTTCCTCGTATTGTATATACTCATGAACCTTAACTTTGGTTTTCTCCAGTTGATCGATCTCGCCGTATATTCGGTCAAGCTCGGCCTCGGAACGGGCCCGAAAATAAATGCCCCCGGTAGTTTCAGCGATTTTTCGCAGCGATTCCTCGTCGATTTCATTCGGGAGATAGACATACCGCTTGCCGAAAACAGGGTCTTGGACGGGGTACATGGCATTCCCCGGCTTGCCGACGCCGATGGTATAAACCTTAACGTCCATCGTTTTGGCCACGTTGGCCGCCGTAAGAGGATCGATCTCCCAGACGTTGTTGACGCCGTCGGTGAGAAGCACCACAACCTTTGATTTCGCTTCCGAATCTTTCAGGCGGTTGACGGCATTGGCCAGAGCCAGCCCGATGGCGGTGCCGTCCTCGATCATGTCGAAATCGACCCGGTCAAGGAAGTTTTTCAAAATTCCATAATCAAGAGTAAGCGGGCACTGGGTAAAGGAAGATTTGGCAAACACAACCAGCCCTATTCGATCGCTGACCCGGCGATCAATAAATTTATTGATCTCTTCCTTGGCTACATGCAAACGATTGTGTGGTTTGAAATCTTCAGCTTTCATCGAACCGGACACGTCGAGCGCCATGATTATATCAATCCCCTCAGCCTCGATATCGCGTTTTTCATTGCCCGCCTGCGGACGGGCCAGGGCAATAAAGAGAAACGCGACAGCCAGTACTCGAAGCAGATAAACCAGCGGGCGCAGACGCTGGCGCAGGGTTTTCTTCTCCGATCTTACCAGAGATAAATCAGAATAGCGCACCGAGGCCGATTTGCGCGACAGTCGGGCAATATAATGCCAGACCATTGCGGCTGCTACCAGACCGCCGACAAGTAAAATCAGCCATCCGGGAACATGCAGAAAAATAAGATCCCATCCTTCGAACTTGAGGATACTCACAACGTATCCTCCTTCTTTTCCGGAGCAAACCGGTCGCGTAATTCAGGGGGTATATATTTCAGTTCGCGTTCTTCCGGTGTTTCCGATTCAATCCTGGCTGAAACAATCGGTTCAGGTTCCGGTTCGATTATTGGAGTCAGGATAATATCCCTGGTTTTTTCCACTAAACCATAAGCGGTCTCCCAATCCTGATTGGGCCGTTCAACCGGCGGGATATACTTTGCAAATTTGATCAGGTCGGCGTGTTCGAGAAACGAAATGACGTCGTTTCGAATATCATCATTCATGGTCAGGAGAGTCAGCGTATCGTTTATCTCTTCGGTGGTCATATCAACGGCGGCGAAGTCGAATTTCCTTTCGAGGTATCTTCTGAAAATATCCGACAACTCGACATAAAAAAGCTTGATCTCCCCTTTTGCCGTAAGTCCGCGCTCTTTCAGCATGGCCAGATCGGCATAAGCGATTTCCCAGGCCGGCCGGGGGTCAACATATTCTTCGCCGTGTTTCGCTCTCCGGCGTCGAAGGATAACATAAATAATCACCGCGACAATCACCAGCACTGCGGCGACGATTGAAAGTATCAGTTTCGTCCGATTCCCGGCCAGCGAAACTTGTTTTTTAAGCGGGCGCAACTGCAGGGTATCCGCTGCTGCCCCTTCTCCGAGAAGAGATTTTATTTCGATTTTTATGGGGTCGGCTGTGATGATTTTTTTGGTTGAATCAGGCAGCATATATTCTATCGGAAGCGGCGGAATAACATATTCGCCGGTGGTAAAGGTGCGTATATTAAACCGTATGATCTGTCGGCGGCGGCCGTCATCCAGGATTTTCTCATTGCCAACGTCGTAATCCTTAACGTCGAATCCGCCCAAGTTGGCTCCAACCGCCGGCGGCGTCAGTTGAAACGTTGAATCATACGTAATGGTAATCATATAATCGATAATGTCGCCGATATATGCCGTCTGCTTGTCAACTGAAGCCGTGACCTCTATTAGCTGATCGCCTCCCGCGGCCATACACGGGAACAGGCTCATCAGTACAAACGCCATAACCGGAACGAATAATCTCACGGCTTCCTCCGGTAAGATTCGAAACGCTCGATAACCTGCCCAATCCGGTTAAGGTCGACAACCGGAGCAAACTCGAATATGCTGCATCTCCTGTCGTTCATGACCGCTTTTATTTAAGATTCTCCTCGAAGGTCTGCACCGGTTCGGCTTCCATCAGTTTCTCGATATACTCGTTGACCGCTTTCCGGCTAATATAGGCCATATATTCCTTCGTAACCTGTTCGCGGACTTCTTCAAATTTCTTTTCGTCGAATTTATCTTTATGAGCCTCATAATACAGATTCAACTCGGCCGTGTCGGGTTCGATAGTGGGGATAATCTTCTCCTGAGTGTAATACTGCACCATGTATTCTTTTTCGAGGTTTTTCATATCTCTGCGCACCCGGCTTGTCTTATCAAAACCTTCGCGCAGGGCGGCATGATAAAGAAGTTCCCGGCCGATCATCCGGTTGAGAAATTGTTTCCTGCCTTCAGTATCAGAAAATTCATCTTGCATTTCCGGCGGCAACGACTGAATAGCCTTGTTGAAATCACTCAGAGTAATATCATAACTTCCGACTTTAGCCACGATTTCCCCCGTGACCTTGCCGGTATCCGGTTCAAAACTCGTCTGCCGATCCAGTTCGCGCCGGGCGTCGAGCCGTCGCCCCATCCGTTCCAGACAGGTTATCAGGTTTTTTCCCGCTTCGTTGTAATAAGAAGCATTCTCATCCAGCGATCGCGCCCGAATATAAAAGGCAGCCGCCTTTTCATAATCCCCGATATCTTCGAAATAGATCTTACCTATCAGGTAGTTGACGGCTCCGCGTTCGGAGTTACTTAAACGAATATTTTCAAGTATTTTGCCGTATTCTTCGATGGCGGCTTCGGGCAGGTTATTATCAGCCAGTTCCCCGGCCAGTTTTTTGGCGTTGGTTACGATTTCATCTTCCGGGTTTTTCGGCAGTGAAGCATAGATAAGGATCACCAGCGCCAGTGAAACAGCCGACAACGCAACCGTCAGGACTAATAAGCTTGTGTATATTCTACTCTGACCCGTCATCAGCGCCGTTTCTCCCTCATTTTGAAAAACTGAATCAGCGGTACGATATATGACCGGTCGGTCCGTATCTGGATGAAGTCGAGATCGATCAGGCGAAGAGCACGTTTCAGTTGGTCGTTGGAATCCCTGCTGTGAGCGGCAAACTCGCTGCGGAATTTGCGCGAGGCGGTATCGATAACCGTTATCTCGCCGGTCTCGGCATCCTCCAGTTCCATCAGGCCATAATTCCCGAATTCAAATTCGCGAGGATCGGAAATCCTGACCGCAATCATATCGTGCTTCTTATTGGCGATACGCAGGGGCGTAAAATAATCTTCGGACATGAAATCTGAAATCAGAAAAGCGACCGAACGCCTTTTGGTCACCTTGCTGAAAAATTCCAGCGCTCCACCGATATCGGTTTTTGTGCGCTCCGGCGTGAAATACAGAATCTCTCGAATCAACCGCAGGACGTGCGCCTTCCCTTTCTGAGGGCGGATATACTTCTCTATAGCATCGGTAAAAATAATCAGGCCGACTTTGTCGTTGTTCTTGATTGCCGAAAAAGCGAGTAATGCGCACAGCTCTGCGGCCAGTTCCTCTTTGTATTTTTCGTACGTACCGAATCGGCCGGACGAGGAAGCATCCACCATCAGAATTACCGTCAGTTCCCGCTCTTCCTTGTATTTCTTAATATGCGGAAAACCGGTTCGGGCGGTAACGTTCCAGTCGATCAGGCGGATGTCGTCTCCCGGGGAATATTCCCGCACTTCCTCGAACTCCATTCCCTGACCCTTAAAGGTGGAATGATAGTCGCCCGAAAAGAGGTCATTGACCAGCCGACGGGTGCGTATCTCTATCCGGCGGACTTTTTTGAATATCTCCTTCCCGACCACGGCTGTTTACGGCACCTCGATGGTATCGAAAATCTTCTGGACGATGTCGTCGGCGGTGGTTTCCTCAGCCTCGGCCTCATAGGTAATAATAATGCGATGGCGCAGGACGTCGTGGCCAATCGCCTTGATATCCTCAGGCGTGATATAGCCGCGGCCTTTGAGAAACGCATGCGCCTTTGCGGCCAGGTTAAGATAAATCGACGCCCGGGGCGACGCGCCATAGGCGATAAAATCAGCCAGTTCAGACAGACCGTACCGCGCCGGTTCGCGAGTGGCGAAAACAACGTTAAGAATATAATCTTTCACCTTCTCATCGACATAAATGCCGGTTACCACCCGGCGCGCTTCAAGAATATCACCGGCCGTAACGACGGCATTGACGATGATGTCTCCGCCGACCGTCATCCGATCCATAATCAGCCGTTCCTCTTCCTGAGAAGGATAGTCGATTTTCAGCTTAAGCATGAAACGATCAACCTGAGCTTCCGGCAGCGGATAGGTTCCTTCCTGCTCAATCGGATTCTGAGTGGCAAGGACAAGGAACGGCTCGTCGAGTTTATGGGTTTTTTCGCCGATTGTTACCTGTCGTTCCTGCATCGCTTCCAGCAGGGCCGATTGCACCTTGGCGGGCGCGCGGTTTATCTCATCGGCAAGGATAATGTTGGTAAAAATCGGCCCTTTTTTGACAAAAAATTCCGCCTTTTGCGGGTTGTAGATCATGGTGCCGATCAGGTCAGCCGGCAGAAGGTCGGGAGTAAACTGTATCCGCTGGAAATTGGCTTTGATTCCGGCCGCCAGCGATTTTACAGCCAGGGTCTTGGCCAATCCGGGTACTCCCTCCAGCAATATATGCCCGTCCGCCAGAAGACCTACCAGAAGGCGGTCAATCATATATTTCTGTCCGACGATGACCGAGCTGATTTCCGAGGTCAGGCGTTCAATGAACTCCGATTTATTTTCGACCTCATCCTGAATCTGTTTGATGTCGAGATCCATCAATCCTCCGTTTATTTGTTTGAGATTCTGCTTTCAAAGAATTTGTGTACGGCGTTATAGGTATCTTCAATTTCACCGGAAGAAAGCTCTTCCGGCTTGAATTTCACCTTTAGGGCTTTATCAAGCCAGCCGCTCAATTTCGCTCTTTCCGATTCGTTATCAAGCAACTCCACTTCCCGTAAAACTTCCTCGCCTGTGCAACCGGACAACTTCGCGCCGCATTCTTTTTCAAGGTATTGCACAAGCAAGCGATAAAGCCGGGAATAAAAAAGCTTCCCGTCGGCTATAGTTTCTTTTTTGATTTCCTCAAGAGCCTCAAGATAACGCCGCCCGACATCCGGTTCCTTACCTGCCCCAGGTTTCCTCTTCCTGATGATTATAATAGCCGCCGCTCCAACGATTATAATCACCGCCGCGGCAATAAAAATTATTATTCCGGAAATAAGTGATTCTTTATCAGGTTTTGGCGTCGGCCTTGCGATCTCGACCGTCAAACGGCCGGTTTGTAGATTATGTTTTTCTTCGGTCACCCTGTTGGTTGCCGTCAGGTTAAGAGGTTTGATAACCCCGGTTCCGAAATCGGTCGGTTCGAGAACGTACTTGTAGGTGCGCATCGTCGCCTGTCCTGAGGGTACGACGGAATCGGCGCTGCTGGCGACTGATGACGACGAGCCGAGGATTTTGAATTTTTCCAGTTCCGGCATTGGAAAATCATCAACTTGATAAAGAAAGGGTTCCCCTTCCCACGCAAGTCTGACGATAATTGTATCCCTGCCTTCAAAAGGAATCGAAGCGCCGGTAACTTCGGCGGAAATACTGATATTTCCGGCCGCCGCGCCCGTAAAAGGCAACAGGACAGTGAATAGGATAATTGCTGTAATTAAAAGGCATTTATCAGCGTTCATATTAATTGCTAAATTAACAACCGGCAAATTACCTCGTCAAGTTCTTTAATCCTGTCGTTAAAGATGGTTTATACAAAAATGGGATGTAAAGGTTTTCAATTTTTTTGGCGTTTTTTACTCAAAGCAGGCATAGACGTTATTCAAACCCGGGCATAAAAATACATAAGCCGCTATTTTCTAAATCAATCACGCAGGTATGCAAGCGGTCAATAATTTTTCCCCAAAATCAGAGCAATAATGCCGGGAAGCATCTGTAGTTTGATAAGCGCGGCGGCAAGGCGGCATTTTCTCCGGTCAGGTTTTATCCCCAGCCAGATCAGTTGCCCGATCAGAGGAATTACAACCAATAAAAGCGTGATTATAAAATAGACGGTGTTGAACCAACCAAGCAGGTAAACTGAAACAGAAAGAATTATTAACAGAAGAAAAAGCAGATAGGCAATAATCAAAGGAACCGTTGTACCCTTTAACACGGGAGCAGTTTGACTACCGGTAACGGCGTCGCCGGTGAGATCCGAAATATCTTTTATTATTTCGCGTCCGAAGTGCATCAGGAACGCAAAAACGGCAGGGATTACCGGCCCGGGCAGAGCCGGCGCATTATCGATACCGACCACCGTTCCACCCAGCATAAATGTCAGGCCGCCCAACAGAGAAACGGCGATATTCCCTGTATAGGCGGTATGCTTGAGCCTGAAATTGTACCAGACAAGAAGCAAAACGGCCAATATGACTATAATCCGGCCGGGACCGTTCAACGGGATAAGCAGAGCGATAGATACCAGAAGAAACAGCAAGGCGAGAGCTTTGGCCTGGCCGAGTGTAATTCGGCCCGATGGAAGGGCACGTTGAGGGTGATTGATACGATCCGTTTCAATATCAAGGATATCGTTCAATATATTGCCGAATCCGCAGACAAAAAATGCCGCCGCCATACCATAAGGATTCAGAGGGAAATTGCCCGACGATGAAGAAAGATACTGGCCTACCGCCACACCCAGCGACGCCATCAGGCCGTTATGAACTCTTATAAGTGAAAAATATGCCCGGATGGTTTCCACGTTTTACAAATAGCCCGCCACGAACAATCAGGTCAAGGTTAAAACAAGGTTGCCAGCCCAAGATGGACTTTGCCGTCATCAAGACGATCATCACGTCCCCAGCCGAGTTCAAGCGTCATTCTCGCATCATCGCCGCCCGCGAACAATCCCAATCCGAAGCCGGGACGGGTAAGATTATTGGATTCCACTGCGCCGGGCAAAACCTCTTTTTTTGAATAGACAACTCCCAAATCGGCAAACAGATAAACCGCGAATCGAGGCGAGGGCCTTAAGCGCAGTTCACCCTGTCCCAAAAAAGTCCGACGTCCGGCAAACTGATCCTGCCGGTATCCCCGAAGCGAACCAAATCCGCCCAGCTTGAACTGCTCGGAAAAATCGATAAGCTCCCGCGTGGTTATCCTGACCCGCGATTCAAGATTTATGCGGAAGACAAAACAACCAAAAAGCGGGAAATAATTATCCGCGGCGACTTCAAACAGGGTTTCATTGCTGACCAGAGCGGTGGCCGTCGTGTCCGGTCGGCTGGATCGTCTGATATACGAAAATCCAAGTTGTACTTTTCGACCGGCTGAAGGATTGGGCGCGTAATCGAGTCTTTGTATTTCGCAGCGGACTACGCCGGCCAGAGACCGGGAAGGCGGCTGGCTTGATCTCTGCGGCTCGACGCGACTCCATGACAATCCCCCGGACAACCGCGTCCCACCGGCCGTATATAAGCTTAAGTCTCCATCAACCATAAACGAATGATACGAGGAATCGTAATCTGTCTGCTCCATTTGAAACGTCAGCTCCATGTGATCCGGGACAAAAAACGGCTGACCGAAAAGCATTCTTACTCTTGATGAAGCTCGATCTTTGCGATCGAGAAAAAGTTCTATCCGTCTTCCGGAACCGAAAAGGTTCACCGAGCGAAAATCCATCCGCCCGACGAATTCACCATCAATCTTTCCCTGACGAGGTAAATAGCCGCCACCCAACTCCAGGCTGTTGCTTTTCATCTCCGCGAGACGAAACAGGATTTCGACGCCGTCGTAGTTTTCATTAGGGAGCAGTTGCGGCGTGGAATCGTTTTTCAAATATCCGCCGGTTTCGATGTTGCGAACCGCCGATTCGAGCTGCTTTTCAACAAATAAATCGCCTTCTCTCAAACCGGTAAGTTTCCTGACGAAATCAGGATTGGTCTTATTCAGACCCTTAAATCTTACTCCGTCAATGGAGACCGGCGGGCCGGCGATCAGCTTCAATTCCATATCAATTACGTCATCACGCATCACCACACGGCCGGTATTCAAAGATGCGAAGTAATACCCTCGTTCGTTGTAGCGAGAAATAATTTCATGCTTTATTTTTTCAATATGCTCCCTGCTCGCGGCAAGACCTCCATAGCCGGAAACTTCCTGCGTAACGACCCGACCATCATGGAAAACAATTGACAAAGATATATCACCAATCTTAAACAGCGGCCCGGTTTCAATCACGGCCGTATCTCCGGAAACAGTCACGCTACTGTTAAGGTATCCGGCATCCGAAATCAGACCGGCTAACTCATCAGTCGAAGCTTTTAATAATGATTTCTCAATCATCTTACGTAGTTCACCGGAAAGGGGATTGTCCGATTCGTCCGGCGCATTTACGATTCGAACTTCAGTGCAAAACGACGCAGCAGGCCGCCCAACAATCGCAATAGTCAGTATCATTAATACCGTTATTATCCGCCTAAAATCGGGCAACGAGTTCCCCTCTTCCAACAAATTCGGCCGGACGGTCTTCAAAAATCCGGTCGGTAAGATTGACCGTTAACCGCATTGATTTGCCGATATCATAACTCCCGATAAGACCGAAAAGGGCCGATTTCCCGAACCGTTTGCCGCCGGTAACCTGATATTCCGGCTGACTGAATTTTTGTTTCTCGGTCAGCGACCGCAGTTCGGTATGGAACCGCATCTCACCCCGGTCCGGCCGACGATAGATGGTTTCGGCGCTTATCCAAACGCCGCGCCCCTGGCCGCCGGACAGATCATCGCTGAATCGAACGTGAGCGATTTGAGGCATCAGTTGAAAGCGGCCCTGATTTATAATAAGGCCGGCAATATATTCATTACTTATCAGATGTAACGATACAAGCCCGACTCCTCGTTCTTTGCTTCTTACATGATGCCACTTCAGATCAGTCCGAACCGCAGGAGAAAGACGGTTCTTGATTTGCGTATCATACTCTTTCCGGTTGCGACTCAGTTGCGAACCGCTTTCGTGTTCTTCAAAAACATGGCTGCAGGAGAAATTCAAAATGTAAAAATTGAACATCGGGAATGACAGAACCGAGTAACCTTCCCTGCGGCGGCGGTTCAGATAATCAAGGCCGGAATGGCTGACCCAGGGAAGCAGCCAGGAAATGTGATGCCTGTCCCGGCCGGGCAGTTCCTCGGTAATCTCCGTGCGCAGGCGAAAGGCGATCTGAGAAAGAATATTTTTATAACTTTTCGGCACCGGCAATCGGCCGGGATAAAAGACGATATTATGGCTTTTTTCTCCGACCGAAACCGATGTCGCCTGCCCGGTTTCCTCCATGATACGGATATAATCGCCATCCGGATCGGACAGGTACCGGCCGTCTTCGAACCGATAGTCACCCTCGCCGCTGTTGACTTGAATGTATCGGTACGCGGATGGCCGGGCCGATTGACGATTCTGGCGGTATTCCGCCTGCATTGACAACCATCCGCCGGCGGGAGAATAACTGAAAGATGTTTGAAACAGACGTTCCCTTCGGTCTTGCCGGTCGGAATCAAGTCGTTTCTGATCCAGCCAGGCGCCGGCGACCGAAATCCTGAGCCTGCCGAGGTTTTCATCGGAGGTTAGTTCTATTTTGTCCGACTGCGGCCCCTTGACGCCGTATGCGCCGCTTCGGAAATCAATCCGGCGGGAAACCGCAAGAACGGTATTGCCCAAAAAAGCCGTGCCGCGATACCGGAGATACTTTTCAACGCTTGGTTCTGGCCCGAAACGGTCTTTGGATAGTTCCCGGTCGAAATCAAAATCAAGCCGCAGGGTCCTTATCGGCTTGAGAGCCGCACCGGCGTTGAGTTTTTCAAATAAGCCGTCCTTCGACGGATTACTTAAGCTTTCCGAATTGCCGCTCTGGTATGTTATGCGAGGAGATAGCCTTTTATTTTCCAGAAGATGCGCCCCAAGCATCAGGCGACGCGAGTGAAGATTGTCTTTATATCTAAGGTATCCGTATCCCGCTTTGAAGCGGTTATGGCGGTACTTAAACGAATTATCCGTCTCAATCCTGAGTTCGTCGCCCGAAATTTCTCCCTGCGGCAGCGCCCAAAGCCGATTGTAATCGGCGGCTTTTAGCCGACTAAATGATTTATAATCGTCCTGACGAAAGTAAAAATCGAGACCGGCATTAAGGCTGCTGTCGCTATGGAAAAAACCTCCCACAACCCGGCTTTTGAAATTGTCGCCGTCATCCGAGTTAGAAAACAGGTTTTGATCACGAATGTTTCCCTGGTATTCCAGCCGCATCTTTCCCCCGGAATAGGGGAATATCTCCATTACGGTAAAGAGATAATCGTTGCGCACCGGAAGCCGCAGATAGATTATCGGCAGGTAATCGCCGACGCCTTTGCCCGCATATTGATAAACACCTGAACCTATATAACTGTAATCACCCTCCCCCTCTCCAACGAATGAAAATGAGATTTTGTATTCTCCGTTACCGCTTCCGACATAGCGGTAATATTCAATCCCGAAGGAATCGGTCGCCGATTCATAGTCTCCGTCAGGATCTTCAACCACGCCGCTTTTAGCCGCGCCGGATGTCGAATCACCGGCATTTTGCAGAATGGATACTTCCGCCGGAGTATATGAACCAAACCGTAATCGTTCTTTATCGTCCGATTCCCGCCTGAATCCGGCGCTGAAGCTGAACTTTTTTCTCACGCCCCCCACGCCGCCGATAGCATCGTAAACAACCTGTTCGTAATTATTTTCAGCCGCTTCAAAATCGATTTCAATCCTGCTGCGCGAAGTTATCAGAACCCGCGGCGAAAAGGTTATGCGACCGGACGGATAATCGAACAGGTAATGCTTATCCGAACCGCCCTCCAGCAATCGACCGTCCAGATAGACTTTTTCCGAACCGTGCACAACCGCCGTCGGAAGGCCGTCGTTTCCGCGCGCCTGATAAGGACCCTGGCGGCCGTCAACACCTCTGATATTCCGGCTGACAAACCTCCCCGCCGGGCGGCCGACGTCCGCCGCAAAATTAAAACTTTCGCTTTTGAATAAGCCGTAAACGCCTTTGATCTTCTTGGCCGGAAGATAAGACCCGGCGGATGTATTAATATCGCCGCCGCGCACCGTCACCTTTCGGCCTTCAATCTCAAAGAAGTATTTATCAAGTTCCGACAGCAATGTCGTGCCGCCGGAACCGGGTATGGCGGCGGTGGTGGAACCGATCCGGTCTGAAACCGATCCGCGCGCGCGCAGGCCGCCGGTCAGGAGAGCGTCAAAATCTATATTTAGGCCCTGCGAAAAGCGTCCTTCGCCGGAACGACCGACATTAAAGGAAAACGATTTGTTTCCGGAAAGCTTGATTTTTTGCGGGCCCGATACCGGCCGATGCGGCAGGTTGCCCGGATTTGTTTCCAAATAAATCCGTTTGCTCCCCTGCGGAACAGGATTGCCGACCGGTTCCGTCAACCAGGCAGGAAGTTGAAAGGCAATCAGGATAATCGAATCGCATACCGATTGATAGACAAAAGTCAACCTGCCGGTGAGCAGATTTATTTCATAATCGTCGCCGCGTCTAAGCAGATCTCCGTCACACAACACGGAATCAGAGCCGTCGGCTATCGGAGCGATTCCGGTTTCAATAACGCGGCTTTTCGCCGATAGAGGAAAACTTTTCCTGACCCGGCCGGCATGCGCCGAACATGTAAGGAGTGTTATAGAAACAGGTATGGCTATAATGAGAACAAAACGAAGTCGGCGGGACAATCTGTTACCGGTTTTCCTCATATATTATACGATAGACCAACACCCGGTTATTGCCGCTGTCGGCAACGTAAAGATAGCCGTCCGGGGAAACGGCTATTGCCTCGACGTTGTTGAACTCATACTCATCACGTGCGGCCCCGGCCCCGCCCCCGCCCATTTGCATCAACAGCCGACCGTCGAGCCCAAAAGCAAATAGAGATTGCCGTTCCATGTCGGACACCCAGATAATTCCGGTTGGCGAAACGGCGACAGCCGAAGGACACCCAAGTTTATCGCGGCCGAACCGGAAAAGATAATTGCCGTAATCATCATAAACGGCAATGCGGCCGTTGCCGGCGTCGGCTACATAGATTCGGCCTTTCTTGTCGGCGGCCAGGCCGAGCGGGTTGAGCAAAGAACCTTCTCCGTAACCAAAATCGCCGATATAGCGGCTGAATCGTTTGAAATTATCCATCCTGATCAGGCGGGAATTATCATAATCGGCAACCGTTATTTCGCCAAGAGATGAAACCTGCACGCCGGAAAGTTTACCCAGCGTGGAAATTATTTCTTCCGGATCATCTTCGGCTTTGAAATCATCGACATAATTCAGGTTAGCGTCAAGCTGGACGACCCGCCTGTTACCGGTGTCGAGAACATACAGATTAAGACCGCGGTCAATGACTATATCTTCCGGATTTTGGAATTTGCCGATGCCGCTTCCATAACCGCCGTAGTCACGCACCGGATTCAATCGGCGGTCAAGCTTGATAAGGCGATGATTTCCGGTGTCGGAAATGTACAGGTCGCCGGTAACGCTTAATGCCAGACCGGAAGGACGTTTCAGGTCATAGGCCATGACACGGCCGGATACTTCGCGCTCGAAGACCAGTTGCCGGGGGACTTTGACAGGCGTTTCCGTTTCTGCCGGTATCGGGGGTGATGAACTGTGACAGGAGAGCAAAACCAGGAAGCTGAGCATGGCCGATAAGATGCGCATGCCTAAAATTTCCGCGACAACGATATTTTCACGCCGGGATCTTTGAATGATAGCCGCGGCGACACTTTCAACTTGTAATCGCCGAATTGTGTCAGGGAACTGACCGTTCTGCGGGCCGCCCTGACCGTGCGATAGGTGTCAATACCGGAAATAAGCCGGTTCAGAGCGGCCAGTCCCAGCATGAAAGTGGAGTTGCGAAAAGCCTTTCTTGAGGCATCTTTAAGGTCTTTGAAACGGAATCGATCTTTTTCCGATTCCCATTGCCAGTGGTAATATCGGGTATCGGGCAGATAGGGTCGATCGGGATAATAGAGGCGACCCAACAGATTAAACTCCTCGCGGCTGTCATAAAAGCCGACCCAGTCGTAAAACTCGTCGTCCTTGCCGCTGTTATCCAGTTCGGCACGAGCGGAGGCGTAGTCCTTGTAGTCGTTCTTCTTCCACCCCCCGTAAACCCGATAGGCGATAAATCCGGACCAGATGGCCAGCTCAACGCCCATAAAAACCTGACCCTTAAACGTTGACCCGGCGTAATATTCACCGGCTCCCGGCACGAGGATCGAAAGAAACATCGCTTTTTTCATTGATATTTCTTTGGCTGCGGCAGGTCTTGACATATCGATGAATGACCGATCCGAACCGGACTGCTGCGCACTAGCCGCAGCAGCGGACAGGCTATTCGTAATCAAAGGAAGCGGTTTCAACAGGCCCGGCGACAGTCGGATATCATCGCCGGCACGGCATACAGCCGAATGAACAAGGAGAATAATAATACCTGCAAGTAAGATGCGTTTTTTCATAATCTAAAACGTGTAAGTCATGGTCAACATTGGAATTTGTTCATAGTCTATCCTGGCCATCTGCGCTTCTATCGAAATACCGCCTGCCGGCATAGCAACCCGGTCGTTATGCCTTTTAGCCGACAGAGCCGCCTCGAATCCGGAAACCAGATGATTGAACATTACCAGGATAAGCGACTTGGTGGCCCGGTCATATTGTTTATTGGCGTCGTGGCGCATATCCTCGTAATGCAGGCGATGGGCCGAATAAGCGATGCCTATGTTTTCATAATCGGGCGGCTGCGGTTCGGTATCGTCCCAGCCATAGACAAACTGATCGTATTTGCCGATCATTTCATAATACTGCTGCGTGTTGGTTGCGGGAAGTTCGTGAGTGAAATGGTATTCCGGCGGAACCGAATCCAGAAACGCCGCATATTGCTGGCGCGACCAGTAAGTATTGGCATAGTCTTCAAAAATCCCTGTCTTATCATCTCCACGGCCCTGATAAGTAAAATATCCTGTCCATCCCAGCGCTTCGACGCCGAGGAACAAAACCGCCTTGATTTTGGAACCGGTATACATCTGCCCGGCGCCGGGAATGACAAACGAATAGAGAAACGCTTTCCTGACATTCTTTTTATCTGTATCCACTTCTTTTGCAGCGCCGGAATCACGAATGTCAAAACTCGAAGACGGGTCGGTGTTATTTTGTATTTGGCGAAAGATAAGATTCTCACCTTTTAATCGTGTAAAATAGCTGCTGACAGCGGCGCTGTTATTCTGCATGAAAATGGTACTCTTCGGCGCGCCGGACGAAGCAAACGCCGCCCCGGAAACAATAGCCAAAATAAGAGTCAACGCCGGAATAATTTTATATTTCGAACAATAACGCACGATTTCCCCCTTATTTTACCACCGCGATATTCTTAAACGCTACCGCTTGTTCGGAACCCGAAAGAGCGACCGCCTCCAGGCGGCAATGATACACGCCGGAAGCGACACCGGCCAGATTCCAGGGAATTTCGTCTTCGCGGTTGCCGTCGGCAACCTCTTTTTTCATTTCGGCGACCTTATCACCCAGGGCGTCAAATATGGTGACGGTTACTCTGGCCGGCTGGCTGACGTAGTAACGAATAGTCGTTTTCTCTCCGGTAGCCGGGTTTGGGTAACCGAAGAATCGTGCTTCGGGTAATAACTCCGACAGGGCGCTTTCCTGTCCAAGCTCTTCAAGGGGCAGGTAAGCGGCGCCGTCCGCCGTACGCCCCGCCATCGGCCAGAAGGCGGCCTCGTCGGTCCAGCCGCATCGCCAGGCATTCAACCAACCGTCGCCGCCGCAACTGACCAGATAACCTTCGTTTTCGACTTCAAGATGAAGCGGGGCGCCGACGCCCAGCACCGTATCCCGAAGTGATTTTATGCCGTACATTCCCGCCGGAACGGGGAAACCGTCAACGCGAAAATTTCCGGGAGATACGACATAGATATTGCTGAAGTAATTGTAATAATAGTAAGTCGTATCTTTGGTGCGAAGATAGGTCGTATCGGGCGAACTGAGAGTATCAAGATAAAAAATCATGGCCGTCTTCGGATAAACCGCAGAGTCGAGAGTCGCCACGGCGATATCGGGGAAACCGTTGCCGCTGATATCGGATATAATCGGCCCGGAAACAATTAGCTGACCCGGACGCCCGTCATCGACGGTCAGCGGAAAATCGAGAGCAGTTAATCCTTCCCGATTATACCCGTACAGCCGGTTGGTACCGGGAATAATCAGTTCGGGATACCCATTTCCGGAAAAATCACCTGCAACCGGCCCAGTGGCAGCGGTATCATTGGTAAAAATATCAAGAGGCTGGTATTTTTCAATTCCAGACGGATCAAAGCTGTAGCAAAGGACATGGCCGTTATGCGAAAGCAGAACAATCTCATCTATACCGTCGCGATTAAAATCGGTCGCGATCGGCGGATGAAACCCGGTTTCACCGGCAATGATAATACTGTCGGCAATTAATGTATCGCGGTTGTCCAGATGCGCAACGCCGACATCGCGCATCATATAAAGAATCGAACCGTCACCCGACTCGGTAATTACGGCCATGCCGTCGCCAAAGCGGCAGGCGCCGGTGATATCTCCGCTGAATCGCGTAACATTGGTATCAGCAACGGAACTGACGCTGTCCCATAAAGAGGATACTACCTCCCCGTTTCGATGAAATACATGAATAATATTATTATGCTCGTCGGGAATAATCGTCTTTACCTCACTGGCAGATACAAACCGGATCCAGTACCTTCGCGCACGAAACATGTCCGGAATACCGAATGAGTACGGTGTGGTCAGAAAAGCGTAAGTCATCCCAAAGCGCGTACCCACAAGAACTATGGTTGTATCTCCAAAGGTTGCCACCACCGGACTGATCGTGATATTATCCTGCACCTCGGCGAAGATCGGCATAGGCTCGACAGTAAAACCTATAGGACGCTCAGAGTTAACATTCGTAGTCGAATTGATCGGGCAGTAAACGGTATCATAATCTTTTTGGATGCCCAGGGAATCGAGAAAATCGCGGCCGTCGGCGAAAAGCGCCAGTATCTTTTTGCCGGAGACGGTCAGGATTTCATCATCGCCGTCGCCGTCAAGATCGGCCGCCACCGGCGAAAGGTCGGGACTTGTCGGTATCGATATTCTCCGCGGGAAGGCTTCGGCCATTCGATCCTGCGAAAGATCAAAGGTCATCGTCATAGCCGGGGCCGATATATTTGAGATGGTTATATGCGTATAGCCGCCGTCGTTGGAAATACTCGGCGGATTTGTATAAGTGCCAAAAGTAGTATTATTCCCCTCGTAAAACAGGTCCTGAGGTTTCCCGAAACCCCGATGGTAATTGCCGCCGAAGTCGATATTGCCGTCGGCCTCCACCAGCCTGACGAAGCGCCGACGGCGATCCCACTGGAGGGTGTTGGCGTTGAAATTGTTATCAAAGATATCAAAGGGGAAATAATCCGCCGCCGCCACGCCTTCGTCAACATGCCAGATGGCAATCCCGGCCGAACCTTCCGGAATGTTAAGGTCATATTCGCGCAGGGGAATCAGGCTGTCGCCGCCCAAATCGCGTTTAACCGGGCCCAAGATAACATTGGACGAACTGTCAAGCTGCAATCCTTCCACTTCTCCGTCAACGTCGGAACGGCGGTTTTCAAGCAGGTAATATTCGGCTGAAGAGATCGGTATCCTGGCGACTTTCGTACCGGAAGTAAGCATCTTGACCGCCGCCAGTTCGATTGACGTTCCCTGCCGGTACTCGACCGCTTCATCAAATCCGAGGAAGGCGCGCGACCAGGCGCAGGGAAAAACCGGAACGGTACCAAACACACCCACGCCGTAAACGTCGAAGATAACGGCCGTATTCAACCCGTTGTTATCCATCAGGGCGAAATCACCGACCTCGGTCAAAAGCGGGCTGCTGCCGGTGTTGTAGATATCTATCAAACCAAGCTGATGCCCGAACTCGTGCGCCATGACGGCGTTCATGACGGTGACCCGGTTATCCTGGGTCATCGTTTCCGGCATTATGACTCCTTCGGCGATGGTGTCCTCGCCCAGAACAACCCAGTTCAAAGAATCGAAAATAGCGAAACCGGTATACAGGTCGTAAGGCGTATTTGTTTCCGAAAACCAGAGATTGGTCTGCTGATCCGCCCCGGCATGAAAAATGACGACTGCCTTTTTTCTCCCTCGCTCGTCACGAAAATCAAGGCTGCCGCCGTCTACTTCATAAGCCTTGTTAAGAGCGTTATGGAAAAACTCTCCCAGCCCGAAATTGGGCGGCTGGGAACCGTAATGTCCCATTGACGAATCAAGATGATAACAGGAATCCGATTCCTGCGGCCAGACCTGGTAATTAAGATGCAGTTTACCGTTGGAAACGACTTTCCAGTAACGGTTCAGCGCCCTCAGGTGAGCTTCAAAGTAATGCCGGTTATGCGGGGCCGGATCCATGGCGTGACCTTCCTGCTGCAGAAAAGTCGCCGTATCGCGCAGGTCAAACGTTCCCCGCCCGGTGGTATTCGGATCATCAGAATCCTCCCAGGCGAAAGCAACCCTGATGGCAAGGATATTTATGGTATCCACCACTCCGGTCAGAATAGCCGTTTTGGGGAATGCAAAGGGCGTTTTTCGCTCAAGCTGAAGCAGGTTCTCCCGCGAGCGGCCCGAGAAAAAGGCCCGGTGATTTTCGGCGGTTCGGGAATCCTCCGGGATCGTTTCCCGTTTATCAATCGTCAGCATCTTCCCGCCCAGCACAGAACCGGGAAAAAGCAGAAAACCGATCAAGGCGAACAATATCAGTTTATGCCGTTTCATCCTATGATACCAATAAAGGCCGCTTCCAGCCGCCGGTCAAAATCTCCATTTTTAATCAGGCTACAAATCCAGCGTGAATGACATCCGCAGCGTATTGGCCAGCGGAGAATCCTCCGATGAAGGCACATAGGCAAAATCAAGCCGGGCCGCGCTCAGTTTAAGTCCCGCGCCAAAGGTTAGATGTTTTACCTGGCCTTCCTTGTCATACTTATATCCGGCCCGCAAGGAAATAAGATTAGAGTAGCAATACTCGGCGCCAAAGTGGCGGATGGCGTTTTCCATTTCCTTGCCCAAACCCTCGTTCATATCAACCAGCAACTTATTGGCTTCAACCTGCATAGTCAATCGGTTATAGGCGGAATTTACCAGTTTATATGAAAAGCCGACGCCCAGATTGCGAGGCAGGGGATCGGACTGGGCTGCGTCGATATAAGTAATCCTGGGACCAATGTTGCTTATGGCCGCCCCAAACTGAAACCGTTCGGAAATCTTATATAATATCCCCATATCGAAGGCAAAGGCGGAAGCAATACCCTCTCCCCGTTCCTGCCCGGCGCCCTGTTCGGATAAATGGGAATGGATAAATTTCCCGGTCATTCCCCATTTAAGACTCGACGTTAGTGATGACCCGTACGATAAGGCGGTGGTTACTTCAAACGGATGTCCCTCCCCCGTTGGGTTTCCGTGCTCATCCATAAACTCAATCGTCCCATAGGTCAGGTAAATTACGCTAACCCCGAAAGTCCCGATACCACGGACGTGATGCACGTAAGACAAAAATTCGTAGTACATATCCAGGTCAAGGTTGGGCAGCCATTTGACGTGCATCAGAACAAGTTCATGGCTCCCGCTCGTTTCGGTTGTTATGCCCCGGGAAGACACGTAATAAGCCTTGGCATCATAATCGTACGCCGCCAGAACCTGCCTCTGGTCAAGCTGTTCGAAACCAACCTCTTCCCACCCGCTTTCGGTCATTTTTTCCAGACCATACTCGGTACCGGCGTATAAATTACCGAAAACTTCGCCTGTCGACCGGACAGATGCGCCGATATTGGAGTTGTAAACATAGATAGTTTCGCCGGGAGGGACTGATTCATCATTCAATTGATTGTAATCATTTATATTGGCGGCCAGAAGCTCAATCCTGCTCGAATCGGCGCCGGGCAGATAATGACGGGCGATCTCTTCAGCGGTCATGGCAACAGCCTCATTCAACGAATCTCCTCCGACCGGAACCATAAACCGGTCGTATCCGTATCGCGTCCAGTTTTTGCCTATAAACGATAGAAGCCCGTTAGTAGTGCCGACCCAGAGATTGTTGTATAAATCCACCGTCATGGCGGTTACTTCATACCGTAAGCGAGGTGAATAGGGCAATTGAATTACGTTGCCCTCGACCAGCCAGTCGAGTCCGTGTTCAGGAATTTCCGCATCTTCAGCATCAAGAGCCTCTGCCTGTTCGGATTCGTCAACAACTTCACCCTCTTCACCTTCTATCGCCTCTGATACTGCGGCGGTGTCCAAGACAGGTTCAACAACCTCTTTGACCTCGGCCTGCTCAGATTCATCGACAGTTTCGCCTTCTTCACCTTCTATTGCCTTTGATACTGCAGCGGTATCGGAGACAGATTCAACAACCTCTTCGATCTCGGCCTGTTCAGCATCAACCGCAAGGGAATCGGCGGGCGGACCCTCCTCCGTCGATTCAGCCTCTTCACCCGCGGCGGCCGCCGTTTCCAATGACTGCGGCCGATTGAGTTCCCTGATTTTCCGTTCCAGGTATTCATACTCCTCCGAAGTATGATACACTCCCGCCCTGGCGATCAGTTTTTCCATATTATCATCAATGCGGACTTCGTAATCGTAGCTGTCGGTCCAACCCTGTCCGTCATACGAATAGATTACGCCGCCAATAACGGCATAGCCGTTATCGGTTGCCGTGAAAGTTATCTGCTCAACCGGTTCTTTCGGCAGGTAATCGAAGCCGGTAAATGAGCCATGATAGTAGAGTACCAGGCCTTGATCGGTGCCGATCAGCAGATAATCACCGCTGTTGTCCATACATGAGATATTATTGGAAGGCAGAACATCGTCGGTTGAAAACCGCGCCCAGGCTTTTCCCGCGCGCCGGTAAAGGCCGTCATTGGTTCCGACCCAGAGGTATTTCCCCGATTTACCCAGGCAGGTCAGGTCGGCGCCGATACCGGTCGAATGAGGAACGATCAATCGGCTCGGGAGAAAACGATTAACAACGCGATCAAGAGAGTAAGTTATCCGGTCAAGCTCCTCGGAGGTCATGACGCTGTCTTTAAGACCATCGTTGAGCTTGTCCTGCAGGCTGCGGAAATGTTCCGTATTCAATAAACAGGCGTGGTAACCTTCCTTCAGTTTTTCCAAACCATTAATCAGGTCATCGTGAGCGTCGTAATCCTCAGTTACCCACGTCTGGACTATTTCTATAAAGGTATCAAGTTCCGCCTCGGTAACGGCGCAATTGGCGTCTATTACACCGACAGCCATGTTTTCAAGCTTTTCTTCATCTTCTATATCGATGATCGTCTTAAGAAAATCTTCCAGCATTTGATCCGATGAAGTCGGATACTCGGTGCCGGAACTCCAGTTATTGCCGTCGAACATCAGAAGTCGGCCGCCGGCGATAACCCAGGTTTCGACACGCCCCATCGCTCCTTCCATGGTAATGACATCGGTTATATCGCCATACCTGTCGGGCAGCACCGCAGTCGTCAGTACCCCCGCGATGGGGGCATTACCCAGACCAGCCGGATTCCAATAGGTGGCCGTAGCATCATCCGCAATCGAAGCAAACGCTTCACCCATGCCGGCCGGACGGGATCCGGCCGCCACCCGAAGGTAAAGCACGGCGGCGTTGGAAACCGCCTCAGCCGCCTGAGCGATAACCAGAACCAGTATGGCGGTAATCAGTATAAGTGTCCGAACCTGTTTCATAACAATCACTCCAAAAATAGACCAAATCACAATAAGTCGTTAATTGAGCAGAACAAGCTTGCCGAAAACCTCAGCTATATTATCGGCCGATGACCCCTTCGAAACAACCCGGCCTCGAGCGGTAAGCTTATAGATATATACTCCCTCGGCAATTCGATCGCCGTCTGCGTCACATCCATTCCAGTAAAACAGGCGGTTTCGTCCGACTACCGGATTTTCCTCTCGGAAGCCTTTTATCATCTTTCCCGAAAGTGTAAATATCTTAAGTTCCACCGACTCGGCCGATTCCGAAAGCTCGAAGAAAAACTCGGTCGCTTCCTCCATCGGATTGGGGTAGTTCATAAGGCTGTGAATCGCAATTCGCCCCTCCTGAGACGGGATCGCTTCAAACTCAACCACGGCGGGATTATTGGCATTATCCCAGGCTTTGACTTTGAAAACATGCATCTCCGGGGTCAGATCGGGCAGGGTGAAACGTATCTCTCCCGTTTGATAGCTCCCGGAATAATAACTGAACATATCGGTCAGGTTAACGGTCGTGTTGTTGTCGTTATCGAAGATCAACTCAACCCGATGCCCCAGTCCGCCGGTCAGATTGATGCCCGAATTGTCGGATATCTCCAGTACGAGCGTGGCGTCGGCCGGAATCCTGCCGCCCGAGATAAACCCCGGAGCTTCTTCAATCGAATAGACAATATCCGGCCCGGAATTATCGGTGGTGGCGGATATATTTTCGGAGATTTCCAGCGAATCAAGTCCGCCGAGAGCCGAGGCAACACCGAGCGAACCATAGCCCGAAATGCGAGCGGCGCTACCGCCGTAATCGACATCAAGCGGAACCATAAACTGACCGCCAAAGAGTCCGCTCTTAACCTCCACCGGCCCGCGGAAAATCACCGGGCCGGTCAGGGAATAATCGAGACCCAGACGGTGATGCCTGATGATCGGCGAATCGTACACCGTGATTTCAACCGTGCCTTCCACCGGAACGGTATTACCGGCGGTGTCCGTTACCCGGCCGGTGAAGACAAAACTTTCGAGCGGAATCAACTCGTCGCCGTCTTCCGGTACGATTTCCAGGCGGCGCTCCGGCAGGCCCAGGCGGCCCAGCGGGTCACCAAAAACCACGTAGGATCGATCGTTTTGAATCAGTGAAAAGTCGTTGTCATATTGATGCAGCATCTTGGTTGTAAAAACGGCTTCGCTGATATTATACCGGCCGGCAAAGACGGCGTCATAAAGATCATAATTGAAAACCGAGTTGTCGCCGGCGTAAACCATTCGCATTGCCGATACGGTCGTTACCGCCCCGCCCTGCTGACGAAACATAATCTCCGCCATGCTCTCCATGTCGGGCGAATCGAAAAAGCCGATGGAACAGGAGGCGGCAATCACAACGGCTAATTTATCGCTGTTATTCATCCGGTTCAGGTCAGCCGATTTCTTCAGGACATGCTCGTCAGCCCAAACTTCAGGCGAACCGTGCCCGATATAATTCAAAATTAATGTTCCTTCATTGACCGCCCTGATTATGGCGTCATTGACCGACGGTTTTTCTCCATTTGCGGCAAAAGGGTATTCGGTCAGGTAGATTTTCTGCTTGACGAATTCCGCCGGCGTATGAAATACCGCCAGCGTTTCCGCCATGGCAGTATGAATGATTTCGCTCGAACTTTCGCCTTTGAATTCATCGTCGGCGACATAGGTAATCCGGCTGCGCCAGCTTCCTTTTGTTTCATCGGACTCGTAGTTTTTCAATTTGGCGATATAATCGGATACCTCTGCCGACGACCTGACCGGCCAGCGGGCTATCATCATATCCCAGCCCCGATCCGGAACATATATGTGGCTGCTGTCGGAATCAAGCCAGTCGATTTTCCCGAAATAAACGTAGTTATCATCACCGGTAGAAGTTACCTTGGACCAGATATAGGGAGGAACATAGGAAGAAACATGACGGCCCATATTGTCGAGGTAATCGTAATGGCCGTCGCCGACCAGCACCACCGCGTACGGAGCCGGGGCATCGCAACTATCGTAGGCGTACTTGAGATAACTGCGAATCGCCATCGGCGATTCCAGACCAAAACCAAAACTATCGTAAATATCTTCAAGAGCCGCCAGTTTGATCCTATAACCGCCGGTTGCCTGACGACAGGCAACATATTCCTGGAGTGCCTCCTGGAAACCGCGCGGCGATATCACAACGCAATCGTATTGCGTCAAATCAGTTCTCAAGCCGGGGATTTCCATCTTCTCCACAGCCGTTGGAGATTTGACATCACCTGACGCGTAAGCTATAAACCGTGACGCCGCCGTTTCACCGGTAAGAAACTGAAATTGGGCCGTATCGCCGCTGACCTCGACTCCGTTAACCAGAGCCGGTCGGTCGGGATCGGTTATATCCAGCGCCGACAACGACGAATTGAAACCGGTTACCCGGTAACGCAGAAGCCCGGAATAACCGGACGAATTGAAATCAATCTGATCGTTGCCGTAATGAAGCCGCATCAGATATGAAATATCGAGATAATCGAGATAGGTGCCGGAACCATGCGGCTTCACGGCAATCTGCAAGCTGTTAAGCCCGGGTACAGCGGCGCCCGATTTATCCCAATAACGATTGCCGTATTCGTAATACCTGTTCATCAGGGTGCCGTTCAGCGTGATGTCGGTGCCGACAAAACCGCCGATAGCTTTCATGGCGATATCGATGGAATCACCGGGCGAAAGACCGGGCAGGTTGACCGAAACGCTTATCGCTTCCTGACCTGACCAATACCAGTCGTAATAATTCCAGATGGAGCCGCCGTCCGAATCGAGAAGATTATCCTGTTCAACGCGCACCATTTGACGGGTCGCGATAACAAGGTGATCGGGAGTTGTAGAGGGAGAACCGTCTTTATACTCCCAGCGCAAGGGTGCTATACCGGCGTAACCCCCAACTGCCAGCCAGTAGTAATTACGGTCATTGTAAGGATTTTTCAGATACTCCGGCTTTCCGCTTTCATATTCAAAACGGCTTGGCGCTTCGGCGTAGAAAAGTATATTGTCGCCGACATCAATTTTCCCATCGCCGCCGGCTTCAACACTAATCGCTATTTGGTAAAGCTCCGGATCGGCATCGGATGGGTCTTCAGGCGGGTTTTTACCACCGGCATAAAATATCCTGATTGAATCGGATGACAGATTAGTCAGACTGATTCCCGACTGCTGAAGATCGCTGCCGCCAATCCGGGTAACGCCGTTTTCATTAACGGTAACCTTAAGCCACTGCGCCGAGTTATCAAACATGCCGGTCAGTTTTTTATAGGCCGCTATTGGCCGGGGAGACGCGCCAAAGCTGAAAAACTGGTCGGGGTTGACAACGGCGGTTGCGAGGACCGAATCCAATCGGGAAAGGTGAACCGGTATCTCAGCTTTGTTCCCGACAGCGAAATATATATCTATTTCAATATCCGTATATGCAGCCAGCCGTCCTTCTTCAAGCCGCTGGGGAAATACATACATCCTTGCAATTCGATGACGGCGGGCTTCGATAGTTGAACCGCGAATAACCAGCGGGTTTTCGCCGGTAATGAAGCGACCGTCAGGGGGAGCTTCCGTCGTTCCGTTGGGCCTGAAATTGACTGAAAAATCCAGATCGCCATCGGGAGGCACGGCAACCAGAAAAACCCTTCCCCAGACGTCTTTGCCGTTTAACCTGATCAGATCCGCCCCATGGAATGACAAGAGATCATCCGAAAAACTCGGACTGTAATTAATGGTCAAATGATCCGGCGACACATGTCGGACATCAAAACCGGAATAAATGGAACCGTTCCCGGAATAGCAGATCGACGCGGTAAGCAAAGTCGCAAAGATAATTGCGATCTTGAATTCAGGGCAGGGTTTTGACGCCTTCTTTATTATCATTAAAAAACCATGTTTGGGCAAAAGCCCTCAACACGGTCGGACAATAAATACCATCCAACCGCAGCCAAAGGGTACATCAAATCAATTTCCATATACGGGGCCAATCCGCCGACAACATTACGGATTACCTCTATTTCTCCAATTTAAACCCTTTAACTACGCTCGATAGTATCTCCTTATTTTATACGACGTCTAATAAACCTTGCAGTTTAATAATTTACGTCCGTTTTGTCAAGCAAATAGCCTGTTCCGCCGGTTATAATGCAAATTACCGGCCCAAACCCGATATCAGGTCAGCTATTTTTCTATCATTCTAATTCTCAGCTATTTAACAAATAAAGGAGATACAGGTTCCGTTGATTTAATAATTGGAAACGGCAGAATGAGCCACTAAAGTTGAACCGATTTTCAACTTTAGTTCTCAGGTGGACAATGTCCCTGCCGGATTTTCAATCAACTCCTGCATAGTGCAGGTAAAATGCCTCAGGTATCGCGGTTCATGGACTATTTCATACCCGCGCAGCTTATCTTTATCTTTGACGATTTCGGAGATTATGTCGGCGACATACTCAAAATGGCTGCATGTGTACATTCGGCGCGGGACGGCCATTCGGACCAGTTCGCGTTTCGGTTTCAGTTTCTCACCGGTGTTGGGATCGACTCCGCCGAACATGAGCGAGCCTAATTCGACCGCCCGGATACCTCCCCGACGATAAATCTCTATTGCCAATGACTGTCCGGGGAACTGCTGCGTTTCAATATGCGGAAGGAGTTTCCCGGCGTCGGCAAAAACGGCATGACCGCCGGTCGGAGTAACAATCGGCAGACCGGCATCCTGAAGAATAGCTCCAAAATATTCAATCTGCCCAACGCGATAAGCCAGGTAATCCTCGTCAAGACCTTCTTTCAAGCCAACCGCAATCGTCTCAAGGTCGCGTCCGCTTAAGCCGCCATAGGTCGGGAAACCTTCAATTAGAATTAAAAGTTCTTTCAATTTTACGGATAGTTGCTCATCATTGACGGCCAGGAATCCGCCCATATTCGCCAGACCGTCTTTTTTGGCCGACATCATAATCCCGTCGGCCATGGCGCACACCTGTTGAGCGATCAATTTTACGCTGCGATTCTGAAATTCAGGTTCGTGCTTCTTGATAAAGTAAGCGTTTTCGGCAAAACGGGCGGCGTCAAAAACAAGAGGAATGTTATACTGGTCACAAATCCGCCGGACTTCGCTGATGTTCTCCATCGACACCGGCTGGCCGCCGACCGAGTTATTGGTCATCGTCATGACCACCACCGGTATCTTTTTCGGCCCGACTTTATCTATCAACTCCTGCAGGCCGACGGTATCCATGTTACCCTTGAACGGAAAATCGGAAGAGTCATCGTCAAGCTCGGAGCACGGCAGATCAACCGGTATCCCCCCTTTGTGCATGGTATTCGCGCGGGTCGTGTCGAAATGGGTGTTGTTGGGTACGTAGTCGCCACGCTTGAGAACAGTCGAGAAAAATATATTTTCCGCCACCCGGCCCTGGTGACAGGGTATGACGAATTTCTTTTGAAAAATATCTTTTATCGTTTCCTCAAAATGATACCAGTTGCGGCCTCCGGCATAAGATTCATCACCGATCATCAGGGCCGCCATCTGGTATTGCGACAGCGCGCCGGTGCCGGAGTCGGTCAAAAAATCGATAAAGATATCCTCTGCTCTCAGTTTGAAAACGTTGAACCCGGCTTCTTCTATTTTTTTCTCCCGTTCTTTTTTGGGCAAAAGGCTGATAGGTTCGGTAACTTTTATGCGAAACGGTTCAATCGGTCTTTTTGACATATTCCCTCTCTCCAGTATGAAAAAACATTATCCCAATATATCGAAAATCATGCCTTTTTCAACTCAAAATCGGTAACAATCCGGCCCACGAGAAGGTTGCGATAATTGCGGATTTCGGGATTGACGAAAGGCTCAAGATGAGTCATATAGACTTTGTTGAGCAAACCGAGTTGCTTGAGCACTTCTATTACCACCGGATACAACGCCCGCGCGTTGCCGTCGAGAATCTTGACCGCGATACCCAGCGGCGGATCGGAAAAACCGATACCCTCAATACCTTCGGCCCCGACTTTATTGACAACATTGCCGGGAAAAGTCCGCGCCAGAGCCAGATCGAAACGACCTTCGCCTGAAACCATCTCCGGATGAGTTGTCATTGCTTTTTTGATGCGTCCAAGAACTGTCCTTAATTCAGGGTTTTCAGTTACCTGGTTGGTCAGGCGGACGAAACCGATTGCCGCCTGTTTGATCGGCATACCGAAAACCGGCGCGCTGCAGCCGTCGATACCGATGGTGATTTTTTCTTTTGGATAATCGTACATTTCGCTGACGGCGTCGAGAACCATCTGCTGTACCCTGCTTTCGGGATCGAGATATTTGGCCGGGTCTTCCTTCAGGTATTGCGACAGGGCCAGAAAACCGGAATGTTTACCCGAACAGTTATGCTGCAGAGGCGAAAAAACTTCGTCCGATCGCGGCAGACGTTTTTCGACCAAATAATAAAGCGGCGGATGCGTGCCGCAATGCAGATACGATTCATCGAGACCGATCTTTTCTAAAATCGATTTAATCGTCTCGACGTGTTCTTGAGTTCCGATATGCGAGCCGCACATGATAGCCAGTTGCTTGTCGGTAAAACCGTAATGGTCGGCCGCGCCGCTTCTGAAAAGTGGAATCGCCTGGAACGGCTTAGCTTCGCTGCGGGCCTGCGTTGGAAACTCAACGTCGCCGATGTAATGCGTCAGTTCGCCTTTTGTATTGACAACCGCAATCGCCCCATGATGAACCGATTCCAGCCCCTCGCCTCTATAAACTCTGGCTACGATTTCATGCATGTCATATTTCCGATATTTGAGTCCTTTTTTCTCGCCGCAATTAAACGTTTTTGCCGGAAATTACAAGTGCACGGAGATGTTTTTGCCGATTGTCTATTTCGGCAAACTCAAGTGCGCGGCGTATATCTTTTAGGTTATCCCGGTAGATAAAAACATTCGCCGGGGACAGAATTGGTATATCCATATTTTTGTCCAGAATTTGGACAATACAGCCGGTTAGATTTACCGCATTGCCAT
>CAZSYD010000010.1:0-1346 GCA_964611355.1 uncultured Ignavibacteriales bacterium | reverse complement strand
CATCTTCTTTGCCGAAAGGTACACGGTGCAGTCGGCCTTCCGTCTGAATTTCTTCTCAGACCTTGAACCGGGTCCCACGATTCCCGAACCGGCTACTCTAATCCTTTTTGGGATAGGTATGATTGGCGTGGCTGCCCGCCGTTTCATGAAACGCTAAATGTAATTAAAAAAGAAGACTATTGAAAAGCGGTCCAAATGGGCCGCTTTTTTTTGATACTTTGACAATATCGGCTCGCAATTATCGAAATCCTGCATAATGCTTAAGTAGCCTACCGCTCGCAAGGCCCCATTAACCGGGTAAATTCCCCTAAGAGCCGTTCATTGAACGCGCCCTTTTTCGAATACATTGCCCTGAGGGCAGGGAAGGTTCCGACGGCCGACCGATATACTCGCCGGGTAGTCATAGCGTCGAAAGCATCGGCAATGGCCACGATCTTGCTATAGAGATGAATATCGCCGGCGTCGAGCCCGCGCGGATACCCCGACTTGTCTTCCCGCTCATGATGCTGAATAATAGGATGGTATGATTCCTGTGAAATCATGCCGGTTTCCCTGACGATTTCCACGCCCCACTCCGGATGCTTTTTTATTATCTCCATTTCCGCCGATGTCAGCGGCCCGGGTTTTTTAAGTATCGATTCCGAAATCCTGGTCTTGCCGACATCATGAAGGAGAGCCCCCGTACCAAGACGGTTAAGCTCTATAGGGTCATTTATTCCGGTAAAATAAGCCAGGGCCAGGGAAAAAGTGCAGACATTGATCGAGTGAGTATAGATAGAATAATCATATGACATCACGCGGAGCAGATTATGAAAAGTATCCTGTCCTTTGAGAACAAACGATACCGTCGATTCCACCATTGCCTGGCTGCGCTTAATATTCTCCCCAAGAATCGGGTTGCTCAGGACGTCCTTGACAAGCAGTTTCGCGCTGTCGTACAGCACTCCGGCCCTGGCGGACTCATCAATAGAGGTATCCTCCATAATCTTATTGAGGTTGGCCTCGACGTACCTTTGATAACTGTGCAATTTATCCGCGGCGATATAGAGCCTGCCGACGTTATTCTCCAGCAGGGTGGCCCGCGTGTTTTCGGTAAAAGGTATGTTGGAAGCCCGGTATAGAACGATTTCTCCCCCTATATTAATATACAGGTCGAAATCAAGGATACTGCCTAACTGAAGCGATTCCAGGTAAATAGGCCAGAACTTGTCTGTCAGCGTTTCTGTCTTCTGCATAGAAAGTATATAATTTCAACTATCTTTATAATTATCGACTTACAGGAAGTATTTATTTACCGAATATAATCCGCCGCCAACAAGACCTGCCGAAAATCGAAAAATTACAAG
>CAZSYD010000009.1:62966-69730 GCA_964611355.1 uncultured Ignavibacteriales bacterium | reverse complement strand
GCAAACTGGTCATCATAAAATAGATCTAAGTCCTGAAAGAATTCAAAGAGAACCGGCCCCACAGCCGGTTCTCTTTTTTTTGAAATAACTTGAAAGATCGGCAGGATATTAATGGCACTATGCCCACCGCTTCCCTCTTTGATATAATTCAGACCATCCCTCATACGACAAATCATTTGCGGCCATAAGTATTTTGTGCTATTATTAATACCAACCCTGATAGAAAGAGGAAACTATGAAAGATAAAAGAAATGAAATCCTGGCCAGAAACCTGATAGGGTATTCGGTTACTCTCAAGCCGGGTGAAAAAATAATGATCGAGGCCAAAGGCAAGGAAACGCTGGAACTGGTTAAAGAGGTTATCAAAGAAGCTACCCGGGTGGGCGGGGTTCCATTCTGGTATTATAATGACGAATCTCTCCAGCGGCCCTGGATTAGAGGAGCCGCCAAAGAGCAATTTAAGGCATTCGGCAAATTGCACCTGAAGTTGATGAAAGAATTTGACGCATATCTTGGTTTGCGGGGTTCGGATAACCCGTTTGATCTGGCTGATATCGACTCGAAACAGACGAAGTTGAATCAAACCCTGTACTATAAGCCGGTTCATCTCGAGCAGCGCGTGAAGAAGACCAAATGGTGTGTACTTCGCTTTCCCAATAACGCCATGGCCCAACTTGCTGAAACCAGCCAGGAAGCGTTTGAGAAGTTCTACTACGATGTCTGCTGCCTTAATTATGCCAAGATGTCAAAAGCAATGGACCCGCTGGCCAGGCTCATGGAAAAAACCGACATGGTTCGTATCGTCGGCCCGGACACCGATTTATCCTTTTCAATTAAGGATATTCCGGTGGTTAAATGCGATGGCACACGCAACATTCCAGACGGCGAGGTTTATACCGCTCCGGTAAAAGATTCAATAAACGGATATATCACGTACAACACGCCTTCGCTTCACGAAGGATTGACTTTCGAAAAGATCAGGTTTGATTTCCGAAACGGCAAGATTGTAGATGCTTCCTGCCGGGGACTGACGGAAAAACTCAACGAAATACTTGACATCGACAAAGGCGCTCGTTATGTCGGCGAATTCGCCATTGGCGTCAACCCGTTTATTCTCCACCCGATGAAGGATACCCTCTTTGACGAAAAGATAGCCGGCTCATTCCACCTTACGCCGGGCCAGTGCTACGACGAAGCTCCCAACGGCAATAATTCAGTTATCCACTGGGACCTGGTTATGATCCAGAGAAAAGATTACGGCGGCGGTGAAATATATTTCGACGACAAACTGATTCGCAAAAATGGGATATTTATCGACAAGAAACTGGAAAAATCATTTTCCGCTCGCGCGTTGAAAGGCAAGTAGGGACGATTATTCGATCATATCATCAGCCTGAAAGCCCGCTGATCGGCGGGCTTTTTACTATATGTATATTCATGCTTTTTGCGTGATGGTCACACCGAATATGATTATTAAACCGCAAATGACGAAAGTGAGTGTAATCGCTTCGCTTAGAAAGCAAAATCCCAGGATTCCGGCTACAATCGGTTGTAAATTGGTTAGAACCGAAAGCCGACCCGCTTCCATACGCTTTAATAACCAGTACCATGTTGAATATCCGATAACCGACGTGCCAATGGCCAGATATAGAATCGAAAGCCAGCCGTAACCATCCATGCGCGACATATCGGCCACGATCAGGCGATAAAGGCCGAAAGGGAAATATATTGCCGATCCCGAGCCGAGGGCATAAGCGGTGACGCGAAAAGCGCCGTATTTCTCCGCCAGCGGTTTTCCGTAAACCGTATAGTATGCCCAGGCAATTACCGCAAGCAGAATGATGACGTCGCCTCGAAGCATGTTGTCGCTAAAATCGAGGCCACGTTCGAGGACAATCAAAACTGACCCTATTACCGCCAGAAGAATCCCCAACCCTTTTCTATATGACCAGGCTTCTCCCAGACGTTTCATTGCCAATATATAAACGAAAACGGGGGTCATCGTGAAAAGCAGTCCGCCGTGAGAAGCGGTAGTATATTTCTGGCCGCAGAGGTAGATTACCTGATTGAATATGATTATAAGCACGCCGAGAAAAGCAATCTTTATCCTATCGCACGATGCGATGCGAACCGTTCCCGGCCGGGAACTGATCCATAAGGCCAATGAACACAAGATAACTGAAGATATACTGAATCGGAGAAAGGCAATAGCGAACGGATCGAGCAATCCAAGCACGTACCGGGCAAAGACAAAGCTGCTGCCCATGATAATCTGGTGCAGTATGACAATAGAAAGAAACAGCCCGAAGGGAATTGATCGAGATGCGCTCAACCGTGAATGCCCGCCCTACAGTATTCCAACCGTGCCGCCGCCGTCTATGGCCGTAGCCGTTCCGGTCAGATATCCCGCCTGTTCCGAGGCCAAAAAGGCAACAAACCGCCCTATATCTTCCGGTTTCCCCAACCGCCCGACAGGGATAATCTTTATCCAGTTATCAAAGACCTCCTCTTTTGACTGCCCCGTGCGGGATGATATGCTTTCAGCCAGTTCATCAAGGCGTTCCGTGCGGGTATAACCGGGCATGACTGTATTGACGGTAATGCCGTGCGGAGCCAGTTCCCGCGATATGGTTCTGGCATATCCCAGAAGCCCGGCCCGATAGCTGTTTGAAAGAAGCAGATTATCAATCGGCTGTTTGGCCGAAATCGAACTGAGGATAATAATACGCCCGCACTTGCGCTTTTTCATGCCGGGGACGATGCCCTGGATCAGGCGAACGGCCGACATAAAGGTCAAATTATAAGCATGTTCCCATTCCTTATTGGTGATGGAATCGTGCGTTCCGGGAGACGGGCCACCGCAGTTGGTGACAAGAATATCGATATTCTTGAAGGCATCTTGCACTTTGACGATGAGATTAAGTATTTCATCGGCGCGGGCCAGATCGCAAACCACCGGCAGAACCCGGCCGGTATCGTTGGAAAGAGATTTGGCCGCCTGATCAATCCGCGTTTTATCCCGCGAGCATATGGCCACTCGCGCGCTCTCTTCAAAAAGGGCCCGGGCGACGGCAAACCCCAGACCGGCCGAGGCTCCCCCAACCAAGGCCGTCTTATCTTTCAAGCCCAAATCCATAACCTAAATCATGACCCTTGAAAGTTCTTCAAGCAATGCCGCCGAAGTGCGGCAACCGCGATGGAAATCCCTGATCAGAAAACGTTCGTTGGGCGAATGGGCGTTATCGTTGTGCTGGCCGAAGCCAATCAAAAGCGTATCGAGACCGAGGATTAACTTAAACGATTCCACCACCGGGATCGACCCGCCTTCCTTCGTAAAAAACGGCTCCCTGCCGAAACCGGTTTTGATCGCCCTGGCCGCAGCCTCCAGCCACGGGCCGTCGGTCGGCACCTGCACCGGATTGGCGCCGCCATACTTGCTAATTTCGAGCTTAACAGTATCGGGACATATCTTCTTAAGATACGCTTCAGCTTTGTCGCAAATATCATCAGGGTTCATATTCGGCACCAGCCGCATGGTAATTTTGACAGAAGCCCAGGACGGGATAATCGTCTTCCCTCCTTCGCCCTGGTATCCGCCGGTGATACCGTTGCAGTCGAGGGTCGGGCGTATCCATGTATGTTCCTGCGGAGTATATCCTTTTTCGCCCCAGAGTTTTAACGAACCGGTCGAAGCAAGATATTCGTTTTTGTCGAAAGGTAGCTCGGCCAACTGCTCCTTTTCCCAGTCTGACGCCGTATAGGTATCGTCGTAGAAGCCGTCGATGGCGATGCGGCCGCTATCATCATGAAGCCGTCCGATCATTTTGCAGAGAATATTGATCGGATTGGCAATCGAGCCGCCGTAAGAGCCGGAATGAAGATCACGGTCCGGGCCGGTAACTTTCACTTCAATGGAGGCAACACCGCGCAGGCCGTAATTAATGGCCGGCATGTCAAGACCGTACTGTGAACCGTCGGAAACGAGAACGATGTCGGCTTTCAGCTTATCCTTATGGTTTTCGATAAAGACGGTAAGATTCTCCGAGGCGGTTTCCTCTTCCCCTTCAATTAAAAATTTGACGTTGACCGGTATCGAGCCGGCCGTTTTCAAATACGATTCAACCCCTTTGAGATGAGTAAACATCTGGCCTTTGTCGTCAGTCGCGCCGCGGGCGATCAGGTATCCGCCTTCCTCGATCGGATCGAACGGAGCCGATTTCCAGAGATCAAGAGGATCGGGCGGCTGGACGTCATAATGACCATATACCAATACAGTGGGGACGTCGTCCGATTTGTGATACTCGCCATAGACTACCGGATGTCCGCCGGTATCCATGATGTCCGATTTGAAGCCGAGATTATTGAGATAACCGGCGACCCATTTGGCGCATTTGATCATATCCTCCTTATGCGCCGACTGGGCGCTGACGCTCGGTATCCGAAGCAATTCTTTCAATTGTTCCAGAGATTTGGCTTCGTTCTCTTTCAGGTATTCCAAAGGATCCATGATATTTTCTCCTACATGTTACGTTTGCCGATATTTTAACCGCTGATCATTGCGAGGTCGCCCGCCAAATGGCGGGGCGACCGCCGCAATCTCAAAACCTCTTCGTAATTCAATAATTCGAGATTGCTTCGTCACCCTCGCCCCGGAGGCTCAGATTCCTCGCAATGACGGGTCGGTCTGCCCGGAACCCGGCTGTTTTTAATTACAAAATATACTGAAGTAAAAGTAATAATTCAAGCGGAAGAACACATTGCGATTATTATTGGAGATTGCTCTATTACTTAATAATCCCGGCGATTGAAGTACAAAAGCGCCAATAGAAAAACTGCGGCGGCAAAAAAAAGAGACGACCAGACGGGGTAAATATCGCCGGGGCCGTTGCCGGTCATAAGAGAGATATAATTGCCCGACATCTCGCCGATTTTAGGCAGGATATGATATAAAACGTCAAGAATCGTCTTCCAGACGGAATCGCCAAGAAAACCATAAATAACTTCTCGGCCGGCCAGCAACCCGGCACCGATGCGGATGATAAAATAACCCATAATCGCGGCGGCGCCCGAATTCGTAAGAATTCCGATTATGAACACGATGGAATAGACTATCAGAAACTGCACGAAGGAAAGAAGCAGACCATAAAAATACCCACCGAAGAAAAGGCCGGTTCTCAAGGATATGGTCAACCAGACAACAGTGGCAACAAGAGTCAGAATCGCGATCATGATCAGAAAAACGGCGAAGAATTTCATCGAAATAAGCCAATAACGATTGATCGGTTTGGACAGGTTTAGTTCGACTCTTCCCTTGCGCAGGAATGACGGCACCAGCCCGGCCGAACCGAAAACCATCAGGAAAATCATAAACCCGAAAAAGCCGTTAAAAAAGTGCGCCAGGACATCGGTAATCATGGCTTCATCAACGATGCCGCTTTCGATTATGCCGCGGCCGTTGATTTTTAGCGAACCGGGAATGACGGCAAAAAACAAAACCATTACCGCCGCAATCAGCAAATAGAGATAGAATATCTTGCGATCTTTGACCTCCAGAAACGAATCGTAAAGGATGGCAAGAAACTTATTCATGCCGCTCGCCTCCTTTGATCAGTTCCAGGAAGCTTTCCTCGAGGCTCATCCTGACTGGCGCGACCGATACCAGCTCAACCCGGTTTTGCCGTAATAAATCAATCAAATCATTTATATGACAGGGTTCATCAAACGTGATCGTAATAGTATTGCCTTCGATTGTCGCCTGGGAATAGTTTTCTTTGACCCTCGAAGTAATTTCAGAATCGAGCGCGACCGTTTCCACCCTATAAGCCGGCTTTCCCCCGATCAAACCAGCAACAGGACCGGTCCTGATTAGCTTTCCCTTATCAAGAATCGCCACCCGGTCGCAGATCGCTTCCACTTCGGCGAGAAGATGCGAATTAAGAAATATGGTTTTGCCAAGTTTTTTCAAATCAAGCAGGATGGTACGGATTTCATGGCGGCCGACCGGATCGACACCGTCGGTCGGCTCGTCAAGAAATACTGTCTCCGGGTCATTGAGCATCGCCTGGGCCATTCCAAGACGCTGCATCATCCCCTTGGAGTACTTTTTTATTTTTGTGTTCCGCCATTTCGACATCCTGACCATTTCCAGCAGAGCGTCAGCTTTCGATCTGATTTCCGAACGAGACAGACCGCTCATGCCACCGAAAGTCAAAAGCATCTGCATACCGGTCAGATACGGGGGGAAACGATGATTTTCCGGAAGAAACCCGGCCTCCCGGCGCGAACACCGGTTACTGATGTCATAACCATTTATCGAAGCCGTCCCGGATGTAGGCCGGAGTGCTCCCAGGAGGATTTTAATCAGGGTCGTTTTACCCGCGCCGTTGGGCCCAAGCAGGCCAAAGATTTCACCGTGTTTTACTTGCAAGTTGACACCGGACAAGGCCGGCACACCCGGTTTGCCAAAACCGCCCTTATAACGTTTTGACAGATCGGATATTTTTATAGCGGTTGAATCGTCGCTCATGTTTTCTCAGACGAAATGCAAACCAAAAAGTTGCCGGTTATACTCAAAATCAATCTGATAATACAAATGATTTATGATTTGACTCTGTTATTTATCAGGAAAAATCCCCGGCCTCGTAACGCCGGAACAGTTTCCCCCATTTGGTCCGATTATACCTGCGAATGATTGACTTTCCAATAATCGGGTACCAGAATAAATCGTGATAAACGTTGGAAGCAAACGGCGCCCAGACCACCAG
>CAZSYD010000009.1:0-62866 GCA_964611355.1 uncultured Ignavibacteriales bacterium | reverse complement strand
AGTTCCTTTTGCATCAGCATCAAATCGACGAGAACTTCATGGATATACTTGTGAGCATAGTGGCGGACTTCCTTCAGGAGTCCGCCGAAAGCATTCTTGATGGCGCCGGTGGTCACCGAATGACCGTGCGTTTTAACCGTCGGGAAATGGATAATCTGTTTACCGACGTACATCTTCGGGATTTCTATCCCTTCCGGGAATATCTCATTTAATCTTAAAAGTTTCGATTTGAATTCATAGACGATCCATTCCTGCTCCAGAAGAGATATAAAGGGCAAACTATGTTTTTTCAAAATCGGCGTCCAAAGGTTGCTTTTGGCTCCCTTGATCGGATTGGTTACGACTGTTTTATTTTCGAGAGGAAGCAGTCTTTCCGGCGGAAAACCGTCATCCAGCAAAGCCCTGACGACCCCTTCCACCTGCCACGGTTGAGATGAACATGACGGGAAATACTTGGTCCAGGACAGATTCAACTTCAAGATGGTATCGGTACCGAAATCGAGTCCGTCCCTGTAATTAGCCAAACCCAGCAACCGGTGATAATCTTCAATAACCGTTTCCGGTGAGGTTTTTATTACAGCAACTTTTGACTTCATATATTCTTATCATCCTATTGGGAGTTGAGGCTCTTAATATAGTCCTTAATTGGCATAAAATCAAAATCCCGAAGCAGCTTTTTGACTTTGGTCCCCATTGTATTTAAACCGCCGTACTGGCGGATGCGGTTTTTCAGGTCAAGCTTAACGCGGGGGATTTCGCCATCAAGCTCCCATGGATGAAAATAAACAACGACCGGAATATCTTCCCGATTAAGTCTTCTGATACCCCACCGAGTAAACCAATACGGAAACTGCCTGAGCCAACCGCCCCCGCCGATCGGAAACCGGCGGCCGAATATCATAACCGTCGAGGCCGGAATCTCCATAATCGAGCCGCCTGAGGGCAGAGTTACACGGTATATTTCGCGGGGAGCGCCGGGGTCGCCGTATATGTCATGCCGAATCGGAAATATGGAGGAATCATAGCTGAACCCCTTTTCTTTCAGGATTTCATAGGCCCAGGTCATATCGCCTTTCATACCCCAACTGGGAGAACGATACCCCAAAGGCGCCCGGCCGCAGGCGTTGACAACAGCTTCGATGGCCATGTCTGTATCCTTTTTGAACTCCTCCGGCGTCAGCGAGCAGACCATGCGGTGATAATAACTGTGGCAGGCTATTTCGTGTCCTTCTTCAGCCACCCGGGCAACAAGATCAGGGTAATGATCAGCCACCCATCCCAAGACAAAAAAAGTGGCCTTAACCCGATGATTTCTGAATATCCCCAGGATTTTTTCGGTGTTATGCTCAACTACCGATTTCTGTTCTTCCCAGGTGTCATGGTTAAATACGGTATTAAAGGTTTCGACCGAGAACCAGTCTTCGAGATCAACCGTCAGTATATTTTTCATTACCGGAAAATTATGATTTCCCCCGCGGCCCGTATTCGTAGCCGTAATACGATTCATTGTAATAATACGGCAGGGCATTGGAGAGATTATTAATGACAACTCCGAGAAGGCGGGTTTTGTCGTTCTGAAGCAACAGGGCCGCTCGCTTGGCCACCTCGCGCTGAGTTGTTCCGGCTTTGACCACCAGAATCACCCCGTCCATCTCCGAAGCCAGAAGCATCGGGTCGGAAACCGGCAGAACCGGGGCGCAATCGACAAGGATCAAGTCGTAATAAAAGCGGACTTCTTCCAGCAGCTTACTGATGGCAGCCGAATCAAACATTGCCGTCGGTTGGGAAACCACCTTACCGGCGGTGATTATATCAAGAAGATTTGTCGAGGTTTCTTTAATAGTATCCTTAACTTTTTTCTCTTCCAGCAGGATTTCGGAAACGCCGTTATCGCGGGGCACCGCGAACAGCCGGTGAAGCGTTGGTCGACGCAGGTCACAATCTACCAGCAGGATCTTGTGCTTACTATGGTGGGCGGCCGTAAGCGCCAGAAAAGCAGTCACGGTGGATTTACCTTCAGCCAGCATGGCCGAGGTGACCAGGATAGTTTTTAAGTCTCGACTTGGATCGTACCCGTTAATATTACGCAGAAGCCGGCGAAATTCGGTCGAATAGGGCGACTCCATATCATAATAATCGGATAAGTCTATTCCTTTGGAACCTTTTCCCATTCCTGTTTCCAATCGATATTATTCACTCTGCCCGGTTTTGACGATTTCCGCCACGACTTCTTTCATTGTCTCCGTGAACTCCTCCGCGCATTCAAGGCTTTTTTCCGCTTTACTCAGGTGCGGATTCATTTCACAAGCTTCACTTAATTGATCAATTGCTTTTTTCCAGTTAAGCCGGGCCTGATGAAGGTGGCAAAAAGCCAGTTCCTGGCGCAGGTCAACATAATTTGGATTTACGGCGATTCTCTCTTTCAGGAACCGGATCCTGTCCTCTACCACCTTCTCATTTACCCAATCCGAATAAAGCAGAAAACCGATGTAAAAACCGGAGAATCGCTGTCGGCTTAATTCTTTCTTGCCGCCGCGAACGGCCTTAAACAGGTTCAAAGCCCGCGGCAGGTCATTCAGTCGGAACACTTCCCGCGCTTCATCGTATTGAACCGTTTTGAACTCGGGCGAAATTAAGGCGGCCCGGTCAAAAAGATCGGCAGTCTTCTCCCGCATGTTGGAGTACATTTCAAAATCTTCGCGCTTGATAGCATTGAAAACATAGGCAATACCGAGATTAAAATAGGCGTCTGCGTAATAAGTATTGAGCTTCAACGCGGTTTCCAGCTCTTCAACGGCCCGCTGGCAAAACTCAGCCTCCAAAAGCGCCTCACCGTAATTATTGTGATAATCCGCATAGGCAGGCCGTAACTCCACCGCCCGAGACAACCCTTTAAGCGCCTCCTCAAAATCGCCCTGTTCCAGGCAGACCAGGCCCAGATAATTGGCCGCCTGATGATGATCCGACTTTATCTCCAGAATGGCGGCAAATAATTCACGAGCCTCATCATAGATCCGTTTGCAATAGAAGGTTATTCCCAGGTTGAGCATCAGGTCGGTGTCCCCCGAACCGGTTACCTTTTGGCGCATCGAAAGAAGCTGTTCCAATTCCGATTTCTTCACGTTATGAGTGCTTTGAACAATCTTCAGTACATCCCGGTCGGTCATTTCCTCGTCATGGGGATAATGGGATATCTCCAGGATTTTCCCATCAACGAAAAGCGACGAAACCACCGATTTCTGGCTGGCGTCATTGACAGTCTGAACCAGGAATTCCTTGTCATCTACCGAGACTTTGCTCTTTAGGCGAAAGCTTTCCATACCAATATCCTTAGGATTTTAACCTTTTATATAAGAGCCTTCCATCATAGAAAATCGACATCGTTCATTATTAATTTACAGGTATTTAACCGCTTTCAAATCTTATGTCAAGGGTAATTGCTTCCCCGACCGGCTGACGAGGCAGGCAACATTATGCGTCAGGACGGAGATGCCGTTTAAGTCGTCAGCGCAAACGGGAGTCTACTGTTCTTCAAGGATTTCAGGGCCAAAACAGGTACTTCGGTTGCGCCCCAGAGCCTTGGAACGCAAAAGAGCCATATCAGCGTAATAGATCAGTTTTTCGGCGCTGTCGGCGTCGTCGGGAAATATGCTGCTGCCGATGCTGATGGTAATCTTTCCTTCAAAACCGTCGGCCCGGTCGCGAAAATCGGTTACGGCGATGGCATATCGCAGCCGCTCCATGAAAATACTGCAGGTCGATCTATCCGCTTCCGGCATAATAATACAGAACTCATCTCCACCGTAACGAGAGACAATATCGATCGATCTCAAGGATCGCGCAAGAGTAGAGCCCATCCGGCGCAGCAACTCATCGCCCCATTGATGACCGAACTTATCATTGTAGAGCTTGAAATCATCAATATCGAATAACATCAGGCCAAGACTACGGCGATACCGGGAAGCTCTCTGAATTTCCTCACTGAGTCGCTTTATAAAATACCGGTGATTATATAACCCCGTCAGGCTGTCCGTATACGATTTCTCTTCCAGCCGTTCAAATTCGACGGCGTTTTTCAGAGCCCTCCGGCCTACCTTCTCCAACCGGTCCAAAAGGCGCTTTCCGCCCTCGACATTTCCGCTTCTGCCCGACCAGAAAAGCAGCCCCGGCTTATCTTCGGCAAGGGAGAATTCCGAAACGTTGTTTAGTTTCAACTGATTCATGCTCTCTTTAAGAACATCCGTCCCCAACAGTTCCGGCAATCGTTCCGCATCATAAACACTAAGATTATGCTTCTTTAACTCGCCGAATATCCTGGAAAACTCCGCCCCATTGAGTTTGAATCCGTCCCGATCAAATCCCAGGGTGAATTTCAGATCATCGCGCCCCTCGCGTGCCGGCGGCGAATAGAAAGCAAGCCTGTCGGCCTTCAATCCAGCCTTAACCTTACTGAAAAGACCGGTCATCAAATCTTCGATTTTTCTATGATTAAACATTTCTATCAGGTGTCCGGGGTTTTCATCAATCTCGGCAATCCGTTCCCGGTTTTCTTCGAGTTGCTCAATGATCCTGCGATCATTTTCGATTTTTTGTTCCAGCACCTGGCGGGTTGACTCCAGCCTCTTTATCTGATAAGCCGCCGACAGGTTTTGATTGAGGTAAAGGAAAAACGTCTTAATCAGCGGATGATCGACAGATAGCCTGGTGCGGATAAAATAGACCCCAAATAGATTGTCCAGCCAAAATATCGGAAAAACGATGTTAAATTGCTCCCGCTTTAGCAATCCGCGGAGTTCTTCACTCAAAAGAGTCTCGAACTCGTCGGGATGATGAATCAGGTTTGCGGCGGTAAGTTTTTTGGCCAGCTCACTGGACAGTTTTATCCGATATTGGGAACGCTGGATATTTCTAAGGCCGTAAACGTAGTTCATTTCCATAAAACGGCGCTGCCTGCGGAAAAAAAGAATCCTGTCGGATTGAAGGTTGTTGATTAAAATATCAGACAGTTCACCGGCCACTTTCTGGATTTTGCCCTCGGCGCGGTTGGTAGCCAGGTTTGCCTGGAGATTTGCCAGCACCTGATCGAGATTGGATATCGGATTGACTTTTTTCAGCTGGCGATGCCGGGAAATTAAAAGCCACCCCAGAATAACCACCAGAACGCCAAGAATGACATTTGCCGTCACACTAACCACCCGATACCCTCATTGATGATACCTACCTGCTATAACCGGATTCATAATAGATATACCCTCCTTAATCAGGATAATAAACCATCCATATTTGTCAATATAAATATTTTCCGTATCGGGCCGGAAGCCGATTCCGGATACTGCATAACTTGCGGAATATAAACATATTAGGCGCATGCGGTCAATGATGGTTGCTATTGCAGGATTAAGTCAAAGCCGCTCGAAGAGCGACCAGGCGCCTCCTTTGCCGGAAAGCTGCAGCGCTGCACTAATCGCCTGATTGTGAGTTTTTATGGAACCTGACGGTTATGGAATCAAGTTGATGCCCGGTATCCGAATCAGTTTCGGCTGTCTCCGATTTATTGCCATTGTCTCCGGGCTCATCCTTACCAGCCGGGCAGTTTTTGAGGATAACCATGGTGATATCGTCATGTTGATCTTCTCCACCGATAAAACGCGCAATATCAGCTTCAATAACTCCGGCCAGTTCCCTGGCTAACAGATTTCCATTATCATTCATGATGTCGATAATTCGATCAGTACCGTAGGCTTTCCGGCTGCGTCCCCGGCCTTCGGTCACGCCGTCGGTATAGATAAGCAGGAAGTCGTTCTCGGCCAGAGTGATATTGGCCGACTCCAGCAGGCCGGCGAATTCGTCACGTTTGGTCTTGATACCAACCGGAACCCCGCGGGTGTTGAGGAACCTGGCCTCCTTCCGACTGGTAATATAATGTATAATCGGATTGTGACCGGCCGAAGCGAAATTTATCTTTCCCGTACGTGTATCGATCACGGCCAGCAGGATTGTTACAAACATGCCCCGCTTTGTATGATCGGCGATAAAATCATTCACCCTGATAAGGATATCTCGGGCCGAGCGGTTGCCGCGGGCTTCCAGTTTCAGAGCGGTTCTGACCATCGACATTACCAGCGACCCGGGGACACCTTTGCCGGAAACATCAGCCACAACCACTCCGAAAGTAACCTCATCAATCCAGACAAAATCAAACAGGTCGCCGCCGACCATTCGGGCCGCCTTATATATCGTACCAATATCGAATCCGGGAACGGTCGGATGGCGACTCGGAATAAGCGCCTTTTGAATCTCCTCGGCCATCTGCATTTCCTTGTGCAGGATTTCCCGTTCAACGATATTTTTGCTGTCCCGTCGGATACGCATTATCAACTCATTAAGCGCCTTTGAAATTTCATAAAACTCCCCGGCGCCGGTAAGAGGCAACTGGCTGTCAAGATCGCCCGCCGAGAATTTCCGGACCCGGCTTACGATTCGTCCAATCGGCCGCACGAAATAGTTGGAAAGAAGATATATCCCGGTAATACCGATGAGAAGACCAACCGCGGTGATTATAAGAATAACCCGTCGCGTCTGCCGGAGTTCCGTCTCCATGACTTCGGATGAATAATTCATTATCACGGAACCCAGGTATTCCCCGCCGTGATTGACCTTGCGGACAATCACCGGATTGGCTCCTTCGGGCGTAAAGACTACCGCCGAGCCGGATTGGTGAATCATCCGCAGTTTGTCGGAATCGTACATCGTATGCAATCGACTCGGCCCCCGGGAATCTGCCAGGATTTCGTCCCTTTTATTTATAATCACAACAGAGGTAAGGACGTCATTAGCGCGCTCGTAAGAAACAACCAGTTCATCAAACTCGACGTCGGAACGTTGGTTAATAATATACCCATAGGCCTGCGCGGCAATCGTATTGCATAAAGCATCGACCGTTTTATCCAGCCGTGCCTGAATATAGCGCGTAGAACGAGAATTGATATAGTAGTACGCTCCGGCCACGATTATCAGGATTATCAGAAGCGTCCAGGCGGAAAACTTCATGCGCAGCGAAACGCCGCCGCTCCATTGCAACTCCTTTTCGCCCTTTTCAGAGAGAAATTTGGTCAGGCGAAGTTCGTTTTCTCCTTCGAGTGAGAAATACTCCACCCGATCCATGACCTTATTAATCAGGTAAAATCCAAGGCCGCCCTTGCGGCCGGTGGCGACCATCTTTTTCAAATCGAGCCGGGATTTATCGGGCGGCTGGAAAGATTTGCCGTTGTCAAAAAGGGAAAAGATAATATGGTGCCTGAAAACAGCCACCCTCAGTCTAATTTCGCCTTCGCCTAATACATAGGCATGACGAATAATGTTGGTCGCCCCTTCTTCAATCGCAAGGATGATGTTGTTTATCTCCCTGGAAGAAAGATTGGCCTCCCGGCATACCTCCTCGACAGTTTTTCGGATACCGGCCAGCTGGCTTTCCCGGGCGGGAAAAGCGGCCACCGTTTCTCTTATCGGCTTGCGAAGCATACGTTATCCAACTTAACAAAATCTCAGGTGGCAAAGCAGTAGCTTTTTCGTCAGACTTAGATTATCGGCAAAACGATATCAGATTTGAACCCAAAATTCAAGTTAAAACGCAGTATCGGTCGAGGCTTATCTATTCAGGCGCAGTTTTGCCTGCTCTATATTCTCAATGGTATTCCGGTTATTGGGATAGACTTCGAGAACGTCTTCCCAGTATTCAATCGACTTTTCGTAATCGCCCTTGCGGAAGGCTTCCAGCCCGTTGAGATAAATCTGCCAGATACGACTATCTCTCTGCAGGTCTTCCAGCGTGGTCGATTTCTTGATCATCTTCCCTATTCGAGCCAAGTATTCTACGGCGGTGCTGTTGCCGGGATCAAGCTCCAATACGGCGCTGAATTCACGCTGGGATGAAATATACTTGCCTTTATTAAAATAATTCAGAGCAAGGTTGAGATGCTGCGCCAGATTTAACAGTTTCTCCGATGAGCGAGAACCGCCCCTGGCCCGCTTGTTATTCGGTTCATACATCAGTACGGTATTATACGAGTCATAGGCGGCGACATAATCACCCTGATTGAAGGCGTTTTCCGCCTTGATAAGGTTGGTGCTGATTTCCCTGGCGATAGCGGCGTCGATGGCTTTCTCGAGGATTTCAAGATCGGGAGTGGCTCCCTGATACCGCCTTGCCAGAGAAGCCATATCGCGCGCCGCCACCAGCGCCCCCCGTTCGAACAGCGCACCCGCCTGGCTTTCAAGATCGGACATCGCGCCGACGGCGCCGCTGTCAGTAACAATGATTACCGGTCCTCTGATACGGTCGGCCTCTATCATCTGTTTGACGACTTTGATTCTTGACCGGATGACGGTTTTATCCTCGGCAAAGGCATCGGCGCGATAATAAGCCGCGAGTGCCAGGTCAAGCTGTCCTTCGGCGTAATATTTTTCAGCTTTTTCCAATTCGGCAGTCAGCGATGCCTTGTGGTTTTCATTAAGCATTCTCCGGCCGTTGGCACGCTCAGCATTGGCCCGACGGGCAGCTTTTTCCTCCTGAGTGGCGCCAAAATTAAAGGTCAGTGAAAAACGATGACTGTCGGAAAGGCGATCGATGAACTTATAAGCATAATCAAAAGTCAGGTCCTGATAGCGTATCCCCAGACCAAGCGTGAAATTATCCCGATCATAACCGCTTCGCAGAATCAGGCCGCTGCTGTGAATCAATTCAAAACCGGTGCGAACCTTGAAAGAGCGTTTCTCAGGCTTATCCAGATCAAAAGTCACCGCGGCGGAAAGCGGCCTGTTATCAGGTTTAACAAGACAGGCAACACCGGTCCTTATATTAAAGGGCGTGCGCTCATCGGCGCTGCCCAGCTCCAGACGCGGGCCGATTACATCCTGCAAGAGAATTCCAGCGCGCAGATTTTCATTCAGCCGCAGTTGCCCGCCAAGATCAAGACCATAGCCGTAGGCGGAATAGCCGTCTATCGACTGATGCGCAAGTTTCAAAGAGGCGCCGGCTGACAGACGGCCGCCAAAGCTCCGGCCATAAGCGAGAAGCATCTGCACCTGCGACGCGCTGAATTTGCCCAGGTCGGTTACCTCGTCGCGCCGCCCGATATCATCGGTGCCCAGGCGCATACCGGCCACGCCGAAACCGCCAAGGTTGTTACCCGGATATACGTATGAAACGTAATCGTAAGTCGTTCCTTCAAACAGGATGGTGTGCAGAAGCGATATCTGCTGCGATGGCAGATACGGCATCATCGCCGGATTGTAATAAACTGCGGTGGCGTCGTCGGCCAGGGCGACAAAACCGTTGCCCATCCCCATGGCCCGTGCGCCGGCTCCGAGATTAAAGACCGACTCGGTACCGCCGTCTTCGGAGGCGACCGCGACGACATGGCCGAGCGTCAGCAGAATAACCAATATGACCGCCGGACGCCGCATCATTTTACCACCGCTATTTTCAGCTTTGCCTTCTGACCGGTCGAGGCGACTTCTATAAGCGCAATGTAGATGCCGTTGAGGACAACATCGCCCTCCCCGTTACGGCCATCCCAATAGATTTGATCATTCGTTCCCGCTGCGCCGCCGTTGCCTCCGATATCTAAATGCAAGCGTCGGACTTCCTCGCCGGTGGCGGTGAAAATATATATATCAACATCAGAATCAGTTTCCAGGAAATATCTGAACTCGGTTGCAGTCCGGGTCGGATCAAACGGGTTGGGATAATTCTTGAAAGATTCGCCCAAATCTTCAGCGATTATCGCTTTACGCAGGCTGACCTCAAACGCCTGATCGCCGACACTATTAACCGGAACACTCTGACCGGTTCGAGGACCTTCGATAATCTCCGCCGAAATCAGACTGCCGTTCAGAAACATATTGAAATAATCAAACGGCGTTCCTGCCTTGGGAGTCAGCCTCATTTCGAGAACAAGTTCCTGTCCGGGATATATAATCGCCTCGGAGAACTTGTATCCCAGGTTGTCATTGACAAAACGAGCCTGACCGGCCGGTTGACCGTTTACATAGAAATCAAAGCCGTCGGTGTCCACGACCGAGCGGGCGTCGATCTTATTATTATCCCGGTCGGTTAACTCTATGAGGATTGAATTCAGTTTCAGCGTGCTGCGGTTGTCATTGGTGGCGTTCCCCAATGACAGGTCGAACAACCTGCCGGAAACGCCGCGCTGCAACGGACGAGTCTCCAGAGACGCCTCGGCTCGCGCAACCAGCCGGGTTACCGACTCACGGACGATAAAAGGAATCAAAATCGGCTCTTCGCTGATTTTAGCCGGCTCGCCGGTATTGAGATCAACAGGCGCTTCCTTCCAGACGAGGACAAGGTTGGAAATCACATCAGCAGCAGGAGCCGTCAATTCCCAGATTATTATCGAATCAAAAGGTTTGACCATCGGGAAAGTAACGCCGAAATCACCCGGGCCGGAATAATCAAGCGCCAGCGATCCGCCCTCAACCTGCAATAAATGAAAATTATCGAACGAAGCCTTTACCTTAAACCGCTCGGAGAAATCGATTATCGGAACCGTTCCCGGAATATCGACGACTACCGGTGAAATATCGACACTGGCCGGTTCCTGAATAATAATCAACGTTTTATCATCTATGGGCGGCAAAACCTCAACACCGGAAGGCCGCTCAATTTCAACGGAAAATTGTTCGGCCGGATTCGGCATCGAATCGGCAAAAACCGTCGGCGTCAGGGTTATCGTGTCATGAGCGATTATATTCGGTATAATAGCGACAATCGGTTGATCCGGCAGTATAGACTGACCGTCCGAGGTGAAACGGACATATATCTGTTCATTTATGTTCATGGAGGAACGGTTAACGATTTTTGCCACCAGCGCAAACCGTTGCCCGGTGTTAATAAACGGCGCATTGGGGGCTTCGACTTCAAGCGAAAGCACCTGCAGGCCAGGCACTTCTTCAATCGTCAGCGGAAATGCGAATTCAAGTTCAGTATCAACATTTAGAATACCCGCTTCCCGACCCACCAGATGAAGATAGGCGGTTAATTCCTTCCCTTTCCAGCTTGGAGGTATAAATATCGGCCCTGATGTCAGACTGTTGCCGCCGGGAACCAATTCGTATTGATCCTGCTCCAATCTTGCTGAGCCGGTAGTCGAGCCGTCTGTTATGCTGAGTTTACTATTTTCTCCGTCGATAACAACCGGAAAAGAACCGATCAGGTTGAGGTCAAAGTTGAAGGAAACATCGGCACCGGCTGAAGCCGAAGCGGGCGATATAGATTCAATATCGACCGCATATTCAGCCCGTGAAGATATTTCAATAGTCTGCTCCAGTGGGACATCCTTAGTATATCTTAAATAACGACTTGATTCACGACGAATATCTAAAAATAGCCTGAGCTTGTATGTATAAATGCCGATCGGTATTTTATTGGAGAATTGGCCATCGATATCAAACCCGATTTGCGGTTCCCAATTGAAATCAATGTAATTGTTGCCCAGATAGAGTTCATAATCATCATTAAAGATAAATAGTTGAGCACCAAGATGAGCGGTAGCATCAAGGGAGTTCTGGTTGTTCACTACAAAAGATGTCGGGACGATATATTCGGCAGGAAATCCAACATCCGGAAGCTGCACCGGCTCTACGGTAAAGTCGGTGAAAGGAACAACTTCAACATCTTCGGATACAGACCAAACCGTGACAATCGTATCATCTTCATACTCATAAGTAGCCAGGAACATGGTAATATACTCGTAATCGCCCGGGTCGATATCGGCAGTACGGGCCACCGACAAGCGACACGTCTTTCCATTAAAAGGCAGAGGAATACAATGAAGTTCAAGCGTTTCGCTCGGTACCAATTCACCGTTCACCAAAAACCCGGAACGATATTGCACTTCAACGGGCGTAAGATCGCTCGGGTTCCTGATGTCGCCGTAAACGCGCACCTCCCAATTCTGAGGAATCAGCGTCGCTACCTGATGCCCGTCGTCGATTTCCGCATAGACACCATTGGCGTAAAAGGCAACTGAGGTTTCAACAGGCGCTTCATTATCTGAGGCCGAAACAGTGATTGTTATTGTACCCGGGTCGCCGGTATAGATCATTTCAGGAACAATCAACGCCGCCTCACCGGAAGGGAACTGATCAGCCATAATAATGGCCGGGCTTACAGCCCCCATATCAACCGAAAGTTGAAATTCTATATCAGTGGTGGAAATGTCGGTCTTCTGGTTTTGATATCGATCATAAACTCGCAGGTAAGAGCTGCCAAGAAAAGGATAATCGACGAATTGAGTTTCTTCTACATCAAGGGTTATTACCGCCAAATCCGCCGGAAGAACATCGACACCGATTTCTCTTGAAAAATCGCCGGAGGTCAAAAACAGACGATTGGTGCCGTTGGCGGCAAACAGCCAGACCTGAACGCTCCCCCGGCCTTCAATAACTTCGATATCGGGAACAATCGGAGCAGTACCATCAGGAGAAATAATGCCGCCCTCGACATAAATGCGGCCGGTAAACGGATTGCCGTAGCTGTCACCGGCGTTGCTTACGGTTAAATCGAACGGCTTTCCCGCCTTTATGGTTTTCGGATAAGATATTTCAGCCTGACTCAATCCGGCTGAAAAAACATAGATATTATCCTTGGTATTGGTTATTTCGTTGTCGGTAACCGTTAGGATTCTCTGACCCGCGGTCTTGAAAACAAACTGCTCACCAGAAAAGACCTTTCGCCCCCGATCCTCCGGAGTAAACTGATAAGGATTTTCTTCATCATACTCTATCTCCGCCTGCGGGTCATCGGAACTGAACCAGACCGCTCCCTGGTAATCTTCCACCAAATTATCATACGAATCGAGAATTTCAATCTCGATATCTATATTCAACCCCTGCCCGGCCGTAACCGAATCAGGTTCGGATATGATAGATATAGCCTGAGCTTCTCCGTGCGTAACCGTAATCAGGCCGGAACTGGCCGCCAGATCGCCGTATTCAACTCGCACCCGGCCGATGCCCGATGTCGTCGTTTGAAGAAAGGAACCGTACATTATTCCGATCTGATCCAACTCCGGATGAAGACCCCAATTCAGTTGCGCTCCTTCAATTTGATTACCATATTGATCAATCACCAGACCTTCAAACTGAACGCCGTCTCCAGCCTTCAGGAATAAATCTTCTTTGGGAGTTATCTCGACAGCATTCGGCTCATTGGGGATAACCTGAAAAGGCTCGCTGAAGTTGGGGCCGGCGATCGTCTGCCCAAATATGTTGTCCACCTTGACCACGGCCCGAAACTGACCGGCGGTAATCGGGTTGGCTATGGAGTGGAGAGTAATGTAGACAAAATAATCGCCGTCCGGACCCGGCATGGCGTCGTTGAATCTTATTACTACCGATTCGGAGTAAATATAAACCCAGGCGATTTTCGGATCGTCGGAATCATCATCGGTATCGCGATAGGTAACCGATGTTACCGAGGTAACATCAAAATCCGGCGGGAGCGTTATTACAATCTGCCGGCCGCGCAGAAGTCCATACGGCCAAAAAGCGTAATCGGGAATGAGAAAACCTACCTGATGAGAAGCGATATGGCCGACGGTATTGTCAGATAAACTGTCGGTAACCGAATTCAGCTGAACCGGTAATCGTGGACATGAAGGGCATTTATCCGGGCTATCTTTTGAATATGGTTGCGACTGATAAGGCTCGTCGATATATGTTATGCCGTAATCCTGAGCTAACAGGGAACTTGATACAAAGAAGCCTATTACTATGATTAACAATATGTTACGGGCTATATTCATATCGACGGCCAATATACTTATCCGCCGCCAAGATAAGCAAAAGATATGCCCCCGCTACGACGACCGTCTAACCCGAAAAAAAAACATTAATCTTATTAGTGTAACATATATGATAATAATACGGATTATTTATAATCTATTGCCCCATAATCTATTACTAAATCGCAATTATCTGTATGTTTTGGCTTAAACAAAGCCTTAATACCCTGAATATCATTTCGATTTTATCATGTGCACCCGCTTGCATTTAACAGGCAAATCTTCATCAAAAGAAACAAAGAAGGATGCAAACATTTACCGTGCCATTGAGATTAATCAGGGTTGGCAAATTCCATCATATTTAATCCAAGTATTCAAATAGCTATCATATTTTCTTGTTTGATAGAAATTTAGAAGCCCTAACAGTATTGTAAAGCAGCATCGCAATAGTTACCGGACCTACACCGCCCGGGACAGGAGTTATTTTTGAAGCTTTTTCAATGCAGCCGTCAAAATCCACGTCGCCGCAGATACGGTACCCTTTCTCCGATTCAGGATCATCAACACGATTAACACCGACGTCGATAATAACGACTCCTTCCTTAATCATTTCAGCCTTTACGAAACCATGTTTACCCATGGCGGCTACGAGAATATCAGCCTGTCTGGTTTCGGCCGGAATATCAGCCGTTCCGGTATGACAAACGGTAACGGTCGCATTGCACATTTCCCATTTTTGCATAAGGATAACCGCCAGCGGCTTGCCGACGATATTGCCTCGTCCGAGGATAACAATTTTTTTTCCTTTCGGATTGACTCCTATATGATTCAGAATCTGAATAATGCCGAACGGCGTACATGGCAGATAGACGGGTGAACCCAAAAGCATATATCCCATATTGACCGGATGAAAACCGTCGACGTCCTTGAGAGGGTTGATGTCGGTTGCGGCATCAAGCTCGTTTAGATGTTTCGGGAGAGGCGATTGAATAAGAATACCATGGATATCAGAGCGATTGTTAAGCTCCTCAATAAGATCATGAAGTTGATCGCCAGTGGTTTCAGCGGGGCGCGTTATAACCTCGCTGTAAATTCCAGCTTTTCTACAAGCCCTGGCTTTATTTTTTACATAGATATGAGAGGCCGGATCATCACCGATCAGAACAGCCGCCAGCCCCGGCGTTATACCTTTGGTTTTAAGGTCTTCGATATCTTTTTTAAGTTCTTCTTTAATCTCCCTCGCTATCGCCTTGCCGTCTATCAGCTTTCCCTGCATCGGTAGTCTCCTCCTCCGGATCCTTTATTGGCATTGACAAATCAATCGGTAAACAAAACCTCTCAATCGAAACGGCCCGGCCGCGATCTTCCGGATCGGCGATGATTATCGCACCGGAAATCCGCACGTCATCTTCCGCCACGGCAAGTCTTTTCGGCATACCCGTTAGAAACCGTCCAAGCGCATGTTTCTTTTTCATACCGATAATGGAATCAAAAGCTCCGGTCATTCCGGCATCTGTAATATAGGCTGTTCCCTTTTCGGAAATCTGTTCGTCGGCGGTCTGGACGTGAGTGTGGGTACCGATGACGGCCGTTACACGTCCGTCGAGGTAGTATGCCATGGCCTGTTTTTCCGAGGTCGCTTCGGCGTGCATATCAACAATAATAATATTGGCGTCATCCAGGTTTTCCAGAATACGATCGGCGGTTCTGAACGGACAATCGATATTATACATATATGTCCGGCCCATCAGTGAAATAATCGCGATCTTGTATTCGCCTGCCTGGGCGATATAATATCCGCGTCCGGGGACGCCGTCGGGGTAGTTGGCCGGGCGAATAAGGCGCGGATCATTCCCGAAAAGTTCAATGATATCGATTCGATCCCAAACATGATTGCCGGAGGTCTGGCAATCAACTCCATAGGCAAAAACTTTGCTGGCCATCTCGGGCGTAATACCAAATCCCCCGGCAGCGTTTTCGGTGTTGGCAATGACGAGATCAGCCCTATATTTGTATTTCAGTCGGCGGGCCATATGGGAGAGGATATATCGCCCCGGTTTGCCGACAACGTCGGCGATGAACAATACCTTAAACTGCCCCATTATTTGGCGTACTCCACAGACCGTAGTTCACGAATCACGGTTACCTTTATCTGGCCCGGATACTCCATTTCCTTCTCGATCTTTTCGGCTATATCGGTCGCCAGAACAGACGAAGCCAAATCATCCATCTGGTCGCATTCCACGATAACACGAACTTCGCGCCCGGCCTGGATGGCATAAGCCTTGGAAACGCCCTTGAAGCTGTCGGCCAGTTCCTCCAGTGTTTCCAGCCTTTTAATATAACTTTCCAGCGGTTCACGACGGGCCCCGGGACGCGATCCGGAGATAGCATCGGCGGCCTGGATAAGAACCGAATAAGGCGTATTAGTCGGCACGTCGCCATGGTGCGACTCAACGGCATTGATAACGATTGGGTTCTCGTTATACTTCCGCAGCAATTCCGCTCCGATCTGGGTGTGGGTACCTTCCGTCTGACGGTCGACCGCCTTGCCGATATCATGCAGCAAGCCGGCCCGCTTGGCGGTCATCGCATCGAGACCCAGTTCCGACGCCATTATGCCAGCAAGCACCGCCACTTCGCGGGAATGATTGAGCACATTCTGACCGTAACTGGTACGGTATTTCAGCTTGCCCAGGAGATTGATTACTTCGGGGCGAAGACTGTGGATACCGATTTCAAAGGCGGCCTGCTCGCCTGTCTCCCGGATAATAGCCTCCATGTCTTTTTCCGCCTTGGCTACCACTTCCTCAATGCGGGTTGGGTGGATACGGCCATCGGCCACCAGCTTCTCCAGAGCCATGCGGGCTATCTCTCGCCGAACGGGGTCGTATCCCGACAGGATGACGGCTTCCGGGGTATCATCGACGATAACATCAATACCGGTTGCAGTCTCGAGGGAACGGATATTGCGTCCCTCGCGGCCGATAATACGTCCCTTCATTTCATCATTGGGCAGATTAACCACGGAGACGGTCGACTCAACAGTATTGTCCGCGGCGCAACGCTGAATGGCCTGAATGATAATTTCTTTGGCTTCCTTTTCAGCCTCCCGTTCCGCCTTATCCTTTATATCCCTGGCGAGGGCCACAGCTTCCATACGAGCTTTGCCGGCTATATTTTCCATGAGTAATTGCCTGGCTTCCTCGGTCGACATCCCGGATATCTGCTCCAGCTTTACGTTCTGCTCGCCAATAAGCCGGTCTAATTCCTGCTCGCGTTGGCCTATACCTTTTTCCCGGGCGGACATCCGCTTATCGCGATCAGACAGTTTTCTTTCCTGATCGCCGATCAATTCGGCCTTTCGATTCAGGTCCAGTTCCCTGTCGGCCAGCCTTCTTTCGATTTTGGTCTGTTCCGCTTTTTTGCCTTGAATTTCCCTTTCAAAATCGAGTTTGGCTTTATACCATTCGTCCCTGGCTTCGAGAACAGCCTCTTTCTTCCTTATTCTGGCTTCCTTTTCTCCTTCCTTGATAATCTTTCTGGCAGTTTCTTCCGCATTGGCCAGCTTCCGGCTGCCTATTCGCCGCGAAAGGTACCAGGCCAGAGAAAAGGATATTACAACGGCTATAACAATAATCAGGATAACCAAAACTGATGTTTCCATGGGTCTGCTCCTTCTTGTTGACAGAGCAATCTATATTAAGGCTGAGGAGAGAAAAACGAATGAAAGACGGGGGAAATCAATCGTCCCCAATCGGGCGGTTATTCGACCGTTTCGGCCAGTTTCGTATCCAGCATGGAAATGATATCGTTGGCGCGCTTCTCTACCGTTGAAAGTTTGCTGTCGCCCTTTTTTCTTTCGGTCAACAACTCGTCGGCGATATTAAGGGCGGCCAGGATAGCCACACGGGATGGCGATTTATTCGAAGTTCTTTCAGCCATATCGCGCATTTTGTGATCGACAAATCCGGCTACTTCGCGAATATACTCCACGTCACCTTCCGAACGGAGGGCATATTCTTCGCCATATATATTAACACGCACTTTGCTTTTTAACGATTCCATTTCAAAAACAGGCCTTTGGCGGCCGGGCCCTTTTCGTCTTTTATTAACCCTCTCTCCTTCAATGACTTAATAATATAGGCTCAGTTTCATAGCCTTGTCAAGTAAAAATTTAAAGGCTGCTTTTGTCGTAATTGTCGATTTTATCCAGAAGCCTTTCAATTTTATCCCTGACTCCTTCTGAGACCCGAGTTGATTTATCCTCTATACGATTCAGGGTCTCGCCTTTGCTCTTCAGTTCCTTCTTAAATCTCTCTATCTTTTCTTTCAATTCCCTGTTTTCGGTTTCAAGTCGATGGTTTTTCTCGGTAAGTCTTTCTATGTGCGCAATAGCTTTGTTAATTCGTTCTTCAAGTCTGGATAACGAATCCGTATTCATAACGCTACTCCCTTAGACGGGCTTTATACTTCTCTTTCAAATGGGCCACGATACGGTTATGGACTCGGTCAACTTCCACATCCTCCAGTGTCTTATCCGCCGATCTGTAGCTGACTGAAAAAGCCAGCGACTTTTTCCCTTCCGGCACCGGATCACCTGCAAACAGGTCGAATATCTCGACCGATTCGACCATATCTCCTCCCGTTGTGGTGATTTCCTCCAGTAATTTCGCCGCGGGAACGTCGTTGTCAACCACAACCGCAATATCACGGCCGGAGGCGGGGTATTTCGGCAACGGGCGAAACGGCTGAATCCCCCGGTGCAGCTTGATGAGCATATCCAGTTTCAACTCGGCGGCGAAGCAATCCTGCTTGATATCAAACATTCGGCAAATATTTCGATCCACGCATCCGATCTGACCAAGGATTCCATCGCCTGCGACTATTTCGTACGACTGATCGGGATCATATCCCGGTTTAACCGCCGGCTCAAGCGATATCATACCCAAACCCAGACTATCCGTCATGGCGGCAATCGCGCCCTTAATTTCAAACAGGTCGTTTTCCTCCGGTTTGGCTTTCCAATAGGTATCTTCCCGCCGGCCGGTTACCAGGCATCCAAAATATTCGGGCTCACCATAACCGGAATTTTCTCTTAAATATACCCGCCCGATCTCAAAAATCTTCACATCCATATTGCGGTGGCGGATATTATTGCCGGCCGACAATAACAGCGAATAGAGCATCCGCGAACGCATCACCGCGAACTCATCGGATAGAGGATTCAATATCCTGACAGGTTCAATCGTGTTATCGATTTTAATCATTCGATCAGGATGAGCAAGGCCGCTGCCGAGAGTTTCTTCAAAGCCAAGCCCGGTCACAATGTTGCGGATTTCGTCTTTAATCGTATCACGCCGGTGCGTTGGCGTAAATAACGGTCCCGCATTGCGTCGAGTAACGGGTATATTATCGAGGCCGTAAATCCGGGCAATTTCCTCGATCAGGTCGATTTCACGGGTTATATCGGGGCGGAAAGTCGGCGCCGTGATCTTAAGGATCGAACCTGATTCCACATCCAAACCCAAACCGCGAAGAGTCGCCTCCATGAACGACACCTGAATATCAAGGCCAAGAAGTTTTCTAACCCTTTCGGGTCGCAATTCAATCCGCACCGGTTCTATCTTCCGGGCGTAGTTGTCAACCACGCCCGACAGAACCCTGCCGCCTGCCAGCTCAGCCATCAGGGCAGCCGCCAGGTCGGCCGCTTTTACCACGCCGTCGGGGTCAACGCCACGCTCGAACCGATAGGACGATTCCGAAGCGGTCCCCAGTTTGCGGGCCGACTTGCGTATGACGGATGGGTTAAAACAGGCTGCCTCAAGAAGCACCGTAGTCGTGGTATCGGTTACTTCCGATTCAAGGCCGCCCATGACGCCGGCGGCAGCGACGCCTTTCCTGCCGTTTGTAATAAGAAGGACTGCGTTATCGAGCGTATGTTCCTGCCCGTCGAGAGTGGTAAACTTTTCGCCTTCCACGGCGCGGCGGACGATAATCTCTTTTGAACCGAAACGGTCATAGTCAAAGGCGTGGAGCGGATGATTCGTCTCCAGCATGACGTAATTTGTAATGTCAACGATATTATTGATCGGGCGCACCCCGCAGGCAGTTAACCGTTTCCGCAACCACCATGGCGATGGGCCGATCTTGACGTTTTGAATAACTCTGGCGGCGTACCGAGGGCAGGCCTTGGGATCATCAATGACGACGCTTACCAGATCAGACGCTTTTTCTTCAATTTCGGGCGGAAAGACAGGGTCAAACTTGAAATCCTTTTGCGCCAGAACCGCTAATTCGCGTGCGATTCCGACAGCGCAAAGGCAGTCGGGACGGTTCGGCGTTATCTCAAAATTAAGAACGGCGTCATCAAGTCCCATGTACTCGTAAACCGGCCGGCCAATGGGGGCGTCATCTTCAAGGACGATTATTCCCGAATGATCGTCAGAAAGACCCAACTCGTCCTCGGCGCAAATCATCCCGGCCGATTTCACGCCCCGCATATTTATTTCGCTTACCCGAAACTCGCCGCGCAACTTTGCGCCGGGGAGAGCCACCACAACTTTTTGGCCTTTTTCGCAGTTTGGCGCCCCGCAGATAATCGTGTGCACGGCGTCGCCGGTATCAACCTCCGCCACTTTCAACTTGTCGGCGTTGTGGTGTTTTTCCAGTTTTATTACTTGCCCGATGACGACGTTTTTGAAGTGGTCCGGCGACAGCTTTTCAACAACCGCGGCGCTGCCGGATCGGGTCAGTTTCTGCGCCATCTCGTCAGGTGGCCAGTCCAGTCCCGATAATTCTTTCAGCCAGTTGCAGGGAAGTTTCATTTCTTATCTAACGAAATTGCCTGATAAACCTGATATCATTTTCATATAGAAGCCTGATATCGTTAACCTGGTATTTCAGAAGAGCGATACGTTCGACGCCCATGCCAAAGGCATACCCGGTGTATTTTTCGTTGTCGTAGTTAACGGCGTCAAACACGCTGGGGTCGATCATACCGGCCCCCAAAATTTCCAGCCAACCTTCATGTTTGCACAGAGGACACCCCTGACCGCCGCAAAGGAAACAACGAATGTCGATCTCGGCCGACGGTTCGGTGAATGGGAAAAAGCTGGGTCGATACCGGAGTTTGACACCCTCTCCGAAAAACTCGTAACAGAAAGCCTCCAGCACTCCTTTCAGGTCGGCGAAGGAAACGTCGGTATCAACGTAAAACCCCTCCAATTGATGGAATACACAATAGCTCCGCGCGTTAACGGCCTCATGGCGAAAAACCCGTCCGGGGGCGATGATCTTTACGGGAGGCGTACGCTTTTCGAACTCACGCACCTGTACCCCGGAAGTGTGGGTACGCAAAATATAATCATCTTCCACATAGAAGGTATCCTGCTCGTCGCGAGCCGGGTGATCGGGAGGAAAGTTCAAAGCGCCGAAATTGTAATAATCGGTTTCAATGTCGGGGCCGTCGGCGATTTCAAAACCCATACGTTGAAAAATTCCGACGATCTGATCCATCACAAGCGTAACCAGATGCCGATGTCCATGGCGGTACGGATGGCCCGGCAGAGTATAATCAATGGTTAGCCGGCCGGGAACGGCGCGTGAGAACTCATCCCGCTTTTGCTCGATGATTTCTTCGAAGGAGGCTTTGAGTCGATTGGCCTGGCCGCCTATTTCCCGCTTCTTTTCTGCCGGAAGATTTTTCAGGCCGCGCAGAATGGCGATCAGCTCGCCTTTCTTACCCAAATACCTGACGCGAAGCTGTTCTATGGAATCGATTGACTTGGCTGCCAAGAACTCTCGGGTGGCGTTTTTTTCAATCCGGCGGAGTTGGTCAACTATATCCATTGACACATCAGGCCCTGGTCATCTCCGCCAAACGCTCGAACGTGCTCATATCGCGGGCGGCGATATCAGCCAGCGTCTTTCGATCAAGATTGATGCCCGATTTCTTGAGCCCGGCCATGAAGGTAGAGTAATTCATGCCGCACATCTTCGCGGCAGCCGATATCCGGGTAATCCAGAGACGGCGGAAATCCCGCTTTCGGTTGCGACGATCACGGTAGGCGTACTTTAATCCCTTGTGCACCGTCTCCAGCGCGGTACGGTACAGGCGGCTGCGACCGCCGTAGTTTCCACTCGCCTTTTTGAGTACTTTTTTATGTCGAGCCTTGGCGGCGACATTATTGACTGCTCGCGGCATGGCAACACTCTCCTGTTACATCATGTTGAAATAGGGATCAGAAACAGAGTCAAATCGCTCAATCAGGAAGCATAACCTTCATTTGTTTGACGTTTGTTTTGTGAATCAGAGTGGATGAACGCAGGTTGCGTTTCCGCTTGGGCGATTTTTTCGTCAAAATATGCCGATGCTGTGATTTATATCTTTTTAGTTTCCCGGTACCGGTCTTTCTTATTCTTTTGGCTGCCGACCGGTTCGTTTTCATCTTGGGCATTTTCTATTCTCCAGTCTGACGATCAACTTTTTTCTTCCTCGGCAACGGCCTGTTTCGGAGCAGAAACCGGTTCGGGAGGTTCGGATGACGGTTGCGGCTTCTTTCTCGATTTATCTCTGCCGCTTTTTTTGCCGCCGCTCGATGCGGGAGAAAGCAACATTGTCATGCTGTTTCCTTCCATTTTCGGTTGATTCTCAATGGCGGCTATATCTTCGAGATCCTCGGCCAGGCGGTTGAGAATTCTCGCCCCGAACTCCGTATGGGCCTTTTCCCGTCCCCGGAAAAGAACAAAACATTTGACCTTATTGCCTTGTTCCAAAAAGGAATAAACATGATTTTTCTTGAACTGGTAATCGTGCTCCTCGATTTTAGGCCGAAAGCGCATCCCCTTGAGACCGACGGAATGCTGTTTCTTTTTCGATATATTGGCTTTTTTGGCCTGATCGTATTTGTATTTGCCATAATCAAGGATGCGGCAAACAGGCGGGCGGGAGTTAGGCGCCACTTCCACCAAATCCAGTCCGGCCTCCCGCGCTCTCTCAAGAGCTTCTTTTGTGGGAATGATCCCGATTTGCTCACCACCAGGGCCAATCAGCCTGACCGGGGAAACCCGAATCATCTTGTTGACCCGTATTAGAGGCTTTCTTATACCAATTCCTCCTTCTTTTTGCCGACCAACGGCGAATTTGACCTAATTCTTATTTCTTCGCGCATACGGTTCAGCAACTCACCGGCATCAAACGCGCCAAGGTCACCGAGGCTGCGGCGTCTTACCGAGACCCGGCCGGATTCGACCTCGCGGTCTCCTATTATAAGCATTATCGGCACTTTGGCAAGCTCCGCTTCACGAATTTTATGCCCGATCTTTTCCGAGCGATCATCCAATTCCACCCGGATGCCCGCTTCTCTGAATCTATCTACCAGTTCCGAACCGTAAGCGTTGGCCCGATCGGTGACCGGAAGAATGCGTACCTGCACCGGAGCCAGCCAGAGTGGAAAATCTCCGGCATAATGCTCGATTAGGGTACCGAAAAACCGTTCCAGAGAACCGAGTAACGCGCGATGAACCATCAACGGCCGTTTCCGTTCGCCGTCCCTATCCACGTAGGTAAGATCAAAACGTTCCGGTTGGGTAAAATCAAACTGAAGCGTGGAACATTGCCACGACCGTCCAAGCATATCCTTGATCTCAATGTCAATTTTAGGGCCATAGAAGGCACCTCCGCCCTCATTGACCTGATAATCCAATTTATGGTATTCCAGGGCTTTTTGCAAGCCGTTTTGAGCTGCTTCCCAGTCGGACGGTTCGCCGATTGACTTTTCCGGGCGAGTGGAAAGATAGATATCATATTCCTCGAATCCGAAGGCCCGCAGAATATGCAGACAGAAATCGACCAACCGGATCAGTTCGTCTTCCATTTGGTCCGGCCGGCAGAAAATATGAGCGTCGTCCTGAGTGAAGCCGCGCACCCTCATAAGACCGTGCAACACTCCGGTTCGCTCATACCGATAAACGGTGCCGAGTTCGGCCCAGCGAAGCGGCAACTCCCGGTACGAGCGGGGACGGGAAGCATACATGGCGATATGGAAGGGACAATTCATCGGCTTAATCTGGTATTTTGCCTTGTCCACCTCTATAGGGGAATACATATCCTCGCTGTAAAAATCGGTATGGCCGCTTCTATGCCAGAGTTCAAGGTTGGCGATATGCGGCGAATAAACCAACTCATATCCGCCCTTAAAATGCTCCTCGCGCCAGAAATTTTCAATTTCGTTACGAATCGCTGATCCTTTTGGAAGCCAGAGTACCAACCCCGGACCTACTTCTTCGGAAATCAGATACAACTCCAGTTGCCGGCCCAGCTTACGGTGGTCGCGTTTTTCGGCTTCTTCCATCCGCTTCAAATATTCATCAAGCAACTTTTTCTTCGGGTAGGTGACGCCGTAAATCCGTTGAAGCATCTTGTTCTTTTCCGAGCCACGCCAGTATGCGCCGGACGATGATATCAACTTGAACGCTTTTATGCGGCCGGTGGAGGGAATATGCGGTCCCCGACAAAGATCATCGAACCTGGAATGCTCGTATATAGTGATCTCTTCGCCTTCAGGCATCTGCTCCAGAAGCTCGACCTTGTAGATTTCGCCCTCCGCCCTGTATTTTTCCAGAGCCTTTTTTCTATCGTATACTTCGCGATGAAACGGCGCATCTTCGGCCACGATTTCGGTCATCTTCTTTTCAATCATTTCCAGATCTTCCGGCGAGAACGGCTTCTCCACATCGAAATCATAGTAAAAACCCTCGTCAATCGGCGGGCCGATAGCCAGTTTGGCGTCAGGGAAAATCTCTTTTACCGCCTGGGCCATAACGTGGGATGAACTGTGCCAAAAGATTTCTTTTCCTTCCCGGTCATCCCAGGTCAGTATCCGTACTTCGGCGTCAGACTCAAGAGAACGCGAAAGATCAATGGCCTTGCCGTTAACCTTTGCGGCGATAGCCTCTTTTGCCAGCCGGGGCGAGATCGATTTGGCAATATCAAATCCGGTCACGCCGAAAGGAAATGTTTTACTGCTGCCGTCGGGCAGTTGTATTGTTATTTCAGCCACAGTCTAAAAATAAAACCCTTTTCCGGTAAAGGGCTCCCGCAAACATGGTGGGCGATACTGGAATTGAACCAGTGACCTCTTGCATGTCAAGCAAGCACTCTAACCAACTGAGCTAATCGCCCATAAGTCAATGTGATACCTAAACCTTTCGAGCCAATATATTTATATCAAAATATCGTATTTGTCAAGCGAATTCTTGAGATCAGGTACTTTGCCGATGAAATCCAGGCCCCGCCATTTTATCGCTAATTAAGTAAAAGTTCCCAAACTCTCTCTTTCTGCAGTTTCCGGCTCATGGATATACAGTTCCCCGATGGCACCGACTCCCTGCGGCAGGTAATACGCTTTCCATTGGTCGCAATTCTTGCAAAGTTCTTCCATATCGTCAATATCTTTCAGATGGGTCCGCCGGATAAATTCATAGGCTTCGTTATGCCAAATTTCTCTGATGCTGTTTCTGCTGACATCGCCGATCGGCCGGGTTCGATCCCAGTCGTGACAACACAACGCCGCCTGCCCGTTCCAATAAATGGAAATTTCATTGAAGACCTTCAAACATGGCAGCCTTTTTTCGAAACTGTATTCTTTTGCCGGCGCTTTGACCGACCCGAAATTGCCGTCGCCCGTATGCCGCTCAAACACGCGCACGCGATCAACGCGCCGCCGCCAGTATTTTACGAAATCGGCAATTTCATCTTCGTTATCATCTGTCCTTACCACTGAAACTTGGATTTCCGGTCTCGCTTTTGCCTTCAAATTCTTATATTCGCAGAAGTATTCTATATTTTCCAATACCTCTTCGAGCCGGCCGCCTTTGCGGATAGAGGCGTACGTTTCAGGATTAATCGAATCGACACTGAAAGATACGAAGTCGATTTCGAGATCGATCAGGGCGCGGGCAATCTCCGGTTTCATCCGCGTAGCGTTGGTGGTAAACTGAATCGGGCGGATATTTTTTCGCCTGGCATAGGCAAGCATGTCAATAAACTGCGGATGCAGCATCGACTCGCCCCGATAGAACGGAATCAGCGCCGTTTTCGGATATCCTGCGATTTCATCGATTATTCTTCTGTAAAGGTCAAACGACATATTCCCCAACCTGCCCTTCATCAAGTGACGCGGGCACATCGGGCAGCGCAGGTTACATCTATTGGTCAGTTCAACCGTAACTCGGTTCGGGAAATCGGACGTGACCGGTGGTTTGAAACCGCAGTTTACGGCGGATACCGTCGGTCTGTCTTTTCCGGTATTCAATCCTCTCTCCATCTATAAAGAGCCTGTTCCACCATTCGAAACTCAAAAGCGACCAGATTAAAAGCCGATTATTAACCCGGCCGGCAATATGATCCTCAAGTATCTTTTCAATATAAGCGCGCTGAAAATAACCGCGGTCAAGACTTCTTTCAGAAAGGATGACCCCCTTAATATATTCCACCAGTTGCTGCATATACCATGACTGATCCGGCGCGGAAAAGCCCTGTTTGCGGTTGATTATAATCTCTGCGGGAAGAATTTTTTCCATGGCGCGGCGAAGGACAAATTTGCCAGTCAGGTTGGCGTCTTCTCGGGCGGCGCCTGTCCACGAATCGCTTAAGAGATACTTGCCGGGAATGGAAGTGGTGAAATCGACCAGCCGGTTGTCCAGAAACGGCACCCGTGATTCCAGGGAATGCGCCATACTGAGCTTATCTTCAATGACGAGTATTCCATGCAGAAACGTCTTGGCGTCAAAATAAAGGGCTTTCTTTAAGGGTGTTTCCGCAACGTCATGGTCAAGCACTTTCCGCATGGATTCGAACGGCGAATAGCCTGTCAGCCGATTTGTCATCTTTGAGTTGAAGAAATTCTTTTTATCCTGATCTTTTACCAGACGCGACCAGTACTGATAGGTAACATTTTCAAATTCTTCCGGAGTACGGCAGCCGGCAACCAGGTTATACCGCCAGGGATAGCCGGCCAGAGTTTCATCTCCACCGGCTCCGGCCAGCACTACCTTAACAAACTTCCCGGCCAGTTGCGATAAATAGTAATGCGGGTACGACATCCCGACGCGCAGGTCTTCGGCGTGCCAGATGACCCGCGGAAGCGCCCATTCCAGATCACCGGCATGAATAACCATCTGGTAATGTTCGGTGCCGAAAGTGCGCGACATGATTTCCGCTTTTTCGCGCTCATCGAAAAAGTTTTCAATACTTATCGCGGTGGCCACGTCAAAGCCGCCGGTAAAGGTCATGAGACGCCGAATATGCCGGGAAGCAAAAGCGGTAATGCTGCCGGAATCGAGTCCGCCGCTGAGATAACTGCCTACCGGAACGTCGGAGACAAGCTGCCGCCGAACCGATTCACCAAACAGTTCGCGCAGACCTTCGACATAATAAGCCTCTCCCCTGTCTTCGGCTTCGCGGAATTTGAAATCCCAATAGCGGCGCTTGGTAATACGACCGTTTTCGATGACCATATAATGTCCCGGCTCCAGAAGATGGATACCGTCAAAAAGCGTTTTATCGCCAAAGGTATTCTGGAAGGTGAAATAATCGCAGAGAGCCTGTTCATCCAGCCGTGTTCCGTTCTCGTCCACCTGCAGCAACGCCTTTACTTCAGATGCAAAACTGAGCAAACCGGCGCGAACGGTATAGTAAAGCGGCTTGACGCCGTATCGATCGCGAGCCAGAATCAGTCGGTTGCGTTGACCATCCCAGAGAGCAAAAGCAAAAACCCCATTCAAATAACTGATGGCTTCGACGCCATGTTCCTCGTAAAGGTGGATGATTACTTCGGTATCGGAATGGGAAAAGAACCGATGTCCTTTACCCTCCAGGTCGCGCCGCAATTCCTTGAAATTATATATTTCGCCGTTATAGGTAACCCAGATGCCATTTGCACGGTTCGACATCGGCTGATGACCATTGGAAGTCAGATCAATTATCGCCAGCCGTCGATGTCCCAGCGCCAGGTTGAAATCGCCGTTGCCGTCGAAATATCGCCGCCAATCCTCGCCATTTGACGCCGGAGGAATATCGGGGCCCATTTCGAGGCAGTATCCTTCGTTCTTGAACGGTTCATCCATCACTTTGAAGAAAACATATCCTTCGTCATCCGGACCGCGATGCACCATCGAGTCACACATCGGTTTCAGGCAATAGGCCGGGACCGGTTCCCGTTCAAGATGATATAAGCCGGCAATTCCGCACATGATTGATTACTTTCTCTCTCCGCATACACTCTGGTTTTCTATCATATAACTGAATAGGTCATTTTCCATCTGTTCAACATAGGTCGAATTTACCCGGAACCAATTGTCGATGCCATCCATGTATCGTCGGGCAATCCCGGTGAAAATATCGGGATAAGTTGCGCCGTCTTTAGTATAATGACAGGGATGCAAAAGGATTTGAATGGGGGCGTCTTTAACCTTTTCCAAAATCGCGTACGGGTTTTTATTCCTGAAAAGCATTCGGGAATCGGACAGGTAATGTTCATCATTGAATATTCTCTTATCGTAGGCGTTGGCGTACCCTTCAAAAATGGGTATTTCCCCATAACCCGACGGATCATGAAGGCTGACCGAGCGAATCTTTTTGCCGATTATCCGGGACAGAATCTCCGCTTCGTTATCGACTTCCCGCTCCAGGCAGGACTGATTGGTTTTTTCGTAAACATTCGGATCAAAATGCAGGCCGATCTCAAAACCCCATTCCGACATATCACGGAGCATCTTCCTGTTCTTCGGCGAGGCGGGATTATATGCGCAACAGGTAATCATAACCATAAACGTGGAACGTATGCCGTAATCCATTTCAATTTCGGCCAATTCGAAAGCGGGCTGAATATCCAGATCAATATCGTGCCGCAGAACGACTGCGTTTTCACCGTTCCAGTCGCCCAGCGATACAACGGGCACTCGCTCTGCCATACAGGCAAGGAATTTTCGTAATTCGGAATATTTGAATATCATCGGAATCTCGTTTTACTTCTCAAGTTTGTAGAAGATATTTTTGCGGTACCGATCAACCGCCATTATCTTCTTCTCCCTTATCTTCAGTTCCGCCTTGTCCGCATAACCTTCGAACTCAGCCATCGTGAACCTTTTTATATGAAACGGATCTTCGGCGCCTTCCGGAATTTTAAGTTCCCGGTACCACTCCGGGCTTTCTCTGGGTTTGGGGGTGTTTTTGTCCTTTTCGCCGATCCAGACGCAGATTTCCCCGTCCGGTTTTATGGCTCGTCCGGCTTCCAGAAGAGCTTCCACCGGTTCAATAAAGTGGTCAAGCGAAGTAACAAACAAAGCCTGGTCAAAGAGGTCATTGCGGAAGGGCAGGTATTCGCCCAGGCCGTGCACAAACAAATAATCGCGAGGTTGTTCGCCGACAAGCGGGTCGATTCCCAAAAAGACCGCTCCCGGGCGAGCGCAGTACCGGAAATGAGTCGGGTTCTTCTGGGGGCCGCAACCGATATCGAGAACCAGCCCGTGAAAGTCGCAGAACTCCCCGAAGGCAATGTGATCGGCCCGCTCGTTTACTCCCAGGTTATGTTCGGGATCAGCCGGGTATGCTATCTCGCCGTTTTTTTGCAGGGCATTCCATATTTTCCATTTGGGATCGTTTTCATGGTCAATCGGTGGGATAAACGACCAATAATGATTATCCCTGTATCGATATACCTCCCCGGCAGGCGAAACCAGAGTCTTGCCCTCTATTCTCAGCGGCTTCTTGGTCACCGGGCAGGCAAAATAATCAAGGGGAATATCTTTCATCGATTCTCCTGTAAGTCGTCGTAACGAAGGTCAACGCGGACGTTGGCGCCTTTCGTTTTCTTTTTATGTATTCCTGCCGGTACGCCTACCAGCACCAGTCCGTCTTCGCGGAAATCTTTCGTCACTACCGTCCCGGCCCCGACGGTAATGAAATTGCCAAGGGTCACCTGGTTGCAGTATGACGAACCGGTTCCCAACCAGCAGCGCCGTCCGACGGTGGTCATACCGGCCATCGCAATTCCATTGGCGACAAAGGTGCCCTCGCCAAGATGACTGTTGTGCCCAATAAGTGAATTTTCGGCGACTCGCACCCGGTTTTCAAGGATAGTATCCTGCATCGCGCCCCGGGAAATAACCGACGATGCTCCGATATAGCAATGATCGCCGATTAACGTTCCGCCCAACTGCGGCATGACCCACTGGCGTCCGTCAGGGCCCCATTCGAAACCATGCCCGAATTGTCCGATACAGACATTCGGTTCGATGACCGTGTCGGCCCCGATATATGTTTTTGAAAAAACAGTAACATGCGAATACAGAACCGAGCGCGGGCCGACCCGGCATTCTTCGAGAACGCAATAAGGACCTATATAAGCCGTCGGGTCAATTTCGGCTTTGGAATCGACAACGGCAGTCGGATGAATTCCCGGCGGCGGGATCGGCGGCGCGAAAGCCTGCGCCAGAACGGTAAAAGCCAGCCGCGGCTGATCACAGATAATCCGCACAACCGTGGAATCCACAGTCTCAAACTCATTTCGGCATATCAGAACCGATTCGCGCAAATGAGCGACTTTATTACTGTCTTCTCCATTATAGAAACAGACGGATCCGGGGCCTGCGTCGGAAAGATTAGCCGGATGATCGCACACCAGAGAATAATCGCCTCTGACTTCAAATTCCAAACTGGCGCTTTCCAGCCGGTGAATAATTTCGGGGACCGAAAGGACAATTGACCTTTCAACCTTTATCGATGCGATTTCTTTTGCAGGCATCGAAATATTCAATTCTTGAACACCTCCGGATAATCAACCGACAGGCCGTTATAAATTAAGTCATAGAGGTAGGCGTATTGCCCGGCCACGATCCGCGCGTCGAATTTTAGCCGGGCCCAGGCGCGGCATTTTTCACTCAGCTCTTTCAGACGACTGCGATCTGAGATCAATTCCTTGGTTACTTCGTAGATATTATTTTTGGTTGCGTGCACAACCGGCGTATCGTGAAAAATAAAACGCGTGAAATTATCCAGCGTCGTGACCGGCACAACTCCCATTGCGGCCGACTCGATGCAATTGAGACCGAACGCCATCAGAAGCGATACCAGGTGAATATGGCATTCGCTTTTAAGCTCAAGACACCTGCGATTGGGAACGTTCTCAATTACCACCGCTTCGACCTGGAGGTCTTCCGCGGTAAGACGATTCATGGTATCGATGATAATATCACTGCGTTTGTTTTTCCGATAATTCGAGCCGGCCGGCGCATGGCAAAGCCGCAACCTTCCGGTGAAATCCATCTCTTTCGAAGGCAATTCATCCATATCCAATATACAGGGATGCAAATGGTAAAAACTGGTCGGCAGTTTTTTATAAATCGACCAATCGACGCAGGTAACCGCCTCGAAACCGTATTTGGCGTGAAATTCGGCTATAGCCGGACCGTTGTTTCTCAGATGGCTGCCGTGATACTGGAATACCGCATTGCGCGGCGAGATATACTTTTCCCATTTTATTCCCGTAATTGGGAGCAATTGCCGCCCGATATGAAAGAAGTCAGCCCCGCGTATCAGTCCCGCAGCCTCCTGCATATCGTTCTCAGATATGTTTCCTTCCTGATCTCGAACTAAAATGTCTTTGTCATAGGAGAGATAATCATCCTGAAAGATCACGCAGCGCGCCATATGATTGGTATGTTTATTAAGCGACCGCATCAGACGGGTATGCTGTCCGGCGATATTGAAATCGGAAATCACCAGAATACGAAGCCCGTGTTTTTTGGAAGGGGCCGAATCAGGAACAAGTTTCATAAACGGGTCATCGGGCGGAACATCTTCAGTCAATCGCCGGGGATAGGTTTCGAATCCGGGAACAACGTACGAGGGAGGACGATAAGCAGATTCGCGGCGGGCGATCCTTCGCACAATATCGTCATCGGAACATTTCAGGCAAATCTGCATTTCGACCGTATCGCGGTAGGTGCGGAAAAGATCAACTGCGTCCATCCATTCACCAAGCTTGTTGGCCAGATCAATAGATATGTTTTTCACCGCCTGCAGCAGGAAGAGAATAGCTTGTTTTGAGTCAGGTTGTTTTTTTGCCATCAGGACTTCGATAAGTCTTTCTATTCGGACATCGGTCAGCGAGGATACGACTTTTTGAAGCAGAGCGGCGTCTTTCGGTTCCATCCGGTCGCCCATAAAGGCGTGAATTAAATATAACCAGGCATATTCCGGTTTATTTTGGAGATCATTGAAATCAACTTCTTTTAATAATACGGCAAGTCTGTCATGGGCCTCTTTGTTGAAAGGGTCCTGTTCCAGCGCCTGACTCGTGTATCGCCGGACGTTATTCCCTTCTTTCTCTTGAAGAGCAGCCTCGACAGGTTCAACGCAAACGTCGCTATTGCTTTCCTTTTCCCTGACGTTTGATTCGATGGCAGAGGTTTCGTCTGATGCGTCAGATATGGGTTCTACTTCCACGGGTGGGGAAACAATTTCTGCCGTCTGCCGAGACAGCCGGGCCTGATTTATAAGCGTCTTTACTTCTTCGTTCTCCGGGTATTTGGCGGCCGCCACTTCCAATATCGGCAGGCCCCTGTGCATATTGTTTGTCGCGCGGAGCAGGTTGCAGTAGTTGAAGATAGCCTCGAGATAAAACGGATCGGCTTTAATAGCCTGCGAGAAGTAGTCCGCCGCCCGGCCAGGTTTGTTCCGGCCAAAGGCAATCACGCCCAGATTATTGAGAGCTTCCTTATTATTCGGGTTCGATTCGAGGAGATCGAGAAACCGCTTTTCGGCTTCTTCAATCTTTCCTTCCGCGTAAAAAGTTTCTCCCTGCAATACTCCATTTGTCATAAAACCTCACTCCATGACCGAGGATAGCCAAATTACCCTTTTTCGGATTAGTTCCGACGGTTAAATAATATGCTCGAGCGACCCGGGTTGATTTCCATTTCTCCTGTTCAATCCATTGACAGACGTTTCACTTTGAACCTTCGCTCTTTATTTCTATCGGCAAACTGTTCAAAATTTGAATAGCAAAGCTCTACTTTTTTTACCGGTATTTTTACGACCAAATGGCGGTCGATTCCGATGTTACGGGATGAAAACCGGCGCGATTTCTTCCGCCGCTCTTTATTCCGGCATGAGTGTCGATATAATTGAAATATCAGTATCGAGCTTGCTGTGGCAGGATTGACACAGAGGTATAAATGAACTTTCCTGCGTTGCCGTAACCTTTTTCCCGGCTCCGCAGGAAAAACAGCGAAATTTAGCCGGCCGCCCTGTACCGCGCCGGTTTATCAGGTGAAGATATTTTTCAATATCGGAATAGTCAAAAGAAAGGCAACCCTCCCGTATCATCCGGTAATACTGGCAGGCGATATTGGTCAGTCTGTTGACGTCGATATTGTCCGATGAGATTTTGAGTTTATTGAGATCGAGGATTCCGCCATCGACGACAAGTTCATCGATCATGCCCTTGACCAGAACCAGTTCTGCCTGCGATAATCCCTTCAAATCAGGCCGCTCCTTTGGCCATTTCCATAAAAGTTTCAGCTTTGGCGTACTCGTCGCGGAGATGAAATGTAAACGCGTTTAATTTTTCTTTGGAAATGCCAACGAAGGCAAGAGTTTCCTCTCTCACCAGTTCAATACCGGCCTTTTTTCCTTCATTGAGATCGACATCAAACGTAAGGGTAGCAAGATAATTAGCCATATTCACAAGGAACGGCAGGTTATTATCCTCATTCTCACGCAACTGGGGAAAATGATGGAACTTGATGGCCTCGATCAACTTGGCCGGCAGTTTCCAATGCTCAGCCAGAAGCGCCCCGATATGGGTATGATCATACCCTAATATTTCCTCCTCAATCTCGCGATCAGGTCGCTTTGGGTTTTTTGCTTTCAAATCCTTGATTTGCCGGGCCTGCTCAATCATATATACAGAAATTACCATCTTTCCTATATCATGAAGCAACCCGGCCGAAAACCCCGACTCGGCGTCAAAGGTCTGCCGACTCTTGAGAGTGCGACCCAAAAGGCGGGCACCAAAGGCAGTCGCCAGCGAATGCCGCCAGAAATAATCCTGAAACTCCCGGTCAATTTGATCACTGGAAAAGGCTTTGAACATCGAGGCCGACAAAACCAGATTTTTAATAGCCTCGAGGCCGACGATAACAACCGCCTGCCTGACCGATTCCACGGTCTGGGACAATCCGTAGTAAGCGGAGTTGGTCAATTTGAGAACCTTGGCCGTGATGGCCGGATCCTCCTGCAGAATCGAACCTATCTCATAGGCTGAGGTATTCGGATCGCTCAATACCTTCTGTATCTGGGAAAATACTATTGGAGGAGTCGGCAAATTGTTAATGCCCCCGATAAGGGGCGCAATTTTCTCCTCCACTCCCGTCGTCACCTGAGTTGACATATATTACTGCCGCTCCCACCCTTGGAGTAATTCAACCAACAAAATCATCGGTTATCCGGCGCGCAATTTCTTCCCTGACTTCGGGCTTGTCATAATGTCCGGATTCGACCCTTTTTTTGGCCTGTTCAACTTTATCCTGGCGAATCTCGGTTTCGTCTAATTCGGCGCCTTCGGCCCGTTCAATCATTTCTCGCGAGGGCGCCCGGCCGGCCTTGTCAGTCCTGTTCGACTGCTCCGACAAGCGAATCCGCTCGGACATAAGCCTGGCTGAGCGGGAGATTTCCACCGAATCTTCTGAAGGCTCCGGCCCTGGTTTTTCCGAACCGGATTCCGGTTGAATCTTGCTCTTCTGTTGGTCATTCGCCCCGGACGGCTGACCCCGGTTGTCAACAGGTCCTATCTTCATCATTTCACCTCTATTAATCCTATCGACGGTGAAATTCCGATTCTTTAGAAAAAACTAATTTTTCTTATCCACGAATTGCGGCCCTATTTCCAAGTCTTTTATGTACTTAACTAATTTACTCGACCGCTGAAGCTCCTTTAGCTCCTCCTGAAGCCGGGCATGACGACTCAGCACGTAACTTTCATTTTCACGGACAATATCCAAGTTCTTGCGAATAAGGGTGATGATACACTGAGCCACCTTTCTTATCTCGGGGGCCGACGCGGCCAAGTTGAAAAGCTTGGCATTATCCCGGCGAAGGGTGGATATCTTTTTCTCGGATTCAATTATCCGTTTATGGCACCGTTCGACCTCTGTATAAATATCGAGCAGCTTTTCTTCCTTATCAAATTTAAGCAAATCTTTCTGTTTGTCAATCAGGATATAAAGAGATTGATAGAAAGAATATTCTTCCTTCAGGACTCGTAAAAGTTCCTTTTCCAAATTGCTGATTGCATTATACTCCATAAGGTTGATCCTATCCTATCCGGAAACGGTTATATGATTTCTTTCGGAAGGCGGCATCAGTGGGCCGGAGGGGTTCGCCTCGAGCAACTCTTCTTGAACCCGGACCTGCGGCTGATCCGGCTCGGCGGTTGTTTTTTCCTGATTTCCCTTTAAAGCTTCCCAGCCTTCCTTCAGGGTGTTCAAGACTCCGATAACGTCATCGATCCGTTGCAGCGACTTGCTGGCGACGGCCAGGTCGATCTGTTCTATCATGTAAGCATATAAATGCCCCAAATGCCTTGCGATCTCTTTCCCCCTATCCATATCCAGAGTAGTGTACAGATGCACAACGCATTTGCGGGCCCGGTCGCAGGCCATTCGGCCGCTGTTGAAATCACTCTCGCCAAAGGCCTTTTTGGCCTGTTCCAGATAACCAATGGCTCCGCCATACACGGCCAAAATCAAATCCAACTGCGACATGCTCATGGTGTTAATTGTCTCGTATGTCTTACACCCTGTTTTCATCTTATTTCCCTCCGACCATATATGACATATTGGAGGAAATCTGTTCTAATTGAGTAGTAAGGAAATCCCCCTGGGATTGGAGCAGAGACAGGGTCGTTTCCAAATCCGCCCACATCTTCTCCAATCTTTCGCGGCGAAGCATCAGGCGCTCGTCAAAATCCTCTATATAAGTCTTGATATTCTCAACCTCTTTTTCCAGGCCTTCGGTTTTGCGGCCAATAACGCCGTCGGTTGATTTGGTGATACTCTCCAGACCATCGCCCAGAATAGAGGATACCCCCTTCGCAAAAGTGACCGTACCTTCTTCGCCATCGACGATCTGCGACGAACCAAGCGTGATTAGCAGCTTCAAACCATCGGTGGTGGAATTACCCTCATTTCCCGTTAAAAATTGGCCTTTTCCGGTTGCCTTTTCTCCGTTAATAGTCCCTGCTACGTCGTCGCCGGTAATTACCGTGGCGGAAGCCAGGCCAAGTTTGGAATAGGCACTGTTGGCAATCGAAGCGATAGTCTCAATCTTTGAGAATGAACCATAAGAAGAGGAGACGATCTCTATGTGCCCGTTATTCCCGCCCTCGTCGAGCCATTTCACCAGTAAACCGCGGTCACCGATTTTCTTGTCGGCATTAATTCTTGTCTGCAACTCGCTTACCAGATCGCTGCTTGTGGAATATGTCCGCGCGCTTAATACTATTTCCTCGGACAGCAATCCATCCACCCGGAGTTTAATTTTATTGCTGTTTTCCGTCAGAGTAAGACCCCCTGAGGCGAAATCGTCAAGACTTGTTCCTTCGAGATAACCATGAGTAGCGGCCTGCGTAACGTCAACCTTAAAAGTTGTTCCGCCTTCGATTTCGGACGAGCCGTTGACAAACAATATGCCGGTAGTCGATGAAGAGCCGCTGTCCACAAACAGGTTGAGAACGGCTTCGAAATCATCTTCGAGTGCCTCGGTGAGTTTTGACGGTTCCACCAGTGACAACCGCCCCGTGGCGCCCGTGCGAATGCCGACCCCGGACAATGTATTTATTGAGGAGTCCAGCCCTTTGACCCGACCGGCAATCATGTTGTGCAGCCGAGACTGTATGGTCATCAAGGTCAGATCACCCATCAGGACGCCGGCTTCTTCGGTTTCACTGTCGTACTTATTTTGATCGTCGATAAAACTCATGGCATCATTATAAGCGGAAATAAACGAATCGATGTTTTGCTTGATCCCCTCGACGTTCATTCCGGTTTTAATGGTTACCGGTCCGCTGTCTTCGGTGGTAACACCCTTGATATCAAGTTTCAGACCGGGAATGACATCCTCAAACTGATTGGTGTCCGAACTGACAACAATAGGCGAGGCGCCGCCTGCGCTGGACCCGATCGAGATTTGAGCATCCGAGGCTTGCTGCAGAAGAGGCGCGAAGGCGGTTAACTGAAAAGTATCGCCGGCCACCAGGTCCCCGCTGCCAAAAGTGAGCGTAAGGCCTTCCGGGCCGCCCTCGATAATTTTATCCGCCTGATCGACGATAATCGATCCGGAATTGTCCGGGTCGGTCGAATCGACCCAGTTGATAGTGATATTTCCATCGCCGACGGTTTGCGTGCCGCTACCGCCGACGGTAAAAATATAGGCTTTATTTGTAGCGCCGGTATAACCGGCCGTCGCGCCCAGCGAAACGGTCGAAGTCGCCTGGGCGGAAAAATTCAACTCCTCCGGATTATCAAAAGATGCACTTTCAAAATCGAAATCCAGTCCACCCGCGAGAGAGCTGGTGAAAGAAATCTTGTTGGTCAAACCTGTTTCGTTACCGGTCAGGACAAGACGATAGGGCTTTGAGCTGGAACCGTCATTTATGATTGAGGCGGTAACACCGGTATTAGCGTCGTTTATGGCGTTTTTAATATCAACCAGGGAGTTATCTCCCTGGTCGATATTTATTACGGTCGAGCTTTGATCCCCCAAAGCAACGGTTATTGTGCCGGTTCCCATGACGGTCCCGGTCGGGTCATCGAAACCCTGCGAGGCGATCTGATGGTTCCCGGCCAGCGAGAGTATATTCAGCGAATACGTCCCGTTACCGACCGCATCCTCAGCCGTGGCCGTCAATAAGCTCTCATTTGATACCAGGATTGAAGCCTGGCTGAACTTGGTCCTGCTGTTGAGGACTTTGATACTGGTTTCCAACGCCAGGAGCTTTGCCGACAAAGCATTGAACGTGGATATTTCTTTGGTTATCTCGGCCTGTCGCTGTTCCATCAGGACAGCCGGCTGGCGTTCATAAGTAATTGTTGCGTTTATGATATCTGTCGTATTCAGATTCGACGCCAAACCCTCAATTGAATTCAGTCCCGACATAGTTAACTCCCATGTTTAAAAGTGATATCCTATTTATGCCATATAGTCAAAAACCAAACCCAACGCTTCACGCAAATGATGCCTCATCTTCAATATCTGGTCTGGTGGAATCTGCCTTAATATCTCTCCGGTATTTCGATCGATAATCTTTACGATCAAACTGTTTGTTTCATCGTCTCGCTCAAAATCTATGTTGAAATTCCCCCATCCATGGTACTTTCTCATTTCCCGTACCGCTTCTTGCAATTCATCGGCGTCAACGTTCTTATTCACGTCGATTTCTTCCATCCGGTCAACCACTCCCGGCTCGACAGTATCATTGGCACCCCTTTTAACCTGCGGAACTTCGCTTCGTAGGGCTCGTTCACAAACCAGGCTTGCCGCCGGGTTATAGTGGGCCGCAGTCGAATTCATATCTTCCAACTGCATGATACTTCACCTCTTTTCTCAGCTATCGGGGAGGGTATCCCCTCCCCGATAAGCCGGATAGCAATTAGCCAAAGAGCGACAGGACAACCTGCGGAACCTGGTTGGCCTGAGCCAGCATGGCCGTACCGGCCTGCAACAGAATCTGATACTTGACAAAATTCGACATTTCACTTGCCATGTCGGTGTCACGAATATTCGATTCCGACGCAGACAGGTTCTGTGACGCGATCCTGAGGTTTCTCAGGTTCGACTCCAGAGAGTTTTTCTGGAAGCTTCCCAGTGTACCTCTCATGGTCGAAACCTCATTAATGGTGGCGTCGATAACCGACTGCCCATCTTGAGCGCCCTGGACGGTGGTCACGTCGATTTGAGACAGGTTGAGGAACATGTTGCCGGCGAGGTTGCGGCCCAGCGCGGAAGCCGCCATGTTCTTGACCCCGATCTTAACCGTTTGGCCGACGTTGGCGCCGATCTGGAAGACCAGGGACGAATCGGTGTTCTGAATCGTCTCGGTACCGCCGGTTGAAGTCAGACCCATCCTGACCTTGAGCGATTGGCTGCGGTCAGCATTATACAGGACAGTGTCCTTACCGGCGGTCACTGATGTGGCAGGGCCAGCGTCAAGGCGAACGTCAAACTTCGCCGCCGTGACATCCAACAACAGATTACCAATATTAAGGCCGTTTGGAGCCGTGGCAAGGGTCAAATCGATGGACCCTTGACCGGTTTCTCCGGAAGCCTTGTTATACAGCGTCGTTGATCCGGTGGTCAGGTACTTGACCGACGTGATCGAAGTCGAATAATTATCAAAGCTGACAATAGCGTCCGTACCGGCAATAGCCACAGTGTCGGCGGTCATGCCTAACGCTTTCTCAAGCCGGTAAGTTTCGGAACCAACCGTATTCATCTTAATGGAGTAGGTCGAACCTTCGTCAGCGCTATAAAAATTGACCTTGTCGGTACCCTGAGCAACCGCCGTGATATCCTGGATACTGGCACCAAGAGTACCAAAAGCTGTAGTCAGGGCCGTGTTCGCGGCCGTAATCAACGCCGAAAGAGACGTATAGGTACCATCGGTGATCGTAACAGCAGACGTGGTATTCGCGTTGGCAACAGTATTGACTGTAAAGTTCAAGGCTCCATTGGAAGCGCCGCGGTTGCTGGCAACAGTGAGACCGCCAAACAGGTTGGTCGTATCAACACCTCCATAGCTGGTCAATTTCAACGAATACTGTGTCCCCACATTGGTGGCTCTGAAGACCAGGGCACCGGTTTCTATGGCCGCTTCAACCTTGCCGGCCAAAGCAGTATTATTGCCGATGGCGGTATTCCACTTGCTGATCTGAGCCGCGGCGAGGTCACCGGAAGCGATGGCGACGGTAATGGTCTGGTCGCCGGTTACCGCTTCGCCGTTCTCCTGATAGTTCAGGACGACATTGTAGGAACCGGCCGAAGAGGTTGTGGCAGTTACCAGATTTCCACCTGACGCATGCTTAGCCGCAGCCTGGGTGGCGTTAATGATAAAACCGTTGCCGAAGCCGTCGGTAATATCGACGGAACCGGTCAATCTTTCGGCCGCACCCGATGCTTGCAGAACATCGACATTATGAATGCCTTCGGTCAGGTTATACGGGTCGCCGGCGGTACCGGCCAGCGAAATTCCAAGCGAGGTGGTATTCAGGGTGGCTGACGAATCGCCTGTTTTGGTGGCCTGAATCGAGTGCGAACCGTTCACCATACCACTGTTGAGGATGGTAATTCCGGTCGAATTCGAACTGGTGATGGTAGCGATATTGTCTTTCGTGCCGTCAAGCAGCTTCTTGGTGCCGAACTGGGTATTGGCAGCAATACGATCGATGGTGGCAATCGCGTTGGAAATTTCCGCCTGGTCGGCGGCCAACTGATCGGTATCATTAAAGCCTTCGTTGGCCGCATGAATAGCCAACTGCCTCATTGACGCCAGCAGGTTGCTGATTTCATTGAGAGCTCCCTCGGCGGTCTGAATCATATTGATTGACCCTTCCGAGTTGGCAATCGCCTGATTCAATCCTGAGATTTGAGCCCGGAACTGTTCTGAAATCACCAGACCAGCCGGGTTATCGCTGGCGCGGTTAATGCGGAAACCTGACGACAGCTTCTCCATGGAACTGGAAAGCTGGCGGGTAGTCAGCGTCAGGTTTCGATGTGCATTAATGGCAGCAATGTTATTATTGATTCTGAGTGACATTTAGGTTTCCTCCTTGAGCGGTTTGCGAGACATCCCTGCCCGCAAAAGCTTGCTGAAGATTACCGTTGCTGCCTGTCCATGGCCAATCGTCCTATTTATAGTCGAACTGCTTTGATTCGATTATATTTCTTCCGATCCTCCTTTCCTCATTTAACGGTTCATCCTTGATATATTTCTGCCTTTCTCTGTAGATATAAATCGGCAAAACATGCCGAGACTTTACACTTTTTTGCTATTTGGAAGTTTTTTTAATCTTCTGAACAATAACGGATTATACGACCTTCTCCGAAGGCGCAAGAGAGGCCAGTCGTTCTTTGGCCAGATTACTGGAAGGGTCAATATTCAAAACCTGCTTGTATCCCACTGCGGCAGCATCTGCAAAACCAAGGTGATAATAAGCTTCGGCAAGATTCAGCAGGCAGGCCTGATCATAAGGGGAGTTTTTCAGGTATCTTTCGTAGCAGCCGATTGCATCGCCAAAATGCCCGATGGTTGAGAACAGCTCGCCGATAACCCGAAAGACCTCAAAATCGGCAGGCATATTTTCCGCGTATTTGGTTAAAACCGTAAGAGCCTTTCCCCTCTTGTTCTGACGGGCATAAGCGAGGCCCATGTTTCGATAGGCCAGCATATAACCCGGATTTCTTTCAATAATCCGTTCATAAACGGAACCGGCTTTCTCATAATCGCCGGACCTGAAATAACAATTGCCCAAATTGTTAAGAGCGTCAGCGTGTTCCGGCTTGATCTCCAAAGCTTTTAAATAGATATCGGCCGCCTTTGAAGCCTCGTCCGAATCGAACAAAATACCGGCTGCCTCAAGAAGGATCGAAAGATCGCCCGGGGCTATCTCCGTTGCCCGGATAAGATGACCGATGCCGTCGCGCGATTTTCCCACTCCTACCAATGTCTTGCCCAGCCGGAAACGGATATGAGCATTATTCGGCGCCAGCTCGACGGCCTGGTTAAAATGCGTCAACGCCTTCGTCTCATCGCCCTGCATCGAAAGAGCTTCTCCCAATCCGAAATGGGCTTCCGCCGAGTCGTTGTCACATTCAAGTCGCCGACCAAACATTCGTTCCGCCTGGGCCGGTTCTTTTTTATCAAGGTACAGCCTGCCAAGCCTGACGTAGCTGTCAAAATAGTTATCACGCGCTTTCAGGGCTTCAAGAAAACATTGAATAGCTTCATCGGTCTCACTTTCTCTTTCCGCAATAATACCCAAACCATACCAAGCGATATGGCGGCTTTCGAGATAGATCATAATGATATTATGCGTTTCATCATCCGGGTTATATGCTTGAAGATGTTCCAGATACTTATGATAATACTCTCCGGCTTTATCAAGTTTTTCCATGGCGCAACAGGTATTCCCCAGGGTCAGCATCGGGTCGATATAGTCGGGCTTCAGTTCCAGAGCTTTAAGACAATATTTTTCGGCCTCGTTATACTCTTTCAAGTTAAAGTGGGCCAGGGCTATTTGGTGGTGGGCCATGATATATTGCCCGAAGTATTTTTCCGATCGAGATTGCGGGTTTTCTACAACTCGGCCGGCGTGTTCCAGGATAAGTCGGTTGGTTTCCGGACTGTGAGCCTCTTTGGTTCCGCGCAGAAGCTGGGCCATATTGAAATTGGCATATATGTCATCGGGGTTGTCCCCTATTTGTTTTTCCAGTAACGCCCGTGATCTTGCCAGCTTCTTTTCCAACTCGTCCCGCGAAAGATCATAGCCGTAATGATTGAGTCTGATATTACAGCGCGCCACTGCGGATCCCGGCAAAATGGCAAGACGGTTATGAACGATACCCTCGTATTTGAATCCCAACTTGCGCCGAAACAGCCTGATCGACGGCAGGAATGACGATACTTCCCCCGTTTCAAGGGACTCGTTAAATACGGACATAGAGATAATGTTGATATTTGGCTGTCGGACGAAATATTTAATCTTGTCGATTTCCCCGGCCGCCAATTCCTCGTCTGCATCAACGATAAATATCCAGTCTTTGGCGGCATACTTGAGCGATTCATTTCTGGCGGAGGAAAAATCACCCCGCCAGGGATAATTATATATCCTGCAGCCGAATCTTTCGGCAATCTCAACAGTTCTGTCTTCCGAGCCGGTATCGACCAGGATTATCTCATCGGCCAGGTTTTGAATTGATTTCAGACAACGGGGAAGGAGTTTTTCTTCGTTTTTGACAATCATGCAGACCGAAATTGTCGCCCCTCGTTGGTTGTCATTCGCCATTCTTTTCAAATTGTGCGAATAAGGCGGGGTTTTCAGTCCCTGTTTGAGAAGTTCGCCGGCTGACTTCGATCTGATATTTCCTTGTTTGGCTTTTGTCTTTTTCCGCTTTTTCATTGCCTGCCTATCTATGATTTTCGAAATGCCTTGGAGAATGCATACGGGACTATTTATGGTCTGCCGAGAAATATAACTGATTCAGATAAAGAGCAAAAACCTGGGGGGTAATAATTTCGGCATCCATTCCGGGTATGCATCCTGCTTAGGTTTTTCAATATCAAAACGCCGATAACATCGGCCTGCAGCCGGATCAGCCGGTAACTAAACCGGTACCGCCGCTTTTTTGGCGATCTTTTTATCCTGTCGGTCGATCATCCGGCCTTCGAACAACCGGTGCCTGATCCCGTACCGGGAATTCACCAGGACCAACTGTTTGGCCATCCTTGTTCGAGTATTGATCAAAAGGGGTCCCTGGAGATTAGCTGTCATCCTGGTATAGTCGGCCGGGATGGTGACAATAGCGTAGGTAACAATATCGCCGGTATCCCTGACTTCTAATTCCTCAATCTCTTTGGGATTGACCTCTACGGCGTAATCGGGGAAAAACAAGAGCGGATTGACGATGACAAAAGCGGCCTCGGGATCGTCAATTGATTGATACCATTTAAACGGTTCAAAATCCTCGGTTTCAACAATCACGTATTTCCGCAGCATCTCAAAGCCCAGAACCGGTTTTGTCATTTTGATTACCAGCTCCTCAGGAACCTCAAGTTCACCGAATCTTGACGTAACGATTTTCATTTCTTTCCCCTATTTCCCGACTATATCAAGAAATCCACAAGCGACAGCTGAATGGTTTTGGAACTGGCCAGAAGAGCCGCCTGATACAGGTTTTCTTCCCGCGCCAGATCGCTTACCAGCGTGATGATATCCGCATCCTGAACGTCCGACAACATTTTGGTGACATGAACGTCGGTATCTTCCAGACGATGCAGCGTGGTTTCCATATTTTTCATTCTGGCCCCGACTTCCGCCCTTGCGGCCAGCAGGTGACCCATCGATACATCCATATTATTGATCAGTTTACCGATCAGGTCATTATCATTCTGATGCAGGGCAGTGCCCAGAAGTATGAGTGAACCGAGTTTATCCGGCGAGCCTTCGATGCCCAGAACCCGGGCGGTATCATCGCTTGCGCTGAAATTCTCGATTATCAGCGACCGGTCAGCCACATCGGAAACGATCTCAAGGCCGGTATCAGGGTCAATTATAGTGGGCACGATTTGAATACCGGTGCGAGCTTCGTTTATGGAAGCCTCTATCAGAAGTCCGGGTTCGCTATTGATCGTGGCCAGCAGGTCGGATACGGTTATATTGCCATCGGAGTCCAGATCGGCAATATTGCTCAAATCGATGACACTCGTTTGATCTCCCTGCGAAATTTTTATCTTGCCCAGGTTGAACCCCAGCCCGTTGTTCAATGACGCGAGGGTTGTCATAAGAGCAAGTTGGGGTGAAATATCCTCGCCTGTCGTGTCCTTTGTGATATTGCCCAACAAACCCAGATCAGCGCCGGTGATTTGCGCGCCGATATCGCTGATATCGAAATCCGGAGGACTGATCAGGTCGGTTCCTGCCAGAACCGGATCGATATTGCCGATGATTCCCAAGTCGGCCGCCTTCGTACCGGCCCCGATATCCTCCACCAGCAGGTCCAGCGGTGGTTGATTGGTATCGGTGATAACCAGCCCCGTGCCGGTCTCGTTTATTTCGACCGTGACGGAACCGGCCGGTACATTTGGATCGGCATCCAGCGCGGTCTGGATAGCCGTGACAACGTCGCCAACGGTTACGGCCGCCGAAATGTCAATATCAATAGAGAAAGTTGACGCTCCGTCGCGAATACGAAACGTTCCCGGAGCCGACTGATCAACACCCGCTCCGTCATTCAGGTTGGCCAGCAGGGTATCGCCGGTGATGGATGTAACCCATTCGAGAGCGCCTCCCAAATCCGCGATTTTCAACGAAAGAATATTGCCGTTGCCGGCCAACTGCCCGTTTATATCATTTATAATTTCGCCGACGGTGCTGTTTGGCGGAACATTGATATTCAAATCTATCGGCGGATTTACGCCGTTGTTATCGACGATTCGAAATGTTCCCGGGGTGGATTCAACGCCGGCGCCCATATTAAGATCGGCAATCAGCGTATCTCCTGTGAGCCCGACCCTGAGATCGGCGTTTTCGCCGAGAGTAAGTAGTTGCTTGAAGGATATTTCACTACCGATCAGGTTCGATTTGACACGCATGCCGACTTCGATTTCCATGTCGATGTTCCCGTTGTCGCCTTTGTAGGTTACCCCGTTGACGCCCATGTCCAGGGATCGAGTATTGGTTTTATGACCTGAATAGACATATCGCCCGTCAACCTGCGAGTTGACGATTCCAATCACCTGCTGCAAAAGCGAATCGACAACGTTGGCGGCCGCCTCGCGAGCCTCCGCATCGTTTGAATCATTGACCATTTCGATAGCCAGTTGATTGGCGGAACTAAAGCAATCATTGAAATCATTCAGGCCCTCTTCATAGACCGACAAACGGCCGATACCCTTATTGATGTTGGCCTGATACTGGGCTATTTCGTTCAGGCGGGTCCGGTAATTGAGAGTGTACTGAGTTCCTATCGGATCGTCGGAGGGAGTGTTAATCCGCCGCCCGGTGGAAAGCATGCTTTCGATCTCCATTAACCGGGCCACATTTCGGGACAGGTTGAAAATCGTCCTGTCCATTATCATCTGACTGGTTATACGCATCGGCTGCCTTTCGTCTTAATCTTCATAATAGACGAAGTCCCGGTCACAGCCCGACCTGAAAATTCGGGCCAGAAACGAGGGTTTCTCCCGGCTAAAACCGGTTTTTTCTTTTTTCCGGCGCAGCAACCTGCCGTACCCGGCTACGGGGTCTTCACCCGTAGATAATTTCTTCTTGTTTTTACCGAATAATATTCCCATCTTCATCAATTGCGAGGATGCGATCCCCGTTCATTGTCCTTCCTAAACTTAATCTCCGGCGATTTACCGGCCCGGCTTTCCCCTTTCTTCAGCTTTCCCTTAAGCGCCTGCATCACGTTAGCCAGGTCTTCCTTAATTGTTTTGGCCGCTTTCTGGTTTTCATTTTGAATCTTGACATAAATCTCTTCGCGGTGAACCACCACCTTCAAAGGAGCCTCGATGCCAAGCCTTACCTGACGACCGTATATGCCCAGGACGGTTACCTTTATGTCGTCGCCAATGGTAATCGACTCCCCCAACTTCCGTGTTAATATCAGCACATCACCCTCCGTGGCGCCACAAGCGGAACGATATTATTTATTATCGGCCGACGACACCCATTCCCTGGATAAGGTCGCCGAGCGCTTCGTCGATGAAGGTTATCAGCCTGGCCGCAGCATTGAAAGCGTGTTCCATCCTGACCATTTCGGCCATTTCTTCGTCCAATGAAACGCCCTGCACCGACTGGCGTGAATTCTCTATCTGCTGAATCATTACTTCAAAATTTCCCTTGTATGTTTTCGCTTCGTTCGATGAAACGCCAATGGAACTGATCATCGAATTATAAAACCCGGCAAAATTGGTTTTGCCGCCGGACATGACCTGTTCGTAGCGCAAAGCATGTATGGCCAGCGCATTGGCATTATCCCCAGGTTCACCGCTTGATGAGGCCGCGATTTTTGACGGATCGTTTTCAATGTTTGTTTCCAGTCTGATCGTACCAGCTTCAGCGTAGGCAGAATTAAAGAAGTTTAACCCTGTCATACCGTTCAAATCGGTTCCGGCGCGGTGGAGAGAGTTTACCTCGCTCACGATAGTGGCCGCCAGGTCGTCAAGCTGATCCATACAATCGGGAATAATCTCGTCCCTTGCAATCAGGATGCCTTTTAACTCGCCGCCGGTGATTCTGATTTGGGTGTCGGTATCTTTCCAGACGATATCACGCCTGACCTGTTTGCCGGTAGAGTTGATTTTCGTCCCAAGCTCAAACGTATCGGCGTTTTCGACAATAGCCAAACCGCTGATATAGACACTGACGGAACCGCTGGGCTCTTCCCGCGTTGTAACATCGACCAGCTTTGAAAGCCCGTCTATAAGGTAATCCCTGCGGTCGCGCAGGTCGTTGGCTTTTTGGCCGCCAAGTTCTTCCCCGACGATTAGACGATTGAGATCGGCAATCTGACCGGTAATCCGGTTTATTTCCCCGACTTGCGTTTCCAGAGTCTTATCGGTGGAATCGTGAAGTTCTCGCAGTTGCCGGTCAAGCGAATGGAAAGCATTTACCAGCGTCTTGCTCTGGGATATGACGGCCGCCCGCGCCGCCTGCAATTCCGGATCATTCGACAACGCAGACCAGCTCTCCCAAAACTGGTCAAGGATATTTCCCAAACTATCGTCGCTCGGCTCGGCAAAGAAAGTCTCAATTTGAGTCAGCGCCTTTTCCTGAAAAGACCATTGACCGAGTGATCTGTTTTCCCTGCGAAACCGGTCGGTCAGAAAAAGGTCACGAACATGATAAACCTCATCGACGGTTACTCCATTGCCGATATTAAAGGCTCCAAGTTCAATCGCCTGGGCGGCGGTTACCCGTGTCTTCTGCCGGGTATAGCCGGGCGTGTTCACGTTGGCAACATTGTGGCCGATCGTGGTCATTGATAACTGATGGGTCAGAAGGGCTCTCTTACCAATCTCAAGGGCCTGAAAAAGTCCCGCCATCCTTAGACTCTCCTGTCAACTCCCAGGGGGACATATTCTCTCGAAACGCCTCCCTGTTTTTTATAAGTATCCTTACGAGCCGGAATTCGACCCATAATTTCAATCGTATTCCGAATCTGTTCCAACGACTGCTCCACCAGCAGTCCGTTGCGCATCCGCGTTTCTTCTATACTGCCGTACAGGTTGAGAATAGTTTCTCTCAGGTTCCTGAGTTGCACCGAGCGTTGCGAATCGGCCATGTCGCATATTTTCGACACGTTCAGGTCATCCTCGGCGCCGTTGAGAAGGCGGATTTCTTCAACGACATCAGCGCGGTCTTTTTCCAACTGCTGGGATCGGGCCACCACGTTATGCAACTGACCGGTTGCATTTTTCAGGTTCTCGGCGTCATTGTTAATCAAGGCCTTCTGTTGTTGTTCCAGAAGTTGCAGGAACTCTTCGAACAGCTCCGCCTCTTCACCGATAACACTGATGAGTTTGTCCAATAGTTTTTCCAGGGATCCATCCATATATTATTTTTCGGTATCTTATCTAATTCCCTTTAGCCCAAACCGTTATTGACCTATCGTTTTTTGAGACTATAGAGACTTCCCAACACTTTTTCGACGTAATGCCTTGTTTCAGAATAAGGTGGAATACCGTTGTATTCTGAAACAACCCCCGGTCCGGCGTTATAAGCCGCCAGCGCCAGCTTTATATTGCCATTGTATCTATCCAGAAGCTGACGGAGATATTTGGTGCCGCCTACGATATTCTGGTCCGGGTTCAGGCTGTCGGCGACGCCCATTTCCGAAGCCGTACTGTCCATCAGTTGCATCAGCCCCCTGGCGCCTTTGGATGATATGGCATCGGCTTTGCCGCCCGATTCAGCCATGATAACCGAATAGATCAGACGGGGATCAACATTGTGACTCCGTGATGCCTTCTCAATAATTGAACCATACTTTTCCAGGACAGGATCGGCGGAGGTTTTCGGTTTTGATTTATAGAGACCCGGCGGAGTTATCGGGGAGTTTCCTGCGTTTTCAGTGGAAACCGGCGACGTTTCGGCAAACCGACGGCCGGATGCGAGATGTTCAAAACCTTTATCCTCGATTTTCGTATTGATTTCGACCGGACCAGCATCCGACTCTTTGCTTTCCGAAGCCTCTAAATGCTTTTCGAGCGATCTATACAGCACATCGGCAAGGCTGCGGGACGAATTACCAACCATCTTTTTAGACAGTTCCTCGTCGAAAAGCGAAGTATAAATATCCTGACCGAGGCTACCCCCCATAAGATTAGTTTTGGGAATAGTCTTGCGCATCGCTTTGAGCATATGCAGGATGAAAAACGACTCGAATTCCCGGGTGGCTTTACTGAGACGCATCTTCTTCGCCTTAAGCGAATCCCCGGCGTCCTTTATAGATCTCACTTTCGACCCGTTCGGAGAGACCGGATGAAATTGTTGCACCGGTATTTTCATCTACATTAACACCAGCTCCGCCCGCAAGGCCCCGGTTTCCTTCAACGCCTGGAAAATGGCAATGATATCCCTCGGCGTTACTCCCATATTGTTGAGGGCCGTTGCGATTTGTGAAATAGTGACCACTTCCGGGAATTTCAATACCCGCGCGATTTCTTCCTTGGCCGTCACCTGCGATTCGGTAGTAGTCACCGTTTCGCCCTCGGAGAAAGCGTTCGGCTGAGAAATCACCGGATAGGTGCGTATATTGATAGTCAGGTTGCCGTGCGCCAGGGCCACGGGCGCAATGGAAACATGCTGACCGGCCACAATGGTTCCGGTCTTTTCGTTTATAACTACCCTGGCGACAGCGTCCGGCGACACACGCAAGCGGCCAATAGTGGATAGAAACCTGATCCGGTCGTTGGGATGCGACAGTGAATCGGGCACCCTGACCCGGACAGCGCCTTCATCGACGGCATAAGCGGTCAAACCATACTCGCGGTTGATCCGATTGACGATCCGTGAAGCGGTTGTGTAGTCGGGATGAATCAGGGCCAGATAAAGATCTTTACCGCTGCCGGTTTCCGGCGGTTGCTTTTGCACCAGAGCGCCGCCGGGGATATGGCCCACAAGGGTATAATTGTTCACGATTTTATTACCGTCTTCGAGCTGCACGTTAAAGCCGCCGATGGAGACCGCCCCCTGCGCCACGGCGTAGACCGTTCCGTCGAGAGAGGAAAGCGGCGTCATAAGCAGCGTACCACCCTGAAGAGAAGACGCGTCGCCCACGGAAGAAACGGTGACATCAATTCGGGAGCCGGGCTTATGCGATGAGTTGATCCTGGCGGTTACCATCACGGCGGCGACGTTCTTGACCTTGACCTGTTTCGCGTCAACCGTCAGCCCCATCCTTTCCATCATGTTTACCAGCGATTGAATGGTAAACTGCGTTCCCTTGCCGTCGCCGGTTCCGTCAAGGCCGATAATCAGGCCGTATCCGATCAGATCAATCTCGGCGTCATTCTGATAATAGCTGATATCCTTGATGCGAACCGAACTGGCCGACAAGTTGCCGACGCAGAACAAAAGCAAAATGATTATCGCCAGAATACGTTTTACGATCTTCATGTCATCCCCTAAAACAGCCAGTTAAGAAACCGTATAATCGGCCCGGGCCGGCTGCCGTCACTGATCGCGCCTTTGCCGCGGTATGTAATCTTGGCGTCGGCGATTAAATAGGAATCAATGCTGTTATCCGGATTGATGTCGCGCTGCCGGACGACGCCGGTCAGGTTAAGCGTTTCCTGGTCGGTGGTGATACCCACGGTGCGGCTTCCCTCGATAACCAGATCGCCATTTTCCTTGACCGCCACGACCGTCACCGACATCCGCGCCCTCAGGTTGCGATTGCGGAGATTTTCGCCTTTGCCGTCAAAACTGTTCTTATTTTCACCTTGGGCTCCAAAGAGAGGGATAAAATCGAGGATGCCGGTCCCCGGCCCGCCAGACGTCGAAAATTTGCCGGCTTTCTCGGTCTTGGTCTCGGTCTTATTGGTCGCCTGCGTATTTTCGTAAATGTTGACCGTCAGAATATCCCCCACTTTTTGCGCTTTTATATCGGTAAAAAGCGAAGCTGACTGCCCGAAATCGCCGCCCATTACCTTTATCGTAAAAGGCAGCAGCACGAATATCAAAGTTGCTATTAAAATCCTTTTTATGTTCATCCCGTCCTCCATAACCCTCAAAGATCAATTTCCACCGTGCCGGAACCGGCCACCCTGGCCGCCACAATCTTGCGGGAATCTATATTTCTGATCTTAATCGTCTGGCCGATATTCCCGTTTTGCAGAGCGATTCCCCGGGCCCGTATTTCAAGACGTCCGCTTCTGCCGACAATGGCGACGGTTGCGCCTTTTTCCACAACCGGCATTTTTTCGATACGCGACATTGAAACAAGCCTTCCGGCAATGAGATTATGCTTGGCCCGGCACCCCTCCAGATGCGAGCAGTCGGTCAATACCTTTTCCGTCAGGGAAGTAATGTCAAATCGTTTGATGGTGAACATATCGGCAGTGAGAATTTCGTAACGTTTGATGTTTCGCACCGGAACCGGAAAGTCTGCCTTAAGGCGCACATCAAGTGAAACCGAACCTTTATCCGCCAAAGCGCCGTTTCGATACAGCTCTACCCTCATCGGAAAGCGTCCACGTGGAGCGGATTGGGTCAGAGGATACGCTTTGACCTCGAATCCGGTCATGTCATCATGCGCCAGGCCGGATCGGTGAAGCGTAATCTTGACATATTCCGGATCAAGTTGATAATCGCTCAACAGCTTTTCAACGAGGTACTGCTCCAGACTTCCGCCGCCCCAGAGTGGAGCCGCCAGCCCCAGCACGGCCAGAACAATAAGAAATCTACGCATCATTACCTCTTCAGATTATTGGTGATCTGAGACATTTCATCGGACGCCTGAATGACCTTGGAGTTGATCTCGTACGACCGCTGCGCCAGTATCATGTTGACCATCTCATCCACCACGGAAACATTGGAATTCTCCAGATGCCCCTGATCAATTCGGCCCAATCCTTCAGTCGTCGGAGTGCCGGTTATCGGGGCGCCGGAAGCGGGCGTTTCCAGAAGGAGATTGTGCCCTACGGCGGAAAGCCCGGCAGGATTAATAAATTTGGCCAGCTCCACCTGACCGATCTGCTGCGGCGCTTCGCTGCCGGCAACCATGACAAACGCCTCGCCGTCAATACCGACCGATATATCGGTGGCATCCTCGGGAATGGTAATCTCCGGTATCATGGCAAAGCCGTCGGCCGTAACGATAGTGCCGTCATAGGCAATCTTAAAGGAACCGTCCCGGGTATAAGCCGTGGTGCCGTCCGGCATCTGCACCTGAAAAAAACCATTACCAGCGATAGCCATATCAGTCGGGTTCTGGGTAATCAATGTCGCGCCGGTCGAAAACTCGCGGGTTGTGGCAACCGCCTTGACCCCATGCCCTATGTCAAGATTGGTTGGAATCATGGCGCCGAGCGCTGAAGCGGTGCCCGCCTTTCGGAAATTTTGATAGAGAATATCCTGAAACTCCACCCGGCCTTTCTTGAAACCGGTGGTGTTAATGTTAGCCAAGTTGTTGGCTATGTTGTCGATATTCATCTGCTGCGCCGCCATGCCGGTGGCGGCCGTGTTCATCGCTTTAATCATGGTACTACCTTTTTTATTTACATTCTCGTTCTACCGACCTGGTTAAAAAGAACATTGAGCGAATCATTCTGCATTTGAATCGCCTTGGAGCCGGTCTCGTAGTTGCGCAGAGTAATAATCATTCTGACCATCTCTTTGACGACGTTGATATTGGCCCGCTCCAGAAAACCCTGCCGGACGGTGTAGTTGGCGGAGAGCGTCGGTTCGATTCCATCGTCGGCGGCAAAACCTGATGTGCCCTTCTTGGCCAATACTGATTTATCCGCAAACTCGACTACCTGGATTCGTCCGACCTGATTATCGTCGGCCAGCACGTCGCCAGTTTCACTTACCGTCACAGCGCCGTTACCGATCTCAATCGGGCCACCGTCGCCGAGGACGTGAAATCCTTCACTGTTGACCAGGAAGCCGTCAAGATCGGTGGAAAAACTTCCGTTACGGGTATAAATCCTACCCTCGCCTTCGGGACTTTCCAAAATGAAGAATCCCTCGCCGTTAATAGCCACATCAAGGGAATTGCCGGTTCTTTCAAAGGTTCCCTGCGAGTAATCGGTATATACCTGGTCGATCATCGGCTGTTCCCAGTCTGACTTACGCGGCAGGCTGGCTCGCCGCGCGGCATTCAGTTCCTGAAGAAAGATCGAATCTTTCTTGTATCCGGCGGTGGAAGCGTTGGCGATGTTGTTGGCCGTGATCTCCTGCTGTTTCACACGCGGGATCATCCCCGAAGCGGCTTTATAGATACCTTTAAGCATACCTATTCCTCCACTTGATCTATTGGCAATTGGTGTGCCGCAAATCGCGGGAAAATGTCCGTTCGGGTTATTCGTTACGGGACAATAGGATGCGACATGACACAAAATGCTCGTGATGACACGGCAAGGATAAATTCGGAAATATTATCCGGGCGGGACTCGATTATTTTTCCTTCGGGGCCTTTTTCGCATCGAATGGTTCGGGATTGAGGAGTTCATATTTGGCTCTGGCTTTATTGATCAACCGGTCAATCGCTTCATCAAAGCTCTTACGAGTATAGAAACGGTTGTTCGATTTACGGTATAATACACAATCAAGTTTATAACCGAAACATTCCAACGCCTCGGCCAAATAGCAGCATTCCTTATAAGCGCAGATTTCACTTTTCTGTTTTTCTCGAGTTTCTTTCATTATAATTCCTCGTTTTAAGATTATCGGAAACATTTCAGAAAAGCTAAAGTAGCCGCGGCATCGCCCGTTAAAAAACCCCGGCCTGAGCCGGGGTTTTTGTTGAGAGGAAATAGAAAAGGACGAACTACTGTTTTGTCTGGCGAGTAGGCCTACCGGTGGGTTTGACCTATCTCGTCATTTTCCTTCTGTATCAGCCGGTTTAACTCCAGAATATGTTTTTCCTGGTGGCGTTCTTTCAATTTTTCATATATTTTTTTCCGCCTGGTCGCTCCGATTAATTCATCCCGTTTCTTACCTACCTCTCGGGATATCTGCCGGAGGACCTCCCGACCGGAAAGTTCCATTTTTTTCAAAAGCAGAAAATAGCGTGAATACTCTGTTAACCGATTGGGGTTGATCTTTCCCACCAGATATTTTTTTTCGTCGTCCTGACAAACAGCGAAGTCATCGGCAATGGCCGCCAGTTTCCCTTTTTGTTTTTGTTCCATATTTTGCACTGACGCGAATTCCCGCTGCTTCTGCTTTTCCTGGTGGCGACGAAAGGCCAGTATCTTTTCGAAGCGAAACCTAAACCTTTTCATCCCTGGTTTCCGTTTCAGCCTGAGTCCCGGCAATCAGGCTCGGCAGGGCGGCAATCGCATCATCGGGATCGCATTTCTCATAAATACCTTGTTTTAGAAATTGATTTATCCCGTCAATACATTCGATGGCGTGATCAATCTTCTCCGACGATCCCTTCACGTAGGCGCCGATATTTATAAGATCCTCCGCCTCGCGGTAGGTAGCCAGCAATTCCTTGATTTCACCGGCTGCCTTTTCATGTTCAGGCGTGATGACGTCAAGCATCAGTCGGCTGACCGATTCGAGAACGTCAATCGCGGGATACTGGTTTCTCGCCGCCAGCCGCCGCGAAAGGACGATATGACCGTCGATGGTGGACCGGACGGCGTCGGATATCGGTTCGTTGAAATCATCCCCTTCCACCAGAACCGTGTACAAACCGGTGATTGAACCTTTTGCTCCCGGGCCCGACCTTTCGAGGATCTTGGGCAGCATGGCAAACGCCGACGGCGGATACCCTTTTGTCGCCGGCGGTTCCCCTATGGCCAGTCCTATCTCGCGCTGGGCCATGGCTACGCGGGTCATGGAATCGACCAGAAGCATAACGTCCTTGCCCTGGCCGCGAAAGTATTCGGCGAGCGTTGTGGCCGTCATGACTCCCTTGAGCCGGATGAGCGCCGGTTCATCGGAAGTCACCGCTACGACAATGGAATTCTTCAACCCCTCTTCCCCGAGATCCTTGGCAATAAACTCTTTTACCTCGCGACTGCGTTCACCGATCAAACCGATAACGGTAACGTCGGCGCTGGTATTTCTGGCAATCATCCCCATAAGTATCGATTTACCTACTCCGGAACCGGAAAATATGCCAAGTCTCTGACCCTTGCCGCAGGTGCACAGGGCGTCGATGGCCCGGATGCCGGTGTAAAGGGGTTCAACTATCCTTTGGCGTTCAAGAGCTCGTGGAGGATCGGCACTTAGAGAACGATGTTTGGTTGTGATCAACGGCCCCTTATTATCAATCGGCCGGCCCAGGCCATCGACCACTCGTCCTAAAAGCTGATCACCGACCGAAGCACTTAGTTGCCGGCCGGTGCTGGTAACGATGGAGCCGGGATTTATCCCGCGAATGTTTCCCAGTGGCATCAGGAAGATAACGTTTTCTTTGAAACCGACCACCTCCGCCAAAACGGGATCGCCGGAATCCGCCGCTTCGATATGGCACAGCGATCCTACCGGCACTGCCGGGCCCTTCGATTCCACTATCAAACCGGCCACTCGGCAGACGGTTCCGTACTGTTTGATTAGCCGGGCCGTTTCGATCCTGTCCAGGTAATAGTCGTAGGCGATTTTCAACTAACCGCGTCCTCCCCGCCAAGGATAGTCTGCTTGATGACTTCGTACATCGACTCCAGCCGGGCATCAATGTCACCGGAGGATGTTTCGATAAAGCAGCCACCTTTTTGCACGCGAGGGTCCGCTTCCAGTTTGAACTCCTTGATCGCCGTATCCCGGCCACGGAAGTTATCGATATGTTGTTCAATTTCGGGGAGATGATCGGGATTAACTTTAACTTTGATTTTGCTCTTATCCAGAAGCTGATCGATGGCGCCGGATATAATCGACATGGTAATTTCCGGATCAACGGCAGCGGCAGTAAAAGTCAGTTTAGCGGATATCTTAAGAACCATCTCCAATATTTTCTGTTTGGCTTCTTCAAGCAATGTGTGCCGCTGTCGGGTGACATCTCTCAGCAACCCGGACAGCGAGGCCACCGCCTCGCGGGCATCTTTTTGCCCTTCCTCCAACCCGGCGGCATGCCCGGCCGAGTATCCCTCTTCGCGTCCCTCTTTATACCTTTGTTCGTAGATTGTCATTTTTTCGGATTGGAACCTGTTTTCGAGAATTAAAAGCTGTTGCAAAGGGATGATTTTTTTTCCTTCCGGCGTGGTGAAGAGTTTTACCTCCGGATAAGAGGTTGCCAGAATTGTTTCGGCTTCTTTTTCCGCCTTTTGATCGACGCAGTACTCACCAACCAGTACTTTGCCGTTTCCCGGGGGTATGGAACGAATATTAGACAATGACATCATCCTTTCCACCACGCCCGGATATTACTATCTGGCCTTCTTCCTCAAGTCGCCTGACGGTTTCGACAACCCGCTGCTGGGCCGATTCCACATCGGAGAGTCTCATCGGCCCCATAAATTCGATCTCTTCTTTGATCAAAACGGAAACGCGCTCCGATACATTGGAGAAAATCTTGCTTTTTACTTCTTCCGAAGCAGCCTTCAGCGAGATGGCCAGGTCTTTGGTTTCGACCTCCTTTAGCAACCTCTGTACGCTGCGATCGTCAAGCAGGATCAGATCATCAAAGACAAACATCATGTTTTTTATTTCCGCGGCCAGGTCAGCGTCTTCGGCTTCAATCGCCTGCAGAATATTTTTCTCGGCCGATGTTTCGATGATGTTCAGGATTTCGGCAATAGTCTTGGCACCGCCCGAAACCGACAGATCTTTACCGGCCGTATCGCTGAAATGAGACTCCAGGGTTGCCTCCACTTCTTTTAGCACGCCGGGTGATATCTTTTCCATAGTAGCCACTCGCAGGGACACTTCGGCCTGCAATTCCGGCGGCAGTTCCGATAAGACGGCCGCAGCCTGTGGGGGAACAAGCTGAGTCAGAATCAGTGAAATTGTCTGAGGATGTTCGTTCCTGATAAAATTAACCAACTGAGCGGGATCGATATTTTTCAGGAGGTTAAAGCCGGATGTTTGAAGCGATGACTCCAGCCGGTTGAGAACCTCAACCGCCCTTTTGGAACCAACCGCTTTTTCCAGTAAGCCTTTTGCAAAATCTATTCCGCCCTGGGAAACATATTTTCGAGCCATGAATATCTCATGGCACTCCTTTATGACCTTTTCCTCAACATCAGGAGGGACTTCACGAAGATTGGCAATTTCGACCGTAATCCGTTCGAGATCGTCCTCATTGAGGGTTTTCAAAACCAACGAGGAAACCTCAGTTCCAAAAGCAACCAGCGCTATGGCCGCCTTTTGTATGGCTGTTAAATCCTCATATTGCATTAAAATATCCCGCCCTGGTTTATTCCACCATCATGGTTCTGATTACCCTGGCGATTTCATCCGGCTCATCTTTGGCCGCCTCTTGCATATGGTCAATCAACCTCGGCCTGCGTTTTTCCATAACCATCTCCGGTTCCTCTTCCTCTTCCTCTTCCTCTTCCTCTTCTCCTATCGCTTCGAGTCCCGGCGCCTTTCGCGCAGCCGGTTTGGTCCGCGCTCGCTTGGGCGGCAATATCCTGGCCAGACCGGCAAAGAATCGTTTTATCTTCTTGCGCAGGTATAAAAGGATCAGCAATCCCGCCCCCCACATCAGGGCCTGCTTGATTATGTTATAATAAAACTCGCGCTTATACTGCTCATCAAGCTGCTTCTGCTGATCGGTCAAATAGGTTTTATCAAAAGCAATATTGACGATCTCAATCTGGTCATTGCGCTCCGAGGAAAAACCGATTGCATTCCTCACAATAGCCGATAGCCGGTCTATCTCATCCTGTGGCCTCGGTTCATAGACGATTTCTTCTTTATTACCACCTTCATTCTTAATAAGACTGTAGGTGCCGTCGAGAGTTACCGCAACCGATAACCGCTTTATGGTGCCGACCGCATTTTTAACCGACTCAACGGTCCTGGATACTTCGTAGTTGGTTACCGTTACATCGGATCGGTTATCCTGCTTATCCTCGCCGTTTTCGCTTCCTTTCTTAGTGGCCACGTCAGAGTTTTCGGTCTTCTGTTCCGACCGAACCGCTACCAGGTTTGGATCATAATTCTCGGATTCTCGAGAATATTCCCGAAAATCCAACTCAGCCGTAACCCGAACAATCGACCTGCCCGGCCCAAGGACGCCGTCGAGCATGGTTTGCGCCTTCTTTTCAAGACCCTGCTCCACCGCCTGCGTCACATCCAACTGCGTCGCAGTGAGATTTGCCTGTTCGCCACCGGTCTTATCCAAAGACAGCAGATTGCCGTCATAATCGATAATGGTAATACTACTCGCTTCCAGTCCTTCGACCGACGAGGCCACCAGGTGGGCAATGCCATTGACCTGGGTCTTGGATAGCCCGCCGCGATGTTTCAACTTGAGAACCACCGACGCCGTTGCCTCCTTCTGCTGCTCGGCGAATAGTCGATCCTCGGGGATGACAATATGAACGCGCGCCGCCCGTACTTCGTTTAATGCCGAGATAGTACGCGCCAGCTCCCCTTCCAGGGCCCGCTTGAAATTAAGTCTTTGCAGAAAATCAGTCATGCCAAGGTTTGTCTCGTCAAAGATGGAATAACCGACGCTTCCGGAATGCGGCAATCCCTGGGAAGCGAGCGCCAGACGAGCTTCATAAAGATCGGACTGAGGCACTTCAATGGTGGTACCCCCGGCGCCTAACTGGTAAGGGATATTTTTATCGGCCAGATAACCTGTAATTTCGGCCGCTTCGGACGGATCAAGATCAGCATACAGCGGTTGATAAGTAACCTTGCCAAGCCAGCCGGCGACAACGACCATACCAATTACGGTACCGACCACAATGGCGGCCAGCATAACCACCTGACTGACCGACATTCTCTTGACGATTTCAGCCAGCCGTTCAAAAACTCTTTTGAGATATTCCATATCAAGTCCTATTTGAAACGAATATCAACTGTCGCCTAAACCGGCATCCGGATTATTTCCTGATAGGCGTCAAGCAGCTTCTTTCTGATTTCCAGAAGCAGATCAAAGGAGATGCCCGCCTTCTCGGCGGCAATCATCACCTGGTGGAGTTCGGCCGCTTCACCTCGGACAAGCATGTCCTGAGCCTCCTCGGCTCCCTTCTGCAGGCCCTCAACATCATTGATCGCTTTTGTCAGGAAATCGCCGAAATTTTCCTTCTCTCCAGCCCCTATTTGGGCCGGCTTCCCTTCGGGAAAAGAAGGAATTATCGACTGAGGCGTAATTTTTATTCCATTCATCCTTTCAAATCCACCTTAAAGCCGGTTGCAGGCGTCTTGGATGTCCGGGCATCGGTACCGTAAATCTGAGATGATTCCGGCGTATCGCCAAACCGGGCAAAATATTTAACGAGCAGGTCTCTTTCTTCCGATGAAAGAACCCCGCTCAATAGAGATGGAGGTTTCTCGAGCTTAATGCTCCCGACCTGAGCGTCGTTAACGCCCGGCAGAGTTATTTTATCAGATCGTGAGGCTTTTTTCGGATCAAGCTCTTCTTTCTTTCCGGTCTCGCTCTTCGCGGCAGAATAATTATTGGCCTGCCGGTATGCTTCGACCGGAACCGCCTTAATGGTCACGTCCTGTTCCTCCTCCTCTTTAAGGCAATCTAAATTTCGAGTGCGCCTTTCAGCATATCTTTTGAGGCTGAGATAGCCATGGCATTGGCTTCATAAGCGCGATTGGCCGATATCATATCAACCATTTCATTTATGATTTCGATGTCCGGCATCTTTACGTAGCCGTCCTCGTCTGCTTCAGGGTGGCCCGGGTCATAAACCAGCCGATATTCGTCCTCCCCGGCAATGATCTCCTTCGACCTTGCCGTTACTACTGATTCATAATTACCGGTTACCGACGGCGCGCCTGTCATATGCGATTTGTGTGTTCTGGCCAGACCCGCCCGGCTGTTATTCAGAATCGTTTTGAAAGGCAATTTCTCCGAATCGGAGTTCACCTGCAATCGGCGACGGCGATACGGCCCTCCGTCTTCGGTTTTAGTGGTCTCGGCGTTGGCGATATTCTCGGCCACCACGTTCATCTTCCGGCGTTGAAGCGACATACCGGAACCCGATATATCAATCGACGAAAAAACCCCTTCCATACCCTATCCTACCTGCCTGTTATTACTTTTCTTAAGAAGGACAATTTCTTCTGGAGAATCCTCGCCCCGATGGAATATCTCATCTGGTTGACAGCCAAATTGGTAACCTCGGTATCGATATCGACACCGTTGAGTTCATCATCCGACTCCGCACGATGCTCGATAACCTTGATCCTGCTGTTGGGACCGGCATTTCCGAGATGATTGGGGCTGGTTGTCTCCATTTTCAAAACCGGTCCCGAACCAAGAGTCTTGTCCATTTCCGCCTGGAAATCTATATCCCTGGCGGCATATCCGGGAGTGGCCGAATTGGCAACATTGCCGGAGATTAACTTATGCCGATAAGCGGTCAGATCGAGCAGCTTATTGAACTTATTGACGCCGGTCTTGTCCCAGACCAGTTTATTGATGACATTGCCCATATATTTCTCCGAACCATCAGAAAGCAACCCCGATGCCAAAGACCGCACCGCACCGGTAATCGGTTGCCAATTAAGACGTTATCGAAGAATTTGAAAGGATGGATAAAGGAATATAAACTTCAGAAACGGAAATTATTGCCACTTGATACGGAATCTATTTCCCGTACCATGCTGCGAAAAACATTGATCTGCTGCCGGGCAAAGTCGTCTATCTCCGAGGCCGGTTCCGCCGCCGAAAGCTCCATGGTAAGCACGACGATATCGACGCGTCGATTTTTTGCCCGGTTTTCGATGCTGTTATTGGGCATATACGGTCGATACGAGGCATAACCCAGAGCCGCTATTCTATCCGGCGGAAAACTGTAGTTATCAATAAAATACCGGACGACATTCGTGGCGCGGGCGGTCGATAGTTCCCAGTTGGACGGGAAACGTTCGTTATTTATCGGACGATCATCGGTATGTCCCTCGACCCGAACATGGTTGGGCATTTTTATGATATCACCGACCACCAGGTTGAGGATTTCCATGGCCTTTGGCTTGAGACGAGCCCGGCCTTCATCGAAAAGGGCCGATTCCATAATATGAATGGTCAGGCCACGCTCGTTCATTTCGGCTATAATCTCTCCGTCTCGCCCGACTTTCTCGGCCTTGCCGTAAATACTTGACTGGAGCATCTGCAGGCTGCCGACACGAAGAAGGCCGTGACCGTCGCCGATATTTTCGATATCCTGATTCCGCAAAACGGAAGGGCCGCCTTTCAGAATTCCCCTCAGGGCCTCGGTCATTTTGCCGAATTTTTTGGCATCCATCACCGACATGGAATACATGACAAGGAAAAAGGCCAGAAGAAGGGTAATCAGGTCGGCATAGGTCAAAAGCCACCGATCGGGATTATCCTGGGGGATATCGTCTTTGCGCTTTCTTCTGAAAAACAATTACACTTCCCGCCTTACCTGGGGCTCGACAAAGGACATCAACCGGGTGCGGATAATCCGGGGGTTATCACCGGATTGAATACCGATTAATCCTTCTATAATAAGTTCGAGGTTGGCCTCTTCTTCTTCGTGGCGCAGGCGCAGCTTGTCGCCGATGGGCAGGTAGCACAGGTTGGCCATGCCGATGCCCCAAAGGGTGGCAATAAAGGCTCCGGCGATGGCGCCGGCCATTCGGGAAGCGTCGGAAGTACTTGACAGGGCATGAATCAAACCAAGTACCGTCCCGATAATGCCCAGCGTCGGCGAGAAACCGCCCAGGGCTTTGAAAAGACCAATCCCCTGGCGGTGGCGTTCGGTCAGGTAATTGACCTCGGTTTCCAGAATCTGCCGAATCAGAGTCGCCTCGGTGCCATCGACAACCAGTTGCAACGCCTTCTTGAAAAACGGATTGTTCATATTCTCGACATCTTTCTCCAGCCCGAGGACGCCTTCGCGCCGCGCTTTTTCGGAGAGCGACACAATCCGTTCAATAGTCCCTATCGAATCTGGCGATTTGCCCCTGAAAGCTATCCGGAGAAGTCCGGGGATATTGCGGATTGTCCTGAATGAGGTCGTAATCGTCGCGGCCCCGATCGTCCCGCCGATGACAAGGATCATGGGCGAGGTACGGGCAACCGCTCCCAGATTCCCTCCGTCAATTATGAAAGCGACAACAATCGCTCCCACGCCGATTATCAATCCGCCTATAGTTGCTATATCCATATCGCCAATGCTGTTTTGGCCGCTATTTGCGGCAATTCACCTGATTATTCAGGATATCGGCAGAAATCAAGCCCGTTACAGTAAAAAGTTGTGATATATCGCTTTGCCTCTCCGTGCCCGCCGGCCGGGTCAGGGTAAAAACGCAGATTTCCGCCGGCCATGAGATTCGTTATCCGGATAAAGTATGATATGTTTCCATTGGTTAGGGGGAAATGGGTTTGTTCCATCATATTTTACTTTTCGTTGTATCGGTTTTGTGGTGATTCCGCCTGACAGCAGCCCTGAAGATGCGGCCAAAGGTCTGTTTGGGGCCGTTGCGGCGGTTGGCGATGAGTCGTTTTTTGCCTACAGACATATTTATATCCCCGGTATAATTATCCATTAATAGGGTGAGGTTATGAAATAACATTGGTTGTATGTTGATAACGTAAGAATAGAAATGCATAATAAACTGTGGGGTGCGTGGCACCGGCCGGATCACCAACCCGGCGGGATACCTGAAGGTGTGATAAATTTTCGTGGCGGCCCGCGGCCTTGCCGGGGGTTTTGTAAATATTATTCTCACCGCAAGCGGTGAGCCACCCGTGATTTTAGAAACTCGTCACGTAAGGCCGGCCATAGATATTGACCCCGGTGGTCGCTGGGGTTTTTTCTTGCCCTTCGCAAACACCGCTGTTATATTCTATCATCGGAGTGCGGCTTTGGTCAGATATCAGAACAAAAAGAGACCCACCATGACCGGCGTAGATCAATTTTAAACACGGAGAAACA
>CAZSYD010000008.1:0-73938 GCA_964611355.1 uncultured Ignavibacteriales bacterium | reverse complement strand
TTGCAGTTGCGGCAGGGGGAATAACCTTCGTAAAAGGCTTCTTCGCGCGTGTTGAAGATTACCCGATATTTTGAAGACAGGTTTTCGACTCCACGGCAGGCGGGACGATGAAAACGCATGCTGTTGCTGTTGCCGATGTAATACTCTTCTTCCGTGTATGGTAACGTCCAGAGGCCGATACTTTTTTCCATCGCTTTCCGCTGGGCGGACAAAAGCTCGGACAGGATGGTTTCGTCGCGGAGGTTGTCCCGAAAAAGATATAAATATCCGAGACCGTTCTCCAGTATGGCGCCGTTGATAAATATGGTGTCGATGTAAAGGTAAGCCAAAAGCCGCCCGTAGCCGTCCCGCTTGCGGGCGTCAAACCGAAGGCATGCTTCTTTTCCAAGAGCCATCTCAGAAAGGAAAGCCGTCGCCGAATCATAAAACGGTTCGCCCTGTTCGGGAGTATCGATCCCAAGAAGACGCACCCGTCCTCTTCCGGCCAGTTCGACCGTGTCGCCGTCGATAATCCGGATGACGCGGAATCGCGAAGAAGTCTCCCGCCCGATTTCGGCGACAAACCTGAAAAGCAGGAAAAGCAGTACCAAAACCGCAGCAAATATATAATGCCTGAGTTTCATTCCCCCCCGGAGACAATCGCCCGGCTGATACCGGAACAATCCCGTTCGACCGAGATGACATGCTCGGCCATCCCTTTGACTTCTTCGATATGGGAAATAAGGATTATCTGCTGGAACCTGTTTTTCAATCGGTTGAGACCTTCGATAATGAGTTGCTGTCTTTCGATGTCCTGCGATCCGAAAATCTCGTCGAGAATAATAAAGCTGCGGTCGATTCCGGCGGCGGCCGCCATTTCCAGAGAAATCGCCAGCCGGAAACAGAGATTAACCAGGTCAATCTCGCCGCCGGAAAAACGGACGACGGAAAATTTCTCGCCGTTATCATACAGGCGGAGATTATAATCCTCGTCCAGTTCGACTTCCTGATACCGCCCGCCGGTCATTTCATAGAAAAGCTGCGACGTCTGCTTCGACAGCGCCGGCCTGATCCGACCGATCAGATAAACCCGGAATTCGGCAAGCAGTATGGACAGCCTTTCCAGAACGGTCAACTCCTCGCGCAACCGGCTGATTTCCTTTTTTGATTTCTCGTAATCGTCGAGCCTTTGTCTTAAAGATTTGACTTCAGATTCAAGCAACGCGATCCGGCCTTCCAGCCGTTCGATCTCGACTTTGATATCAGCGATATGGCTCCGGATTTTATCCAGTTCCGCCTGCGCCTGCTGATAAACCTGACGGTCGAAACCAAGAGCTTTGATCTCCGCCTTAAACTCATTGAGCTGATTTTCAATAGCGCTTAACTCTTCTTTGAGCCGATTCTGATCAGCTTCAATAGTCCCCCGCCGCGCCAGCCGTTCGGCAAGGCGGATATATTCTTCGCGCTCTTTCTGCTTTAGTTTGAGTTCATTTTCCAGCTTTGCCAATTTATCACGGTCGAAAGCGACTTCACCGATCTCCGCCAACCGCTTTTCTATTTCTCTCTTTCCGGCTTCAGATTCGCCGATACCGGTTTCGGTCGCCTTCAGAGATGTCCGGGACGAGGCCAGATCACGTTCAATTTTGTTTAACTTCTCAAGCTGATTCCTGGCCTGTTCAAGCTGACTGCTGAGGGTTTTGCCGCCTTTGTCAACCTCGGCCAGCCTCGCCTTCATCGGTTCGGCGCGTTGCCCAAGCGAAAAAAGCTCGCGGTCAAAATGCTCTTCTATGGTTTCAAATTCTTCGCCGAACGGCCGCAGGCAAAATTCGCAGACGGCATCCGGCCCGAGATTCTGTATCTCGCTTTTTTGTTTTTCGAGCTTTTCCAAATCCCTGACGACTACCCTCAATTCAGCGGTAATCTCGCGGTACTCATTTCGATATCTTTCCAGTCCGGCTTCCTTCTCCGACCGGTTCTCGATCAGGCTTTTCTTGGCTTCCAGCGCCTTTTCCAGCTCCGCGATACTCTTTTGTATTTCCTGCTTTTCGGTCAGGTGCGTTTCGGCCAAATCGGAAAGCCGCTTCAACTCAATCTCAAGGCGGCTCTTTTCCCGGCTTAAATTCTCCGCCTTTTGCAGTTCGGTAACCTTTTCCCGGAGTTCATCGATTCCCCCAACCCGGCCGCGCAGTATCTCCAGCCTTCCCTTTAACTGATCCAGTTCGGCCAGTTCAGCCGTCAGGCGATCGATTTCTCCGGTTTTGGCTTTTTGCTGTGCCGCCCCGGCCGAGGCCTGTTTCTCCAGCTTGTTGTTTTCCAGTTCCTTTGCCCTGATATCTTCCAGGTCTTTATTCTTCTTTTGAATCTCCGCCTCGACACGGGTCAGGTTCTCATTTTTGTCTGCTTTCGATTTCTCAAGTCCTTCTATTTCCAATTGTTTTGCCGAAAGTTCGTCGGTTATCACGGCCGGGTCAACCTGCAGGCCGCTCAGGATACCGATTCCCTGGCGAACCGATTTGATATCCTCTTTGAGTAATTGTATGGCATCATCCAGCCGCCCCACGCCCAGCATTTTGGCAAGGTGATCTTTCCGGTCGGCGGGGCGGGCGTCTGTGAGAGCGTTCAGTTCTTTCTGACGGGCGAAAAAGCTCGAAAGAAAGGCTTTCAGGTCCAATCCGATTAGTTTCACGACATAATCGTCCACTTCACGCGTGGATACCGCGTCGAGGCTTCCCTGTCTGGTCAACCGCGCCTCGGAACGGTTACTTTTGCCGGTCAGCGAACGCTTGAGGAGATATTCGGTTTCGCGAATCTCGAACGACAGCTCGACCCGGCACGGATCAGCCGGGGAAGTCGACTGCCGCCTGATACCTTCTTTGGAAGTCCGAGCCGCCCGGTTGCCGAAAAGGCACCAGAGCACGGCTTCGAGGATAGTTGTCTTTCCGGAGCCGTTTTGGCCGACAATGCCGGTTATTCCGTCCCGGAAGGTTATATCCAGTTTTTCGTACTGCCGGAAATTGGTCAGAAAAAGCCGCCTCAGGATCATGCCCGAAGTTATCAAAACCGGGGCCTCAAATCAAGAGGCAAATGGCCGCGAAGCCTTGACAGAAACGGATTTGCAGATAGAATATTTTTAATCTTTTGGGCAAAAAAGCCTTGACAACGCCGGAAAAACCCGTATTATACTTTCGAGCGTGTGTTACTGGTTCCCAAGGGCTTTGAGCCAACTTTGCCCGAGGAAACCGACTATACTTCTTTGCTGACCTTTGATGTATGTAAAAAGCTTCAGTTTGAATAAGACTGATACTTATGCTTTTTACGGGGGTCAATCAAACACTGATAATGCATAAAAGCGTTTACGCTTTATACATACCCCTCAGGTAACTTATCCTGGTATATCCGTCAAGTGAATACCCCACTGAATTTTCATCGGAAAACTAAGAACACATCATAGATTATTACAGGAGGTGACGTTTTAACTGTTTTTGAGTCTTTTGTAAGAGTTAGGTGCGAAAATTCAAAACACAACGTTTTTGGAGTTATTCGTCAACCTCTCTAAGAAACTTACTGCTTAGAGAAAAGTTTTTTAACTCCTTACTCCGTAATAGGAATCTAAGAACCGTTTATTTTGGACTAATCCCGCGCCATCCCTAGACAAGATTTTGCGGGATAAACGTTCATAGGAGATCGGTAGGAAGGTTAAATGGAAAATCAAATATTTGACTTAAATGCCGATGTAAATTCTAAGGATGTTATCGGAATGAAGGTTCTCAGCTTTTTCCTAATTCTAAGGAGGAAATAAATGTCTAAGAAACTGTTAATCGCAGTGCTAACTTTTGGGTTCTTGTTTGCCATAAGTGGTGCGGTTATAGGTTCCGACGATACGCGACCAGACCCTGCCAACGCAGTGAATATCGGCCAGGGTAATCCCAACGGCCAGGACAACAATGCCTTTGCGGTTGAAGAAAGGATTACGCAATCGAAGGGGAATATTGCATTGCCTCTCCCCGTAAAACACTGGCCCCCGGACGTTTACTGTGAATTCATCGATTACTCCCTGGGAGCCTGGGTTTCCTACGGCGTAATCGGTGGTGACCCCGATCCATTGATCAATTCCTGGATGCGTCATACTGCCGCTGAGGGATACGACTGCAGTCTTCTTACAGCATATATTGGGGTTTACCCAGCCGGATTTACCGGCAGTCCTGATATGGTAGTAGAAGTCTGGGATGACGACGGAACCGGCTGGCCCGGGTCTTTGTTAGGATATGTAACCGTTCCATTTGCATCTTTGCCCACAGCAATGGGTTATGCCGCAGCCGATGTAAGCACGCTCAATGCCGGTAATCCCTATGTATTCTCCGATGGAGAGGATTATCACATCGCTGCTCACCCGGTTGATCCTGTAACTACCGGACTTGCAATTCTTATGGATGATGGCAGTAATCTCACAGAACGACGTCAGCTTATAACCGATGGAGTTGGTTATTACGTTTATCCACCTTCGACTACTGCGTTCGGTTTTGGTGTTGACGTCTGCTGTACTGATATCGGGTTCTCCGAATGCTATACCCAAGCCCACTATTGCGGTGTTGCTTATTACTCAACGATTCCGGATGGCGACTTTAACCGATCCCACATCAGCACAAGGTACACAACGGGCGGCGCAGACACTCTGAAGTCGATTATGGTTGGCCTCTACTACTGGACTGGCGCCCCTGATCTGAGAGTATGGGTCTGCGGCGCTGATGCGACTACCGGTCTTCCCGATACTTCCGTTATATATTGGGAGACTACCCGCTTAAACGCCAGTTTGGACCCGGGCGACTGGGATCAGAACTTCACCGGCATAGATTATGTTCTGCCTCCGGGCGAGGATTTCTTTGTCGGCTTTCAGCCTGTAATTAATGCCCCCGGCGATAGCATCGCCTATCTTATGGACGATGGAAGCTGCGGGGGTCTCTGGACGGCGTTTTTGACCGACTATGTCGCCGGTCCGGGCGTATATGAATGCTATTTCTGGGGTAACTTCTTTACCACAGACAATAACATATATATGGAAGTTGACCTCTGCAAAGACGAGTTCGATCTCTGCCGGATGATAGTTAATTATTGTCCGGATCCGGCATATATCACGGGCATACCGACCTACTACCCTGCGCCCGATGATTATGCCCTTATTGCAGGTTATGAGATCGTCCAAAACCAGGGCATGGATTGTCGTATAGAGAAATTCCGTGTCGTGACCTATGATGCCGGTGAGGCTCCCACTGAGTACGATACGCGGTTTATAATCCGCGACAGTGACGGGCCTGGCGGCACCCCGGGAACTATTCTGCATCAAATCGTTGTTCCGGCCGGCGGATTAAATTACTTCCCCGCCTGGAATGAATTCGACGTTTCCGCTCAAAACATCCGTTTTGATATGCCAATCTATATTGGTGTTGAATCGGATGCGCCCTATAACAGCTCCACACCGGATCTCTACATGCTTAAGGATGACGGATCATGCGGCGCCGGCGTGTATCAGCTCTGGTCCGACGGTTATGTCAACCAGAGCACCTACCATGCCTTCATGGACGCCTACACCTGCTGCGTCAAGCCGCCGGAGCGTGAGTGCGACGTCTTCGGTCCCGGCGAGGATTGGAGCTTCCCGGGTCACGATCAGCGTCGTACCTCAGCGTCCGACAACAACACCGGCGACGTTAAGGCAAAGCAGGCAGTGCTCTGGTGGGAGCATCGGGACCACTTACAGGGCCCGGGTCTGTTTAATGGCCCGTACGCTCGTCCGATCATCCACGACACCGTCGTAGTCGCTCCGTTTGATGCGGAACTCGTGGCTTACGGTGTTAACGGTGATCAGACCAATCCGCTAGATATCGTGCCAAACGTGATGTGGACAATCTCCGGCACGCCGTATATCGGCAGCAGCAGTTTTAACTGCTCGCCGATGGCCTATGGCGATTATGTCTACTTTGGCGGCGCTGCCATAAGGAACTTCACCAAGGCCAATATCTACACCGGCGCTATCGAGTGGACTACCGCTGTGGGCGGCTTTGCCGGCGGTACCTACTACACTGCCCCGATTATTCTTGATATCGGCGGCGACCTTGTGATATTCGTCACCACCGCTGCCGGCGAGGTTTATGCCCTCAATGACGCCGATGGCAGTGAGTACGCAGGCTGGACGGCAGGTGCAGGTAACCCGGTTGTGCTCGATGGCGATACCTACGCCACTCTTTCGAGCAACGGCTCCGACGTGCTTTATGTCGGCACTGACGGCTCGGGCGGCACCTTCTATGGCACCATATATGCCCTGGATGCCGCCAACGGTGCAACCATCTGGTCAATGAGTGACGGCGACCTGCTTGGCCATGACATCGACGGTGACACCATTCCCTACGTTACCACCGAGATATTCCAGGGCCCGATCGGCGTTGATATAGACGGCTCAATCTATGTCATGACCGGCTTCGAAAGCGAGATGTCCGGTGATCCGTCCGGTGCTCGTTACAGAATCAGCTCCACAGGCAGTATTGACTGGGGTGTGGCCGGACGCTTCCCGCGTTATACCGGCCCGGTCATCGACGCCAGCACGATTTACTTCGTGGCCCTGCGCGGCTGGACTTCCGAGCCCATGACTTTTGCGTCTGTTGACAAGTTCAGCGGCGGTCTCATTTATGAATCCGATGCGTTCTTTGACGGCATGGGCTGGGTTGAACCCGCGCTCGACTGCCGCCTGCTTGAGCCTGATCTTCTGTATCAGCCCAACACGGACGCCCAGTTCGTTGTCTGGAACGCCGAAACCGGTACCAGTGAATTCGAGTACAACTACTTCTATGCTGGCTCCGATACGTACGGCCGGCGTGGTACCGGTGCGGCGATTGATCCGGATCACGTGGTGATGTCCAACCGCCTGGGCGATATCTTCTGCTTCACCGTTCAGTCGGCGAAGGGCGATCGTCCGCGTCTCCGCTTCTTGAAGTTCGACGAGTTCGAGCCGGTTGAACCGACAACCTATCAGGTTGATTATGCTGACGCCTTCATGAACAACGGCGCCGCCAACCTGACCGGTACAATTGCTGTCGACGAGGTTGCTCCGCCTGCCTATTACAGCACAGTCACTCCTAACCGGATTGCCAGGGCTCAGAAGATGGCCAACGACATGGTTGATTACGACTACCCGTCAATGGCCAGGGAGTTGGTCAAGGCTCAACCGGATATGTCGTCCCGCGAATTCTCGACGACGGCTTACTCCAAAGAGACATACAGCAACGCGGCGGCGTATGCCGAGCCCGACTGGCTGGATGAAGTGCTGACGACGGCCTTCGATATAGGTCCCGGCGCTGCCTTTACAGTCAGTTACTCGGTGTTCCCCGGCCTCGTTACTCGTGGTCCGCATCGCTGTTATGTGACTGTTGCATCCAACGACAATTACTACATCAACAGCGATCTCGATCCGACCGTTCAGTATGGTGTTCTCGGCGGCTGCCTTGAAGCTGAAGATGTCATATACTTCGGCGACGGCCAAGCGAACTCCGGTGTGGTTATGAACACCGGTCAGTTCGGTAACCAGGACGTCCATCTCTGGGAATTTGACGGCAACAGCGCTGCCTATTGGCAGGGCGGTCTGATCTACGGCGCTTCGAAGTACCGTATTGCCTTCAACCTCGAGAGCTGGCACGGCGGCGACCCGGCTGACTACTGGAACACTCTGCTTGCGGATGCCAACCTCAGCGGCACCTGCCCTCCGATATCCGAGACCCTTACCTCTCTTGGTAAAATCTGGGATGACTCCAAGGGCGGTTATGTCGATGTCCCCGGCACTGTTTTCCATTACAGTTACGTTGACTCGATTGTTGACTATGACTGTCATGGCGAAGGCTGGGATTGGACCAACACGGATTGCCCGTATGACAACGGCCTGACGATTGGTCTGAAGGTTAACGAGTTCATGTACGGCGCCGAGCACGCGGATCTTGGCAACTTCGTCATCTTCAAGGCGAACGTTACCAACCGCAACAACACGACCCTCAGCAACATCGGCATCGGCTCGTTCAACGACTATGACCTTGAGAGCAATACATTCGACGTCTTCAAGTACGACGAAGCGCACGCCATTGGTTTTGGTCAGGCCTGTAATGCGGCTCCCAATGACACCTGGGTCTGGGGCCAGGGTACTATCCCGATGGATGAGACCAACCCCAAGCACAGGCTCTACAATGTCCATACCATTGACGCCGATCAGGGCGGATGGCACGCCGATAACGTCATGCTCGACTCCATCTACTACTGGATGAGCCATAATACCGGCGAGACCTATCAGCCCGGTATTGACATGAACCTGCCTTGCGATGCCGGCAGCGCTTCTTCTGATCGCGAAGCCTGGTTTGCGTATGACATGCGCGACTACGCTCCGTTTGAAACCCACACCATCGGCTTCTACTTCTTCGGCTTCAACGACAAGAGCGCGCTCGACGTTGAGTTCTTCCAGCAGTTCGCGATTCTGGTCAACCAGTGGGCCGGCTTCATGCGCGGCGACATCGACCGCGACGGTGGAATCAGCCTGTCTGACCTTGTTGCCATGTTTAACCTGCTTAATGCGGGTGGCGACGGTCCGCTCTTTGAGCACCTGGCCGACGTCGACAACAGCGGCGCATTAGACAACGCTGACTTTGTCTATCTGGTCGACTACTGGTTTGGCACAGGTCCCGCACCTGTTGGCGAATGGACACTACCTGAGATTCCTACTCCGTAAGCTGGTTTGACAATACATCTTCAAGGGAAGCAGGGTTTTTGCCTTGCTTCCCTTTTTTTTGCCCGTATTATTCCATAAGAGATATGTGATCATTGCGAGGTCGCCGCCATGTGGCTGGGCGACCGCGGCAATATAAAGGCGATTTTACGATCCTCGGAATGAATTGATGTTCAAATGACTGATGCCATCGACGTTGATCTTTTTGCGACCTCGGTTTACCGTGTGATGGCCGATTACTATGACATTACTCTCTATCGTCCGTCAAAGCAGCAGATAGTGTTCTGGGGAAACCCCGTTCTGCGTAAACGCGGATGGAAGCGGGAATTGAACCGCCGCCTGGCCTCGATTCGCGCCCGGGCAAAAGTCGAGCGCGACCGGGAACGCTACCGGATAACCATTACGCCCCTGTCGAAATCGCCCGGATGGCCGCCCCCGGTAAACTCTCTCCTGTTTATCCTGACTTTCCTGACCGTTCTGATCGCGGCCTCTTACCGGGAATCGGGAGCCGCTGTTTTTTCGCATCCCGAATTACTCGCAACCGGTCTGCCGTTTAGCCTGACCCTGCTGTTTATCCTGCTGGTACATGAAATGGGACATTTTTTGACGGGAAATCGACGGGGCGTGATCATGAGTTACCCCTATTTCATTCCGGCGCCGACCTTCCTGGGCACATTCGGGGCTTTGATTCGTTCCCGCACGCCGATTCGCAGCCGCAATGATCTTATCCTCATCGGCGCTGCAGGGCCGCTGGCCGGCGCCGTGCCGGCGCTTATTGCCCTTATATGGGGTTATGCCGCCTCACGAGTCGTCCCTATGCCCGACGAACCTATCCTGATATGGGGCAACTCGCTGATAACCTGGCTGCTCCAACTGGCGTTTTTCGGTAATATCCCTTCCGGTATGGTTCTCGATTATTCGCCGGTGGCCCTGGCCGGGCACGTCGGCCTGGTGGTGACAATGATTAACCTGCTGCCTCTGGGGCAACTCGACGGCGGGCATATCATCTACGGCCTTTTTGAAAGGCGGCAACATTGGCTCGCGACTGTTTTTTTACTTTTTCTCTTTGGGCTCGGTTTTTTATGGAGCGGCTGGTGGATATGGATGATTCTGGCCCTCTTTATTCGACCATTTCATCCGCCGATCATCGAACGAAATATCCCTCCTGACGACCGGGCAAAAAAAATCGGCTGGGCCGCCGTTATTCTGTTTATTATTTCCTTTGCCCCGATGCCGATTCACTGAACCGTCGCCGGCTCTGTCTCTTTATAAATTCCAAGTTGATCGATTAAACCCTCTTTCCAGATCGAGACGAAAATATCGACTATCACCGGGTCAAACTGGATACCCTTATGTTCTTCGAGTTCGGCAATCGCTTTCTCCGGCGGGGCGCCGTCTCGGTAGGGGCGATCGGAGACAACGGCGTCATAGGTGTCAACCACAGCTAGAAGACGGCCCTCGAGAGGAATATCTTCTCCCCTAAGTCCATGCGGATAACCGGTCCCATCGTATTTTTCGTGATGGTATAAAATATACGGGACAGCCGGCTTGAGGTAATCAATTCCCTCCAGGATGCCGGCGCCCAGGATCGGGTGCATATTCATTTGTTCTCGTTCTTTTTCGCTTAAATGTCCCCGTTTATTCAGAACGGCATCCGGTACCCCAATCTTGCCGATATCGTGAAGCGTGCATCCCATTTTCAACTCAGCCCGCTTAATTTCCGACCAGCCCAGCCGGGTGGCAATCGAATCGGCCAGGATAGTTACCCGCTCGGTATGACCGCGAGTGTACCGATCCCGTGCTTCAATAGCATTAGCCAACGCTTTTATCGCCTTAAGATAGGACGATTGCAGATGTTCGTAGAGGCGACTGTTTTCTATCGCCGATGCTGCCTTGCCGGCGATGATCGAGAGAAGGTGCGACTGCCCCGGCTTGATCGGCATAAAACGATCTTCCTGAATAACATTTAACAGCCCAATCGCCTCTCCTCGTGACATTAAAGGATGCGCCACCAGTGATCGAATTTTCGCCTTGCGCCCGGTAATCTCGACGCTTCTGACTTTGGCCTTAAGCTCCTCCATGGCAGAGCGGCATAACTCGTGATCGCCCTTCAGGAATTTTTCGCTCTCCTTGTCGGGCGGTTCTCCTCTGGCCAGGTACGATGAGGGAATATCGCAATCACGATCTCGAACCAGAATCGATACCCCTTCGACTCCGATGATCGATCTGGCAGTATCTGCCACCAGATTCAAAATCGACTGGAGGGAAGTTGAGCCGCTGATGGCCCCCGACAGCTTGTACAGCGCCAGTTGTTCCTTCAAATGCAGGTTTTCACGGGCCAGTTCCAGATGTTCGAGCCCCCGCTTGACGGCATTCCTGAGGGTTTCCAGCTTAAACGGTTTGACCAGATAGTCATAGGCCCCTTTTCTGAGTACCGAGATGGCATTATCTACTGTCGGATAGGCGGTCATCAATATAACAATACAATCCGGGTGATAACGAAACGCCTGTTCAAAAATAGTCACCCCCGAATAGTCGCCCATAACCAGATCTGTCAAAACCAGATCGAGCCGGTTTTTGCCGATATAGTCAATAGCCTTTTGAGGATCGGAAAAAGCGATAACCTCGTACTCGTCCACAGCCGAAAGGGCCTCGGTGACGATATTGCAGATATATGGCTCATCATCGACAATGATGAGTCGATATTTGTGCTCAGTGCCGGTCATAAAACAGTTACCCCTATTACCCATCGGAACAATTTTGGGATTACTTACAGGGAGCCGGGTTGTCGAGCAAATATTGTTGGAAAGATGATCTGTTCAGTTGATCAATGAGCCTGCCCGGTAAGAGGAACGAACCATCGGCCCGGAGACAACTACCGGAATACCGGCCTTTTCGGCTGTCTCTTTTAGCTCTATGAATTCATCAGGGGTATAAAATCGGGCGACAGGATAATGATTTCTGGTCGGCGGCAGATACTGCCCAATCGTCAGTATTTCCACTTTGGCTCCGACCAACCCACGAAAAACATCGACCAGTTCAGTGATTGTCTCGCCCAGGCCAACCATCAGACCTGACTTGATACGAATATCCGGATATTTACCGGCGGCATAACCAAGAACATCCAGTGACCGCCGGAAATCAGCCCGGGGCCTGACCGAAGGATAAAGGCGTGGAATCGTTTCGACGTTATGATTGAAAACGTCTGGTGGAGCCCCAAGGGCGATATCCAAAAGCTCTTTCCTTCCATTGAAGTCGGGCGTCAATATCTCAATCGTGGATTCGGGGCACCTCCTGCGTATCTCAAGGATCGTATCCCGGAAGCATCCCGCGCCTTCGTCAGGCAAATCATCCCGCGTAACGGAAGTAACTACAACGTGGGTAAGATTCAACTCGGCGGCCATGCGGGCGACGTTTCCCGGCTCATCGGGATCAAGCGGTTGCGGCCGGCCGCCGCCGATGTTACAGAAACGGCAGTTGCGAGTGCAGGTCGGTCCCATAAGGAGAAACGTAGCGGTGCCCGAATTGAAGCATTCGCCCCGGTTGGGACATTTGGCCTCTTCGCAAACCGTGCGCAGCGATAATCCTCTTAACCGCTTTGTAATCCGATGAAATTCGTCGCCACCGAAAGCTCTTACTTTGAGCCACGGCGGCCGTCTGGGAAGCTTATCAGGCATTTACCATTTGTCGGTGTTCAAAAATCAATCACTTGGAAATATAAACGATTAAGCCCGGTATGGAATAGAAATCTCTCCTTCAGAAAAAGTTTTTTCTTTCGATATCTATAATAACGATAAAAAATCGGCTGTCCGGCCGGCGTCAGCACTTGCTGAACAGAGGAGTTCAAGGATGTACGATAATATTTATCCACGACGTTTTTTTATCCTTTTTGCAATAGTTGTGACGATTTTCATATTAGCTCCCGCGGAAGCTGCGCACGTCGTAAAACCACCGCCTCAGATAAACAAAATTACCGATACCAACCCGGTCTCGATAAGTCCCAAAGGCGTTACTCCGCGGCTGCGAACCGGCGACACCTGTACAGTCTATGCCGGCGGTGATATAATTTATTATATCTATCCCTGGGTGATCGGCGACGAGTTGTATAAAGCTTACCAGGACCCGTCTCTGAGTTGCGACAAGCCTTATCCGTTTACTGTCGAAAACGTCCACTTTGCCCTTTATTTTGTCGATACCGGGACCGTTTTCATATCGGTCGACGTTGAAGGAGTTGACCGAACCAATCCCAACTGTCCCAAACCGGATACCATTCTAGCCATCACGCCGCTATACCAAATCGAGATCACCGTACCCAGTCTTTACATGGTTACCTTTCCCCTCGACACTCCGGTGGTGATCAACGGGCCGTACTTCGTCGGCGCATACTTCGCCGATGCCGGCACACCCACCTCCTGCGCCGTGGTTACCGATACTTTTCCCGAACCGTGCATTTCCTATAACGACTGGGGAGACGGATACGTCGACCTGGATACGGTTTACAACCGCACTGACCCGTCCAACCCGTTCAAAATATTTCCCGGACGCCTGGTTCTTTTCTCGAGCGGTACCACCGGCGGAATGTCCGGCGACCAACCCGCTCCGGCAGCTCGATTTATTCATCCGGAACACAACCAGTTCCTCGGTATGGCTGTCGATTTATGGGCCAATGACGCTGCCGGCTCGGAAATAATCGACAGGGCGCAGTTCCGGTATTATCTCGGTGATTCCTGGGTTGATATCGGGACCGACGATAATGACAATCCCCAGTTGCGAAACGGCGTAACCCCTTCGGGAACCGGCGACGGCCTTTCATATTCATGGAACACTGGCGGACTTCCGGAAAATGATTACCAGTTGCGAGTAATTGTCTCCGATACCCTCGGCCGAGCGGACACCTCAGAGGTAAGCGTCCATATCGACCCGACGCCCCCGACGCCCGAATTCATCCAGCCGACTTTCGGTCAGAATGTCTGCACCAGTATCATGGCTCAGCTTAGCTGTACCGATGAAGATTTGACCTATATGACCTTTGACATCAAGAACGCCAGCCGGGCATTTTCGCTGCCGCTGACCGTCATCGACCAGCAGCTTGGGGGTGATGTCGACGATGACCCCGGTGATGGCAATCCGGCTTCGGAGGGCGAATACGGCGATTATTGCTCTGGGCCGGCGGCGGCGGCCACGGCCATCAGGTACTGGTTCGACAAGGGATACAACTATCTCTTAACCGAAGGCACGACTACATTGACCGATACCCAGCTCATAGATCGCCTTTTTTCCGCCATGCACATCCGGGAAAATCTTGGATCCTATGACGGCGAATTCGTTTCGGGACTGCGCGAATATGTTGTCGCCCACGGAAATCAGCTTGATTTGCATATTGATCGCCAGCCAACCATGGCCATGTTACGCAGTTGGGCCGAGGATTACGAATATATTGTTATGGTCGGGATATCCGGCAATCCCGGAGTGTGGATGACGATCGCCGGCGCCACCGGCCTGGCCGATAACAACCGCCATTATGTTTTAAGCATGGTCAATCCGGTAACCGCCGCAATCAACGACTTCACGGCTAAAGAAGAAGCCGACAAGCTATGGATATCGTACAATGACGTGTGGGTTGAGGTCGATATTATGGTCGGGGCTGTTCCTTTTGACTGGACGGTCAGCCGCACCGCCGTCGGTATCGACGCCAACCCGGGGGACGGCTGGCAATTCTACTGGGATACCGGTTCTCTGGATGAAGATTCGCTCTATTTCCTTTTCGCCACCGCCCATGACGCCAACGGCAATAAGGGTTGCACCTCAGTTCTGACACATATCGATTGTATCGTTGGTTGTATTCCGGGTGACGTTGACGATGACGGTGGTGTGACCCCGGCCGATATCGTCTATCTGACCAATTTCCTGTACGGCGACGGCCCGCCACCGGTTACCGGCCACGAAGCGGCTGATGTCAACTGCGATGGTTCGGTGGATATTTCCGACGTTATTTATTTACACAAATACCTGTTCCTGTCAGGGCCGCCTCCTTGCCCCTAATTACAGGGTTTTATGATAGATTGAAAACCCCGCCGGCCTTCGGCGGGGTTTTCGTTTGGGATTCTCAGCTTTTCCGGGCAACCGCAGCCCGGATTGCCCGTCCGGCAATCGCTTTTTCGATGCCGCAAATCTCCATAATTCGATCGACGGCCTCATCCAGTTCGCTGATCCATTTATTGCCCGGATAACGCGCTTTCAAATCATCCGTCAACTCATCGGCGATGGCTGCAATCCATCGGGCATACCGCCGATTCCTTTCCACCTTCAGGAGAGGAACCAGGTATTGTTTGGCCAGCCAGGTAATCAGAAAACCGACCGCCGCCCATATACCGCCGGCGAGACTGAGTAGATTGTTGGCGATAAAATCAAGTATTGAACCCGGAAATGACATTCTTTCTTCCTTTCTACCAGGCCAGAAGCCAGTTGTCGCCGGCAGGGACCTGGATTTTCTTCTTCAGGATCGTTCCCGCGGGATAGGTCGCGGTTATCAGGTATTCCGTCTGTGGCGGGGCCAGCTTGTCGGAAGGTATCAAATCGAGATAGAAGTATCCGGTCGAATCGGTAACGACGCTTTTCCGGTATGGACTGATAATCGTCGAATTATGCCGGACAACGCCGTCGGTAATCTGCGCGTCCACCCGGACCCCTTCTACCGGCCGGCCGTCGATACCGTAGATAAACCCGTACACCCGGCAAAGATCCCCAACCGGCGGACTGCCGGGATCAAACCGATACCCGGCGATACTATCGCTGGTGGTTCCGGAAACGGTTATGGTATCATACGTCGAAAAAATATATCCCGGCGCGAATGTGGAGACAACATAACCGCCGGAGTCAAGATTAAAGACCGCCGTCCCTTCCGATCCGGTAGCGCCGATCGCCAAAAGGGCGTCAAGACCGAGATTATAAACCGATAGTTTTGCTCCCGGAACAACCTGAGCATTGACGCTGTCAATCACGGCCAGAGTCACCGGGTACGACCCGCTTCCCGAAGGCGCTTCGATACCGCTTATGGGCGCATCAAGGTAGAAACCAAAAGTACCGGCCTGGCCGTGATCGGCTTGAGTTTCATTCCATATAGCGTCAACCCCGCCGCCGCCAATACTGTCAATCGTCCCTGAGATCACGTCGGCCGTCTGGGTTGAATCGAGGCGCCGATTGGCAATTCGCTGCACCACTCCCGAATCAAGACCGGAAGCGGATGTCGCGCCCCATCCTTTGGCGGAGTCGCCGAACGATCCGGCTGTCCAGGCGGTGTCAAGCAGGTATCCCCAGACGCCGACGGCCATTTCCGCCGCCGCCGAAGCGGCCATCTCATCGCCACCGATGGCACCAGTCCCAATCTCCGAGGCATCGAGGGTACCTGTCAGATCGTCGAGATCAATAGTGACTGCAAAATCACCGCCCGAACCATGACCGCGCGCCGCGATACCGCAACTGTCGCCCGCCTGCGCTTCGGCCAAAAAGCCATGGCCGCCGGATGAACCGCCCCTGAAATATGCGCCATGCCCGGCACCGCCGCTGACGCCCTGAATACCGTTTCCGGACGGACCGCCATAACCATAGATGCCTGCACCGGCCGCCTGCCCGTTACCCCGGATACCGTAAGAGGAGGAGGCGCTTCCGCGAGCCTCGGCAAGAATACCGTCGCCGCTGGTTTGTCCGCCCTGAGCCCGGATACCGTGGCCGGTGGAATCAGCCTGAATTAAAAAGCCGTTGCCGGTTCCGAAACCGCGGGCATAAAGCCCGTGCGCATTACCCGCGCCGCCGCTGAAGTACGCCCCGGACCCGTCGGTATGGCCAATGGCAATCAGCCCCGTATCGCCCGCATTCGTTCCTCGAACGTGCAAACCACGCAGCCTCAGAATCGAATCGGCGCAGTTATACCGCACGTTCCCGACCCAGTCGTCCTGATTCTGCAGGCTGTCAAGGCAATCCTTGGATAACGCCGCGGCGCTCGAGGATGAATCCATCGCCGCATCGAGGAAATTTTCGAGCGAGTCGGAGACGACCTGCATCGTGGCGAAAGTATGCGTGGGCAGTCCGTCAACCCAAGCAACAATCTGAACAGCCAGCTCCACGTTGCCGCCGTCCCCGTCGATATCCTGAATCCGGTCGGAAAACCAGATAAGCGTCCCGCCGTAGTCTTTGGTGGTATCAATTCCCGCGCAGGAATAACCGGTTCCGGTTGCGCCGTACGCTCTGGTGGCGTCGTTGTCGGCGTAAGTAATAACCTGGATCGAATCCGCCGTTCCCGGGATACCGGCCGAATCGAGAGGCGGCTGCACCGGGAACACCACTGTTTCCGAAGCCTTTTTTATCCCCAGGAAATTCGCCTGCGCCGCCGTGCACAAACAAAATACCAGAATTAAAATATATATTCTTCTCATTGTGAGCCTCCCGACAACATTCGCCTGCGTCGGCGGGGTTCTTCGCCGCCGCCGGTTGGAGTATAGTAAACGGTTATCTTTGGCTGGCGTGATGCAATGGTTGTATAATCGTCGGAGTAAAATGTCGCTATGCAGGGATTGTTGGTTGGTGGAGAAGGGTCGCCGTAATCGACGGGGATAAAAATAAGCCCCTCTCCCAACGTATCGGTTACGGTTGAGCCGGAGATATAAAAATCAACCGGTGTCCCCGTAGATATGCCGTCGTGTATTAAAATTGAATCGGCGTGCGAGCCGAATGTTTCCCTCGTCGAAGAACGGTCATTGCCGGTATTATCACAGCCGTCGGTTCCCCAGTCGGCTGCCGTACCGGAACAACCGGAATACCCCGCAGCGTTGGCGCTGTCCCAGCAGGCACCGCACGTATCTTTGCCGGAACCCAGTGCGCCGTCGCCCAACCCCTCTTCCCACATGCGTATTACCTTATAAACGGAAACATATATACTGTCGTCGGGAGCCGTAACATTGTAATGGGTTAGTCCAACTATGGCGCTGTCCCAGGTCACCGACCCGCTGTCATTAACGACCTGTCGCATGGAATCGGCCAGAGCCTCAAAATCAATCAGTCCCCGGATTTCTCCGTAATAATAACCGGAACGAACGAAGTTCACCTGGCCGAAGTTGGTCAGCGACTTGCCTGAGCGGCCATTGATAAACGTCGCCCGACAGTCTGTCGCCCCGGGTGAAGAAATTGTATAACTCCCGCCCAGGACAGTCGAAGAAAACAGAAAAACCAGTATCGGAAACAGCCTTTTCATTGTGCCGCCAAATCAGCTATTGGCGCGTGATGTGTTGACGCCCTCATTCGTCCTTCAATTCCGTCTGCCGAATCTGTTCAATAATCTCCCAGAACTTCTCTTCGGCGCTGGTGTCGGAGGACAGTTTTTTCTGAATCTCCAGTATTTTCAAAAGATCACCCACTTTCAGGCTTATGGTTCCCTTCTCGATTTGGGAAACGATGGTATCCTTCAGATATTCAAGCAACTCCATATCCGAAGAGAACCGTTTCCCTCCCGCGGCCTTTGGGGCCGCCGGTTTTTTCTTCTGTCTTTTCGCCACCCGCTCTACAACCCGGTCTCAAAAATTAACAGATCAACCACTACCGATTTGCCATCGGTGTCGCTTTTGGCGACTATAAAGCCAGCCTCGCCCCGGACGGCTTTGACATAAGCGCTACTGCTTTCGCGGGGAACGATTATCACCGTCGGCTTTTTTATCTGCTCGGGTAGATGATTGCCCCGATTGTCGATCAAATCGGCAAAGGTCACCTCCTGCCGATGCCCTCCCAGGGAAATCTGCCAGAAGCAGACGCGATTATCGGAGCCGATCGTCTCCATAGCAGCCATCAAAATTTCCGCTTCGCTTTCCGCCCCCCACACGGTCAGCCCATCAACCAGCCAGGCCCGCCGCCCGCGCAGATATGACAATGTCGTATTCATTTACATATTCCCCTCTATGACAATCGCGGAGTCCGAAGTCCTGACGTCTCACGGCGAAACCAGCTCAGCAGCCGAACCGCCGTCTGCCGGTACGAATCCGACAGCTCCATCCAGCCCGACAGGCTGCGGTCGCCTGGCGATCCGCCGGAGACAGCCATCCCGGCCGCATTTCGACATAAAACCGACAAAGTCAAACAAGTGGCGGCCGTCTGAAGAGCCGGATCGGTTGATTCACGGTAATCCGGGTGGATCAGCCTCGCAATCTCGGCTTCCGCTTCGGTGATGCCCTGTTCTATTTCGGCGTCGGAGAATTCTGAATCTCCCAGTTGATAATCAACCGCTATCTCCTGGCCTTCTTCGATGGCGCCGGTTGCGATCCGCCGGGTACGACCCCGATCATAATCGAAAAGATAATCGACGCCTCGCTGGTAAACGCGATAATACAGATACCAGATGCTCACGTCGCATCCCGCTTCGATACCCCCGCCGTCAATCCGCGCCACCGTCCCCTCGCCATAATCCACCGAAAAATCGATGTTTTCCTGATATATCTTCGAAAGCGAGCTGTCGCCGGCGCAGACAACTGTGCCCGAAACAAGCCTGGAATAAGTCAGCGATACCGGGCTTGAATCGAGGGCGATAATCTCCGAATAAGGAATATCATTTTCGACCGCTTTAACCGTCTCCGAACCGGTTACAATATGCCCGTGCGGCAGGTTGACATAACTTTCCGAAGTAAGCCGTACGGCGTGGTTACGGATCTCGCCTTCGCCGAGATTTATCCGGTTGAGATGATTGCGCACCTGGCTTATGCTGGTTAAACCCATATTTACACCTGTGCCGATATTGCTTTAAGGTTGGAAATAGCGTTAATGCGGGAACCGACCGGCGCCGTCGTGAAGGCCGACGTTACCGTTGCGACAATCCAGTAACAACTGCTTTCGGAAATTGTTTTTTTCTGCCAGTCGTCCGGGATTGAATCGAAGTCGCTCCATAAAAGCAGGTCATGTTCAGCCGCGGCGAAGTGCCACGTTCCGGAAACGGGCGTAAACGCTTTCCATGTCTGGCCGTCCCAGTACTTCCAGTTGACTTCGCCGCCGGCTCCGGTAGTGGACAACAGCAAATGAAGATAGTTGAACGGCTCATCTATACCGATAAACAGCGCATCGCCAACCGCGGAAAGCAGCGCATTCGAGGCCGAGTGGAAAACATCGGCCGTTTCGGATGAAGCCGCTTCATCTGTCTTGTCCTCGTAACTCCCGCTGGAAGCGTTATAGAGCAAAAGCTTCTTCAAATCCGCCTTTCTGACGTCCAGCGGTTCCGGCGAGGAAAAACTGTCGTTTTCCTTTTTGGTATAGAAAGCCTGGTTCATATTGGCGCCCCGGCTGCGAGTGTATAGCACGTACGCCTCACCGCCCTGATACGACACCACCGGCCAGGCCACGGTGTTGCTGTCAAGCGTCGCTTCCCCGGACCAGTACGACCCGTTATATTCCCTGAATTTCAACCCGGTCGCAGAGACGTAAGCTACACCGATCCGTCCGTCGGAACTTACCGCGGCAGTAAGGTTTTCATCGTAACCGCCCTCTGAGGCGAGGACAACTTCGCTGCCCCAGATAACCGCGCTGATCGTCTTGGACCGATAGGCGATCTTATCGCCTCCCTCGCTGTAGGAAACGAACTGGTATTGATTCCTTTCCACCATTTTGCAGTAAGCGGAATCGTCGCCTGATGTCAGGGTGTCGCCGGGATCGGAAGCCATCGTCCAGGTCTCTCCGTCGTCGATTGAAACCTTGGCACTGATATAATAATTACCGCCCGACAGTCGGGTGTAGGCAATCCATAACCGACCGGTTGAGAGTTTGCAAATACAGGGATAGGAACTGTCGCCGTCGTTGTAAACGGTCACGGGAGCGCCGACCAGCCATGCTCCCCCGTCAAAGGTCAGCTTGACGAACTTCAAATCGTTGGTTGACGTTTCAATGTATGCAATGTAAATGTCGCCGCCGCTGTTCATGTGGGCGTCAAAGGGCGTGTCGGCAGAGTCGGTAACGACATCAGACGGCGTGGAGAAATTCGCAAACGGCGGGTCGGCCCGGACCAGCTTGATAGTTGAAGGCGAGTCGGCGTAAAGGATGGCTGCCCGACCGGCATACCGGCCGCTCGGAACAATCAGGCATTTTCTTCCGGGCGGTATTCCCAGCGGGCTGTCGGCGGTGCTGTTGGCAATAAACTTATTCATCGTCTCCTCTGAAACGGGCCCGACCACAGGAGGCCGGGCCCAACTTGTTTACGAGTAGTTGTAATCGAGAATAACCGAGGCTTCCTTGACCACCTTGGCATAAGATACCGATTCCGAAATCACCGCTTCCTCGAACTTGGCTTCGATGATTTTGTCAAACTCAACCATCAACGGCTGGCTGACAACTTCTTCGACGGCAAAGCGGGAATCGAGACCGATAACATGATCAGTTGCGACGTCGTCGCAGCGAACCAGGGCCGCTCCCAGCGGCGTGAACAGTTCCCCCGTGCGTCCGAAACGATACCCGGCCAGCGGGTCCTTGAACTCGCTCAGCGTCAGGATGGTCTTCAGGGTATTGATGTGGCAGATGATATGGTTCATTTCAAACGGCGAAAACTCCGCCCATAGTTTGATCAGGTCGGCGTAGTCCAGCGTTCCGCTCACGGCTGAGTTTATCACCGATGCGCCGTTTTCGTTGCCGTCGCCGTTGACGATGGTGTCGACCACCAGGGCGATTTTGTCGGTCTGCAATCGAAAGCCGATGTACCATAAAAGTACCTTGAACTGGGCCGTCGAACGATGCCGCAGCGTCTTGTAAGATGTTTTCAGGGACAAGCCGTAATCGCGAATGTTAATCGAATGTTTCTGTTCCGTAACGGTCAGGCCGGGAATCTCGGCCCCTTCCCCGACCGGTCGCAGTGAAAACTTATCGGTATCGGAGGTGTCGATGAAAAACGGAGTGTATCGGTTGCTCTGAATGACGGTGCTGCCGGAAAGCAGGCGATCCAACTCCGGACGCATCTTCTGCCCCTTGCGCACTTCGCGCAGGATAAACTCCGGCAGAAGCGCCGGCGCATTCTTATAGAAAAGATCGACGGCGCTGCTGTTTTTGCCGCCGACGCGAATGCCGCTTACGGCCAACTGGCGTTCAAAGGCGTCCAGCGGGCAGCCGACGGGTGAAGGATCGTACTCGTCGGCTTCCAGAAGCTCGCTGAGGGTCATTCCCCGCGACTGCGCCTCCATGTAGGTCTCGCGATCGATTTCCAGTTCCGACGCCCGCGAAAGATCAATCGGTCCCGATCTTTCCGGTTCCGCTTCCGCCATTTTCAAAAGCCCGACGCCGAACGGACTGGAAAAAAATCTATCAGGATTCATTATATCTCCTTTTTTTGTTTAGTTGAAAATGAGCGTACACTCGGTCGTGCCGCTAACGGCAATAACCGTCCCGCGCGCGACGTTGCCGCCAGCCGGATCGTTGCCGGTCAAAGCCGGAGCCTGCTTTACCGTGCCGGGCGTTCCACCGACAACGCGGTCGCCAACGGCCGGATTGGTCGCCGAAATCGGCAGCGTACAAATACCGCCGATCTGAACCGTAGCCAGTCTCTGGCCGTCATCAGCGTCGGTCAAAGTCAGCGCCACCAGTTTGCCGAGCAATATCGAACCGGCTGAAGTGCGCCCGACTTCATAGTCGCCCGTCAGGCCGACCGGCTCGCCGATATTGGTATCCTTGAGGTCATCGACGTTTTCGGTCTGGTGAATACTGAAGGTTGCGTAAACGGGATTTATCGTCTCCAGGTTTTGTGATCTGACAGTCACATTGACTCCTTTCGTTTGATCCGGACCGGCCCGTTAATAAAAACTCCGGCCGGGAATAACTCCCTCATCCGGGGTTAAGATTTATATGGCAGATACTTATTCCTCTTATATTCGGACGTAATTCCGGGTAAAGACTTTTCAGTCGGAGACAGCCTCCGCAATCCGGCCGATTCATCTTCGAACAGGCGTAAAAGCTCCGGCAGCGTCGCTTCCGGCATGGGTGTGGAAACATCACCGGCGTGATGCTGCAACAGGATCGCTTTTCTCCCCCGCCGCATTGCCGTTATGCGCGAGATCAGCCACTTCCTGACGACCTCCGCCTGCCGCTCGCGCTGCAAGGCGTCGCGCAAGGCCGCCATCGTTTCATCCAGCATTCCGCGCAAACGATCAAAATCAATCAATTCCGTATGCGGATGGTCAAGGCCCACGCCGTCTTCAGTGGAATCTGTCCCTGAGTCATTATCAAGAATCGCAATGAATTCGCACAAAGCCCGATCCAGTTCCTGCAGTTTATTTTCCATGTTCGGCGTCCCTTTCTCTTCCGCCTTCAAACCTGAGAGCGACTTCCATTATGGTCCGGTCAAGATGTTCGCGCAGGCGGTTGAATTCATTCTTTGTAATAACCGCCTCCTCCAGCTTCACCTCAATTCTTGTTAGTTTTTTGTCGAGATGTTCCAGTTCCGACCGGTCCGCCTTACCTGCGATGGCCGCCTTGAGGCTGCTGATCGTGGAAAGATGCGTCGCCAGGAGATAACCCAAGGTAATTATAATCATCAATACGGTATGAAACGAATGAACCCTGGGCGCCAGTTGTCGCCATTTATTCAATGTTGTTCCTCCTTTTTTATATTGACCAAACCTATTGAAAACGATTTTACTGCGGTGAAAGGATACAGGTCATGTATAGGATTACTATTGCCATATTTCTGATTATGATCTTTGTCGCGGTCGGATGCGACAAATCCTCCGAATCTCCTCCGGTGGTCGATTATCCTGATAGCGCCGACCTGCTGGGTCTGAAACGGAACCATACCCTGCACTATGTTATTTATGACAGCATCGTCACCTATATCCCCGATTACTCGGTTACAATTGACACTACCGACCTGTCGCTTGAAATAACCGAAGGCGAAGGTAATCAGGTCGAACTGACTGTTGACGGAACTCCCCATGACGTTTTGACCGTCGATCCGCTGGGCGTTCTGCACACCGGCCTGATCCGTTATGACGTTAACCCTCCGGAAACTCTTTTCTATACTCCCACGCCGATCATCATGCCTCGCGAATACGCTATCGGCAGCTCATGGTCGGTCATATCGCCGCAGTACGATGAGAAAAGCGCGCTGCTGTTTCTTAATTACGGTTACCTGACGCAGCGGACGTTCGAGGGAAAAATCGACATCGTCCTGCCCACCAATTCCTACGAATCGTACTATTTCAAATCCTGTCTTTTTTTCAATGAAACCAGTCCCGACACAATGATGGTCGTCGATGAGTATTATGCCGACAACGTCGGACTGGTCAAGCTCCTCTCCCGGGGCGGAGGCAGCCGGCGGCTCATAATCCTTCTTGATGACGAGTAACGCCGTCCGCGTAAAAAAGAAATCTTTCCTGACCGTCAATCAAAACCGGCCGCAGCCATAATCCTGATGTATCGCCAAAGACAGATGATCCGCGCATTAATCGAACAAGCGTCAATCGGCCTGTTCGACTAACAGACTTCAGTTGCGCTTGTTGCATGGAAGAGCGCGTGGCAGGGATATCTCCGTCCATATCAAGAGTAGCAATAAATCGTCTTCCCAGCCGGAACAGGCGTTGTGAAAAATGATAAACGATTATTTTATGCCACCGCCTGTCCAACTTGAAGCAAAGAATCAGCCGGTTGTCGGATTCCGCCAGGTAAAGCTTCTCGCCTTTACTGTCAGCGCACTTTGTTATTGCGGCGATATCAATCGACTCGGTCCCGGGCAGAAGATCAATAATTTTTATGCCGGACGAATGTTTGCCGCCCACAGACTTCACGCCAGGCAACAGTACCATGACTCCCTTTTCCATACCGGCCGCTTTGGGGCATACGATTCCGATGAGGTTGTCCTTTTCGCTTATTGGCCTGACGGTGCAGTTGAGGTGCTCCCGGCTTTTGACGCTTATCCGTTCAATATGCGCGGGAATCAGACTGTCACGACCGAGAATATACCGGCTAAGGGTTGCGTCATCGTTCTCGGCCACTACCTCAAGACCAAAGCTGTATCGGCTCACTTCCGATTGATCCAGGTTTGGTTGACGGTCTTTGACGCCGATCTTGCGAGGACGCAAGACTTCGATATTATCCAGTTTTAAATCGCCGAAAATATCCGCCAGTCGCTCTAATCTTTCTTCATAGGGATCGTTGATGAAATTGCGCCCATCGGCTTCAATCAGGTCGCAGAAGCGCAGGCGCAGACGATGAAGATTCTTTTCCGTTTCAATTATCTGCATCAGCCCGAAACCGTTCAATCGTTCTTTACCGCGCGTGGCAAACAGCAGCAGATCGGCGATAAACGAATCGACCCTGACGCCGGTTAACACTTCAGCCAGATGACAACGGACCGTTTCCGGCAGCAATAGCTTCGATTCCAGTTCAACCCGGCTGTCTTTTTTCCTCGCTCTGATTACAAGCCCGGGCTGATACGGGAAAATGAAAAGGCCGACTGATCGTTCGTTAATTCGAAAACCCTCAAACTGCTCAAAATGCAAAACGGCGCTTCCAAAGCTTCGTGAACGATCTCCTGGTTCTGCTGCATCATCGCTCTTGGAAAATAACGCCGCCGAGGTCACGGTTTCGGTTATGCTTTGATCGTTTCCAGTGGATGACAACTTGTCGGTAATGCGGGTATCGGGAATGGAGCCGCGAAAGACCAGCGAAGTTTCCAGCACTTTTTCAATTTGGCGATATTTGAAATGCGCAATTTCCTTATTGCCCGGAGAAACTTCGTATTCCTGAAAAGGGATATGCCGGCACTGCCGGATATCCTGACCGCAGATGGAGCATTCCGGGAACCTGAACAGGAAACTGATCGAACATTCCTTGTAGATACCGCCGTCGATATTGTTTTTCAGATCTTCGGCGCCGTCGCTTTCTTTCATCCAGTAGAAATATGATCGTATCCAGGTACGGCCGTCGATTACTACCTTTTCCGCTTTGAAATTACGCGCCACCGGCAGGCTGTCGCGTTTATGGCCGACCATGACCGGCGAATCGACAAGAAGCTCGGCCAATCGGTCCAGTTCTTCCTCGGCAAAGCGTCCCCCCTGGCCGTTTACCTGGTCGGAGACAATATACATCGCCCGAATATAAACGTCATCCGGCCCGACCGGCCGAGGAGGTTTTACCCGTCGATTGATTTCATCCACCAGATTTTTTGAGTAATTCTCATCCTTATCGGCCAGTTTGGCAGTCAGACATCCCGACAGGTTACCCATTTTTCCTCCAGCCTTTTTAATAAACCGGCTCTTCCGGAATCTGCGCCGGATTGATGGTAATTGAGCGCAATATCGGCATCGATTTGCAGGCTTTTGCCTCCGGTGAGGGAAGAGGCTTTTTTGCGAGGTAAACTTATCCGGTTGAACGGCAACAAATTGTCCAGACCGGATTTTGAACAACGCTCAGGAACACCGGTTGCTCATGAGGTAGAATAGGAAATTATTGAATTACGAAAGGTCTGGATATGGTCAGGTACAAAAAACGCAAGAGCGCATGGTCCTTAATCGTCGGCTGGATCGTCTTCTTCATAGCTATTGGAATCACCTTCGCCGACGTGTACGGCGGATGATCCTGATAATTGACGCTTGTAATATAAGCGAATGGTACGATTTTCTCCTTGATATTTGGTATATCATCATCCGCAACAATTAATACTATTATATCCAAAGCAATAAAGAGTCGCCTGTTCCGGCGGTTTTTCTTTTACAACCTCGATACCTTAACCGGCAATGGCCCGCTGCCGGGAAAAATCATCCGGCTTCGTTTCGGCCAGACCGCCAACGCCATCGCCATTACGGCGTCAAAACGGTTGTTATTGTCCCAGGTAATCTCACGCATTTCCCCTTCCAGGCTCCAGACCCGGTTGCCCGCTTCATTTTGAACAACGTCCTGGTATTTGATTTCGCGACGGTTGTGAAGCAGAAGCAAATTACCGAGAAGCTCGCCCTTTTGCCGAGGCGTAAAAACGACTCCTATCGGATTGAGATCGGCCAGTTCCGAAACAATGACGTCGCCCAGCCCGGTAGCGTCAACAACCAGCATGCTTTTGTATTCGGTCTGCATTTTTCGAATAGCAAACACCACGTCTGACCAGTCGCGGTTATTGAATCGGGCAAAGGCGACCATTCGGTACGGCTTATCGGTCACGTCAAAGGTCATGCCGACCGTATGAGTCTGCTTGCGTGCCAAATCCCACCCGGAAATATATCGCCGTCCCTCGCGGAACGGTTCAAGACTGCGCTCGGCCATCGCCCGGTCGATATCGTCGGTACTGAAGATGGTCCGGTCGTTATCAATAAACTGTCCGGCGATATTTTGCGCCACCCGGTCAGGCGGCAGGTTCTTAAGGCGAAGCGCAATAGCATGCTCCGAAATATAAGGATTGTCGCGACTGTCGCCAAACTGCACGTATCCCCGCTGAGGGTCTTTTTGAAGCTCCAGCATCCGACGATAAAACCAGTTTTTACCGTTTGGCGTCGAGATCAAATCAAGCCGACCGTTTCGGTCTGTCAGACGCATCATGATGACGTCGTTTATCAGGTACTCCGGATCGACCTCAAATGCCGCTTCGTCGAAAGAAAAGAAATCATAATCGTTGCCCAGCAGGTAATGCCCTCGATTCTGCGTCGTCCGGGCGGTAATAACGGCCCCGTTACCAAGAACCATTTCAGGATAAGGTGTCCGTTTGAATGATTTGACCAGCGCCTTCAGGAGGATATTGCGCCGGATAATACGAACGACGGTGTTGAAGATGATGTTGGCCTGATCCTGGGTTATCGAGGCGGCCACGATGTTATAGCGGCCGTCGCCGTCGTTTCTTAACGACCGAATTTTGAACATCGCCCGGTGAATGATTTTAATTGCCTGAACGAACGATTTGCCCCAGCGATTTCCGGTCGCCAGAAGATTTTCCGCGCGATTGGAATTGACCAGCCATTCGGCCTGCCCGGGGTGAGGATTAATTCCCAGGACTGTTCGAGAAAAATAAACAGGGTCTTTCAGCGCCCGCCGCCAGCTTACACGCCCCGGCTCGTAAGTATTCCGTTTACGGCCACTGCCCGTTTTCGTGCCTAAACCAACCTCGCTGCCGCGGCGGCGGCCGCTTCCCTGTCAACCAAGCCGGCGTTGTAAAGATCGATCACACGGCGAGCTTCCTTACCTTTTACGTCCGTTATCTCTCCTGCCAGGGCCGGGAAATTATTATCAAACCGCCACTGAGCGGTCAGGTCAAATCCTTTCAGGGACAGCTCAATATTGGCCAGCCAGTTCAGGAAATTGATGGCGGCGTTCTGCACCGAGGCGACCTGCCGCATGACAAGATCGTACTTGAATTGCGCCCAGTTGGTGGTGGCATTGTACGAATATCCCAGAAGAAACGGCGCCAGGTGCGTCCCGCTGCATATCTCTTCTATCATGGCCCGATGACTGAGATACCAGTTATTCGACCTGACCCCGCCCTGCTGCTGAGGACCGATATATTCGATGGCAACGTCATCCCAGGTAACCGGATTATCCTCCGGCTCGATATCTTTAATCATCGATACGGTGCTGTCGAAATAACTGTTGGCGCGGTTGACGTAAGCCTCGTCGCCTTCGCCTTCCTTCCTGTCCGGCGGTTTTATCCTGACATGCAGGCGGTGATACCCGGCATTATGCGTACTGCGCCGCATATCATCAACCAGCTGCTGCTCCACAAATGAAACAAACGGAATCGCCTTCAGTATCGAACGGCCGTAAGGATTGGCGAGGTTGGCGTCGAGAGCATAGTGAAACAGCTCCGGCCCGACATAAACGGTTTCTCCATCATCGTTGGTAACTACGGCGGTGATATCCCCGTTGGGGGAGATCTTCATGGTAATCTGAGACAGATCAAAAAAGCGGAAATTATCGATACCGGAAAGGTCATTGTAAAGTTTCATCCTGCCGAGGATGGCCCCGTCAAGAAACAGCGATTTGAAAAACGGCGGCAATATATCCGCCTCGTATCCGGTTCGGCCAAAATTGATCTTATTGATCCGGCCAAAAAGCTCATCCAGAACCGCCCGGGCCTGGGAATTTTCTACCCGGTTGTTATTCCTGAAAAAGGTAAACTCGCCGGGCGCAGCCGCCAGACGACCCCAGGTCCAGATCACGGAGCTTATAAGCGGGATAGATTCGGCCATAAAACGATATAGCCTTACCCGGAAGCGGCTTTCTCGCCATTCCCCCGAAAGAAAGGCAATACCCGTTGACATCCGTTCGTGAGCGCCTTTCATGACAACAGGCTGAGATTCCCTGAAACGGACATTCTCAAACATGGCCGTCCCGGATAAAGGGGAAGCCGTTCTTTGATCAGAATTCATATAATTCCTCCAAGTATCTTAATCATCAGGGCCGCTTGGTAATCAACCGCAAAACAGCATGGATTTTGATTGTAGTAAAGCTGGACAGCATTTACTCATTATCTTCTTGAACGGCAATAAATAACGATAATAGACCAAAGATTAGGCGGTTTGTCCGGTTTGCGGACAGTAAGCATTGCCGATTAAAAACCTGATAAATGATACCCTAATACCGGATATATCGCTTTTGCATGGTTTTTTACAACCAACAGAGACCCACCGTTGTTTAACGCAACGCTTGTTATCAACAATCTACCAAGTCTATTCTATTATAGTTTAATCAATTACAGGAAATTCCGGCAAACGGGTGTGCCGTACATTTATTGAAATTGAAATTATCGCATAATATGTATAAAGTCGAATATTCCCCAGGTATTGAGAGACATTATTAAATCGAAATCCCTCAACTGTCCTGATTCCCTACAGTTTAGCTAGAAAACCTGATTAAAAAGTGGTAAATACCACCGCCCAAAATTGCTGCTATCTTCTATTTTATTAATTATCAATAAGTTATAATGTTAAATGTAACAATTACTCTAATGGCATATCAATTGCTCCTATAATGAGTGAAAAAAGAGAATAATATTCGTCAAGGGGTATATAACATGAAGCGTTTTTCGACTGCAGCTTTTATCGTGATCGCCATCCTGCTTGGAAATCCCGCGATGGCCTTGAACTGGCAGTTACACGATTTCGGCGATTCGCCGTTTGATGTCGTTCCGGCCAGTGCTACAGGCTCCAATAACGACTGGGCTCCCATAAACTACCCTCATGTTGGCGCTCTTCCCTCGCCCGGCGGCGCGCAGGGTGAACATTTCGACCTGGAAGGCTTTTTTGTCTATATGGACGCCAAGCATCTATACGTGGCCATGACCAGTTCTTTCGGAATGTACGCGACCACGAGTTATTATCCCGGCCAAAAATACTATCACGGCGATATCTTTTTCGGTACCGGCGATTATAACGCCAACACTTACGCCATCGACCTGGGTCAGACCGACGAATTCATTGGAAACACCACATTCCTGCAACACGTCGCCGGCGTTTCGGGAATTCCCGATCAACCCGGAAGCTACTACGGCACCTGGGTGGAAGGCGCGGTCGGGGCTTATCAGGTTACCGATTGGAACCAAAGTCATTTGATCGAACATACTCTGACCGAGTTCAATGATGCCGAGGCTTCTCCTTTAGGTGGCGGCGGACCGCACAGCGTCTGGGCACATGAGTTCAAGATTGACTTGGATTATTTTGACTGGAACCTCGGCGATGAACTGTTTTTCAACACAACCATAAGCTGCGGCAATGACCTGATTCATGGCACCTATACGATGGACGCCATCCCCGAGCCGTGCACGATGATTCTTCTTGGCCTTGGTATGGTTGGAATCGGTATAATCAATCGCCGGAAATAACTACTTAAAAATCCTGAATTTGAAACACCTGCCCACAGGCGGGTCACTGCCGGTTGATAAACCAATACCCGAGTCATTGCAAAGTAGCCCTGGCGACCGCGGCAATCTCAAGGTCACTATAATATTCGAATTTTCGAGATCGCCGTGTCGTTTTTCGCTTTACTTGCTCTGTCTTACTTCCTTCGCTTCACTCAGGACTTCGCAGCGCTGCGCAGGACTTCCCAGGATGATACTCTCTGGCTTTGTCATCAATCTGATAATAACCGTTTGATAGATAATCTTCAGAGATGGGTTTATTTGTATCTCGAATAAATGGCGGGCAGGCTTTATCAAGCCGAGGCGTTATTTCAAAAGCATCATCTTTTTCGAAGCGGCAAAGGAACCGGCCTGCAGGCGATATAAGTACACGCCGCTTGGTACCGGCTTGCCTGACTGGTCTTTACCGTTCCACACTACCGAATATCGGCCGGGAGACTTGACCTCGTCGACTAACGTTACCACCAGTTCGCCGACCAGGTTAAAAACATCCAGCCTTACATAAGATCGGTTCGACAGGCTGTAATCGATCATGGAAGAAGGGTTAAACGGGTTTGGATAATTCTGACTCAGAGCGAACTCATTCGGCAGCCCGGATAATTCATCTTCGGTTACGCCAGTCGGCGTATTAGTAATAAATTTCCACACCTGGCTCCACTGACTCCAGCCGCAATCGTTTTCCGCTCTGACACGCCAGCAATATTCGGTCATATCGGCCAGTTCGGTGGTGGCAAAACCGACGGATGTTAACATCGTATCGATTTCCGGATTGCCAAAAGCAGGGTTGGTATCAACCTGCAGATGATAATTCGATGCCTCGCTTACGCTGTTCCAGACAATTTCCACCAGCTCAACAGTATCTCCGTCCGGCGGACTGACAAGCGAAGGCGGCTGTGGAACCGGGCAGTCGGTAGTAAAGCTCCACTGAGGGCTCCATCCGCTCCAGAAACCACATGCATTCTGCGCTTGTACTTGCCAGGAATATGCCGTTCCATTACTCAACCCCGAAGCGCTGAAGCTGGAAACGGTTAACAGCGTGTCGATTTGACTACCGACTATCCTCAGGCGATAAATTGCTGCGCCGCCCACGTCGCCCCAGTCCATACTGATCGGCTGACTGAGACCGGTCGACCCGTTCAATGGCCGCACAAGCGTGGGAGTATCCGGAATATCGCATATCCTGAAGCTGAATACCACGCTCCATTCACTCCGACCGGAAGGATAATATGCTCGAACCTTCCAGTACCACGCGCCGAAAGGTAAATCCAGCGATACTGTCCATTGAGAGGCTGTGCCGATATATTTGCGTTTTGACGAATTAACCATGGGACTATTGTCAACCCATACTTCGCAACTGTCGGCGCCCGGGACATCGCTCCAATCGAGAGTAGGAGATTGATCCAGAATAATGGAACCATCGGCCGGCGACAAAAGCTGCGGCGGACGGTTGACGTTTGTTACCGTGATGGTTACCGATACGCTGTCTTCCAGCGCTTCCGCCCCTTCATCCGGTTCGTCCGTGGCCCGAAAAGTAATGATATGATCGCCCGCCTGACCCGTCAAAGGTTCAAAAATGAACGTGCCGGTGCCATCGCCGTTATCCGTAAAATCGGCATTAACGGGCAGGTCATCCTCCGTCAATAACGGCATTGTGCCGTCGGGGTCATAAGCGGTGATGATTAATTGCAGGCTGCCGTATTCAACAATGGAGGTATCGTCGACAGGGGTAAGTTCAGGCGCGCGGTTGGTGTTGGTTACCGTAATCGAAAATGTTGTTGTATCAATCAGGGACGGATCCATTTCATCGGCCGCCTTGATGGTAATCCGGTAATCATCAGCCTGATCGAAGTCCGGATTAAAATTAAAAACACCCTTCCCGCTCCCGTTATCGCTAAATGCCGCATTATCCGGCAGGGGCGAAGCCGTCAGAACCGGAATTGTGCTGTCAGGATCGGTGGCCGAAACCGGAACGGTCAGACTGCCTCCCTCGGCCACGGTCTGGTTGCCGATCGGATCAAGTGCCGGCGGTAAATTACCAATATAGGTAAAGCCGTCCACAAGGGGAGATGACGAAAGCCCGGAAGCCGTATTAGTTACCACCACGTCGGCTGCTCCCGCGCCGCCGGGCGGCGTCAAACCCGTTATTTCAAAAGGAGAAACGACTACAAGCGACGTGACCGCCGCTCCGCCGATGGTCGCGGTAACTCCAGCTATATCAAAGCCATTGCCTGTAATAGTAATCGCTGTGCCTCCTCCGGCAAGGCCGCTTTCGGGAACAACGGAGGCAATTATTGGAGCTTCAACCGCGGCTGAACTGACGTTTATAAATTCGGAATGAGGACTCAGATTTCCTGATGCGTCCTCGGCGATCACCAGATAATGGTAACCGCTGGAATCGTCGGTATTGACATCTACAAAAAAGCTGTCAGGAACGCCGGGATTAGAAAGCGATCCGGTGGGATCGTCGATCCGAAATAACGAACCATATGATGGATCCACGCGACGATAAACATGGTAAGTATAACCCGGAACGCCGTTCCAACTGACTACTATGGCAGACGACGAAACGGCCTGTCCGGCCAAGCCGTTTATGGCCGATGGCCAGGAGACCGGCGCCAAGGTAATGTTTTCTTGCTGTAATGAGTTGTTGGGAATAATCTTGGACAGTATAAATCCCTGCTCGTTGGCAAAGTTGAAAAAATGAAAGTCGTAAGGATTGCCCGGCGCTTCGGTTAGGTAATTCTGAAAGTCATCGTACCAGTACCCGATATTGCTATCAACATCGTAATCGTACGCGGTGCCGATAGACGAATCTATACGTATCTCCTCATCGGTATCGTCGAGGTATCCGAAAAAGCTGATATCGCCTTCAGACGGAACCGTCAGGTCGGAATTATGCACCGTGCCATATATGGAACCCTGGGCAAAGACAAAGGACGGGCAAAACAGAACAGCGAGAATCGCCAGTCCCGCCAGTAATAATTTTCTATTTACGGTTTTTCCCATAAACACCGGAGCTTCTCCGAAATCAGGGACGTCTCTTAAATCAGCCCAAATAAGTCCCGTCCCGCTTATATATCTCCATACCTGTATAAGCAAATGCAATACCGAGTTGACCTTTTGGACGGTGGTACGGAAGCAAAACAGTCTCGGGCAACCCAACTTCCATACATTCTGGCTAAAACTATATAATTTATGTTAATCCGTACCGATCGCTTTGTCAATACCCGCCCGAGATTTCTTCATCTGATTTATTGGTATGAAAAGACTTAGAAAAATCCTGCATCGGTATGCCTATTAGCGTAGATAGCTTGTTCAGGTTGAATTCCGATATGACAGCCGGCCGTCGTTGTGAGGTTGTCCCAAAAGCGTCATTTTTAATCACGTCGGCTCCAAGAGATGTCATTGCGAGGAGCGAAGCGACGCGGCAATCTCTTATCGCGGATACAATTACAGATTTGAGATCGCCACGGTCGCCCAGCCATTTGGCGGGCGACCTCGCGATGGCGGGGGACTTATGGGACAACCTCTTGTGGACTGTCTCCCTGTTTTTTGTTGCCTGTCAGGCAACGTTAACCTATGATTACAAATCTGATTGGCAAAGCCGGCAAACCATTTGGCGCAACCGGTGTAAAATTATTTATGTATAGGAATAATATGAGCTGTGTACTACTATTATCGGCGATGACTCCGGCCATGGCGTTTAACTTACCGGTAAGGATTCATCCGGCTTTACTGTCCGGCGGCGTCTGGGAAATCCTGAGCGATTCCTCGTTTTTCGGGATATTAATCATTATCACCCTGGTAATCATGTCTCTTGTTTCGTGGGGAATCATGGTCAACAAGTATCGTTTATTCAAGGAAACCAACGATCAATCCCTGAAATTCGGCTCCCTGTTTTCGCGTTCGCAGGAGATTTCCGGCTTACTGGGACAGGTAAAGAATTTCCGTTCGACTCCGCTGTCGGTTATTTATTCGGTTGGAATCAGGGAAGCCGACGCTGTTATGGAAGCGAAAAACGCCGGAGGCGGAAGGCAGGAATCGAAACGAAAGCTGGACGAAGACGATTTCAGGACGATTTCCCTCATGCTCGATAAAACCGTAGTCGAGGAAACAGGAAAGCTTGAAAAATACGTTGTTTTTCTGGCCACCACGGCCAATTCGGCTCCGTTTCTCGGGCTTTTGGGCACGGTCGTCGGCGTAATGGATTCGTTCTGGTCGATCGGCGAGCGCGGTTCGGCATCCCTGACGGTCGTGGCGCCCGGTATAGCCGAGGCCCTGCTGGCTACCATCGTCGGCCTGGCGGCGGCTATTCCGGCCGTTATCGGATACAACTGGGCCAATAACAAGCTCAAGTATATATTTGACCAGGCCAGTAACTTCAGCCTGGAACTCCTCGCCCGGCTCAAGAAGGACAGTTACCTGTGATCAAGAGGCAATACCGGCATATGGCCGACATTAACGTTACCAACCTGGTCGACGTGGTGCTGGTACTTTTGATAATCTTTATGATTACCGCCCCGATGCTTCAATCGGGGATAGACGTTAACCTCCCCAAAACCAGAACGGTGGCCCAGGAAGATCTGGGCGAAGGCGTGGTCCTGACGATAGATAAAAAGGGAGGCATTTTTATCGATGACATCTGGGTGCGCCTTCCCGACTTTGAAGAACGGCTGGACGCGGTGATGAGAAACAAGAACACTTCCTCGGTCTATATCCGGGCCGACAGCGGCGTTATCTATGCCGCCGTAGTTGACGTGGTGGCCAGATTAAAAGAGATGGGCGTCGAATACCTGGGCCTGGTAACATCGCCTATCGAAAATGACAAGCCTAAAAAGAGGAAATAAATGGAAATAACGAGCAAAGATTTCCTCTATTCCTTTTTTCTCCATTTCGGACTGATTTTGATGGTCACCCTGCTTAATCCCTTTGCTGCCATAGTAAGGCCCGATTTCGAATACGCCGCGGTCAATATTATTGAACTGCCGCCGCTTGGCGATCCGGCCCTGATTAAAGGCAAAATGCCGGAGATTACGATACCGGAGGCGGTTTTCAAAGAAGAAGTCGCCACGCCCATCGTTACACCCGAGTCGCGGACCGAAAGTTATGAGCTTGAAAAGGAGAAAGAAAAACCAAAACCGAGACGGGATACCGGTTATAAGGACAAGACCCGGAAAGGCGACGTTGACAGGAAAGGCGGAACCGACGTAAGCGACCAGCTTGGTCCCGGAACTATGTTCGGTTCGGTGGCAATCGACAACGCGGGTTTCAACTACCCGTATTTCTTTGTGCAGGCTTTCGGCAAAATTCAGCGTCACTGGTCAAATCCGGTGGCCGCCAACCAGCCGCTCTCGTGCGTTGTCTATTTTCAGGTCATTCGATCCGGGTCGGTGCTCGACCCGGTTATCGAGAAATCATCCGGCATCCCGGCTTACGACCGGGCCTGCCTTCGAGCGGTGCAGGTATCGTCCCCCTTGCCGCCGCTGCCGGCCGATTTCCGGGACGATATCATCGGCATCCATCTTGAATTTCCCTACGAACCGAGACAAGAATGAAAAAAATGCCGCTTCTGACAATTGCCGTTTTTCTAATTGCAACCTTCGCTTTCGCCCAAGTAGAAGATTATTACGGCCGGCTCGATCCCAGGTACGGATTCGAAGAGATAAAAATCGCCGTTGAGCGTTTCACCGGTAAAGAAAACACCCGGCTCCCGGTGGAAGATTCGGTCATCCTGGTCCGCCTGGCGGAGATCATCCGCAATGACCTCGATTTTTCACCTTTCTACGAAATTATCGAGCTGGATACGTTCTACATGCGTCATATGGAACTCAAGGTTATGACTTTGCTGGGATGGAAACACCTGGGAGCGCAATATATCGTCAAAGGCGCGGGAGAATTTACCGGCGATGATCTAACCATAAAATACAGTCTTCACTCCACAAGGTCGGGGCTTGAATTCGCCCGGGGCAAATTCAGATCGCCGGTTTCCAATTACAGGCGGCTGGCGCACAAGATCGCCGATGAAATCATTTATTACCTGACCGGCGACGAGGGTATTTTCGATACCCGCGTCTGCTTCATCTCGAATCGCACCGGCAACAAGGAGCTTTTTCTTTGCGACTATGACGGCGCCGGTATCCATCAGTTGACCGGCAACGGCTCGATTAACATTTCGCCGTCCATTGCCCCCGACGGTCAAAAAATACTATATACATCCTACATGAGCGGCGATCCGTATTTATATCAATATGATTCTCGCGACGGCTCGGTTAATCTTCTGGCCGCCTATCCGGGTATCAATTCCGCCGCCCGAGCTTCTCCCGACGGTAAAGAAATCATCTGCGCCCTTTCGCGCGACGGCAACGCCGAACTTTACCTCTTGCATCGCTCCGGACGGATAAAAAGGCGTTTGACGTATACGGCTTCTATTGAATCAAGCCCCTGCTGGTCGCCGACGGGCAGTGAGATCGCTTTCTCTTCCGACCGAACCGGCACGCCTCAGATTTATATCATGGACAGGGACGGCATAAACGTTCGCCGTCTGACCTACATAGGCAATTATAACGATTCACCGGATTGGTCGCCAAAAGGAAGCAATATAGTATTCGTCAGCCGCGTTCGGGGGCGTTTTAATATCTGCACGATTGACGTTACCGGCGACAATTTTCGCGTTCTGACCAATAAAGGCGGTAACGAAAATCCGCACTGGTCGCCTGACGGTAATCATGTAATCTTCTCGTCAACACGAACAGGGTCAAAAGAGATATTCATTATGGACCGCTTTGGTAATGAACAAAAGCGGTTGACCACGGGAGGGGGAAATTCCAACCCGGCCTGGTCAGGATATAAGAGGTAGAATTTTTCATAAAACGGTAAATATTAGTTGCGTTGAGTAAGGCATTATAGTACCGTGTTTTCAATAAAGGGAGAGAAAATAATCTTCAATTGTAAAAAGATTTCAAGGAGGATAAGATGAAGAAACTCCTGATTGTCATCGGACTGATAATTATCGTGGCCTTTTTGACCGGTTGTCCAAAAAAGGTGAAACCGCCGGTAGAAGAACCGATAACCGAGGTGGACACGACGCCACCACCACCACCGCCACCACCACCGCCACCACCGCCCCCGCCGCCGGAGATTACCGAGGCCGATTTCCAGACCGTTTACTTCGACTTTGACAAGTACAACATTCGCAGTGACCAAAAACTGCGCCTTGACAAGAATGCGGAAACTCTCAAAGGCAACCCGGATATTATCATCAAGATCGAAGGTCATTGCGACGAACGGGGCACGGTGGAATACAACCTTGCGCTGGGTGACAGGCGGGCCGTCTCGATTAAGAATTATCTGGTCGATCTCGGTATTTCGGTTGACCGAATCGAGACTATAAGCTATGGCGAGGAACAGCCCGCCGACCCGGGTCATAATGAAGACGCCTGGGCGAAAAACCGCCGCGGCCAATTCCGGGTACTTAAGAAGTAACCCACGTTGATGCGCTTTACGAAAAACATACGTGGATGGAGATACCGCCTTGCCGCGATATCTCTGCCTTTTCTAATGTTTCTGCTGTCCGGTTGCGCCGCCAAGCAGGATGTTTTGCGGGTGGAAGAAAAAGTCAACCAGGTCCGTAACGACCAGAAACTGCTGAAGGCAAAGCTTGATAAAGTCGATTCGCTCATAACCGGCGGAATTGAAAACGAGAATCGTCTTCGGGTTGAAATGCGCACGGCCCTTGACGAAACGGGCGCCCGGCTGACGCAGATAGAAAACCAATTACGCGATCTGCAGCAGCTTGTTTATCGACTGGCGCAGCATACCGGCGGAGAGAGCGGTCTCATCCAGCCCCCGGTTACTGCGGAAGAACCAGCCGATAGCACGGCCGCCGATTCCAGCGCTTATGATACCAGTATGGTATCGTCGGTCGATTGCCGTCGCCTGTGGGACAACGCCTTCAAGGATATGTATCGCGGTCAGCACGATCTGGCTATTTCCGGCTTTTCCGACTATCTTAAATACTGCCCGAATGGCGATCTATCCGACAATAGCCAATACTGGATTGCCGAGGCGTATTATGAAATGAGGCAGTTCGAACGGGCTATCGAGGAATACAAAAAAGTCCTTGATAATTATCCCGATTCGGAAAAACGGGCCACCGCCTACTTTAAGCTGGGTCGCTGTTACGAGGATTTGGGCGATAAGAAGAAGGCTCTCGAATATTTCCTGATTCTGAAAAACGATTTTCCGGGCACCGTCGAATTTGAACAGGTCAGGGATAAAATCGAAGCATGGGAAAAGAAACCGAAAAACTGAACAGCGCGAAAGGCATCAGGATTTTTATTCAAAGCCCGGCCGAAGGGGAATCTTTCAGCCGGGCTTTTTATCAGGCGGAAGAGGAAACCCTGATTGTGTCCCTTTTTCCGGAAGGAAAATTCTTCTCTTATCTCGATTCGCCTCAACTGTCCTTTGATATCGATTCCAGGGGACGGCTTTTATCAATCCAGGTACTCGTTGAGCGTAAAAGCTGGCGGACGCGTAAAAATTTGAAACCGCCACCGGCTCCGGAATCGGCCGATATTCGCTTTATAGATTTTCGCGACCAAATGCCCGAAGCGCGCATTGAATCAACATCCGACGGAAAGCTGATGCATATTGTCTTTATTGACGACCATGGCTTCAAGGCCTATCGCTTAACCGACAAACTGAAAGTTGAAGTTACCTCTGATTCTTATCTGGCCGGTATCTGGATATTGGACATCGAAGATGATCGCGCCGCGCAGGAATTGGCTGCCTGGCGCAAACAAATGAAAGGCGAAGAATAAAGAAGCCCCGACCCAAGCCCGGCATTATCAAAATTAAAAACGCCCGCCATTCGACGGGCGCTAATCTTTTTGCTTCTCACCGGGAAGTCCTATTTCTTGGACATACTACCCCGCGTAGAAGTCGCTGCCTTTTTCAGTTTTATTCTCTTCCCGTCGCCAACGGCGGAGATTTTGGATTTGCCTTTGATCCTGGCGCTTTTTTTGGGCACGGGTTTCCTGACTACCTTCCTGGCGGTTCTCCTTTTCCCGGAGGGCGCTGCCAGTGCCCCCTTTTCGCGCAGGACGGTCTGGGCCGCCACCAAACGCGCGATCGGAACCCTGAACGGTGAACAGGAAACGTAATCCAGACCGACTTCATGGAAAAACCGGATCGAATCGGGATCTCCACCGTGCTCGCCGCAGATGCCAACCTTGAGATCGGGATTAGCCGCCCGGCCTTTATTAAATCCTATCCTTACCAGCTCACCAACGCCAACAGCATCGATTGATACAAACGGATTGCCCGGCAAGATTCCTTTCTCGATATAATAACCGAGGAACCGACCGGCATCATCACGCGAGTATCCCATCGCCATCTGCGTCAGGTCGTTGGTCCCGAATGAGAAGAACTGCGCCTCGCCGGCGATTTCATCAGCCGTCAGAGCGGCTCGCGGTATCTCTATCATGGTGCCAACTAGGTAGTCAACCTTTGTCTTCATCTTGTTCATGGTTTCCAGTGCGGTCCGATCGACAACTTCCTTCTGGTTCTTGAATTCGTTAATATGACCAACCAGGGGGATCATGATCTCGGGATAGACCTTTTTACCCGCCTTGATCGACATGCAGGCCGCTTCGATAATCGCCCGCACCTGCGTTTCGGTTATTTCCGGATAAAGGATTCCCAGGCGGCAACCGCGATGGCCCAGCATCGGATTCATTTCCTTTAAATCATCTATTCGGGCAATCATCTTTTTAATTTTTGCCAGCTTTTCGTCGTATTCTTCATCATTCTTGTCGAGTTCGGCGATTTTGGCTTCAACCTCCTCGCGATCAGGCAAAAATTCATGAAGCGGCGGGTCGAGCGTCCTGATCGTGACCGGCAACCCGGCCATGACATCAAATATCTTCTTGAAGTCATCCCTCTGGAACGGGAGAAGCTTGTCGAGCGCCTCCTGGCGTTTTTCTATGGAATCAGCCAGAATCATCTCTTGGACAATCGGAAGACGATTACCGGAAAAGAACATATGTTCGGTGCGGCACAGCCCTATACCTTCGGCACCGAACTTGATCGCCTGAGCCGCATCCGCAGAGTTATCGGCGTTGGTGCGCACTCCCAGACGACGCACATCGTCCGCCCATTCCATCAACTCGGCAAACTCGCCCGAAAGCTCCGGTTCTATAGTCGGCACCTTTCCGATAATGACATTCCCGGAAGATCCGTCAATAGTAATTACCTCGCCTTCCTTAATGACTAATTGACCGACCCAGAACCGCTTTTTGGCCTCATTGACCCGAACCTTTTCGCATCCCGCCACACAGGGTCTACCCATACCACGGGCAACGACGGCGGCGTGTGAAGTCATGCCGCCCCGGCTGGTAAGGATGCCGACCGAGGAATGCATCCCCCCGATATCATCCGGATTGGTTTCCTGACGCACAAGAATGCAGTCTTTCTTGTCGACCGCGTATCGAACCGCATCCTCGGCGGAAAATACTGCTACACCTGACGCGGCCCCCGGAGAAGCCGCCAGCCCGGTGGCAATGACTTCATATTCGGCCTTGGGATCAAGGCGGGGATGCAACAGTTGATCCAGTTGAGTTGGTTCAATTCTCATCAAAGCTTCTTCTTCGGAGATCAAACCTTCCCCGACCATGTCCACGGCGATTTTCAACGCCGCTTGAACCGTACGCTTGCCGGCGCGGGTCTGAAGCATAAAGAGCGTGCCATCCTGAATGGTAAACTCGAAATCCTGAACATCCCGGTAATGTTTCTCCAGCATGTCCGTAATATCGCGCAGTTCGTTAAAGATACCCGGCATTTCGTTTTTGAGCCGGTTGATCGGCGATGGCGTTCTGATACCGGCCACGACATCCTCACCCTGGGCATTTAAGAGATATTCGCCATAAAACTCCTTCTCTCCCGTGGCCGGATTACGGGTAAAGCCTACTCCGGTGCCGGAATTATTGCCCATGTTGCCGAAGACCATTGCCTGGATGTTAACCGCCGTCCCCAAATCGGATGGGATATTATTCAGTCGGCGATAAGTTATGGCGCGAGGGTTATGCCATGACCGAAACACGGCATCACGGGCCATGACCAACTGCTCCCACGGGTCTTCAGGAAATGCCTCGCCCGTTTTCTTCTCAATGATCCTTTTGAACTTTTCAACTATATCCTGAAGGTCCTTCACCTGCAGGGAACTATCCTGACGGATCTTCTTCTCCCGTTTCTTCTCTTGAATAATATCTTCAAAAAGATCCTTGTCGATTCCCAGAACAACGTTACCAAACATAGAAATAAATCGACGATAATTATCGTAGGCAAAACGCTGATCACCTGTCCGATCAATAATTCCCTGCAGGGTTTTCTCATTGAGCCCCAGGTTAAGCACGGTATCCATCATGCCCGGCATGGAAAACTTGGCGCCGGAACGAACCGAGACCAGAAGCGGATTTTTGGAATCACCGAATTTGGCTCTCATCTTCCTCTCAACCCTGGCCATATAACTTCTCATTTCCTTATCAAACCAGGCCGGAAGCGACATACCGGAATCATAGTAAATACGACAAGCTTCGGTCGTAATGGTAAACCCAGGCGGAACCGGAACTTTAATATTGGTCATCTCAGCCAGGCCGGCTCCTTTGCCGCCCAGCAGATCCTTCATAGTTCCCTGACCCTCGGCCTTACCTCCACCAAAGAAATAGAAAAGCCGAGCTTTGGACTTCGGGTCAACCTTCAGGGAAACAGATTTTGTCTTTTTTTCGGTCTTGGCCATTTTCACTCCAATTCAAATCTATTAGGCAAATCTCCTTTTACTGCTATCGGACAAAAAAATACAATTTACATAATAATAAAGATTAAGGTAACCCCTGGCCGCCTTTTTTTGTCCGGCTTACAAGGATACGGAAAAACAGCCTCTTACATGGTAAAGAGACGCTCACCAGATATGATTTTTTCGATCATCTTCAAGGTTTTCTCGACGGGAGAATTCATAATATCACAGGGATTAAACGTCATCCGAGCCGCATCCCGAGGGCAGACAAAATTGGCTTTCCCCCGACCGCCGCGTTTTTTCTTATGCGTAAGATTGTACAGCCGCTGATACTCTTTGGCCTTCTCCTTGTGCGTTTGATAATAGTTGCGCTGGTACTCTCGGCGTGCCTCGGCGGTCGACAATTTTCCTCTCTTTCCGGCTTTTTTGTTGGAAATACTTATAGCAGAAGAAGTACGCTTCCGTGGCATTCTTCACCTCGCTTTCGCGTTACACCCTCAAAACTCCCTTTTTCGGGCCAAACAAGCCATAAACGCCCATAAAGATGTTCGGAGCTCTCCTTTGATTGAAAAAAGGCTTTCCCTTGCGGTTTGTCAAGGAAAATCTTGGGCTTGTCGAAAATTTATTTCCTATACCCTCATACTGCATAATCGGTTACAATCATATATAAAAAGTTTATTTATGATCTCGCTAATACACAAAAGCTTACATCATTCACATAAGTCATTGCATTACAACAAAATCGGTCATAAACAAACCTCTTATTCTTCCCCCGAAAAATCTGATCACAGGAAAGTATGGTGATGTAAGAAGGCTCGAAAGATATCTTTCGTTTCCCCGCCTCCTATATTAATATACTAATTTTGGGGAAAAATGTTCACTGTTTTTTTACACTCCGACGATTTTTTTTAACCAAAAAAAAGGCCCCGCGTCAGCGAGGCCTCGGAATTACTCTTCTCGTTATCAAACCATTTCAGCCGTTTTCTTTCGCATCTGCCTTAGTATCTCCAGGAGAATCAGAAGTGCAATCAATAAAATTATAATCCACATCATGGCCTGAGGGCCGCCGCCTCTGTCTACGCACATGCCGGCCCAGTCACGAATATACTGCACGCGCTGAATAAAGAGCGAGATACGTCCCATGACGGTATAGCCAAATGAAGCGCCGAAACCAATCATCAGTATATAAATACCGAGTTTGGCCACGCTTCCAAAAGCGCCTTTATGAGGAACCGAGAAGAAGAAATAAAACAGTCCGCAGAAAACTCCGATGATGATTACCACGTCCGAAAAGCCGGTCCAGAAGCCGGAAGCGAAATCGGGCGAAATCATCGTATTGGCCAGTTGTCGGTTGACACGATTCTGCATCTCCACCGGTATGGCGACACCGGTGGCAATGCCCAGATATATGGCAATCGGGTATCTTGAAATCCAGCTCATTTTCTTGGAGAAACGGAACCACATCAGCACTCCCAAAAGACCGGGAATCAGATACCACCATTTGCCGTCCACAAGTCGATCCCAGAGCGTCGGCATCAGGCCGTTATACCACAGGATGATGGTGAAATATCCGACCGATACACCGACAAAAAGATGCTCGACGATCTTGTAAAAGGGATTATCCCGATAAAGAAAGGAAAAGGTCGCCAGAGTTAAAAGAATGGCGGCTGTCGTCCAGAGAATCGTTTCCCAGGTCATCATTGTACCCCTCCTTTCGCTCGTCGGGACAGGAAATACCCGATATTGCCAATGATGATAAAGAGGATTATGACGATATGAGCCCAGACCTGGACCCGCATCGCCTCCGTGGCCGGGCCCGGCTTACCGACCAGTTTTTCATATTCCGCCGCGCCGAGCATACCGCCCATCAGTCCGAAAATCTGACCCGACCGGAGGTACGGATAATAATCGGCCGCCATAACGCCGGTGACGCCGACCGCCAGTTTGGCGTTGTATCGACCGTTGGCATAGGCAATCCAGTAGTCGATACCGCTAGTGCCGGTGATCAGGATGATGCCCTCGATGTCGTCGTAGTTGACAATCTTCCGCATCATCGGCAGGCTGTCGATCGGAGTATTGTAATAATCGCTGGGAAACGACAGCCGGTAATTCTGACCCATGCCCATTATTACAATGGCCGGATACGGCTTGTACCCCAGAAAGACTATATCTTCACCGTAGATAACTTCCTTGCCGTGCAAAATCTTTACCGAATCCATTATTTCAAGCATAGCCTGCTCGGCCATTCCGGGGCCATTCTGGGACAGGGCCGTCATGATTACCTTTATATCCTTAGCCAGCAACTGCTCCATAATGGCATAAGTCATCGGGTGCATTTCGGCCAGCGAACCGGGGTCGTAATCAATAGCCAGATGGACATAACTACCCGGCTCGCAACTTTCGACGAATTCATAGACTGTGCGCACTTCTTTATTTACCCGGATCGGTGTTCTGAATTCGATCAGCAATGATATCACTACGACTATTGCCAGTACCAGAAATACCCACCGCCGATCCAGTTTACTAATGCGTTCCATTATATTCATTCCGGCCTCCATCAATCCTTGCCCATGTAGGAACGTTCAATACCCAGGATAACCTTGAGCGCCGTTGCCACCATCCCCAGACCGATTCCGATTATAATGGCGCGTTTGGCTGCCAGGTTTGGCACATTTATAATCCACGAAGCCAGCTTCGCATCGAGCGAGCCCAGCGGGCCGAGGTAGGGATTGAACCTTAACATGATAATCAGCGCCGACAGGAGTAATAGCGTAGCCAGCGCCGAGTGCGCCCGGAAAGCCCTGAACGCAGCCGAAGCGATAAAAAACGCCAGGAGCGAAAACATGGTGGAATGGATCGGGATCATGATATAGTTGAAGAAATGGCGGAACATATACGATTCCAATCCGGTACTTTCCGCGCCAAGCAATGTCATTGCAGTCGTACCGAACAAAGTCATTGCAACCAGCCCGGCGATAGCAATAATAGCATACTGCCAGTTCTCGGCTTTGCGCCTGATTTTATCGGTGTTTACCCGGATAAAAGACCATATTCCCAGGGCCAGAGCGAATATGCCGATGATGATCGTCCAGTCCAGCATATATTCATAGACGTACTCGGAAGTCCCGTGCGGCACAAAGAACTGAATCGCCATGAATGTGCCGGTGATAAGAACAATAAAAAGAGGTATTTCTTTTTTCATATTCCTGCTCCTTCCTACTCGCCGACCTGGAACAGGTTCACAAACCAATCCCAGCCCAAAATAGCCGCTATGACTCCAAGAACACCGCAGATAAGCACCATAGCCTTGCCGTAATCCTGAGCCTTAAGCGATCCCAGAAGGACCGGCTCACGACCCAGATAGGCTGAGGCGGCGTACAGTTCCTCGCCGATGAGGGTATAATCGCAGGCCACCACGAAGAAAGGAATCTGGGTCACCTCGTCGGTTCCGGCAATCTGAACGGAACCGGCCAGCGATCCGGTTTCGGCCATAAGCAGCGATTCGGCGTAAAACTTACCCATATAAAAATTGGTCGCGGGACGTTCACGAAGCATGATACCGTTGACCGCGCCAACATAAGCAAACTGGAACTGGGTAATGAAGAAAACCATATCGTCGTTGTAGGCGTCGGGATGGCCGGCGTCATAATACGCGGTCTTGACCGTTTCCTGCGCGATAGTCATTACGATCGGATCGTAACAGGGAACAATCAGGGAAGTTTGATACTCCGCTACTTTTTTAGCGACGCGTCCCAGAATAGTAAAAGATGCGATGGTGGCGATATCGGCCGCTGTTCCCAGACCAAGAATGTAAAGAATAGGTTTGCCCATTTCGGTGGCGCGCCCGATAGCTTCGTCAACTGCGTCAATACCGGCCAGGGGGCGAATATAGAGCTTGGCTCCCTTTTTGGCGCGCGAAATGAAGTAAAGAGTAAAAGAAGTAAACACCCCGACAAAAATCAAAACCGGCCATTTATTCGGATTAAACCATTGACCGACTCCCTGAACCGGCCCGACCACACCCGATGCTGCTTCGGCGTCGGCTGACAGGGCCACAACCTTGTAGTAAAAGTCGTGGCCTCTCGGAAAGTAAGCCGGGTCTTCCTTTTCCTTGACTCCCGAATCCTTCTTGGTGGTCGCTCCCGAAGCAACCATTCCGCGATCCTCAAAGGGCCCGTCGGGCGATTCGGCCCTCATAATACGGTAGCCGATGACGCTATTTCTCCCCTGACCGTCGTCGGGCGACAGTTCCCATGTCAGCGTAATCGAATGACCATTGTCATGCGGGGTATCAAAGGCAGCAACGTTGCCCGGCGAACCGGGAAGCGCCGCGTCCGGGACCGAATCGGCGACCCCCTTCTGCTGCGCCCCGCAAGCGACAGGCAGGAGAAACGCCACCGCCATAAATAAGACAATTCTTTTCATGCTTGCTCCACCATTTATCTGTTCACTCCCGTTATATATTACCTCGTTATAAGTCCCAGCCAATCGTGCCCAAGGAAGGTAAGCCTTCCAACCAGAAGCGAAATACGCCCCATGACGGTATATCCAAAGGATGCGCCGAAAGTTATCATCAAAATCCAGATACCAAAGCGGGAAGCTGCGCCAAAGGCGCCCTTGTGCTCCTTGGAAAAGAAGAAATAAACGATACCGCAGAAAACGCCCACGACTATAACCACGTTGGTAAGAATAGAAACCAGTTGCCCCGAAGCCGAAAGAGAGAGATTTGAAAAGAAGTCACCGATTCCATGCCAGTTGACAAGAAGCGGCAAAAAAGTCGCTGAAATCTGTTCGATAAAATCGGAACGCAAAAAGCGCGGCAGATTCAATCCGGCGGTTGTGCCGACGATAAAGGCCAGCGCCCAGCGCGAAATCCACCCTCCCTTCGGCGAAAGCCGCATAAGCAAAATAATCCCAAGAGCCGGAGGAATAAGGAAATGCCATTCAAATTCAGTATACGGGACTTCGAACCAGTTGCACAAGCCCTCCGATATGCGCGGAAAAAGATTACCGACGATAGTCGTCCAGAAACCCAGACTCATGGCGTAGGCGGCCGAGACGCCGACGTAGAGATGCTCGGCGAATTTATAAAAAGGGTTGTCCCGATAAAGAAACGACATGACGGCCAGCGTCAGGAAAGCGGCAAAAGTAACCCCGAAGCCCTGGGCAAAAGCCCTGAAAACGCTGTCTTCTGCAGGGACATTAACCGCCTTGATTATCCAGCTCACGATAAACAGGCAGACGACCACGGCCGTGATTATGACCGGACCCTTACGCACCGGTTTCGCTCCTTTTTCGCCTGAAGAAAGCTATGTTGCCGATAACTATAAAAGCCATAATAACGATATGAGCCAACGTTTGAGGGCCCATCATGCGCAGCGCCGGGGCATAAACGTCCCGGAAACGAGGATATTTCTGCCTCAACTCCGATTCATACTCAGCCGCGCCTTTAACCCCGCCCAAAAGGCCTATCGCCTGCTTGGGATAATAGGGATAAATCAAGGGCGCCACCACCGCGGCCAAACCGGGTGCGACAGGCACGTTGCCGGGATCGCCGACAAACAGAATCCATTCTTTTGGCCCCGGTTTACCGCCGCCAATCGGCAATATCAGGTCCATGTCTTTGGCCGACTTGATCTCTTTAAAAATTGGAATCGAATCGATATTGGTACCGCGCGCATCGGTCGCGTACATTTTTCTAAAGTCGGTGATAATAACGTTGAGAACCCCTTCATTGCCGGCCTTGTAACCGAGCATAACGTAATCTTCACCGTACCGGGCTTCCGGGAACTCTTCCAGGATAACCTCTTCCAGGGTTTCGGTCATCAACGCCTGTCCCTGCGGCCAGAGCGACATCAGGCACAACTTATGGCCTTTAACCAGGCAGTGCCGCACAAACGAGTTGGCCATCGGGTGCACTTCCGGTTTCATGGCCGGATCATAGTCGAACGAAATCAATACCCGTGAGCCGGACGGCAGGTTTTCAATCTTATCAAAAACCTTTTTTACAATCAGTGTGGGATGTTCCTTGAACTCGATATTGAACAAAACGGCCGAGGCCACGGCAATGAAAACGAATAAAAAGATAATGCGACGGTCAACATCGCGGCCGCGCAGTGAATAGATGAGTATCGCCAGCAGTCCGCCGGAGATAATGATCAGTGATATGATTACACCGATGTTACTCACTATCACTCCCCAGATAAGTCCTGTCCATCCCCAAAATCAGCCGCAGCGACATCGCCACCACACCCAGCCCGACGCCGATCAAAATAGCTCGTTGCCCGGCCAGGTTGGCAGAGTTCATAATCCAGACGGCAAGGTTGGGAATCTGTAATATCGAAAACGATTCCGGAATCCACTGGGTCAGCATCATACCGAAGGGGGTCCTTCCCAGCAGAATAATAAAAGCGGCGATCAAAAGAATGGTCGCCTCCCTGTTCTTGGCCCGAAAAGCCCGGTACGAGGCCGACGCGACATAAAAAGCCAGCAGCGCATACATAGTTGAACTTAGCGGCGTAATGATGTTGACAAAAATTTCCTGCAAAAGCGACCCTGCGGCCGTTACCGAACCGGAAATACCTTCCGCGTTACCGAGCTTGAAAAGGCCGACCGTCAGGGTAATAAAAAAGCCGATCAGGGTAACTATGGAAAAACCCCAGTCCGGCCTCTGGCGATAAATCTTGGTTATATGAATCCTGACCAGGTTGCCGCCCCCCAGAAAAAAGGCGAAAACGGCAATAATATCAAAAAACAGCGAGAAATCCTCGCCCAGCGTCCTGCCGGACGGGAAAAAAACGGAAAAAATAAGAACCGTCCCGACAACGGAGGTAATAATTACCGGTATTGTTCGCTTCATCGTTGCCTGAGTTTCTCCATTAATCGGTTACCTACGGTACATTGATCGTGAATATACTCAGCATTACCCTTAGTACCCAGTCCATGAAAGAGATATTCCAGGCCGAAGCCAAAGTCATTGACAGCGTACCGATGACGATCGCTGCCATGGCGACTACTTTTCCCACATCCTGACCTTTGAGTGAACCGAGCTGTTTGGGGTCTTCGGACAGGTAGGCAGAAGCGGCAAAAAGTTCCTCGCCGATGAGAGTATAATCGCAGGCCGCCACAAAGAAAGGCAATTGACCCGGCCGAGCCGTCCCGGCGATCTGAATAGCTCCGATGCTGTTGCCGGTTTCGGCCAGAATAAGCGATTCGGCGAAAAAAGCGCCCAGATACAGGCAGGTGGCCGGTTTCTCGCGCACCATGATACCGTTGACCGCGGCCACGTAACCGAATTGCTCGTCGGTTATGTATTGAACCATATCGTTGCTGTAAGCGTCCGGCCTGCCTGCGGCCAGATACGATTCCCGGATCGTTTCGCGCGCCGTCGTCATTACCAGCGACCGCGATACCGGCATACGAATCTTGCTGTCATAATCAGCCACAATCCTGGATATCCGCCCAAGGATAGTAATCGCAGCCAATGTCTGAACGTCGTCCATATCAAGGATACCGGGAATAAAAAGTATCGGGCGGCCCATTTCGGTAGCCCGACCGACTGCCTCGTCCAGCGCCTCAAGCCCGCCGATTTTGCGGACAAAAAGTTTTTTACCCGATCTGGCCGAAGAAATAAACCAGATCACCGCACCGCAAACGACAATCGCCAAAAGGAAGAGATTCAACAGATCAAAATTGAAAAGCTCCCAGGCGGCCGCAACCGGCGCCGAGACATCCGAGAAAAACTCGCCGCCTTCCCGGACGGTACCGATTTTGTAGCGATACGGGATATCGTTTTCGACGCCTTCGTCGGCAAATGAAGTTATACCCGGAAGAACAAATCCGATCATTTCAAACGGTTCGTCGGTGCGGGAACGGTAAATATTGTATCCCAGAATTTCGCGCGGATCGTCGGGCGATTTATCCCAGGTAATATCAATCACGCCGCCGTTGTCATATTTATGATCGACGGCGACAACATTGTCGGCAGGAGCAGGCTGATAGGGAGCGACGGAAGAAAAAGTGCCGCCGGAAGTATTGCCGGCGGGGGAGAGATCCTCGGCCCAAAGAATATCTCCCGAAATAGGGGTGACGATCAAACAGAGAAAAACAGCGGCGATTTTTGTCATATAATCATCTCAAGCCACTTCCCAAAAAGGAAATCCAGTCTGCCAATCATGAGTGACATACGACTCATTACAGTGTATCCGAACGAAGCGCCGAAAGTAATCATCAAAAACCAGACGCCAATCTTGGCGGCGCCGCCAAAAGCGCCCTTATGTTCCTTGGAAAAGAAAAAATAAACCAGCCCGCAGAACGTTCCGACGGCGATGACTGTGTTGGCAATGATATCAGGGGCGCTCCCCTGCAAAATGGGAACGATAGTCGAGGAGACCTGCACCATGGCATTGGAGACAAAATAGATCATCATGTAAAGACCGGCCGTAGCGCCGACGACAAAAGCCAGAGGCCAGCGCGACAGCCACCCGACTTTGCCGAACAGCCTGGTCAACATTAAAATACCCAGGGCAAATCCAAACCAGGGAATATATCTTTCCGGATTGGTGGGATCGGACACCTGCACATAGAATTTCTTGTACAGCATGTCCCAGTAGTAAATGACAAACCAGTAACCGGCCGATACTCCGACGAATATTGCCTCGCAAGCCTTATACAGGATGTTATCCCTGTAAAGAAAGGAGATGATGCCGATGGTCATCAGCGCCGCCAGCCAGACCCCGAATACTTCCCAGAATCCCATTTATTTTCTCTCCCTTCTTTGTCGTATGAAAGAGACATTGCCGATGATAACAAAGGCAATGACGACCATATGTGCGAATGATTGCGAAAGCAGATAGCCGGTCGCCTTGCCCGGTTTTCTGGTCAGCTTTTCGAATTCAGCTCCGCCCGTCATGCCGCCCATAAGACCGTGCAACTGGCCTGCCTTAAGGTAAGGATAAACCATTGGAGCCTGAACGGCCGTGTTTCCGGCCGCCATCGGCAGGTCAAAACGGTCAACCGCCACCTGTACCCATTCGGCGGTTCCGGGCTTGCCGGCAGAGAAGTTCATGGCAAAATCTATATTGGAAAGGTTCCTGATGTTTTTGACGAGTGGAATCGAATCGTACGGGGTATTGTACATGTCTTTGGGGAACATGGCTTTGAAGCTCTCGCCCATTCTGAGGATAACGAACTCATTCCCGGCTTGAAAGCCAAGATTGACGTAGTCAACACCATATTTAATTTTTTTCCGTAATTCAGGATACTTTTTAAAGGCAGCCTGGATAGCCTGATCGGCCTGCTGCGGCCCCTGCGGCCAAAGTCCCATAATAATCACCTTCAAGTCGCGTTCAAAAGCATATTCAATAAAGGCATCGGCCATCGGCTGGAGCTCCGGCGCCGACGGCGGATCATAGTCAAAAGCACACAGGACCTTGGAACCGGGAGGCAGCCGTTCAAGTGAATCAAAAACCTCCTGAACCTCGGGAGAAATCTGGAGCGGCAGAGAAAACTTCATAAAAAACGGAAGAAGCAAGGATATCCCGACCAGGAGAAATACAACTCGGCGGCCGATAAACTTCCCCTGTATGGTTAAAATCAGAATAACAACAAAGACAAGCCCAAGAAGAATCATAACCAGCACCGAGGTTGTCGTCGAAAATTGAATCGGCTTGGGCAGGATAAATTTGCAGATCAAAAGACAAAGTACAATAATTCCGGAGACTAATAGTTCTTTAGTCCTCATCAGTCACCTCCCAGGTAGGCCCGCTCAATTCCGAGTATTATTCGCAACGACATGGACACCAGGCCCAGTGCGATACCGATCATAATGGCGCGCTGACCGGCAACATTGGGTACCTGCATAATCCAGTTGGCCCATTGCGACATCTGGAAATCCCGCGGGAGCCAGGCAGTGAGAATATCGCCGACCGGAACCCGCCCCAGCATGACAAAAAAGGCGGCCAGAAGAAGCAGCGTCGCCTCAAGGTTTCTGGCCCGAAAAGCCCGGTACGAAGCCGAAGCGACAAAAAACGCCAGAAGCGCAAACATCGTCGCCGAAAGGGCGGAATATACATTGACGTACATCCAGTCAAAAGCGGTGCCGGGATCACGAAAACTGAACGGAGGATCGGCATAAAGCCCGCGGTAACCCTCATAAAAGCCGATGAAGGCCATTGTTAAAAAGGATATTATAATCAGTGTGGCATACGGCCAATCCCTGTTTTTTCGGATAACCTTCGTGAAAGATATCTTCATCAGGTTTAACGCTCCCAGCCAGATAGCGAAAGCGGCGATAATCACAAACCAGTCGGTAAACCAGTGTTCAAATCTATTGAACGGCTCATGAGGGATAAAATAGGCCACCGCGAAGGCAACACCAACTATAGACGTAATTGCTAACGGAATCTCACGTCTCATTTAATTAAACCCTTATTCTTCTAATGTGCTTCAAAAAGTGAAGAAACATTGCATACGCCCAGACTTTCCAGTATTATTCCAATCACAATAGCGGCGAGGAAAATGGCCTTGCCGACATCCTGACCCTTGAGCGATCCAAGCAGCTTCGGCTCACGCGAAAGATAGGCCGATGCGGCAAACAGCTCTTCACCGATCAGTGTATAATCGCACGCCGCCACAAAGAAAGGCAACTGGGCCGGCATCGCCGTACCGGCGATCTGAATGGCGCCGATGCTGTTACCCGTTTCGGCAATGATTAACGACTCAGCGAAAAACGCGCCAATCATAAAAATCGTAGCCGGTTTTTCGCGGACAAAAAGGCCGTCAACGGCAGCAGCATAACCAAACTGGTCGTCGGTCAAATATCGAACCTGATCGTCCTGAAATGAATCGGGCCGCCCGGCCTTACTATATGACTCCTTGACCACTTCCTTGGCCGTAACCATAACCATCGACCGTGAAACGGGAACATCGATACGAGTATCATTTTCCGCCGCAATGATTGAAACACGACCCAGAATGGTCACGCTGGCCAGTGTTTGAACGTCGTCCATATCATTGATGCCTGGGATGTAGTAAATCGCACGACCCATCTCGGTGGCGCGGCCAACGGCATTTTCAACCTCCTCTATTCCGGCAATCTTCCGGATATAAAGACTCTTGCCGGACTTGGCGGCGTAAATGAAGTATATTATGGCGGCGCAAAGAATAACTATGCCGATAAATATATATTTGCGGTCGGCGTTAAACCACTGCGCGCTCGATTTGACCGGTCCGATCACGGCCGATTCGCTGCTTGCCTTCCAGAGATACTCGCTGTTTACCTTTTCGTAGTTTAAGGCAACGATTTTGTAGAAAAACTGCGTACCCATTTCGGCCTGGTTATCGATAAAACTACCCACGCCCCGGGTGACGTTTCCCAATTCATCGAAAGGCCCCTGAGCCGATTTACTGCGGAGGATCAGGTATTCCTTGACGTTGCCGTTTTCAAAATCATCAGGCGAAAGATCCCAGGTCAACCTGATGGCACCGCCGGCATCGTTATCGCGATCCTTCGCGGCGATATTAAAGGCTGACTGCGACGTCTGTTCTTTGATAAAGGCCGAATCATAAGCCGGTTTGGCTACTGCCGCGCTGTCGCCCATAGTCTCCGGTTGAGCTGTGATTTGCAGGGGAATCAGCAGGACAAAGAACAGAACCGCATAGGAAGAAAAAGCGCAAAGCCGTCTATTCATAACGATTCCTTATATTTTCGGTCATCGCGCTATAACTGCCGTCAAACGCGAACGTAACCCATTTTGTTTAATCATCAGACGATAAAAACCAGTCCGCCGTTTATCGGCATGCGTTTCACAAGAACCATGGCAGCCGGCCGATGACCGATAGCAAAAATAAAGACTAAATTTAAGCCAGCCGCCAAACCAAGTCAAGCCAAATATCTAATGTTACAACCGGCCGTAATCACCGGATAACTTGATATTTAAGGTAATTACCTCCGGAAGAGAAATACTCGCGAGATCATTTACGGATGTGAAAAAAGATCGCAGTTTGGATTAATCCGGATGGTTTTCATCCGGTTCCGACTGTTTTATCCAGACGTTCTTTTCCAAGTCAAGGATATAAAAATCCCCGATTGGTCTATGGCTTCTCGCTCCGCCGGAGGCTCACACGTAAGTCAACCTAAAAAAAAACAGCCCGCCAGACAGCGGGCTGAATTAATTCACATCACGGTCATATATCAATCGACAAGGACCTTTTCAAGACGCTCGGCGATATAATCCACTTCAGTTTCACCGATTATCAGCGGCGGACTGATACGAATGGTATGATGGTGGCTGTCGTTAGCCAGCATATTCATCTCAAGCAGCTTACGACAGTAAACCATGGCGTCGCCCGATTTAACCTCTATGCCGATAAATAAGCCCCGACCCCGGACTTCTTTGACATGCGATGAGCGGGAGGCGATATCCAGGATCTTGTCCTTGAGGATTTTGCCTATTTCCGCTGACCGCCGCGGAAGATTCTCCTTCTCGACAACATCCAGCGCCGCCAGTCCGCAGGCGCAGGCATAAGGATACCCGCCAAAAGTGGAACCGTCGGAGCCGGGAGTGAAGACTATATCCATCAATTCGGTATTGGTTACCATAACCGACAATGGAGCAAGGCCGCCGGAGATAGCTTTGCCGAGGATAACCGCATCGGGAATAACGTTTTCATGCTCGAAACAGAACATCTTGCCGGTGCGCCCAAGGCCGACCTGAATCTCGTCAAACATGAGGAGCAGATCGTTGTCGTCGGCCAGTTCTCGCAGGCCCGTCAGGAAACCGTCGGGCGGGATATACATGCCACCCTCGCCCTGCATAGGCTCGACCAGGATACCACAGGTGTTGGGCGTGATCGCTTTTTTGACCGCCTCCACATCCCCATACGGAACCGAAACAAAGCCGGAGACCAGCGGACCAAATCCTTCTTTATACTTCCTGGACGAGGAGAACGAAATAACCGAAATTGTCCGCCCGTGGAAATTGTTATCAAAAACTATTATTTCCTGTTTGCCGTCCGGTATCCCTTTTTGCTTATAGCCAAAATAGCGAGCCAGTTTGATAGCCGTGGTAACCGATTCAACGCCGCCGTTCTTTGGCAACACCTTGTTCCCGTTGCTGCCGAACCGAGGCGCCAGTTGAGGCAATAATTCTGCGACACGCCTGGAAAGCAGGGCCAGCAGGTCCGTATATACGACGTTGGAAATAACCGATGAATAACCGCATTGAAGCGCCTTAATGGCGGCATTGACGATTTTGGGGTGATTATGCCCGGGGTTGGCGGCCGAATAAGCAGCCAGGCAATCCAAAATCTTTTTGCCGCCCTGAGTATAAAGCCAGGCGCCTTCCGCTTTGCGGATAACTATTTTCAAGCGGCTATAATGACAAGCGCCGAATTGTTCTTCAAAGCCGATAATTTCATCATCACTCAGCGCGGAGAATCCCAATGTATTGGTTTTTTCAATCCGCTCAGTTTTGGTATCCTGTATTTTCATAGGCACCTCCAGAAGTCAGGAATCTTTTCCGTTCAGTTTCTTTCCGGCCTTTCACGGGCAGGGGCCAGCCTGTATATAACAACCAAAGTCTGTTCTGGCAAGTTCATTTTTTCACAAAGTCAGCGGTCAATAGCCCCATATTTTCCCTATTGGGCATGTATGAGAACCCTTCCGGAGTTTAGCTGCCACAAGCTGTAAAATTATCCAATACCTCTTGACTTTTACGCCAAACCACGCAAAATGTTACCTCAATATCGAAATCAGGCGGCAAGTCTGAGATTATGCAGACTTTAAAAGCGCTAACAACAATGAACGGAGGAATTACCTTATGAAAGCTTTGGTATTTGGCGGTTCGGGAAAAATCGGTTCCGCGGTAACATGGGACCTGGCTAAGGATAAAGACATCAAGGCCATAGGCATAACGGGGCGGCGGAAAGATAAGCTGGAAAAGGTCAAACAATGGGTGGGCAGCGACAAGATTGTCCCGCATGTTCTTGACGTCAACGACAGGGAATTGGCGATCAAACTGATGAAGGAATACGACGTCGGAATCAACGCAATGCCGAATCGCCGGACAAGTTATAGAATGATTCATTCTGCCATTGAAGCAGGCCTGAACGTGGTTGATATGCTCGAGGAGTATCACCGTCGTCCGGACACATATGAAATCGAGGGTTTGGAACTCCCCGGGGGGGAAACCCTCAACGAATACGGGGACTGGTTGCACGATACCGCCATCGCCAATGGGGTCACTTTCATCGACGGCATGGGTTTTGCCCCGGGCTTAAGCAATGTAACCGTCGGCGAAGCTATCCGGAAAATGGACACTGCAGAATCGGCCATAGCCCGCGTCGGCGGCATTCCGGCCAAAGAATATGCGGCAAAACATCCCCTCAGGTATATGATTACATGGGCCTTTGAACATGTCCTGCGGGAGTATATGATCAAGCTTAATGTAATCAAGGACGGTAAAGTCGTCGAAGTGCCGGCCATCGGCGATCGCGAAACATTCCAATTCAGCAAATTCGGCCAAAACGAGGAGCTGCAATGCGCGGTAACCCCCGGCATGCCCAGCTTTATCTACTCCCGGCCGGAGCTTAAGGAATTCGCCGAAAAAACCGTCCGCTGGCCCGGGCACTGGCCGGGCGTCGATACCCTGAAGGAATGCGGGTTACTAGATATCGAACCGCAGGATTTTAACGGCGCCAGGATCGTTCCCCGTGAGTTCCTGCTTTCTCTTATAACGCCCAAACTCCGGCCGCTTGATGGCGAAACCGATGTCTGTGTCATGTACAATACTACCAAGGGGATTAAAAACGGCAAACCGATAAAAATCGAGCATTTCATGTGGGATGAAGCCGATAAAGAAAACGGGATGTCCTCGATGATGCGGGTCACCGGTTTTCCCTGCGCCATTGCCGCCAAGCTTATCATGGAAGGCCTGATCACGGAGAAAGGTATAGTTCCACCTGAAGACTGTATCAAGGGAAAAGCCTACGATCGATTTATGGAAGAACTGAAAAAGAGGAACATAAATGTTCTGGAAGTCATAGAATAAAAAACCTGAACCGAAATCGATATAAGGGGACGGCGCCGGCCGTCCTTTTTTTATGTCACGATCGCTTAACCCGCAGCTTGGCGTCGATAAGCTGGGAATGCTGAAGCCTTAAAAGTTTGGCAAGGCGGTGGACGAGGAAATCCTCGTGACCGTCGAGGTGCCGGTCGGCATAGATCACCCGCCAGACCATCTCGATAATTTCTATTTTTTCAGCGTTATCAAAGTGTTCGTTGATCCGGTTGGTAAAAAAGTAGAGGTCGATCCGTTTTCCAAGCTCCCCACGAGTTGCTTCAAGTATATTATCTACCTCATCGGTAGTAATATTGAAGCGGCTTTTCAGGGTCGCAACAATTTCATTCCGTTCGTCATCGGTGAACTCATCGTCGACGCCGGCGATTTCCAGAAGCAGGGCCGCCGTGGCAATCTGGAGATTTCGCTCCGGATCGGTTTTATCCGGAACCGTCTCCTGCCGATTGCCGAAAAAATTGCCCAGAAATTTCTTCATAAAATCGAGCCTTTTGGATTTTGAGTATTATTTTCAGCCTGCTTTTTAAAATTCTTAACCATTCCCCAATCCTATCATCAGGCATTCTACACGCTTCCCGCTCGCCAAACCCATGATAATGATTTCCTGCAGAGATATCACGGAAAAAAATCGCTTACAGGCTCGGAAACACTGCCTTAATACTCTATGGGGATTCTTCGCATGTATCCCGCACAGATATTGATTTAATAGACGTAATGTGTTATAGGTTTAACCTATATAAACCGTCTGCCGATCTATTGAAAGGCCCCAATGGCGAAACCGGACGCCAGTCTATGCCGGGGAGAATAAGAAAACTTGGAGTAAAGGAGTAAATAAATGCAGGTTATGTCTCATGGAAGCAGCAAAACCCTCGATCAGCTCGGGTTGACTAATCTCGGAAACGTCTACTGGAATGCCACCACGCCTCAGCTTTATGAAGAAATCGTCAAGCGGCACGAGGGTTATATCTCGCATTTGGGTCCTATCGTCGTACGTACCGGCTACCATACCGGCCGCAGCCCCAACGACCGGTTTATAGTCAAGGATAGTATCAGCGCCGACAAGGTCTGGTGGGGAGATGTCAACAGGTCGTTTGATCCCGAAAAATTCAGGGCCATTTTCCTTCGACTGCAGGCTTACCTGCAGGGCAAAGACATTTTTGTTCAGGACTGCCACGCCGGAGCCGATCCGGAATTCCAGGTACCAATCCGCGTTATTACCGAAAAGGCCTGGCAAAGCCTGTTTGCGCGGAATATGTTCCGGCAAATTCACGACCCCGGGGAAAGGCAAGAACATATACCGGAATTTACCGTCCTTGCTATGCCGGAATTTCGCGCCATTCCCGAAATTGACGGCACCAACAGCGAGGCCTTTATTCTATTGAGTTTTGAGAAGAAAATGGTGCTGATTGGCGGGACCAGTTACGCTGGTGAAATCAAAAAGTCTATCTTCACCGTGCTCAATTTCCTTCTGCCGACGCAAAATATTTTATCGATGCACTGCTCGGCAAACGTCGGTCCCAATGATGATACGGCATTGTTCTTCGGTCTCTCCGGCACCGGCAAAACGACTCTCTCAGCCGACAAGGAGCGCAGATTAATCGGCGACGACGAGCACGGCTGGTCAAAGAAAGGAATATTTAACTTCGAGGGCGGCTGTTACGCCAAGGTTATCCGTCTTTCGGAAGAAGATGAACCTGATATCTACGAAACCACCCGAAAATTCGGAACCATTCTTGAAAACGTCGCTTTCGATATCGATACGAGGCATGTTGACCTGAACGACAATTCGTTGACCGAAAACACTCGCGCCGCTTATCCCATCAGCCATATTCCCAACACCATCAGGGAAGGTACCGCCGGGCATCCGAAAAATATCGTCATGTTGACGTGCGACGCTTTCGGCGTTCTGCCGCCGGTCAGCCGCCTGACGCCGGAACAGGCCGGCTACCAGTTTATCTCCGGCTATACCGCCAAGGTGGCCGGTACCGAAGTCGGAATGGGCGACGAACCCAAAGCGACTTTCAGCACATGTTTCGGAGCACCGTTCATGGCTCTGCCCCCGACCGTCTATAGCAAGCTCCTGAGGGAAAAAATCGCCAGGCACAAGGTCAGCTGCTGGCTTATCAATACCGGCTGGACCGGCGGGCCGTACGGCATCGGTGAAAGGATGTCGCTGCCGTACACGCGCGCCATTGTCCGCGGGGCGCTTTCAGGCAAACTCGATAACGTGCCTTACGAAAAAGATCCCATCTTTGGCCTGAATGTTCCCCAGGCCTGCCCTGACGTTCCGCCGGAGATCCTCAATCCTCGCCAGACCTGGCTGGATAAAAGCGCCTATGACGAAAAGGCGAAAGACCTGGCCCGCCGTTTCCACGAGAATTTCGCCGGGTTTGCCAAAGACGTTCCTGATGAGGTGAAAAAGGCCGGGCCGACAGGCGCCGCAGTATCGAGCGTATAGTCTTTGATCTTCCCTCGATCCAAACCAATACGCGGCGGTCGTAAGGCCGCCGCTTTGTATTAGGCGCCGGATTTAATATATAACGCTATTTGCCGTAAGTACTATTGCTACAAGGCATTGAAATTTTTGGAAGGCCTATGCGTTGCGCCGTCTTTTTTTTGCGCAGGATAAAATTCGGGGCTTCCAAAGTCGAATCATAGAATAAAATGTAGCATTTCCGGACAATGCCCCTTAAATCTTCTAACCTGTTGAACTTAAATGCAGTATCATAACCACAGAAGGACATATTGATATTGGGGGTGTAAAGAAACTTGACACTTTTTTTGCCCGGCATATCGTCTATTCTTTATTATCTTGTGATAACTTGTTATGTTTCAATGTATTGAGACATGGTCGCGTTTTTGGCCCGTTATTTGCTCAATTTATAGGCAAAGAAATATAATGCCTTATCGATAACAAAGGAGTTGATCCGGTATGAAAAAGACATTAACCATAGCAGCCGTCCTGGCCACCATGCTTTTCGGCGCCGTTTCTACGCAGGCAGCCATATACACTTACGCCACTGATGCTTTCAGCCCGCTCAATGGCGGCCTGAATCATGACAAGGCATACACATGGGGCCTGGGAACATTGTGGGATGTGGACGATGAAATCTACAGCGCAACTTTGACTTTCAAAGGCATCTACAATTGGCGGGCTGAAGAAAACTTCCTCTATATGAACCTCCGTGATAACGCCGCCCTCGGTATAACCGAATTTGACGACCCCAATTCCGGCTTTGAGGATTACTTTGGCGGTTTGGATGTCCCTATCGCCACTTGGTCAGACCCGATCGGCGGTTATGAAAACAGAACCAACCTCAGCTTCAATTTCAATGATCTTGATCTTATCGATGATCTGACCGATTTCGCGGTTGACGGTAACTTCGGTTTTTCCTTCGACCCCGATTGCCACTATTACGTGATAGAGAGAGTTACCTTAGTAGTCAGCACCAGCGCCATTCCCGAACCGGCCACGATGTTGCTCTTTGGCGTCGGTCTGACCGGGCTGGGACTTCTCCGTCGTAGAAAATAAAGCTTCGTGATAATACAACCTGGACTAAAACGGCGCCTTCCCGGTGCCGTTTTTTTTTGCGTGTTCGCAAAGTGATATGTTCAAGAAGATGAATGGGCCACTTCGATAATCCAACTCACTTCAACAAAACCATCTTTTTTGCTTCATGGAAATCGGCCGCCTGCAGTTGATAGAAATAAATGCCCGAAGCGACAACGCAACCATAATCGTCGCGCCCGTCCCAGTGGAGCAAATACCGGCCGGGCGGGACAGCGTTATCCTCCCAGCGTCGGATTACCTGGCCGAGGACATTGTAAATAGTCAGGCTGTAAGACGCGCGTCGCGGCAGTTCGAATTCAATCCGTGTCGATATATTAAACGGATTGGGAAAATTCTGCGAAAGGGTAAACCTGTCCGAGGGAAGCGCCGGTTCGAACGGGTCTACGGCAGTCCCACCGGCCGCCTGGATTTTAATCAGGTAAACATCCGATCCTCCGGATGTGGATGAATAAGTATAACCGACGCCCAGATAGTCACCCTGCGGGTCAACCAGCACTGAACGGCAATAATCGGCTTCGGCGCCTCCATAAGTACTGTCCCATTCGATATCTCCGGCGGCGTCGGTTTTGACCATGAAAATATCAATCTTTCGACCGCCGTTGACTTCGGAGGTTCCCGCAAGGATATACCCGCCGTCGGACGTCGTCTGAACCGAATAGGCCATATCTCCATATGATCCGCCATATGTACTGTCCCATGTGGTTACTCCGAACGAATCGACTTTTATCAGGTAAGCATCATAGAAATTTTCTCCGTCAGGCGCGGTGGCGCCAGCCAGGATATATCCCTTGTCATTAGTCGGCTCCACACAATAACCCAAATCAGCTCGATTGCCGCCATAATTGGCGGTCCAGAGTGTATCGCCCATCTCGCCGGTTCTGACCAGGTAAATACTGCTGTATCCGGTGCCATAGGAGCCGGTATGGCCGATAATTATATACCCGCTGTCAGCGGCAAGGCGGACGGCTGACCCCGATTCTCCGGAAGAGCCGCCGTAGGTTTTTGTCCAGCTTGAATCTCCCAGGCTGTCGGTTTTGATAAAATAAATATCGGTTCCGCTTCCAAACGAACTGGTCGTCCCGCAGATAATAAAACCGCTGTCGGAAGTCATCCTGACCGAGCTTCCGAAGTCATCTTCGGAGCCGCCATATGTTTTTGACCATAACTCCGTGCCGGAAGCATTTATTTTAATCAGGTAAAGATCGCTTTTACCGCTTCCCGATGAGGTTGTCGATCCGACAATCACAAAACCGCTGTCGGAAGTCATCTGGATATCGTATCCGTATTCTGTGCCGGAGCCGCCGTACGTTTTCGACCATATCATAGTACCGGTCGAATCCACCTTAACCAGATAGATATCATAATCACCGGAGCCATAGGAAAAAGTCGATCCGACAAGCAGCAGATCTCCATTGCTCAGCCTGACCGCCGAATGACCGCACTCATTGTAATAGCCGCCGTAACTGTCGGACCAGAGCGAATCCTGCCCCGACGCAGAAGCGGCAGTAAAGATCAGCGCAGCCAACAGAATGACTATCTTGTGTTGTCGCGAGACCATCATCTTTTTTGCTTCTGCTCGCATTTTTTTATTTCGCTGTTCGAAATTTGAACAGCAACTCTTATTATGTGTATCGGAATTTTCCCATACCGGTTTAGCCGATTCATACATTTTTTTTATCGGTGAGCTTCACCAATTTGATTGAATCCAGCAAATTAGCAATCGAACCGCGACAGATCAGCCCCTTGATTCATTAAAGATTTTTTTCGACACCTTGAATAAACTCTTAACCTAATCAATATCATGGAGTTGCCCGGAAGGGATGGGGGCAAAACCCCATATATTCTCAATCGGTATGATTCGGCCGACGGCTGGCGACACACCTAATCGTTTGTCCGACAATTGATTATGTTATCGTGAACGACGCGGCACCAGCCTTGCATTGATCGGTCTCGGAAACACACAACAATTTCTCTGGGGGAATTGAGAGATGAAGATAAAAGGGAAACTCTGGTTGGTGCTGTTTGCCGGATTTTTCGTACTGGCAACCGCACCGGAAACAAAGGCCCAGGAAAGCGGCACTATTCAGGCTATTGCCACGGTTATTTCGGGTCTGAGGGTTGACGGCAATCGCGACCTCAATTTCGGATCGGTGATGCCCGGAGTAAACAAATCGGTAGATAAACAAACCGACGGGACCTTTGCCGGCCAGTGGACGATAACCGGCACACCTTCATCCGAGGTGACCATCGATTTCGTTCTACCGACATACATGTACACTGTCGATTCCATCGCCAGTTTACCGATTAATTTCGGCAATTCCGACGCCGCCTACGATGACGGCACCGGCGGAGGACAGACGGCTCCCGCCGGGGAACTGAATCCCAACGGTCCGAGCGCGCCCAAGGACCTTGGCGCAATTGACGGGACGATCATTGTATGGATTGGCGGCACGGTCGTACCGGCCGTTTGGCAGACCGGCGGAGATTACACCGGCGATATCGTTTTGACGGCGGCATACACGGGCAATTAGCACAAGGTCTGAACAAAAATACCGATTCCGAGTCCATAAATGCCTTATAGACCGGTATTGCCTTGACAATACAGGTATCTGCGGTATCTTGAAAACGTACCCACAAGATAACGTCAGATACCGTAATGAGCCTGCGATCCTTTTCATATCTTCTGCTTTTGGCAACCTTATGCTGCAGTTTCGCCGTTCATTTAGTTTTTGCAGAGACTCCAAGAATGCCGGCTTCAGCAACCATCTCCGCCGTGGCCAGGGTGGAGCGACCGGCCGGAATAATAACCTTCCCTGAAGAATCATCCGCATCGGCTGAGGCGGGTATCGGTTTTCCATTTTGGGGGCAGTCAAACGAGTGTCTTGCCGATTCGTCTTTGCTTAGAATCATAATGTCCCCCAATTTAAACAACGTAATCCTGCAGGTTACCTCCGCTGATTATAAAAGTAACGAGTTTTATACCGCCCATTATGAACCGACAAAAAACGTATCGGCCTTTGTCCGGCGCTCTGGGCAGGTGGCTGTTTTGGACTTGGCTTTTTTAATGCAGGCAATACCGCCCGGGAATTCCGATTTGGTGATTACGGTAATCTGCGCCGGCATATAGGACCATACAGGATCCGATTTATTATTGACTTACCTAATCAACAGTTATAACTTAATAGCGATTATCAGGGGAGATTTATGTCCGGCAAAGTGGCCCCTCTTATTTTCTCTATGGTGTTTTGCGTATTGGGCGTTCAATTATATGCCCAAAATGCCACCGCTATTTCTCCTTTACGCTTTGGCAACGTTTATCCCAGCATTCCCAAGACCGTCTCGAAATACGACGCCGGCGCGGCGGCCGAATTTTTAGTCACCGGCGTTGCAGGCGACGAAATGAGCATCGAATTCACCCTGCCGACCTATATGAACTCAGGCGGCAACAATATTCAACTCGTCTTTTCGGAAACCGATTGCGCCATGGATTCAAGCGCCACGCCGGATCAGAGCAATCCGGGATATGATAACCTTGATCCATGGCACCCGATAACCTACCGTCTCGGATCCAGCGGTCTGACAATCTGGTTGGGCGGAATGGCCATTCCCAAAATAAGTCAACCTTCGGGCGACTATTCTGCCACCCTTGTTTTGACGGTAACGCCGACCGGCAACTGATGCCTTTCTTTTGATCTGCTCATCGATCAAACAACCTTCACGCAGACGGTTTGTTTCTAGCCTCAAAATATGGTATTTCGCCGCGAATTGGACGATTATCTTACAGAGGAGAGTACTGCGTAAACCGTTGCCTGACGCAGTTTCACAGGGTAACAGGGAATTATTAGGGGAGCACTAAAATGGGCACGCACAAATTCTTGTCAAGATTAGTCTCTTTATTTGCCGTATCGGCGTTATTGTTTTTATTACTGCCCGCAGAAATCGCCATGGCGCAGGACGTTGCCAATGGCCTGGCAACGGCAACCATCCTGGCCGCACTATCGGTTACCGCCACCTCGCCTCTGGCCTTCGGCAATACCTATCAGGGTGTCCCCAACGAAGTCGCCAGAACAGTGGTCGACGCCGGCGTTTTCACCATTTCCGGGGCAAACAACGCCGGTATTGACCTATATCTCTATTTGCCGGAGTACATCTCTGTTGCCGGCGACTCTGACCGTATGCTCATAACATTTTCAACTACCGACTGTACCGTTGATACCGCCCTGGCTGCTTCCCCGGGAGACCCGACCGGCGGCGCCATTGACGGTTATATCGGGGTTGATCCGCACAATCTCCCTTCCGGGGTCAACCTTAGCGATAACGGCTTCTGCGGGGTTTACATCGGCGGTAAAATCTTTCCCTCAATAGACCAAACGGCCGGCAACTATACCGGCAGCATCGTGTTGACCGTTGCCTATACCGGCACATAATAACCAACGATAAGAGACGATTACAACGGGAGAGTCCTTGGCTCTCCTTTTTTTTGGCCAAATTGGAATCTTTACCTGTTTCGAATTCTTGACGAATCTTTTTATCGAATCCCTATTAAAAGCTACCGCCTTCTGCCATGGCGAATCGCAAGAGATAAAAAAATCTGGTATTTCGCCTCTTTTTTTTTGCAATAACTGTAAAGATTTTGAACTGATTGACGATTTGTAAAACAAGAACAAGGACAGGAATATGAATTTCATATTTTGACAGAATAGGAGCAGAAATGAAAAAACCATCAAAATCAATTCGGATGATGGGAATCGCTGTCATCGCAATTGCCCTGATTATACCCGCGATACCGTCAACCGCAACGGCCCAGGACGTGGCTGTTGGGTCTATTACTGCCACAATCCAAACGGCTCTTGCCGTTACTGCCACTTCACCGCTCGCCTTCGGGACCACCTATCAGGGCGTACCCATAGTGATCGCTCGGACAGTTGCCGAGGCGGGCGTTTTCACCATATCCGGGCAGGCTAACGCCGGTATATCATGCTACCTGCAGATGCCGGAGTATATCTCCATCGCCGGTGATTCGGATCGAATGGTGATTGCTTTCAGTACCACTGACTGCACAATCGATACCGCCCTGGCGGCCTCTCCGGGAGACCCCACGGGGGCCGTTGGTGGTTACGTCGGAATAGACCCGTACAACCTGCCGGACGGCGTGAACTTGAGCGACAACGGATTCTGCGGCGTTTACATCGGCGGCAAGATAATTCCTACGGTTGACCAAACCGCCGGCAGTTACACCGGCAGTATTGTCCTGACGGTGGCATATACCGGTACCTAAATGGACAGAGTAAAAAAACAGAGAAAAAGAAATAAACGAAGTATATAACGGGTTATTTCCCAATCAAACAGAGGGAGAAAGAAATGCTTGGATTTTCAAGGACAACGTTGCCGTCAGCCATCATCCTGTGTATGGCCGTGATATTTCTGGTCAACCCCTCGATGGTAATGGCGCAGGACGTGGCCACCGGATCGGCCACAGCCACAATTGCAACCGCTCTTGCTGTTGTCGCCACTTCAGCGCTCGCCTTCGGAACAACCTACCAGGGTGTGCCGGTAGTGATCGCTCGGACAGTTGCCGAGGCGGGCATTTTCACTATATCCGGTCAGGTTAATGCCGGTATATCATGCTACCTGCAGATGCCGGAGTATATCTCCATTGCCGGTGATTCGGATCGAATGGTAATCGCTTTCAGTACAACTGACTGCACAATCGATACCGCCCTGGCGGCCTCTCCGGGAGACCCCACGGGGGCCGTTGGTGGTTACGTCGGTATAGACCCATACAACCTGCCGGACGGCGTGAACTTGAGTGACAACGGGTTCTGCGGCGTTTACATCGGCGGCAAGATAATTCCTACGGTTGACCAGACAGCGGGCAGTTACACCGGCAGTATTATCTTGACGGTGGCTTACACCGGGGTATAGTTTTCGTCAAAGGCCGGGTTAAAACGGCCTCAAAATTTACCTCCTTTTCGGAACGGTTATGGACAGCCGGTCCCGAATCGGAGCTTTTGGAAAGCCAAACATAGGATGGGATGGTAAAGATGCAAAGCTCCAACTCCTCCCCCCCGCCTAAGTCTGTAACTAAGACGGGGGGCGTTCTATTTATCTTGGTATTTCTATTCCTAGCCGCCCTCGACTTGAGTGCCGGTGTCCTCGTGGCGCCCACGGTGGTCGTCCTTTCGGACAAGAAACGGACCGGTCGGCTCAATATTGAAAATCCTACCGACAAGCCGACCGAAGTCACCGTCAGCTTCAGTTTCGGCCTGCCGATTTCAGACAGCCTTGGAAATGTACGCATCACTTTGCAGGACTCAAATGTTACCGATCCTCGTTCGGCCGTGGACTGGGTCAAGGCTTTTCCGCGCAAAGTTATTGTTCCTCCGCGAGGATCGCAGGTTGTTCGGGTGGTAGCCAATCCGCCCAAGGGTCTCACCGACGGCGAATATTGGGCCAGGATCGTAGTGCGTTCCGAGGAGGGAGAAACGACCCTCCCGCTGCCAGGAGATAATAACAAGATTATTACCAAACTCAATATGATTATGCGGACCGCCGTTATGATCAAGTACCGGACCGGGGATCAGGTCGCTCAAATCGAACTGACCGGGGCCGAGACCAGACAAACCGATTCGCTGGTTGAAGTCATGCTCGATCTGGCCAACCGGGGCAATGCCTCCTACCTCGCCGTTCTCAGATGTCGTCTTCTTGACGCCGACAACCGACAGATAAGCCGCAGAAAAATCGATATTGCCGTCTATCGCGATTTGAGACGCAGGGTGGATCTGCCTGTCATCGAAGGCGATTTCAAAAAACCGTACAAAGTGGAACTGTCCATCAGCAGCAAGGAGCGAAAAGATATTCCAAGAGAGGATATGATATACGGTAATGATATTAACTGGTCAATGGTCATTGAATGATTGCAATAATCGGCTGTCTGACCGGAATAAACATATGGATTTATACGCCTTCAAGAAACCGGGCAAAACGTATCTTATCTGTTTTGCGCTGTTGCCTGTCATACTTCTGACGGCGGCAACGCCTGCTATCTCCCAGGATAACGATTATCTTGAGGAAATCGTTATCAACTTCGAAGTCCCCAATCTAATCAAAAAGGATATTTTCGTTCAATATGACGGGCAGACGATATATCTGCCGTTTATGGAAATCTTCCAGGTACTGGAAATAAACGTCACTCGGGACCTCAGCGGTCGTATGTTTCACGGGTACATGTATACCGGGGACGACAAGTACGAGATAAATCTCGATAAAAGCCTGGTTGAGGCTCTGGGAGAAAAACATATTTTACAGAAGAAAGATTATTTCTACACCGATCTCGGCCTTTACCTGCGCCTTGATCTTTTCGGGACTTTCTTCGGTCTTAAGATGGAATTTGAATTTTCGCAACTGCGCGTGCTGCTCCCCTTGAACGAAGAATTTCCGGTCTATAAGAAACTTAAACGAAAAAAAGAACATGACAAACTGGAATCAAAGGAGATCGCGCTCAAGGACATTGAACAACTGCCTTTCAGGCGGGAATACCTGAAAGGGGGCGTTATCGACTGGCTCATTACCGCCACGCCTCTCGGTAACCGGAAAACACAGTATTTTGATCTCAACGCAGGCAGTATGCTACTCGGCGGGGACTTAACCTTATCCGGCGGAGGAAACACAAGAAACGGCATTGGCTGGCGCCAAGCCCGATATCACTGGCACTACTTTCTCAACAATTCCCCGTATCTAACCCAGATTGAAGCCGGCCATATATTCCCGGGCGGACCTTTTTCAAGATCAATGAAAGGTTTCCTGATAACCAATAAACCTCAGGTGCGCCGTAAGTACTTTCAAACAATCGATTTGTCGGGCGAACTGGGGGAAGGTTGGGAGGTCGAGCTTTACGTAGATGGCAAATTGATCGATTTTATGCGCACTGATGAGAGCGGAAATTATGATTTCAACGTTGATATCTTTTATGGGGCTTCCACTATCACGCTGAAAATGTTCGGTCCAAACGGGGAGTACAAAACCGAGGAACTAAATGTCCGGGTGCCTCACAGCCTGATTCCAAAAGGCGAATTTGAATACTCCCTGGCTACGGGTAACGCCGAAACCCACGGGCATAATGGATTCTATTCCCAGGCCGGCTATTTCTACGGTCTGGATCATCGCCTGACAATCGGCATTGAAGCCGATGTCCCGCTTGACGCCACCGATGAGGAGAAACCGATCTACGGCGGTGAAGCCGTCTTTCAGCCGCTTCGCAATATGACTATCAACACATATTATATTAACGATTACGCCATGCATGCCGGTCTGAATTACAGTAAACCTTCCGTTGTCAGCGTTAACGGAGGATTCACACGCTATTACAGAAATAATTTCCGCAATATCTTCAACCAGATAAACAATATATCTTTTTCAATCTCGTCCCCGCTGAGATTCCAGGGCCGGCGAATCGGCATCAGGCTGAACCTGTCTATGGACAAGTTCCCGGAGAGGACTTTTACCAACGCTGCCTTTGGTGTCAACGGCTCGTTTTCTCGCTTTCACGTCAGTTATATCGGGAAATATAAAGTATCCACCTTTATCCATTCCGATCGTACCAACAGAAACCTGACCAGCGAGCTGTATATCACCGCCAAGTTGTTTCGCTGGTTTCAACCGCAGTTTCGTCTCGACTACGATCATTCGAATCGTTTCCTGAACAGGTACGGCATACATCTCGCCAAACGCATATTCAGAACCGGCCAACTAACGTTCTCTTTCGAACGGAATGAGCTTTCCGGCACCAACCTCATCATGGCAACCTTGAACCTGCTCACCGACTTTGCCCATTTTACCTCGCGCATGGTGGCCTCGCCTTACCATGTAGCCATGAGCCAGATGCAGCGCGGATCGGTTCAATACGACCAGGAAACCGCCGCCCTGCGATTTGATCGCCTTAATGGCGTGGGGTACGGGTCGGCCGTTCTGCGTCCCTTTCTGGACAACAATTTCAACGGCATCCTTGATGAAACCGACGAGCCGATTCCCGGATTGAGAGCCAGGGTACGCGGTTCCGGCGGCCGACCGGTCGGCAAAGAAAATATCTATTATTACGACCGCCTGCATCCTTATGACGAATATCTGGTGCAGATCGATAAATGCAGCCTTGACAACCCGCTCCTGAAGCCGACCAGCGAAAATTACAGGGTCTCCTTCAATCCGAATATGGTAACGGCCATCGAAGTGCCGATTGTTATGGCCGGTGAGATCAGCGGTATGGTCCAGAGGCAGCTGACCCTCGGAAAAGTCGGCGCGGGCGGTATAAAGATTATTGTTATTAATCTGGTCAAGGGAACTAAAACCAAAATAACCACGTTCAATGACGGCGACTTCTATTACCTTGGACTGATCCCTGGCAAATATCGCGCCGTGCTCGATCCGGAACAGCTCAACAATTACGGATATGCTTCACAGCCCGAATCGATAGACTTCGAAGTCAGGGCCACCGAGGATGGCGATATCATCAGCGATATTAATTTCCTTCTTGTGCCGCGATAAGGCCTGTATTAAGATTTAATAAACCGCCTGCAGGTTACCGCTTCTTAAAACGCATATAATAAATAGCCCGCCCCTCGTCCTGCCACTTTTGTTCGTATAAAGAAGGATTATAGTAGGGAAAATGCGCCAGGGTTGTAAAATACGGCGAACCAAGATTGCGCAGCCGGGAAACCTGACCGGCGTCATCGACTATCATTTCAGCATACGGCCAGAAATCAGTAGCCGTATAAAGCTCGCCGTCGGGCCGAAGCAAATCCACCAGAAGTTCAATAAACTCCACCGACATCAGCCGGTTAGGAATGTGGCGTTTCTTTGGCCAGGGATCTGGAAAAAGAACATATATCTTTTCAAAACTATCCGGCCGGAAATATCGAGGTAGAACAATACGGGCGTTGCCGTGGATCAAAAGGATATTAGTCAACCCTCTTCTTTCGATCCGGGGAATCAACTTGAAATACCGTTTTTCCCCCAGCTCAACAGCGACTATTTTTTTATCGGGACATTGCAAGGCTGCCGAAAGGAGGAAATCGCCCCGTCCGGGCCCGATTTCAAGAATATCGTCGGTAAAAAATTCGGGCTGGCGAGGATAAAAAAGAACTTCTTTTTTCGATTCATATTCCGTGGGGAATGACCGCATTATCAGGCGCTCCGCATCAGGCAGTTGCAAGGATCAGCGTTAATATAACGGTTCTGCCCGAAGACCGGTACACAAAAGATAAAGGCCGTAAAGAAATATGGGGCCAAACGCGCAATACTTCCGCCGAGTCTTAATAATATCTTGAAATCACCCAAAGAACAAAACCGTACCCCCATGCAAAAGCAAAAAGATAAATTTCATTCAAATATATTTCTGAATGAATAACCCTTTAATTGCGTTTGATCGTTCTCCAAACAATCGTTGCCGATACCCCCAAAACTCGGCCATTACTTCTTCTTCACGGGCGACACCGCGGGCAGGCAAAGAATTCCTCCGTTACAGCGTCATCCCGGCAGTCAAATAGCCCTTCCCCGGAAAAGCCAACCAAGCATCCTCAGATAACTTGCACTTCCAACGATGAAGAGGGTCAGATATCAGCCTATCCGCCGCGCTCAAACCGGGTCAAGTCCGATTCTGCGCCCATCGCCAGGACGATGTCGCCCGGCTTAAAGATCGTACCGGCAGTGGGAATAGTGTCGGCCAATACCTGCTTTCCTCTTGCTTTACGTTTTATCAGGAGAACGGTAACACCGAAACGTTTTCGTATGTTTATCTCTGCGAGCGTCTTGCCGGTAAACTGAGACGGTATCCGGACCTCTGCCATCCTTACGCTACTCACGCCCGGTATCGATGCCATCACCGGCCCGCCGTTGACAGTTGAGGCTAAACCTGAAGCCATGTCGCGTTTGAAAACCTCCGCATTATACAGAGTAATGACATCTTCAGGCCAGATACTTCCAACGATCTCACCATCACGCACCACGGGAGTGCTATATGCATGGTGACCCAACTGCTTCATAACATCCGCCAGGCTATCGTCAGGGCTAAAGACAGGGAAACTACTCTCGATCATCAAATCCTCGGCAATCAACAGGCTTTTTAGCGATTGCGTATCAGCCATTACGGGGCGGATTTCACTCAGGGTAACAATACCACAAAGGCGACGGTTGTCATCCACCACGAATACTGAGTCTCCCCGGTGCCCTATGAACTGAGCTACAACGGACATCAATGGCGCGTTGACTGGAACGGTAGCAAAATCTTCACGCATAACAGTCTTAACTCTCAATCCCCGCAATACATCGACGGAGTACCCTTTATAGATATCAACTCCCCGCCGTAACAGCTTAAGCGTATAAATCGATGCCTTCTGGACTCTGGTCGCCAGGACGGTTGCGATAATACAACTGATCATAAGCGGCAGGATGATCTTGTAATCATTGGTAAGTTCGAAGATTATTAGAATAGCGGTGATTGGAGCGTGAGTACTGGCGGCGACAACGGCTCCCATGCCGACAAGCGCATACGCTCCGGGGCTGGCTACGGCTCCGGGCCAAAGAAGATTAACCAGAGCCCCGATAACTCCACCTGTCATAGCGCCAATGAAGAGCGAGGGAGCAAAGATACCACCGGAGCCGCCTGAACCAATAGTGATTGATACGGCAAATATCTTTATTATTATTAGAAAAAAGAGCAGTTCTAATACGATACCTCCCCGTAAGGCTTCATTTATCGTCTCATAGCCAACTCCCAGAACTTCGGGAAAGGCCAGAGCAATTATACCGATGCAGGCGCCTCCAATGACGGTTTTAAGCGGCGGATAGAGTGAAATACGGTCGAAAAGATCTTCAAATCCGTACAACGCTTTCACAAACGCTACTGCCACAAGACCGGTAATCAGACCCAGAACCGCATAGACAAGGAGCTCAAAGGGGCTGATAAGACTGTATGCGGGTACGTCAAACGCGGGAAAATCACCGAGGAAATGCCGGCTTACAACGGTAGCCATGACCGATGATATAACAATCGGGGAAAACTGGGACACGCCGAAGTCGCCAAGGATTATTTCCACTGCGAACAAAGCCCCTGCCACCGGAGCGTTGAAAGTCGCCGCGATACCTGCCGCCGCCCCACAACCGACCAGGGTACGCAGGCGTCGCTCGTTGATCTTCAGCCATTGACCAATCGTTGAGCCAAGCGACGAGCCGATTTGAACGATCGGTCCTTCCCTCCCCACCGAGCCCCCTGTCGCAATACAGATGCCGGAGGCCACCATCTTGGCGATAACTACACGGGGACGGATGCGGCCGCCGTGAAGCGCCACCGCTTCCATGACTTCAGGTACACCATGCCCTTTGGCCTCACGGGCGAAGTAGTAAGTGATAACACCCACGCACAGGCCGCCGATAGTCGGGATAGTAAGCTTCCACCACCAGGGCAGACCACGGATGTGATCCACTAAATTGCCACTTTGAAACCAGGCAGCGAGTTGACCAATGCGTATCAGTTCCCTGAAGCCGACGGCACACAAGCCGCCGAATAGTCCAATCACCAGCGCCACCAGTACCATATAGATGTGATCAGTTCGCCGCAGATTCAAATGCAACCGACGCAGTATCGGAGCAATTTGTCGTATCATCTCTTGCCAGGACCTCCGGTTTTCAAGGTATCATCGAATTATTATTAGAGCAACATCAAACCCGAAGACTATCAAACTTCAAAACGGATAAGTTTTGCGAGACAATCTTTCGCGATAATATCTTCAATAACACCGAGTATCTTAAGGCTGAACTTGACCGATAGCTTGAGTTCCACAATCGGGAACGGACGCACCGGGCGAAATAGTCCGCAGATCAGGAGCCTTGCGCTCCTGACTATTTATTAAATATAAATCAAACTCCGATTTACAAAGT
>CAZSYD010000007.1:70498-79382 GCA_964611355.1 uncultured Ignavibacteriales bacterium | reverse complement strand
TAGTAACGGAGAAGCTGTCGAAGATAATTCAGGACAAAGACCTCAGCCGGTATATTTTATAGTTGGGAACCGGCTTGCGGTTATATGAATGACGGCACCAGCGTCTTTGATTCCCTGTGAATCAGCTTTATCCTGACTTTTCTGGAAAACCTTTCCGGGTTGGCGGTATCAACCACAATTGTGTCATTTTTTGTGCTGTATTCCGGGTTGGGCGATAAAGTTTTGAAGATACCCCGGTAGAATTTGGCATTAAATTCCAGGTATAGCGTGTCAACATCGGGAGGAACGATAAAATAATACTCACCCGAAGAATTTCGGAAACGGAATCTGTTGACGAGCTGTTTATATTCCAGAACATCCCCATAAGCCGACGCATGTTTGATCCAGATATGCCGTTGATTTCCCGACTTGCCGTAAATCATGTATACCGTGTCGATATCAACGCCGTATATCGTGTCCATCTCGGTGGCCTTTGAATGGAATGCCGTTAAGTTGAGCCAGAGTCCGTTTATATCTTTTGTGGGGCCTTTCTCGACAGGCGGATGGTAAGCCTGCACGTCCGGTTTGAAGGTCCATCCGGCGATTTTTTCAGCCGCCGATTCTTCAGGGAGAATAAATTTCCTTGTCCTGACCCACGCGCAGGATAAAAATTGGGCGCTAATTACAAGCGAAATTACCAGAAGAAAGCTTTTAGTTCGCACAAAGAACCCCCGCTTACAATAAACAGGTTCAATCTGCCCAACCATAAACAATATGTCCAAATTCCGGCAAGAAAAAAAACCGGGAATGGCGATTTCGCATCATAAACCGGTTCGCGCGGGGCTACCCAAATAGCAATAAGGTAAAAAAGCCGCCTAATTTTCGCATTATGTTGTCCGATAATGTAGTAAAGAGCAAGGGAGCCGGTTGAAATTTGATTGTCCGAAATGCGGCCGGCCGATCAGGACTAAGCTGACGGTCGGAGAGTTTATCAATTGCGACAACTGTAATGCGTATCTTAAAATCCTTTCCGAAGATATTGCGGCGGTTGTATCGGGTGGCGCGGCCGCTGCGGAAGAAGGATCTGAATTCGATACATCGGAAGTATATGAATTGGACAGCTCGAAGATTGCCGGAAGCAATGACGATATTTCATGGCCAACCGATTCGCTTTTAAGATTGGTCTGCCCCAGGTGCCGGTCGCCGCTGGCGACGCGTTACGGGGTCGGCGAATTCATCCGCTGCGAAAACTGTAATGCCGCGCTGAAAATATTGTCCGAAGAAGCGGTAGCCCTGGTATCTACTGAAGAGCCGCGGGAAAAAGAAACCGAAGAAGTTGACAGGCCGAGACAGTTGATTATGAAACATTCTGGAGGCGCCGGGACGGACAGGTCCCCGATTAAAGGATTCAAATCGGAAGATACGTTTTTGAGTTTTCAATGTCCGCAGTGCGATTCACCGATTGAAACCAGGCGCACGGTCGGCCAATCGGTTAAATGTTACAACTGCGAAGCGGATTTGAAGATATTATCGGAAGATACGGTTGCCATGCTGTCGGACGCTGTTAAAGTAAAGAAGAAAAATACTCCTTATGGCAGTCCGCCCGGGGCTGTGCGTGAAATTCGGGAACGCGACACGTCATTGCGTGAAATGGATAGCGCCCCGGCAAAAAAGACGCCTGCTTCCAAACAACCTCCAAAAAGCGGCGGCCATTTGAGCGGGATTTTCCAACTAATCGCCAAAACACGAGCGGTATTACTAAACGCCGTCGTTATTTTCATCATCATTTTCTCTCTGGTTCTTTTGGCAGGAGAGGTAATGAGGAATGCTGTTATTATTTCCCCCATCAGCGTGCCGGTTGAATTTCAGCAATTGGGGTATTCTCCGGAAGTGCTTACCGACAGATTACTCGATCAGGTGCAAATGATAGCCGATGGCGGGAAGTCCAATTTCAGGAAGACCCGGTTCCCGGTTCTGGAAAAACCGGGGTCTCTTCCGGAAATGATAGCGGCAGGTTCCGGGTTCTCACTTCATTCTATAGGACTACCGGTTAAGCGACTATTCGGCCGGTATCCCGCTCGGATAAGCGGTGAGATTATCGCCAATGATGGGCTGTTGTGTATGACTATCAGAATAACGGACAAGAAAACGGAATATGCCCGCAAGCATCGGGATATATATGGTAGGATAACCGATCTTGACCTTATCCTGCACCAGGCGGCGCAATTTATTCTGGAAATAATCGAGCCGAAAACATTGATGGCTTTTCTGCAGGGCGATGAAGGGGACGGCGCCGGTTCCGATTTCCGAGTGGTACTGCCAACAAGTATGAATTCGCCGGCTGAATCATCTACAGATGAGAAAAAGAAACCGCTCGATCCGGAAGCCATGATGGAAAAGCTCAAAAAAGAGACAGCTACGGAAGGGGAAGGAAATCCGGGATAGTCATTCTTCTCGCATTTCTATTGAACAGCAGTATCAATATTTAACCCGCGAATCCTTAAGGTCATATCTTTCTTATTTTAATGTCGCCGATAAAGACGTTACTGCCGATTTTAAGTTTCTTTTCGGCGGTATCGTAATTTGATGTCTTTTCGGTTACGGAAGGAAAGATGCCGCCCTTGCTTGTATTAAAGACGTGAATATCGCCAATGGTCAGTGAGCAGTTCACTTCCACAGCCATATCCTGTGGGACAAAGACGCGAATGTCGCCTATGAATGCTGAAACGTTGAGATTATTTACGCCGGGTTTCAGCGTCGCTTTCGTCAGGTTTAGTTCGATGTCGCCAATGAAATGATTAATGCTCAAGCCATCAATTTCACCGGTGTAATCATGGGAACTGTCGCCAAAAAATTTGGAGCCGCCGCCTTTTACCACGGTAACCGTCGATCGCCGGCTTACGGCCCGAAAGATCAGGGCAACACCGATGATAATAAGAATTATCGACCAGACGTAGGACCATTCCAGTTCAACGAAATCGAAATTATGCAGAATGATAAACAGCCCGACTACAATCAGCAACAGGCCGAATAGTTTTCTTTTATTTGAATGACTGATATTTTCCTCCTTGCCGTAAGTTACGGTAAAATACTTGCTTTGGTTGCATAGCTCAGACGCTATTACCCTAAAAATTTATTGTAGTCATCAGGTATGACCATATGCCGGTTTTGCGATTATCGCCGGCCTCTGCAAAATGCTTGTCGGCGAAAAACAATGACACGCCTCCGGTAAATGCTGCGCCCGCTACAGATTTATTTACAACCGTGAAATCAAATTCGTATCCGATGTTACCGGTCATGGTCATACCGTCTGCCTTGCTGAGATAATCCTCGGCGGCTTTGAAATAGTGGAGATCGCCTTTGAAAAGCCACTGGGGATTTATGCCCACTTTTCCCCGCAGCATGGCATCTATCAGGCCGTGCTCCGGTGATCCGAGGAAATAATCCATATAACCCCGGAACTTATGACCCGTGTAATAAGCATTCCGGTACGCCTTGAATTTGGCGGAATCGGAACCGTCATCGCCCGAAGTGTAATCGACGCCGATGGCTATGCGCGCATTTGTCCGGGTGCCAAAGGAATAGCCAAGTTCACCCGCCGCCATAAAAGCCGAAATATCCTGAACCAGGCTGTCGGGAATGGTATCGCGGGGTATTTCGCCGAACTGGAAGCCCCCCTGCATGGTAAAATCAAAATTATCGTAGCTGCTCGAATAATACCCGCCGACATTAAACCTTTTCAATTTCTCCTGCACATAGCCGTTGGAGTCGGCGTCAAGCTCATAAAAGAAAAACAGGTCAAGGTATGCCTTTTTTATCTTACCATATAACCCGAAGATATCAAAATCACGGTTATAGGTGGAATCGCCAAGTTCCATCTTTTTCAGACCGAACAGATCGATCTGCAAAGCCTCATTTCGATATGAAAACAGGCCGCCTTCCCAGCTTCTGCCGATATTATGCCAGCCGGCCGAACCGAAGACGCGCTGGTTGCCATAATTCAATTCAAAACGCCCGCCCTTGATATACAGGCAGGGAATTATAGCGTTTTCGATAACAAAGTATGCCTGGTGAATATCAACATTGTCAGTTGAGGTCAACTCTCCCGAATCGGGACCCCCCAACCGGCGTGAATCCTGAAACTGGATATAGGCGAAAACAACGTCGCTCGGCTGAAATTTGAACCCCACCCGCGTGCGCAGATCGTTAAAATTCCGAGCGTGTCGCGATGGATTTAATGATTTCAAATCAAGCTCGCTTCGCAGTCTTATTTGCCCGTCGTATCGAATTTTATCATCAGCCGAAATATCTGCCGCGCAGGCCGCAATAAGCAGGGCGGTCAGAAAAAACGGCATCGCTTTTATCAAACGTTTCATTATATTTCTTTCCCGTTTCACGGATTGACATTTAATATAATTCAATAACAGGGCGATTGAAAGTCAACAAAAGTCATCGATGTTACATTTATTGATTGCCGGTTTTTCTTCCTTCCCTTCGGTCCCTATGGGGGAAATACGATAGTTTTCCCGTTCCAACTTTTCCTTGACTTTAGTCGGGAGCCGCGTTAATTGAGGGCAATTTTGGCTGACATTTCATAATAAGAGGTAAGATATGGCTCGTTCATTTGTTCAAATAACCGATCTGACAACCGATGAAATCCGGCGGGTTTTTGATCTGTGCGAGAGAATGAAAAAAGGAAAGATCGCCCCGAAACCTTACGCGGGAAAAACTGTCGGCTGCATTTTTCACAAGCCGTCTTTGCGGACACGGGTTTCGTTTGAAGTCGGTATATCTCAACTGGGCGGGCAGTCGCTCTATATAACCGAAAAGGAAATTTCCCTCGGCGTCCGCGAATCGATTTACGACGCCGCCAAAGTGCTCTCGCGTTTTCTGGCGACTATCATGATTCGGACCTTCAAGCATTCCGACGTCGAAGAGTTGGCCGAACATGCCGACGTTCCGGTTGTCAACGGCCTGACCGACCTGACTCATCCGTGTCAGATAATGGGCGATTATTTTACCCTTCTGGAAAAGAAAGGTCGGCGGGATGATTTCAAGATCGCCTATTTGGGCGACGGTAACAACGTCGCCAATTCATGGCTGAATCTGGCCTCAAAGATTCCGATGAAGCTCCATATCGGAACCGCCGCCGATACTCAGCCTGATGCGGGTATTCTGAAGAAAGCTCAGGATAGCGGTATTTCCGAGATTGTCCTTACCGAAGATCCCAAAAAAGCGGTCGAAGGCGCCCACGTGGTTTATACCGACGTTTGGGCGTCAATGGGCAGGAAGGATAAGGCCGAAGAGATGGCCCGCCTGCTTGGTCGCTATCAAATTAACAGCGACCTGTTAAAGCTGGCCGAACCAGACTGTTTGGTGATGCACTGTCTGCCTGCCGAACGGGGAAGGGAAATCACCGACGAAGTTATGGACGGCCCCAATTCGGTTGTTTTTGACGAGGCTGAGAACCGGCTGCATATCCAGAAGGCGATCATGGTTTTTGTGATGTCATAATAGGGCACCGGGTTCCGAACAGCATATAGTGAACAGATGAAAGAGATCGCCAAATATTCGGGTTGTTTTGTCTGCGGCCAGAAAAACAAAATCGGTCTTAAAGCCCGGTTCTTCTGGGACGGCGAAAAGGCGGTGTGCGATGTTATCGCCGACGAGATATACGCCGGTTATAAAAATATATTTCACGGAGGTATCGTCGCCACGCTGCTCGACGAGATTATGATAAAGGCGCTTTTAGCCGAGGATATTTTTGCAGTCACGGCCGAGATTACGGTTCGATACAAAAAACCGGTCTATTCCGGCGATAAACTGCATTTCGAAGGTTGGAAAACCGGCGAGAGAGGAATAGTCTATTTCACCGAAGGCCGCGCCGTCAATCAAAACAGCGAAACCGTCGCCGAAGCCACGGCTAAATATGTTAAGCCTAAAAAGGAACTGAGCAAAATGCTTCTCGATTCTCTTGAGTGAAGTAATCCGAACCATTCGAGTATATATTAAGCAACCTCTTGCATAATCATTAAGACCAGTCTCTGTTTATTACTTCTAATCTGCCGGAGATCAACAGATTATATATCCTGCGCCGGTGGCAGGCACGGGCATATCAATTGCTTTTTTGTTTCTCCCATGAAAGATATTCTCAAATGCTACGTCTCCGGGCAGGTATTCCCAGGGAATGAAAACCAAGGCATTATTTCGTTTGCCGTCCCGGAATACGGCATTCTTTTTCGCTGTGCCGTATCCGGCAAACCGGCCGATTTGCAGATTATATCTTTCCTTACCTTTCTGCGATTTGCCGAACACAACAAAGACCTGTTTAAGAAGCGTGAACTGCATATTTTCACCGATTTTCCGCCTCTGGTTTATTTGATGAACGAAGGATCTTTCCCCGGTCAGGGAATGGAAGCAGTTCGTCAACAGGCTCAAAAATACGCGAAGGATATTATCCTTAGGGTAAAATGGATAAATCATAAAGATAACCGCGCGGCCGGTTCAATCGTCGGGATTCCCGATATGCCGGCCAATTCCAACTTGAAAATTAAAAGTTTCGCCGGCATCATTTCAAAGGATTCGCCTCCCGATCTCATCAACAGACCGAAAATCTGATCTACCAGACCTTTCAATTTAACCGGGAATATACCGCGATATATAGTTGCGCTGCGGATGCGTTTTGCTTATGCATATTGCTATTATGTCAATAGGTAGATGGAGTATTATGTTCTCTTTGGCCATCAGGATCATAGTCACCGCGTTGGTTTTAACCATCCTCGGGCTGCCGCGGATCGCCCTGGCCGACAGGCTGGAAAGCGAATTTTCCATTGCTCTCAACGAAAAAGATCGGGTTCTGGGATCATTGGAAGGAAATTTCCTTGTCTATGGTCGGCCGTACATTGCTATGTATGACAATCAGGGGAAAAAACTTTTTTCACGGAAATTAAAAAATAATGTCAGGCCGACCTTGTCGCCGAACGGCAGGTTTTTGGGGTTGGTAACCTATGCCGACCGGTCGCCTACCGATTTGAAAACGGTCAAGCTGGAAGTCTTTGACTCCAACGGAAAACGTCGCTGGAAAATTTCCAAACCGGCGGCCAATATGTTTTATATTGCTGATAACGGCGCCGTTTTCGGCATAGAAGGCGTTCAGGGAATTTCGCCCACCCGATTGCATCTTTATAAATCGACTGGCGACCATTTCAACGTCCTGACCTTTGATAATTACCACGGTATTTCAATATCCCCGTCGGGGGAGAGATTTATCATTGACCAGGGCGATGCCGGTCTGCTCGTCCATGATTCAACGGGGAATCCGCTGACCACGCTGCCGCCCGCCGACCATTTTATTTTCGACCGCAGGGAACAGTATGTTGGCGCTTTCTCCGGCGGTCTTTTCCGCCTTTACCATAACGAGGATGAAATAAAGCAGGTTAGCTTCTCCGAACAGGAAATTACAGATATGGCCGTTCATGTAGAAGCCGACCTGTTAATCCTGATGGCTTCAAAGAAATTCGAGGTGTATCGGCTGACATCGGGAAAGCTATTGAGAGAATTCCGCCTGAATGAGATGGAAAAGCGGTTTACTTCTTTGGCTATTTCAAGGGATGGGCGATATTTTGTCTGTGGCGTCGACGTCAACAGCGGTAAATCGGTACCAAAAGACAGGCGGCATGTTGAGGGTTATCTCTATATTTTTTCATCAGATGGAAAAAAATTAATCCGTCATCAGGAGACCTATAAATCTTGGCGGGTCGGATTTCCCCGGGCGGCCTTTTCTTCGATTGACGATTCGGTGATGCTGGAAACGGCGGAAAAGGCGGCCAGACTCATAATCCGATAACCGACCATTCGAGAAAGCTTTTGCATATTTGCTAACTTTTACTTCCATTGTTGCAGGATTAATCCGGTTTGGATTGGGCAGAAATAGCCGGAAACCGATGCCTGTTCTATAATCTGTTGTCGGGCAATCTATTTAATCTGCCTGAATAAGCCCTCCAAGCTCCCGAAAACCTGCGGGCGGCACCTGTTTTGCTAAAAACGGTACAGACAACAGTAACCGGCTCGGAACAGGAACACGTATATGTTGGACAAACTGAAGATCGTATCCTCCGAAAAGATCCTTACTTTTGAGTCCCCGGCTAATAAGCGTCTGCCGTGGTTGGTTCGGGAAATTGAACGGGAAGGAAAGGTGAGGAACCCCCTTCTGGTCAGACCCGTGGGTGAATCCTACCTGATGCTTGACGACGTCACCATACTATTTGCCCTCAAACAACTTAAAGCCGCTCATATCCCTATTCAGCTAGCCAATAACGAATCCCTTACGGTTCATCCCTGGCAGCGAATAGTCGAAAACTGGTATAAGGACGATTTTCTCAGGTTCTGCCGGAAATTTCCTCGGCAAATTCGGTTGTTGAAAAATATCTCCGGCCCCTTGACCTCCCGGCAGGCCGAGATAAAATTTAAAGATAAGACTTCGTACCGGATTTCACTTGTCTCGAACTCGCTTCCTGTCCGGGCCGATATCTGTATCAGCTTTGTCAATAGCTTTATCAGCAAATGCAACAGTTACCGTGTCAAATTAAACCCGGAAGACCCGGATCCGCTGGCTGATTTCCCGCAGGCTTCGGCGGTTATCTATCCTCCGGCTTTTTCAATTGATGAACTGGGTGAAATTGCGCACCGGGAGATGCGTTTGCCTTACGGGTTGGTACGAATCGACCAACCGGGTCGAATGCTGGGCATCGACTATTCTTTGTCGATTCTGAAAGAACCGGCGTCGGTCGAGGAAAAAGAATCGTTTCTGAAGGAGTTAATCAGGATACGCATGTCGTCAGATCGGGCTGTCTATTATGACGGTTTCATCTTTATGTTTAACAATTAAGAAAAACCTTGAATTAAT
>CAZSYD010000007.1:48368-70398 GCA_964611355.1 uncultured Ignavibacteriales bacterium | reverse complement strand
CTATTATGACGGTTTCATCTTTATGTTTAACAATTAAGAAAAACCTTGAATTAATTACCCGGCCCTGCTAATTTTGGTCGGGTTTTTTTATGCTGATTATTGATATCAAAACCTGTCTCGCCTGCGCCGGGTGCATATCAATATGCCCGGAATCGGCATTATTCCTTGATCTCGAACATCTGAAAGTTGACCAAAAACTATGTAATCTCTGCCGGTTATGCGTCAGGTCCTGTCCGGTCGCCGCTCTTTCCCTCGCCCCAGGGGATAACGGACAATCAGGGAGGGCGGCGTGAAAAGCCGCTATCGATTGGTTGTTATCGGAGCCGGTCCGGCGGGCGGTTACGCTGCTTTGACCGCGGCTAAAAACGGGCTCGATGTATTGCTTCTGGAGCGGGACGAAGAAATCGGTCGACCGCTGGCCTGCGCCGAAGCCGTATCGGATTTTGGACTCCGCAATTTTTTGGAACCCGATCCGGATTTTATTTCCACCGAAATACGCGCCATCGCGTTCACCGTGGCTAATGGGTTCAGGTATAGACATCAGTTTTCCTATCTGGTGGGGTATGTGCTCGACCGGCCCAAATTCGATCAATATCTGGCGGAACGCGCCGTTGATGCCGGCGTTGAACTAATGACAAAGGCGTACGCATCTGGAATCGAAGTATCGGCCAACGGCCCGGCCAAAATCGAGATAGAAACCCGCGCCGGGAAATCATTCGTTGAGGCTGAATATGTCATTGCCGCAGACGGCGTCGAATCAATGATCGGCCGGATGGCCGGAATAGATACTCGTCTCAGACTTACCCAGACGGAAACGACCCTGCAGTACCGGGTAACGGATATCGATCCGGATTCGGAGTGCCTTGAATTCTGCGTTGGAAAAACATATGCGCCCGGCGGATACCTGTGGGTTTTTCCAAAGTCGGATCATTCGGCCAATATTGGTCTTGGTTTCAATCCGGCCAGGTACGCCGGTAGTAAACTGCGCGATTATCTTGATCGGTTCCTTCGGGAAAGATACGGCCAATTCAGAATTGAATCGATCAGCTGCGGCGTGGTGCCAAAGTATGTCGGTCGGAAAATTCTGGGAAGAGAAAACCTTCTCCTGGCCGGCGACGCCGCGCGCACACTCGATTCGGCCACCGGAGCCGGTATTACCAAGGCTATGCATACCGGCCGGCTGGCCGCCGGGGCGATAATTGCTTCGGTTGATAGTAACCTTTCGCGACAGGCTCTTCAGAAATTTTACCGTAAATCGGTCGGCGATGAAATCGGGCGGGAACTCAGTTTTTGCCAAAAAATCTATCCGATTCTCAGGAAATTTTCCGACGACGACTGGGAAACCCTTATCCGTTTCCTCAGGAAGCTGGTCGATAAAGAAAAACCCGGACCGATAATCGATCCGGTTACAATTGTGAAATCGGCTTTTACCGGTTCACCGCGCCTTATCCGTCTGGCGCGGCATATCCTTTAGGATTCTTTGGCGCTTATGCGCGAGGCGGCTTTGGCCAGCCGGGATTTCAAACGGGCCGCCTTGTTTCTGTGAATGATGCCTTTGCTGTAAGCGCTGTCGATATTAGCGTATACGGTACTTACGTCAAAAGCTTCACCGCCGGCGATTTTATTATGGGCGTTCTTTAACGCCGTCCTGAAGATGGTCTTCGCTGCCTGGTTGCGTACTCTTTCCCTGGCCGACGTTTTCAAACGTTTCTTGCACGATTTATGATACGGCAAAAAATCTCCTTTCGTTTTATCAGTCAAAACTCCATAATATACCTGTTATCGGAGATCTGTCAATAAATTAAATGGCGTCAAAGACCGGCTTGACATTAGCGTTTTCGCGCGTCGCCTCGGGAACATTCCTGTCGCGGGTGCTCGGCCTGATAAGGGAACAGGTTTTTGCCCACCTGTTTGGAGCTTCCCTGGCGGCGGACGCCTTTTTCGCCGCCTATCGAATCCCCAATCTTCTGCGCGATCTGTTTGCCGAAGGAGCCTTATCTTCGGCTTTCGTGCCGGTTTTCAAACGGGAGTTGAAATATGGCGGGAAAGAAGCCGCCTTTGAGCTGGCCCAGGTATGTTTTTCGATTATGACTATCGTCGTTGCGGTGGTTGTCGTTATCGGGGCGTTACTGTCGCCATATCTGGTTAAATTGATCGCGCCCGGATTTGGCGAGATCTCAGGCAAAGCGGAGCTTACTTCTCAACTGACGGCTCTTATGTTTCCCTTTCTGCTTCTGGTGGCGCTGGCGGCGCTGGTTATGTCGATTCTTAATTCCTTCGATCGTTTTGGCATCCCGGCTCTGGCGCCGTCGCTTTTCAATATCGGCGTCATTTCTGCGGCCTATCTTATTTGTCCCTATTTGGAGAGGCCTATCTTCGGTATGGCCGCAGGCGTGCTTCTGGGAGGGCTTGGTCAACTGGCCATTCAGCTTCCCAGTCTGAGAAGGATCGGTTTCCGATTTCGTTTTCTCCCTTATATCATGCATCCCGGCCTGAGAAGTATCGGGCGTCTGATGACGCCGATGATCGGAGGGCTGGCGGCCAGCCGCATCAACATTTTTATCAATACGCTGCTGGCTTCCCTGCTGGCGGCCGGGTCGGTATCCTATTTGACTTATTCGTATCGCCTGATGCATCTTCCGCTCGGGATGATCGCCGTCGCCCTGGGAACTGTGGCCCTGCCCAGGGCCTCCGCGCAGGCCGCCGATGATGACGCCGCCGGTATAGCCGCGACATTTTACCGGGCGATTCATCTTTGCTTTTTTCTGGTTTTTCCCGTGGCCGCCTTTTTCGTCGCCTGCGGCGATGAAGTTATCGGCCTTCTTTTTCAGCACGGCCGATTTGCAGCCGTTGACACCGTCAATACGTATCACGCCCTGATCTGGTACAGCGTCGGCCTGATCGGTTTTGCCGGAGTGCGGGTGACGGCCCCGATTTATTATGCCGTCAAAGATGCGGTCCACCCGATGAGATATTCGATAATTGCGGTCGTGGTCAATCTGGCGGCCAATTTTATTTTTATTCCATTTATGGGTTTTGCCGGGCTGGCGGCAGCGACGGCGCTGGGCGGGCTGGTTAATTTCGGTCTCCTGCTTTACAATATTCCCAAAATGGTGGGAGAGATAAAATGCGGCCGGGTGGCGCTGCTGTTTTTTCGTTCATCTTTGGCGGCGGCGCTGCTTGCGTTTTTGCTTTATTTCGTCTCGAGCGCGGAATGGTTTATTGCCTTCGGCGATGAGCTTGGCGACCGGGTTATCAGGGTGGCGATACTTTTCGGCGCGGGCCTGGTCGGGTACCTGTTGATTGCATTTGCCCTGAACATTATTCCGTCGCTGCGCGATATTAAGCCCCGGGTACGTGATGTTTAGTTTCCGTTATCCGGCGGTTGTTGTCCTGACTTTTGTTATCATCGGAACCCTGCTGGGGTGGAAGATCGATCCGGGCCTGCCGATTCCGATAGCTCTGGTGGTTGCGGCATTTATTTTTCTCCTTTATGGCTTTTTTCGTTTACCCCGGAAATATTTTATCTTTCCACTGGCGGCGTTGGCGATGGCCGCCACGTTCTTAAGCGCCGGAATGAAGTATCATTTATTCCCCACTGATGATATCGGCCGCCTCGCCGGTTACCGCGAACAGCTTCGCTTTTTCGGCCGGATAGACAAATGGCCGGCCATCAAACGTCATAAGACGCTTATAACCTGCCGTGTCGATTCGATAGTGATCAACGATTCGATAAGGCCTGCTTCGGGATCGATCCTGATGAATATCCGAAGAGAGACAACGCGGTTTTCTCTGGGCGATCAAATTAGTTTTAGCGGCAGTCTTGGCCGACCGCGCCGATCCGGCTATCCGGGAGGTTTCGATTACAGCCGTTATTTGTTTAACAGGGGTATTCGCGGGACTGTTTATATAAGCAACCCGGTACGGGTCATGGTGCATCAACCGGTATATAACCTGTTCGGCAGAACGATTAATAATATCCGGCAGTGGATACTTGAATGTTTCCGAAATAATCTTACCGAAATACCGGCTTCTCTTGCTTCCGGATTTCTAATAGGGGAGACGCGCGATATTCCGGAAGATATCTATCAGGCCTTTCGCCGCACCGGGACCATGCATCTTCTGGCCGTCTCAGGATCGAACGTCGCGCTGGTGCTTCTGGTTATGGTCTTTCTGCTGCGCTTTTTCCCCATGAAACGGCCGGTTCGGCTGACGGTTCTGCTGGTAATAATTGTCGCCTTTTCCCACCTGTCTTACAATCAGCCGTCGGTGGTGCGGGCCTCGCTTATGGCGGCGTTGATTCTGGCTGCCCACTTTTTTTATCGCCGAACCGATCTGAATAATATTATCGCCGCCGCCGCCGCCATACTGATTATCTATGATCCCGGCAACCTGTTCGATATCGGATTCCAGCTTTCTTTTGCCGTGGCCTGGGCTTTGATTCTGTTTTTGCCGCAGGTTAATTACCTGTTCGAAAGTTTCAAAATGAGGACTCCGGTACGGTACGTGTTGCTTATCGCTTCGTCGTCGCTGATTGCGTCGCTTACAGCCGCGCCCATTACGTCGTATTATTTCGGCCAGACATCGCTGGTGACGGTTTTTTCAAACCTGGTTATTGTTCCTCTGGTTTCTCTGGCGGTGATCGGGATAGTCATCCTGCTTCTTGTGAACCTTGCGCTGCCTGCGGCGGCGATCGTGCCGGGAATTGTGCTGGACAGGCTGTTAAACGTCACCCATTACCTTGTCGGGTGGTTTGGCCGATGGAAAATAGCGGCCGCCAGTCCTCCGTCTTTTCCAGCTGTTTATGTTTATGTTATTCTGATAGCGGTAACGCTTCTCTTTTTATCCATAAGATATCGTTATGCGCGCCGGTTGGCGTGCTTTTTCGTTTTGCTTATTGCGGTTTCTTGTCTGGGCGTTGACCTATTTACCTCGCGGTCTTTTCCCGATATGGAAAGTTTCAACCATGGCACATCCCAGGCAGTTATTATAAACCGGGCCGGAGGTATCGTCATTTATAATCAAAACCGGGAAAACCGACATGACGATTTTACCGACAATCTCCTGCCTTATCTAGCCGGGCGGCGCGGTTCATTCCCGCGAAATTTCGTTTTTATGGAGCCGGCATATCAGACCGAGCGGCGGCTCAATCGGGCTTGTGAAATAATACCGTTTATAAAATTCAAACCTGTCGAGATTGAGACCGGTCTCAAATCGCCAACGGTTTGGCGGATATTCCCCGGTAATTATCCTGCCGAAACCGATTCGAGCCATATCATCCGGATTGCTCCTGGCATGGTCGTTTTGGAACCGGACAACTTTCGCCGGTTGGTTTTCTCGAAAGATATTGAGACGTTGAAATCTCTTCGGGAGCCTGACTCCGGATATTTAACCTCCTGTTTCCTCATGGCATGTAAGGTCAACGATTTGGCCGAAGCAGTCGATCAGTCATATTGTTCGCAATACAGGGTTTTTCTCGAACGCCCTCTGGAATCGTATAATGTATTGAGTGATAGTGAAATAGAAAGGATTCACGAAAACCTTTTCGGTAATTTGATCGAAAGAGGAGAGCATGTCTATTATTCATTTGACGATCCTGATTAGTTCCTGCGGCGTGGCTGCCGATGCGCAAGATATCGGTTAAGGTATTACCTCCAAAACCCGATAAAACTAAAGAAATGGTACAATTTGTCGCAGTTGACTATATGTGCGGCTAACACGTTTTCGGATAAGGTGATATGGGTCTTACGGGGAATCTAAAAACAGTTTCATTCCCGGATGTATTGCAACTGCTTTCGAGCGGCAAGAAAACCGGCATACTGGCGATTGAAAGCGGTTCGCGTAAGAAGGAGATTGCGTTTCGGGAGGGGAATATTGTCTATGCCAAGTCCGTGAACACCAGTGAGGATCTTCTCGGAAGCCTCCTGCTTAAACGCGGCAAGATCAATAAAAAAGATTTGGAAAGAGCGATCACTCTCCATAAGCAGACAGGTCGCGCGCTTGGTGCAACACTGATCGACATGGAGCTGTTTGATCGGGACGAAGTGGCCGAATGTCTGCGAATGCAGATTGAGGAAATCGTTTATAATCTTTTTAGCTGGGCCGAGGGGGAATTTTCTTTTGCCGAAGGGGACGCCCCAAAGGACGCCGCCTACCTGGTTAATCTCCCGACCATGAATATTATCATGGAGGGGACACGGCGCATAGATGAATGGATGGAAATTCAGAAGGTGATTCCGCCTAATGATGTCCTGTTGCGGGTTAAGCCCTTGCCCAAAACCGATTCCGATCAAGTGACGCTGTCGCTGGATGAATTCAAAATCCTTTCTATAATAAACGGTGAACGGACCCTGCCCGATATTATCGAGGCTTCGCCAATCGGCGAATTCCCCAGTTGCCGGGCCTTGTATAAGCTGGTTGTTAGCGGCCTGGTGGAAGGCGCTGGGCGGGCTTCGGGCGAGGATATCGGCCCCGGAGAGGATGAAGAAGAAATCATCTTGGGCATTATTTTCAGGCTTTACAACGCCTGCTTTCTGAGGATTCGCAAAGTAGTAGAAAGTATGGTAGGGGTGTCCAATCCCGACTATTCTCGGTTTATGTCGGGTTTCCGTCACGGGGTATTGGTCTTTTTCCCCGGTTGGGATATAAGGTCGGACTCGGGGCCGTCATTCGAAAAGTTCCTGACCGAGGCGCGAAAGATTCCGGAATCGGTGCGCTTGCATAGGCTGCTTACCGTGCTCGAAGATATGCTTCACCAGCAGCTCGAATATATTTTTGACCGTCTGGGACAGGAACTGTTCCATGAGGCCATCGGCCACGTGAAAAAGGAAATCTCCGAGCCATTGGCGTTGCGTCGTGAACTGGTTAAGAAATATCGGCTGGACGAAAACCTTTATGACTCGATCCGGAAAGCCGAACGAACCGTTAAAATGCTTACAGGTGCGTCATAATGCGTAAACTTTTGATAACCGCGGCGGCGATCGTTTTCCTGTCGTCCAATCGCGCCGCAGCCGCTGATTTTTCCAGCCTGGCCCAGGTACCGGTGATGCTGAATCTAATCATCCTGATCGGCGCGGCAGCCTGTCTTGGCGTCGCGATTAAGTTGCTTGGACTGGTCAGGGGCGGGGCTCTGGCCCGAGGCTGGCAGTTGTTCGTCGTATCGTTTATTACCCTGGCGGCGGGTCAGGTATTTGTTCTTGCCGAAAAACTGGGCTTTTTTACCATTACTTTTGACGTAGCGGGAATAATGTATCTGGCCACGGTAACGCTTTGGTTTATAGGATTATTCCAAACCCGCAAGGTTTTGGGATAATTCGATTTTGTTTGACTGAAATTTGGCCATCGGTTATTATCCGTTCGATAACGAAAAAGTATGGGATGGCCTTATTCATAGCGGAATAAAAGAATGATTGACCGGTCAGACATAGATGATAGAATTGCCAAGTGCAATAAAATCCTGGATCAGAATCCGGGTTCGCAAATTTTTGCCGCCCTGGCTGATGCGCACCGCAAAAAGGGGGAATTGGATAAAGCCTTTCGTATCTGTCAGAATGGTCTTAAAATACATACGAACTACGGTTCCGCCCATATGGTTATGGCCAAAATTAACATGGATAAGGGGCTATACGATTGGGCGGAGGCCGAGGTTGAGAAGGCGATCGAACTGGATGGGACTACCCGGGCCGCCGAACTGCTCCTGTCGGAAATCCATATATATAAAGGCGAGTTCAATAAGGCCTGCCGATTACTTGAGAAACTGCACCGGGCAGACCCCGAAAATGATCAGATAAAAAAGCTTCTTGAGATTGCCAGAAAGATTCCGCTCAACGTCGATCATAGCGGTCGGGCCGCCGTCACACCGGAACCCGCCTCCGCGGCATATTCCGCGACTTCGCCTGTGGCCGTACAAAAGGCTCCGCAATTCTCCCCGCCGCCGCCCCCTGCACCTGCGGAAGCGCCGCCACAACCGGATATTGATTTTAAGCAGATGCTGCGGTCGCTGGTCGGAACGCCGGGAGTTGAAGGAGTTCTATTGGTTAATGCTGACGGTCTGGTAATCGAGGCGGAATGGAATATTCCGGGCGAAACCGATCTGGTAGCCGCCCTGGCGGCCGAAACGGCCAAGTACAGTACCATCCAGATGCGCGAAAGCGGATTTGGCGATTTGCAGTCGATGATGATCGAAACGGATGGTTCATTGACGTATATGGCGGGCGCCTGCGGCCGGCTTCTGGCCGTGGTATGCTCGGAAACTGTCAACCTTGGTTCTTTGAAGATGAAGTTGACGTCACTCTTGCCGCGCCTTTCCGCCTGATACTGCCGGGAGACAGTTGGTATGGATAAAAATAGCAGACGACTGATTTTGTTGTTCTCGTTGATCCTGGTGGTCATTCCTATTGTCATTTTCCCCAACCGCCTGGGATTGCCGCTGGCCGGCGGCTCGGCTGTTAATATGCTTTACGAATTTCTCTTTTACGGGTTTGTTTATTTTCTTTTCCGCCGCGAGACCACGCTGGCTGCCCTGATGGTCAGTTCGGCCTTAACGCTTGTATACCGGATGGCTTTGGGAGCGGCCTTTGGACTGGCCATAATTATAATGTACGGTCTTGGTAGTTCCGTTTCGTTCTCGCTCGGTATGACAAAATATCTGCCCGGAGTGATTTTGCACGTAATCGCGGCTCCATTCATCATGCGACCGTTTTACCTGAGTCTGGCGGAACAAATGATGCCTGCCGGGAAAGAAAAAACCTCCCGTGCCGAACCGGCTTCCAAGCCGGTCATTTACCCGGACAATATACCGACCAAATATCAGGCTTATCCGGCCGTGAACGAGATTGCGGTCGGCGGGGGAACGGCTAACGACCGGCGAGAAGAGGCGGTCCCGAATAGCGTCAGGGCGGGCGCTCAGGCGTCAGCCTATACCGCCGATGAAAACCAGTTTGAGAGGGCTGTAGCTTACCTCGGCGAATTAAACGCCGTCCAAATGGCTTTGCTGGTTGACGAGGAAGGGTTGCTTCTGGCCCGCTATGATCGGAACGGCGACGATGTTGAAATGTGGGCCCCTCTGGCAATCATGTTAAGACAGGCCTGCCGTGACCTGCTGGAGCGGTTCGAACACAAGGAATCAGCGGAAAGAATAGACCTGAGCACACACAGAATAAGGGTAATCCTAAGGCGTATTGAACACGTAAATCTGATGATTCTGGCGGATAGGGATATCGATGAAACAATCCATATCCGCATTGCCCAGGCGGCGGATATGGTTCGAAAATATATGAGTGAACGGTATAGCCCGGCGATGTTTGCCAGGGCGGAGGAACGCTATGTATCAAATTCTTGAGGTATTAAACAAAACAAGCGGGATCATCGGCAGCATGGTCGTGGGCAACGATGGAATTGTGATCGCAGCCGATCTCAACACCCGGTATGATGAGGAAGCCATCGGTGCCCTTGCCGCGTCCATAACCTCCAATATTCAAAAGTCGCTGGAGCGTCTTGAATCAAGGCCACTGACTCAGGTGACGATTGAAGCCGATAATGCCAAGATGTTTTTCTGCGATGCCGAAATAGGCATTCTGGTTGTCGTGGCGGAACCGGAGGTTAACATCGGACTGGTTCGACTGGAGATCAAAAACGCGATTAGCAAGCTAAGCCGGCAGGAAGCGATTAAGTGAAAGCGGAAAGATGGTTTCAATAAATTACGCCTCCAGAGAGGTCAGTTGCAAGATTGTCTACTATGGGCCGGGTTTATCGGGCAAGACGACCAACCTGCAGTATGTCCATAAAAAGGTTCCCCCGGATACCAAGGGGAAACTGATTTCGCTTGCCACCGATGCCGATCGGACCCTCTACTTCGATTTTTTACCGATAAATATCGGTACTATAAACGGCTTTGCCGCCAAGTTTCAGCTCTATACCGTCCCCGGGCAGGTGTATTATAATGCTACCCGCAAACTGGTTCTGCGAGGGGTTGACGGTCTGGTTTTTGTGGCCGATTCTCAACCCGACAAAATGGATGAAAACATCGAATCGTTTAATAATCTCAAGGAAAATCTGACTGAGTACGGATATAAATTGGAAGATATACCGGTCGTTATTCAATATAACAAACAAGATCTGCCCGGAATTCTTACCCCGGAGCAGATGAACCCGACGATTAATCCGCACGGCTGGATGGAATTTAGGGCTTCGGCCACCGAAGGGTTCGGCGTATTTGATACTTTGAAATGTATTCTGAAGCTGGTTCTGGAAAAGGCCAAATCGGGCGGTACCGTTCCGTCCACTGCAACTGCCGCCGGACAAGCGCCGCAACCGACGCAGCCGCAACCTGCAGCGGTCTCGCCGCCCCCTCGACCAATATCTCAGCCTCTGCCTCTGCCTGTCCAGGCGGCCTATAAGGAAATTAGTGAACCGGTATATCAGGAGCCCGCACGTCCGGAGCATATTCGTCAGGAGACGGTCGCCCCCGTTGCGCGCCAACCGGTGCCTCAGCCGGAATTGACTCCGGTAAGACAGGAAGTTGTCCGGAATCCGGAACCCCGGCAACCGGCGCCCGCTCAACCGGATGTTCAACCCTCGGTCAGGGTTGAACCGGTGTCTCGTCCCTTCCCTGGAAATACGATGGAGGATGAACAGCGGATGAATCGGAGAAGACATCATGACTCCGCTCGTATAGGTGGGCCCTTGGATTCCGGTAGCGTCGGTATTGCCCGCAATTCTGAAGCGGCCGCTGCATTTGGCGGAGATAGTCAACCGGAAAGGAATGTAACCCCGACGGGTGCGCCGCGAATGGAACCGCCCCTGAGAGCTGAAAAGCCGCCCGGGAAACGATCATTCATCAAACGCCTGTTCGGGTTAAAATAGGTAGGAGGAAACCTCCGTGAGTGAAGATGCGCTGATTATTTACGAGGAAGAGATTATTCGGATAGACTCCCTGCTGACCAAGCTGCTTAAGGGGGCGGAAGCAAAATGCGCCCTCCTGGTGGATAAAGACGGGCATCTTATAACGCGCCAGGGTTTTACACATTCCCTGGACACGACGGCCCTGGCAGCTCTGCTGGCCGGATCTTTCGCTTCCACCAGGGAAATCGCCAGGCTGGTCGGCGAGACGGAGTTTTCCGTGTTGTTCCACCAGGGGAAGAAAGACCATATTCATATGTCCCTGGTCGGTGAGCGGTCGATTCTGGTGGTGATCTTCGATGATCGGACCACAATCGGGATGGTTCGTCTGTATGCCAAGGAGACCTCGAGCGAATTGGCCAAGATATTTACCAGCTTTACCGACAGGTCCCAGCAGGAACAACCCGGGGTCTCGGCTGATTTTGCCGCCTCGGCCGGCGACAAGCTCGACGATATCTTCAAGGACTAACGGGTAATCCGAAAAAGCCTTACACAGGCCGCCTTTGCATCGATGAAATATGGTAGGGGTAAATGAATGTCCGCTGAGTTAGGTGCCATGCTGGTGAAAGCCGGCAAGATTACTCAGGAGCAACTGGATAAAGCGCTTGCCTTAAGGGGTGGCAAAAACTCGAAGTTTGAACGGGCTCTTGTTGAAATCGGAGCCGTCACCTCCGAAGATGACCTGGCTGACTTCATCGGCAGGCAACTCAATATGGGCTCGCTGCGTCTCAGTGACGTGGAGCTTAACCCCGAAGTCGTCAAGCTGATCCCGCTTGATATTGCCCGGAAATTCAATGTCATTGCCGTTTCCAAAATGGGCAAGACGCTTATCGTCGCCATCGCCGACCCAAACAATATCTATGTGCTGGACGCCGTTAAGTTTATCACCGGATGTAACGTTCAACCGGTAATCTCGCCTGAGAAGTCGATTGAAAAATCGATAGACACATACTACCGCGGTAGTGAAGAAGACGTCAGCGAAATCCTTAAAGGTCTGGAAGATGATGAAGAGTTGGAGATCGTCTCGACCGAGGATGAGGATCTTTCCGCCACTGACCTTGAGTCGGTTGTCCAGGACAAGCCGCTGGTCAGACTGGTTGATTCGATTATTAAAGACGCCGTGCGAATGGAAGCCTCGGATATCCATATCGAAATGTATGAGAAACGAATACGGGTTCGTTACCGCATTGACGGTACTCTCCGCGAAATGGCTCCCCTGCCGTTCAAGTACCGGGCGGCTATTATTTCGCGCGTAAAGATTATGTCGGATCTCGACATCTCCGAACGGCGCCTGCCCCAGGACGGCCGTATAAAGATCAAGCTCGACCGGCGACCGGTCGATTTGCGAGTTTCCATTTTACCCACGATTTTCGGTGAAAAAGTCGTCATGCGAATCCTTGATCCTGAGGCTCTGAAAGTCGATATGACCAAACTGGGATTCACTCCCAAGGCGCTGGACCGATTCTCCGGAGCGATCAAACTTCCGTTCGGTATTATTCTGGTAACCGGCCCGACCGGTTCAGGTAAGACGACCACCCTTTATTCGGCGCTGAAGCAGATCAATAATGATGATATTAATATTATGACCGTCGAGGACCCGGTCGAGTTCAATTTCGACGGCATCAATCAGGTACTCGTCAGGTCGGATATAGGGTTGACATTTGCCTCCGCCCTGCGGTCGTTTTTGCGCCAGGACCCGGACGTTATTATGGTTGGTGAGATCCGCGACGGTGAAACAGCCGAGATCGCCATCCGCGCAGCTCTCACCGGCCACCTGGTGTTCTCGACGCTGCATACTAATGACGCCCCGTCATCAATCAACCGCCTGATTGATATGGGCATTCCCAATTACCTGGTATCCTCGGCCACACGGCTGATTATGGCCCAAAGAATGACCAAAATGCTCTGCCCCAGTTGCAAACGTCCCTACAAATTAACGGATGATGATATTAAGGCACTTGATGTCCCTGAACATTATATAACAACCCGGGATGTTTTTGAATCCCCGGGATGTAACGAGTGCAACGGGACGGGACGGTCGGGTCGAAACGGTATTTTCGAAGTGATGCCGATCACTCCGGCCATAGAACAATTAATTCTGACTCGGGCCACCGACGTTGAAATAAGAGATAAAGCCATTGAAGAGGGGATGCTTACTCTTCGCGCGGCTGCCGTTGGCAAATTGATGACTGGCCTGATCGACCTGAAAGAGGTTTTCGCTATAACCGGAACCGGTTGATCGGTCATAAATCATACATTGCCATAATCCGATTGCAATTAAGCGATTAAGTCTCTGCATTTCTTCTTGACTCAATATCTTGTTTGCAGTCAAAAAGATAAGCGCAACTGCAACCTGTATGGGAGCTTAAGGTTTTAATCGTTTTTTCCGATAATATATATGACGTGCCCGGTAATAAATCGGTCGAACTACCTTTTTGTCCAAGGGAGAAATAATGGTAGGCCTGCATGATCTTCTTGAAGAAATGGTGAAACGGAGAGCCTCGGATTTGCATCTGACTGTTGGAACCCCGCCTCAAATAAGAATTGACGGTAAGCTGGTCCGAACAGAGCATGAAATTTTGACCTCGGAAATGACTATGAAGCTCGCCTATAGTATCATGAACGAAAAACAAAGGAAAAAGTTTGAGGAAAAAGGCGAGCTGGATCTTTCTTTTGGAATTGAGAGACTGAGTCGTTTCCGGGCCAATATCTTCCTTCAACGGGGAAACATCGCCACCGCTATCAGGCAGATACCATTCAAGATCATGAGCTTCGAAGAACTCGGCCTGCCCAGGGTAGTGGCCGATCTCGCCAATCTTCCTCGCGGGCTGATTCTGGTTACTGGACCGACCGGTTCCGGTAAATCGACAACCCTGGCTTCCATTATAGATAAAATCAACCGCGAACGTTATGGCCATATAATAACCGTCGAAGACCCGATTGAATATCTCCATCGTCATAACAACTGCCTTGTTAATCAGCGCGAAGTGTATTCCGATACCCCATCGTTCGCCTCCGCCTTAAAGTATGCTCTCCGTGAAGATCCGGACGTGGTTCTGATTGGCGAGATGCGTGACCTGGAAACGATTGAGGCGGCTCTGACGATTTCCGAGACGGGGCATCTGGCTTTTGCCACGCTGCATACCAACTCGGCTCCGGAAACGATCAACCGCATCATCGACGTATTCCCAACCAACCAGCAGGAGCAGATTCGGGTAACACTCTCGTTTACTCTTCAGGCCATTATCGCCCAGCAGTTGGTTCCCAGGATAGGCGGAGGAAGAGCGCTGGCGCTCGAGATTCTGGTTTGTACTCCGGCGATACGGGCCATTATTCGGGATGATAAAATCCACCAGATATACAGCATGATTCAGTCGGGTCAGAAATATGGCATGCGAACGATGAACATGTCGCTGGCGGAGCTTTATCGAGCCGGCAGGATAACACTCAACGATTGCATGGCTCGCAGCAGCAATCAGCAGGAGTTGAATGAAATCCTGTCCAAACAGCCTTCCCCTGCGTTTACTTAAGGAGTGGAATAGATGCCTGAATTCGAATACAAGGGCAAGACGATGGCCGGTGCCCAGGTTTCCGGCGTTTTGAAAGCCAAAAGCCGGCAGGACCTGGAACGGATACTCAGGCAAAGACGTATCCTGGTAACCGGCGCCCGCAAAAAATCGGTCGAACTAAACATCAAATTCGGCACGGGGATTAAAAAACAGGCTATTTCCAGATTCACGCGGCAATTTGCAACCATGATTGGTTCCGGCCTGCCGATGATACAGTGCCTGGATATTCTGGCGGCCCAGGTTGAGTCGGCCGAAATGCGAAAAGTGATTATAAATATCAAGGACTCGGTAGGGGGAGGCTCAACGCTGGCGGACGCCCTTGGCAAGCATCCCAAGGTTTTCGATCAGCTTTATGTCAATATGGTCGCGGCGGGCGAAATGGGTGGCGCTCTGGATGTCATCCTGGTCCGTCTGTCGACTTATCGCGAAAAGGCCGACGCATTGGCCCGCAAAGTCAAGGGCGCCATGATGTATCCGATAGTCATCAGCATTGTGGCCACCGGCGTAACGATCGCCATGCTGGCTTTTGTCGTACCGGTTTTTGCCAATATGTTTGCCGGTTTAGGCTCGGAACTTCCCGGACCAACCTTGTTTATACTGGCCATTTCCAATTTTCTTCAAGCGAATTTCCTGTATATGATTATCGGAATAGTGGCGATGATTATCGGGTATAAGCTTTTCGTGAGAACGCCCAACGGGCGCCTTTCGGTTGATAAGGTAAAAATTAATATGCCGATTCTCGGGAGTTTGATCCGCAAATCAGCCGTCTCGCGCTTTACCCGAACGCTGGGCACACTGCTGTCTTCCGGCGTTTCAATTCTGGAGGCGCTTGAGATTACGGCTAAGACCGCCGGAAATCGCGTTATCCATGATGCTATCAGGAAATCTGTGATATCGATTGCCGAGGGCGATACAATTACCAGCCCATTGAAGGAAACCGGCGTGTTTCCGCCCATGGTCACGCAGATGATTTCGGTCGGTGAAAAAACCGGCGGGCTCGATGAAATGCTCAGCAAAATCGCTGATTTTTACGATGAGGAAGTCGATACCGCCGTTTCGGCGTTAACTTCGGTGATCGAGCCGGTCGTTATTGTTTTCATGGGCGCGGTCATCGGCGGGGTATTGATCGCCATGTACCTGCCGATGTTTGATATCATCGGCAAGATCGGATAGAACCAGGTTGCGGGCCCGGCGGCCCGCAATTGCCTTATGGATTCGGCCCGGATATATGCCGGAACAAAAAGCACCTGGCTGATGCCGTTGCGCCTTATTACTTTTTCTCTTATATTTGGCGTAATTGTCGGCTGGCTCGGCTATCCGTCATATTTGCGGGCGTCGCTTCTTGCGTATTGTTTTATTACTCTGGCTTCTTTTTCAACGCTCCTTTTTCTTGGCCGGTGGAAAGTCTATTTTCTTTATTATTTTTTAATAGCCCTGTATTTCATTACCGAAATCCTGTGTGAAGCCGGAATCGTTTATACTACCGGCAGTCTTTATAGCCCCTTCGCGGCGCTTTTTCTGTTGACCATTGTCTCGGCGGCGCTGGTTTATCGCTTGGTCGGGACTCTGGCGGTGGCCTCGCTGGTCAGCCTTGCGTATGCCTCCGTAACCTGGATGAACGCTTCCTTTGCCGGGCTCGGCGGACGAATATTTCCTTCCGGCGGCAATCTTTTCTCGACCGATGACACCCTTTTCTATGCCACCTTTCTGCATATTTTAATCTTTTATCTGGTCGCGTTTATTGCCGGTTATCTTGCCCAGAAGCTGCAATCGAAGGATAAGGAACTGCAGTTGGCCTCGGTTGAGCTTACAAAAGTCAGGCTTGAGACGGGCGACATTCTATACCATCTCAATTCGGGCCTGTTGACGGTGAATCGGCGAGGAAAGGTGATCTATTTCAATCGGGCCGCCGAGGCTATTCTTGGCCTTAAGGAATCGGAAGCGGTCGGGATGAACTGCCGGCGGATTTTCTCCGGGCGGTTAGCTGCTCTGGCGGATCATCTTTCATCGGTTCTCGAATCGCATCAGCATCTGATGCGCGCGGAAATCGGAATCGTTAACGGCAAAGGGGAAACGGTCCCGATTGGTATTTCCGCGTCATTGCTGTTTGATGAAAATAATAATATTCGCGGGCTGATTGCGATTTTCCAGGATATCACCGATGCCAAAAAACTTGAGGAAAGAATTAGGCAGGCTGATCGCATGGCTGCGGTAGGGGAACTTTCAGCCTATATTGCCCACGAAATTCGTAATCCCCTTGCGTCTATATCCGGCTCGGTAGAAGTCCTCAAGAACGATCTGCTTCTCGAAGGTGACAACGAAAAACTGATGTTTCTTATCATCAAGGAAACTTCCCGGCTCAATAAGATACTTTCCGATTTTCTTCTATATGCCCGGGTAGGCCGTACTCAGATCCAAAAGGTTGAACTGAATCGAACAATTCTGGATATTATTGAGGTTATCCGGCAACACCCGTCTTTCAATGAAAACATCGAAATCGGATTTCATTCCGAAAACAATATTGTATATATCTCCGGCGATGAAGATCAACTGAAACAGTTGATTCTTAATCTGGCCGTTAATGCCTGCGATGCTCTTGGGAAGAAAGGCGGCCTGATTGAATTTGAAGTGAAAACGATCCGCAAGACGGGGAAAAAAGAAGAGATTTGCCTGATGGTACGCGACAACGGCCTGGGCATTCCACGGGAACACGCGGACAAGGTTTTCCTGCCGTTCTATTCCACCAAAAAGGGGGGTACCGGTCTGGGGCTTGCCATCGTTTCCCGCCTGATGGAAACCCATAATGGAAGGGTGGAACTCTCGTCGCCGCCCGGGAAAGGGGCTGAATTCCGGCTGTATTTCCGTGAAATCAGTGAAGAATCGACCGGGCGGAAGCCGGTCCCGGCAGTTCCGGTTTCGTTTTCACAATAAAGTATTATTTGATAAAGAACGCCGCATCGGAACTTTTTCTTGATTTTCCGGTGTAATTTGTTAGCTTAAGCGTTATTTCAAACTTATAGGATATAAAGCGATGAACAGGTATATCACTTTTGGCTTGGTAATTTCCCTGGGTGTTGTTTTGTTCGGCTGTCAGAGTGGGAAGCAGACTGTTCCGGTTGCCGAAGCGCCCGCCGCCGACTCGGCTGCTACCGAAGGACCGAAGAAGTTCGTCTTCGCTGAAACGCCGTTTCTGATCATAGATTCGGACATGATGGCCGAACAGTTTCAACTCAACCAAATTCCGGCGGCCATTAAGACGATTGATTCTGCCGCTGCGCTGGACGCCGTCTATCAGATGCTCCTTGATTCCCTTCTGGGCGAAGAGAGTAAGGACTTTGACTTGACCACCGAGCCTGATCTTTATCGCCAATATCTGCAAAGGCGCCGTGGAAAAGTTTTGCGGGAGATGTACATCGACGTCATTTATGACTCCGTGACCGTGCCGGAATCGACCGTGGTAGCCTCATATGAGATCGCCAAAGAGGAATACAAGCTCCCCGACCAATATCGCGCTCATCACATAGTTATAGCCGGTCATGTTTTGAAAGACGAAGACTCGGTATTATATCTCGGCAAAACCGATGAACAGGTGGACTCCATCGCTTATGAGATGATTGCCGATCTGCGCAGGCAGTTACTTAGAGGAGCGTCGTTCGATACTCTGGCCATGATGTATTCGCATGACCCCAATACGAAAGCAAAAGGCGGCGACCTGGGGTACTTTCAGCTTGAAAGCATGGTGTATCCCTTTGACTCCACGGTTGAACACACTCCGATCGGAGAAATTTCGGGGATAATCAAAACCATGTATGGTTGGCATGTGGTTCGAGTCGATGATTATTCCCCGGAACATTACCAACCGCTTGATTCGGTGTACGGTCAGGTGGAAGCGAAATTGAAAGATAAGGCGTTAATGGACCGCAGCCGGGCCTTTGTGGATTCGGTTGCCGAGGAAGGAACCATAGTAATCGATACCGCCTCTCTTATGATGGATGATTCGCTTCATAATCTCTATACTCCGATGGCTTACGTGAACCCCGACGATAAAGAATTCGGCAACGACACTCTTTATTACCAGGATTATGCCGAACAGGTTTACCCTTATAAGAGGATGAAAGGTCTTTCCCGTCCCCTTAACGTGGATGAGAAGGCGGACCTCATCACGAATATCGCCGTCCATTTCCACATGCTCCGAGCCTCCAGCAAACTGGGGTTTTATGACAGTGAAGATGTCGAAGAGTGGGCTGCGGAATTAATCGAAAAATATTCCGTTGCCACCATGAGAAAAAGACTTATTGAGGATGACTATAAACCTGCCGACGAGGAAATCAAGACCTACTATGATGAGCATATTGACGAATATATTTCGGACAGGCCCGTTTATGTGCAGCATATAATCTTTGCAGATTCCAATCTCGCCGAACACATGCGCGACGTGCTTATGTCCGGAGCGGATTTTCTGGAGACCGCCGACGAGTATTATCCGGGCGATCCGGATATCAGGCGCGCCGCCGCGGATTTGGGCTATATCGGCGAATACGATATGCCGGAGCCGTTCTGGCGAGCGGCCATGTCCACGCCGGTTGGAAGAATTTCATCCCCGGTTAAAACGGAGTTTGGCTACCACCTGATAAAAGTTATCCGGAAAGCATTTCCCACCACCCTTGAAAAAGCCCGCTCGGGAATCAATTCGCTATTGATTAAGGAACATAAGGAAAAGATCCGAAAAGAGTACGTTGAGGACGGGCTGGGCGGACCGCCAAAGATATACTGGGAACGACTGGGCGATTTATATCGCAAGGAACTGCCCCCGCCCAGGTTTTTTCAAGGGCGTTGACCCGTATGGATAACGGGAATCAAATTCCTGTCCCTGCCGAAATGGTCAGAAAGGGAATTCATCTTTTTGCCCTTATTATTCCCGTCGGGTATCTCTTTCTTTCATTTCCGGCCGTTATCTTCTGGGTCGCCATGTCGGCGGCCGTTTCGATTCTGATTGATATTTCCCGCTTTAGGCAATGGGCGCTCTGGAAGTGGCTGTCATGGATGCTGATTCCCATTATTCGGGAACATGAAATAAAAGGCGGCTTCATGGGTGCGAGTTATATACTGGTTACTTCCCTGTGTACCATAATTCTTTTCCCGAAAACGATCGCCGTTGCAGCAATGGTGTTTATAGTCATCGGTGACACCGCGGCGGCTCTGGTCGGCCGGTTATATGGAAAACATAAACTGATCGGGAAAAAATCTATAGAGGGTTCAACCGCCTGCCTGGTATCCGTGACGCTGGTGTCGTTTTTGATCCCCGGTTTGCCGACACTGGCGGGTATTATCGGCGCGGTGGCCGCCGCTCTGACAGAAGCCTTCTCCGGAAAAATCGATGATAATATGACCGTTCCGTTGATATCCGGACTGGTAATGCTCGTGGTCATGCGTTTTATGGGTTTTGAACAGGCGGCGCTGTTTGGCGCCTTTTCGTCGCCATGATTCATTTTATTTTTTAACCTGATTTTCGACTGGAAATTTTAGGCTGTTATGAAACCGATAGACTTGCGTTCCGATACGGTAACCCGCCCTTCGCCGGGAATGTGGCGGGCCATGGCCGAGGCCGTGGTAGGGGATGACGTCTTTGGTGATGACCCCACCGTTAAAAAGCTCGAATTGATGGCCGCTGAAATGCTTGGCATGGAAGCGGCTCTGTTTATGGCCTCCGGCACCATGAGCAACCAGGTGGCTCTGTACACGGCCTCGGAAAGAGGCGACGAGATTCTCTGCGAGACGGGCAGCCATATAATCAACTACGAGGTGGCTGCGCCTGCGGCTATTTCCGGGCTGCTTGTCCATCCCGTCGAAGGCAAAAAAGGTATTCTGTCGGCTGAGCTTATTGAGAAAAATATACGGCCGCAGAATATTCATAGCCCCCGTAACAGGATTGTCTCCATTGAAAACACCCATAACCGGGCGGGCGGGACGATATATCCGATTAACATTATTGAGGAGATAAAGGGTGTGGCCGATAAGCACGGGCTCTGGATGCACCTTGACGGTGCCCGTATCTGGAATGCCCATGTGGCCGCCTCCGTTTCGCTTGATAAATATGCGTCGTATTTCGATTCGGTGTCGGTTTGTCTTTCAAAAGGCCTGGGGGCTCCGGTCGGATCATTACTTCTGGGAAACAAGGAATTTATCGAAAAAGCCCGCCGAACTCGAAAGATGTTCGGCGGCGGAATGCGGCAGGTCGGCATACTTGCGGCGGCCGGGATATATGCTCTCGAAAACAACATCACCCGGATGGCTTATGATCATATGAACGCCCGTAATCTGGCGAAGAGTCTGAATCAACTGCCGGGCCTGTCGGTTGATATGGAAACGGTTCAAACCAACATTGTCGTCGTTGACATTGATCCCGAAAAGATGTCGGTTGACCGGTTTATTTCAAAACTGGCCGAAGAAGGCGTCTTGTGCGTTCCTTTCGGCCCCAACCGCGTTCGCTTTGTGACTCATCTTGACGTTGACGAGGAGGATTGCCGGAAGGCGGCGGCGGCTGTTGAAAAAGTAACGGGAAAATAGATTTGGAATTTCGATCATAATAGAAAACCCGGGCCGCGGGGGCCCGGGCGGAGGGAAATCACGATAAGAGGATGGTGTCAGATTCAGAAGGTTTTGCGCTAAACCTTCATTCTGTCTTAACTGCTGTTTATTCTACGTCTAAGACGATGCAGGGTTCCCGAATGTTTAAAAGAATTCGATTTTTTGCAAAATATTTGAACGTTGACGCCGTTTGACCGGGCAGGAAGTAAACCATGTCAAAAATCGCCTTTACAATTCTGGGTTCGTCGGCCGGGATGCCTCAACCGGCGCGTATTAATTCAGGCTACGTTCTTGAAGTTGACGGCCGCCTGATACTGTTTGACTGCGGCGGCGGCGTTTCGGCGGCGTTTCGGCGAGCCGGTTTTGACCCTTTGGCCATGGAAAGAATCTTCATATCGCATACTCACCCGGATCATATATCCGACCTGCCGCTTTATATCCAGGTGCAGTACCTGGCAAACCGCCGGGAAAAGATATATATCCACTTACCGGCGGAGGTAATTGATCCGCTAAAGGGTTATTTCAGGGCGCTATACCTGTTGCCGGAAAAGCTCCCATTTGAAATAAACCTACTGCCGGTTTCAGAGGAAACGGATATTGAAGCTGACGGGATTACCATTTTACCGATTCTTAATAATCATCTGCGGGGCTATAAAGAGATTATAGCCGAATATAATCTGCCCAATAAAATGCAAAGCTATTCTTTCCTTATCAGGATTAATGAAAAATCGATTTTATATTCCGCCGATCTCGGTTCCGAAAAAGACATTTTGCCTCATCTTAAAAACCTTGATCTCCTAATAATCGAATCGACCCATATTGATATCGCCCCGTTGCTGTACGCCGTCATTGAAAACAACGTCCGCCGGGTAGTCCTGACTCATTTCGAAGAAGATTACGATACCGAAAAGGCTCTAGTCATGGCTCAAAAGGCGGGAGTGGCCGATCTGTTAATTGCCCATGACGGCATGCGG